>JANMTS010000180.1:0-67635 GCA_031390755.1 Holophagales bacterium
GGATGCGTCGGCCCCGTCGGCTCTCTTCCGCCGTTCGCGTACACTTCCCACGTTCCGTCTTGCCCGAGCGCGTCAATGCTCGCGACCACGCACTGGGACCCGAACCGCCTGGCCGCAATGGTGATCAGCTCCGGCTCTCGAATCGCGGCCGAGTTGATCGCGACCTTGTCTGCGCCCATGCGCAGCGCTTTGGCAATGTCGTCTACGGTCCGCATCCCGCCGCCGACGGTGAGTGGAATGAACAACCGCTCGGCCGTCCGGCGAACGACATCGAGCAAGGTGCCTCTTTCCTCATCCGTGGCCGCGATGTCGAGGAAGACGATCTCGTCCGCACCCTGCTCCGCATAGCGGAAGGCGGACTCCGCCGGGTCGCCCTGGTCCACCAGGTTCTCGAAGCGCACGCCCTTCACCACCCGGCCCCCGGCCACGTCGAGACAGGGGATGACGCGCCGCGCGAGATTGGAGAGAATCATGGCCGGGCTCCCCTGCAGGCGGCCAGCGCCTCTTCCACCGTGAAGAGGCCCTCGTAGATCGCCCGGCCCACGATCGCGCCGGCGATCTCCGGGATCTCCCGTGCCGTGGCCAGATCCTCCAGCGACCGGACGCCGCCGGACAGGAGAGCCGGAATGCCCGAGGCCGTGGCGACGCGGCGGGCCAGCTCCAGGTTGGGACCGGAGAGCATACCGTCCCTCTCCACGTCCGTGACGAGAACCGCCGGGCAGGGAAGACCGCGCAGCCGGACGCAGAGCTCGGGCAGCCGCCAGGCCGTCCCCTCGGTCCAGCCGGCAATGCGCACCTCGCCGGCTTCGACGTCGAGCGCCGGGACCAGGGCTCCGGGATGCTCCTGGGCCAGGGCGCGGAACGCCTCGACGTCCCGGGCCACCATCGAGCCGACCACCGCGCGGTCGCAGCCCGCGTCCAGGGCCCAGCGTACGGAGTCGCGGTCGCGCAGACCGCCGCCGAGTTGGATCGCGGCGCCGCGGCCCGGCATCCTGGCGATCAGCTCCCGTTGCGGCGCCTCGCCGAAGGTCGCGTCGAGGTCCACGACGTGGACGATCCGCGCTCCGGCTTGGACGTATCCGTCCAGGACGGCGAGAGGGTCGCCACCGTAGATCGTGGCGCGGGCGTCGTCGCCCTGCCGCAGCCGGACGGCCCGGCCATGCCGGAGGTCAATCGCCGGCAGCAGATCCATGAGAGGCCTCCAGAAAGTTGCGGAGCAGGCGGAGCCCGGTCTCGCCGCTGCGCTCCGGATGGAACTGGGTCCCCATCACGCGTCCCTTCCCGACGACCGCGGGAAAGGCCCGCCCGTGGGTGCAGAGGGCCAGGACCAGCTCGCCGGGAACGTCCTCCGGGGCGTAGCTGTGGACGAAGTAGACGTAGCGGCCGTCCAGCCCGGCCAGCAGGGGATGGTCCGAGGTGCCGTGCAGCCGGTTCCATCCGATGTGCGGCACGGGGACGGTCTCCGGCAGGCGGGTCACCCGGCCCGAGAGAAGCCCCAAGCCGTCCACGGCGTCGAACTCCTCGCCGCGATCGAACAGGAGCTGGAATCCGACGCAGATCCCGAGCAGCCAGGCGCCCTGGTCCAGGGCCTCTCGCAGCGCCTGTTCCAGGGCTCCGCGCAAAACCTCCCGCGGCGGCGCGAAGGCCCCGACGCCCGGCAGGATCAGGCAGCGGCCGGCCGCCACCCGCGCCGGGTCGGCCGTGATCTCGACCGCCGCGCCCAGCCGCTCCAGCGCCCGCGCGAGATTGCCGAGGTTGCCGACCCCGGTATCGACGACCGTCACCTCGATGCCCGACGGCGTGCTCATACCGAAAGCGTTCCCTTGGTGCTCGGCACCTCGGAGGATCCGGTCCTAACCGCCACCGCCGCCCGAATTGCCAGAGCCGCCGCCTTGAACGCCGCTTCCGCCGCGTGGTGGCCGTTGCGCGCCGAGAGCACGTCGAGGTGCAGCGTCAGTCTTCCGCGGTCCGCAAAGGCCTGGAAGAAGTCGGCGACCAGGGTGAGGGGGAAGTCCGCGGTGACCCAGCCGGCTGCAACCTCCCGCGGCGCGCTCCACGCGAAGCTTCCGCGGCCCGACAGATCCACGACGGCCCGCGCCAGGGCTTCGTCAAGCGGCGCGTAGGCGTGGGCGAAGCGGACGATCCCGCGCCGGTCGCCGAGCGCCGCGGCCAGGGCGTCGCCCAGGGCGATCCCCACGTCCTCCACCGTGTGATGAAGGTCGATCTCGGTGTCGCCCTCGGCTTCCAGCTCCAGCCCCAGCCCGCCGTGGGTCGCCAGCGCTTCCAGCATGTGGCCGAAGAAGCCGTTCGGAACGTCGATGCTGCGCGGCCCGCCGTCGAGAGACAGGGCGAGTCGGATCATCGTCTCCTTGGTTGCACGTTCGACTCGCGAGGCCCTCACCCCCTGCCCCTCTCCCACCTCCCCATCCTCTGTCTTGAGAGAGGGCCTGGGAGAGGGGAGACCGGTGTCGAGCGCCATCTCGTCCCACTCCAATCCGTCCAGAGGGTCGAGTGAACCCAGTTCTACCTCTTCTTCCTCGTCGTGGTTTTGGTCTTCCTCCCCCCTCTCCCGGGGAGGGGGGAGGGGAGGCGGGAGAGGGGGGCCGGGGGGGTGAGGGCTCCGCCTCAGAGGCTCGGTCGACAGCCGCGTCTCCTCGACCGGCACGCCCTCCCGGATCTCCTCCAGCGCCAGGTTCGTCTCCCGGAGCGCCATCCCGCTCCCGACGCTGACCCGCAGGCAGTTGGCGAGCCCGGGGTAATGGCCCACGTCGCGGATGCGGATGCCGCGCGCCGCGAGCCCGTCCCGTACCTGCCGCGCCCTGTCCGGGCCGTCGCAGCGGATGAGAAGGAAGTTCGCCTCCGAGGGGAAGACTTCGAAACCCTCCTCGGTCAGCATGCGCGCCCACTGCGCCCGGCGGGCGATGATCACCCTCACCCGGCGCTTGGCCTCCGCGTCCTCCGCCAGCACGGCGCGGCCCGCGAGCGCCGCCGCGTGGCCCAGGTTGTAGGGCAGCTTCACCTTGATCAGCTCGGCGACCAGCGCCGGACGGGCCATCAGGTAGCCCAGCCGCAGGCCGGCGAGCGACCAGGCCTTGGAGAACGTCCTGAACAGGAGGAGGTGCGGATACCGGCTCAGGAGCGGCCGGTAGTCGTAGCGGCAGAACTCGCCGTAGGCGTTGTCCAGCAGCAGCGGGCCCTCCAGACGCTCCAGCAGCGCGGCCACCCACTCCGGCGGCAGCGCGTCCCCGGTCGGATTGTTCGGCGTGCAGAGGAGGACCGGCCGACGCGGATTGCGCTCCACCTCGGCCTCGATCTCGTCCATGAGCAGAGCCGGCCGACGGAGGTCCGGGCGGAGGAGAAAGCGCGGCACGCCGCCCGAACGCTGCACGAACATGCGGTAGAGGCCGAAGCTCGGCTCGCCGCCGATCACCTCGGTGCCGGGCGCCACCAGCGCTTCGAGGGCCGTGGCGAGCAGCTCGTTGGAGCCGTTGCCGACCAGGATCCCCTCCCACGGCCAGCCGTGCATCCGCCCCAGATCACGGCGCAGGTCGTCGCCGTGGAAATCCGGATAGCGGGCCCAGTCGGCGGCCAGGAGACCCTCGGTCACGGCGAGCTTGATCCGGCGCGGCAGATCCCAGGGGACTTCATTCTGGTCGAGCTTGTGCCGGCACGGGCTCAGGTCCAGGTGATAGGCCGAGAGCCGGCGCATCTCGGGCCGGACCAGGGACACGGGATCGATCGGCCGGATCATCCGAGCCTCCGTCTCGCCGACGCCGCGTGAGCGGGCAGGCCTTCGGCGTCGGCCAGGGTGGCCGCGGCCGACGCCCGATGGGCCGCCGCAGCCGGGGTGAACCGGATCACGTGGCTGCGCCGCAGGAAGTCCTCGACGCCCAACGACGAGGCGAAGCGGGCGCTGCCGCAGGTGGGAAGCACGTGGCTCGGGCCGGCGATGTAGTCGCCGAACACCTCCGGTGTCGCGGCCCCCAGAAAGATGGCGCCGGCCGACTCCACCCGCGGCGCCAGCGCCTCGGCCCGCTCTCCCACGAGTTGAAGGTGCTCCGGCGCGATCCGCTCGACCAGGGCCAGCGCCTCTTCCAGATCGCGGACGACGAGCGCCGCACCGAAGCGTTCCAGGGAGGCCCGGGCCGTCGTCCCGGTCGAGAGCCCGCGCAGCTGCGACTCCGTCTCCCGGGCCACCCGCTTGGCCAGCTTCGCATCCGTGACGATCAACACCGCCGCGGCCAGCGGGTCGTGCTCCGCCTGGGCGAGCAGGTCGGCCGCCAGGAGCGCGGGATCCGAGTCGGCATCCGCCACGATCAGCACCTCGCTCGGCCCGGCGATGCCGTCGATGGCCACGTCGCCGACCACCAGCTTCTTCGCAGCAGTCACCCAGGCGCTCCCCGGACCGACGATCTTGTCGACTCTCCGGATCGTCTCCGTGCCGTAGGCGAAGGCGGCCACGGCGTGCGCGCCGCCCATCCCCCAGACTTCCGAGACTCCCAGCCGTTCCAGCGTGTAGCGCAGGGCGGCGTTCGACCGGTACGAGCCGAGCGGCGTGGCCACCGCGATCTCGCCCACGCCGGCCAGCCGCGCGGGGACGACCGTCATCACGACCGTCGACGGATAGGCCGCCCGTCCTCCGGGGACGTAGATCCCGACGCGCCGCAACGGCTGGATGCGCTCGTCCAGCACGACCCCGTCCTCGTCCTCCAGCCGGTACCCGCTCCGGACCTGCGGCAGGTGGAACCGCTCCACGGCCGCGATGGCCCGCTCCAGCGCTTCGGCGAAGCCGGCGGGCAGATCCCCGGATTCGGCGGAACCGTGCAAAGCCAGATCCGTGACGGCGACAGCGTCCGCTCCATCGAGCCGGCGCGCGAAGTCCAGAAGGGCGCGGTCCCCCTTCCGGCGGACCTTCTCCACGATGCGCGCCGCCTTGCGCAGCGTCGTCTCGTCCAGGACTCCCTCGCCCCGGCGGACCAGCCGCTCGACGGCGCGCCGTCCGGCGCGGGAATCCGCATCGACCACGGTGAGAGCGCTCACGACACTACCTCCGCCGCCTCGAGGCGGCCGATCCAATCGTTGAATAGAACCCGGTGACGCTGGAACGAGGCCCGGTTCAGCACCAGGCACGCCGACACCTCCGCGACGGTCTTGATCTCCACCAACCCATTCTCGGTCAGCGTCCGTCCGGTCTGGACGATGTCCAGCGCCAGCTCCGCGAGATGGAGCAGCGGCGCCAGCTCGATCGAGCCGGAGAGCTTCACGATCTCGGCTCCCCAGGGTTGCTCGGCAAGGAACCGGCGGGCCGTGTTCGGGTACTTGGTCGCCAGGCGCACCTGGCCGCCCGGCTCCGGCACGGATTCGGCCGAGCGGCCGATCAAGGACATCCGCGACCGCCCAGCCCGCAGGCGGACCGGTATCAGCAGGTCGCCGTCCACCTCGGCCAGCACGTCGCTGCCGACGATGCCGCAGTCCGCCACGCCATGCTCCACGTAAAGCGGCAGATCCCAGTCCTTGAGGGACAGGATCTCGACCCCCTCGGCCAGGCGGGTGCGCAGGCTGCGGCCGGTCGGATCGAGCCCGAGCAGCGGGATGCCCGCGGTGCGGAACGCGGCCAGCGCCGGCTCCAGGTTGCGTCCCTTGGGGAGGGCCATGCGGATCATCGCGGCCCCTTTCCCGCTTCAACCAGGCGATCGACGGATACCGAGAACCCGACCGCCGACACCTCCGCCCCCAGGGCGCGGAACATCCGGTCGTAGCGCCCGCCGCCGCCGATGGGAAGGGCCGAGGAGCCGGCAAAGGCACGGAAGACCAGTCCGTCGTAGTAGGAGCGCTCGCCCTGGCCTGCCGCCAGCCGCGGATCAAGGCCGTGGCGCGCGAACTCGGCCAGGTCGACGACCAATCGGACCTGCGGCACTGCCTCGGACAGCTCGGCGCACAGGGCGAGAAGCCCCCGCAGGCGTTGCGCGGCGGTCTCGCCGAGATCGTCCGGGTCCGCGGGCAGGCCGGTCTCCAGGACCGGGAGAAGCTTCGGACAGCAGCGGCGCACAACGGCGCGCTCCCGCCTGGCGACCGCCGCGGCCACTTCCGCGGGATCCAGGCCAGAACCCGATACGGCGCCGTCGAGAAGCAACGCATCGAGAGCCCCCGCGAGGCCGAGCACCACCTGCACCGGCACGTCCTCGCCGACGCCGCTCGCCACGATCGCCTCCAGGAAGAGCCGGAGCACCTCGTGCTCGCCCGCCTCCCCGGCGACTCCGAGCAGCTCGGCGCCGAGTTGGAACAGCTCCCGCTGATGCCCGGCCCGCTCTTCTTCGTAGCGGATCACGTCGCCGCGGTAGAAGACCCGCAGCGGCAGGGGAAAGGCGCCGATCCGCGGCGCCAGGAGCCGCGCGAGCATGGGCGTGAAGTCGGCGCGCAGTGCGAGCTGCTCGCCGTCCCGGTCGATGAAGCGGTACAGCTCGCCGCGGCTGGCCGGCGTGAGCAGCGTCTCGTACGGCTCCAGGTAGTCGAGAATCGGCAAAATCACCTCGGCGTAGCCGGCGCCGATGACGCGGTCGACCAGGATCTGCTCCATCTCGCGGCGTCGCCGGGCGCTCTCGAAGAGCAGCGCGGCGACCCCGGTGGGAAGGGCGGCGGAGACCTTCACGGCTGCGTCTCCCGTTCGGACGCTCGTTCGGATCGACCCGGCAAACCGGCCACCCGGCGGGCGAGGTTCACGGGCAGCTCGCGGCCGGTCATCATCCGGAACTGCTGCACGGCCTGTCCGATCAACACCTCGCGGCCGTCGACCGTCACGGCCCCCCGCGCGGCGGCAGCACGCAGAAGCGGCGTCGGCTCGGAGCCGTAGACCATGTCGACCACCACCGCTCCCGGGCGCAGCGCGTCGACTGGAAACGGCAGGGCCTCTTCGTCCTGGCGCCCCAGGGAGGTGGCGTTGACCAGGATGTCGAAGCCGGAAGGATCGAGATCCTCCAGTGGCACGAACGGCAGCCCGAGGAGCGACGCCGCATGCAGGCCGCGCTCCCGGCCGCGGTTGAACAGCGTCACCTGCGCGCCGGCCGTCGAGAGTCCCGCCGCCGCCGAGCGCCCGGCCCCGCCGGTGCCCACCACGGCGGCGGCTCGACCCTCCACCGCTATGCCCCGGCCGCGCAACGGCAGCACCACGCCGTCCGGATCGGTGGCTTCGGCCTCCCACACGCCCTGGTTCCAGACCAGCGTGTTCGCGGCGCCGATGAGCCCGGCGCGCGGGCTTTCGGCGCCCGCCACTGCCAGCGCGGCCTCTTTGTAGGGTGTGGTCACCGCGAGGCCCCGGATCGGCAGGCCGATCTCGTTCATGACCCCCGACTCCACCACCTCCAGCCAGAGGTCCCCGAACGACTCGCAATGAAATGGCAGGAACAGGGCCGGGATGCCCAGCTCGCGGTAGGCGGTGTTGTGGATTCGGGGGGACAGCGAGTGGGAGACGGGATTGCCGACGACGCCGAAGAGCGCCTCGACCGGCGGCAGGGAGGGCAGCCCGAAGTCCTCGATCAGCCGCCGGATCGTCGGCTGTCCGGGCGCCCCGGCGATCTCGCCGGCTGCGCCGTAGACTACGGGCGCGCCGAGCCTGGGGGCCACCAGGCGCGTCCAGGCGCCGCTCAATCCGGTGCAGAACGCGGTGACGTCCCGCCGCTCCAGCCCTTTCAGGAAGAGCAGCACCGACAGCTCCTCGCCGGGCTGGGCCGCGGCCGGAACCAGCTTGTACAGCAGCGCGTCGACTGTGGCCATCTTCCGGAACGTGCTCTGCAGCCCGGAGAGCGGCGTAACCGGGCCATGCCAGGAGATCACCCGGCGCTCAGGCGGCACGGCCCGCAGCACGTCGGGCGTGAGATCCCGAGCCATCTCCAGGTCCACCAGGTCGTAGCGCGACGCCGCGTCGATCAGCCGGCGCCGGCGGCGCTCCGCCGAGATCTCGGCGGCGCCGCCCTCGGAGCGGCTGCGCAGCGTGTAGAGGAGCTTTCCCGGAAACGCCTTGCGCAGGGGAGCTGGATCGAGATCGCCGAGGAGGTCGGCACGCATCTCCAGCCAGTCGGCGGCGGTCAGGCCGGCAAGATCCTCCGAAGTCTCCGAAGTCTCCGAAGTTACCCCGGCAGCCCCGGCGGTCCGGTGAACGCGCAGGGGAGCCGTCAGGGTGGCGATCAGCGTCGCCCTGCTGGCGTCGGCGGCGGGGCCGGCGTTGAGTGTCTCCAAAACAAAAACCTCCTCCCGGACCCGGAAGGAGGCGTTGTTGAGCGGTAGGTGGCTCTCGTCCCGGGCCGGCGATGCCGGGACGCGACCCGGCTCAGCTCAAGGCATGATGAGGATGAGCATGGCCCCGCCAGGCACCCAGGGGCGCAGTGGCGGAAGCGGAACGAAGGTCGGTCGTCATGCTCATCAGTTTCACGTCGGTATCGTCGGTCTACACGGTTCTACGTACAGGCCTGACAGACGCCCGGGATTACATCAGTCGCGTCCGGGGCTGTCAAGGGCGGAATCAGGAGCCGGCAGAACCTGGCTCAAGCCGGGCGCTGGCCCGACTGCGCCTGCATCTCGGCGAAGCCCTCCGCGGCCTTCTGGACATCCTCGGGGAAGTCCGACATCTCCTGCACCTGCCGGATCTCAATGATCTCGTTCTCGGAACCCGGGCACCTCGACGCCCACTCGATCGCCTCTTCCCGGGAGCCCACGTTGATCATCCAGTAGCCGCCGAGCACCTCCTTCGCCTCGGCGAAGGGCCCGTCCGTCACCGTGGGCTTACCGCCGGCGAACGACACCCGCGCGCCCATCGACGGGGGATGCAGCCCGTCGAGCGCGAGCAGAATGCCGGCCTTCTGCAAGGCCTCGTTGTACTTCATCATCTTCTCGACGCCCTTGGCGTCGGGCATGACTCCAGGCTCGGCGGTCTCGTACCCCTTGGGGATCATGAGCATCATGAATCGCATCGGTCGCTCCTCTCGGGTCGTGTCTTGGTCGTAATCACCGGCCGGGCTGTTTCGGCCGCACCGCGCGGCGTGTTCCCGGCCTCTGCAATCAAGACGAACGACGCGCCCGGAAATCGACAAGTCCCGGAAATTTCGATCAAGGCGGCTTGTCCTGCGTCTTGCCTTCAGGATACCCTACGCGTAAACGTCGTCTCAAAGCAGAAGAGCTGGCCTTTCTTCATACCTTCCCGTGGACTGATCACGGACTGACTATTCCCTTGACGGACTAGTCCACAAGAGGCATACTCATGGTCGAAGTGCTCGGCACCACCGAGTTCGAGGAGTGGTTCCTGGGGCTCGGCAAGGCTGATGCCCGTGCTGTCGTTCGCGGCGTCGGGCTTCTTGAAGCGAAAGGCCTTGCCCTTGGATTCCCCTACTCGTCGGCTCTGGCCGGCAGCCGGTATGCCTTGCGCGAGTTGCGCATCCAGAGCTCGGGACGGCCGCTCCGGATCGTCTACGCCTTCGACACCCGCCGCGAGGCGCTGCTGATTCTGGGGGGCGACAAGACCGGGGACGATCGCTTCTATGACCGCATCCTTCCGCAGGCCGAGAGGATCTGGGAGCGGCATCTGAAAGAGCTGAGTTGATTCAAAGGAGACCGAAATGACGCCCAAGTCATGGTCAGACATCCGATCTCAGAAATTCACCGCCGTCGAGCTCCGCAAGATCGACCAGGAGGTTGAGGACGAGCTGCTGGAGATCGATCTGCGAACTCTGCGGGAGGCCATGGGCCTCACCCAGGGGGAGCTGGCCCAGCGTGTCGAAATCACCCAGTCGCAGCTGTCGAAGATGGAGCGCCGGGAGGACCACCGGATCTCGACGCTCCGCCGGTATGTTGAAGCCCTCGGCGGGAGCCTCGAGATCTGCGCGATCATCGACGGCCGCCGCGTGAAGCTCGCCGAGGGGTAGTAGGGTCTACACCATCTCGTTGCGCTCGACCGCCTCCCGCACGCTCCGGATGTCTCCATCGAGCGTGCGGTGGTCGCCGAGGAGGGGCGGGGCGAGCTTGCGGATCTTCAGATAGGCGCGGCGGGTGCCCTCGCCAAGAGCTACGGCGATCGACTCGCGGCGCTCCGGGGCGGTGGCCTCGCGGAATCGCTGCGATTCGTCCTCTGCCTGGGTCCAGTTGAGCGACGCCTGCGTCCCCCGGGGATCCAGCTTCATCCCGACCCGCCATTCGACGGCCTGGGCGGCTGCCAGCAGCTCGATGGACAGGACGGCCTGGGCGTTGCGCAGGACCGTGCGCAGCTTGCGCGCGGCGATCGTGCCCATGGCGTTGTGGTCCTCGGAGTTCGAGGAGGTGGGGATCGAGTCCACCGACGCGGGATGGGTCAGCACCTTGTTCTCGGACACGATGCCCGCCGCCGCGTACTGAGTGATCATCCAGCCGGAATTCATCCCGCGGTGCGGGATCAGATTGGCCGGCAGGTTCCGGTTGTGGTGGCAGTCGAGCAGCATCTGGAGACGGCGCTCGGAGATGTCCGCCAGCTCGGCGAGGCCGATCGCCAGGAAGTCTGCGGCGAAACCCAGCGGCTCGCCGTGGAAGTTCCCGGCCGAGAACGAGACCCGCTGGTCGCCGCGATACCCCTCCGGCCAGTTGTCCTTGAACTGCAGGTCGAACCAGTCGTCCGCCTTCGGGAAGAAGAGCGGGTTGTCCGTGGCCGCGTTGATCTCCGCCACCGCGGCCGTGCGGGCATAGGCGATGGAGTCGCGCGCCGCGCCGTGAACCGTCGGCGCGCAGCGCAGGGAGTAGACGTCCTGCACGGCTCCGGCTCCCTCGATCAGCTTGCTCCCCTTGAGCTGCTCGCGGATGTAGGCGGCGCTGGCGATCTGGCCGGCGTGGCCCCGGGCTTCGTGGACTCGGCGGTCGAAGGCGCGGGCGCAGCCGCACACGGCCTCCAGGCTCAGGCTCAGCGCCACGTCCGCCACCCGCGCCAGGTGCTCGGCATCGTGGACCGCCAGCGCCAAGAGCGCGGCCGTGAAGGTGGCTCCGTTCGTGAGCGCCAGACCTTCCTTGAAGGAAGGCCTCGGAACCTCGAGGTCCAGATCCTCGTTCAGGGACTTCAGGCCGGACCGGATCTCCCGGCTGCGGTAGAGCAGGTCGGCCGGCTCGCGGACCAGGAAGTAGCGGCCCTCACCCAGGAGAACCACGAAAAGATGGGAGAGCGGGCAGAGGTCGCCGCTCGATCCCACGGAGCCGCGGATCGGCACCAGCGGAATCACTCCGCGGTTGATCATCGCCTGGACGACGCGCACCATCTCGCGCCGGATGCCGGAGTGCCCCTTGAGGAAGGCGTTCAGCCGCACGATCAGCGACGCGCGCACCACTTCGGGCTCGAAGAAGTTCGAGGGATGGAGGTCGTCGGCCGTCTCCCCCACCCCGGTGGCGTGGCTGAGGAGGATGTTGCACTGCAGCTCTTCGAGCTGATCCGGCGGAATCGGGATGTTCTTGAACTCGCCGAAGCCGGTGGTGATGCCGTAGTCGAGCACCCCGGCCCGGCCGGCCGCGAAGTCCTCGCGGTACTTGCGGGTGATCTCTTCGATCTGGAGGCGGCTCAGGTCGACCCGCTCGATGGCGGCGTCGGAGATCTCGACCCGGACCCGCGGGTCGCGGGCGGCGCGGGCGAGATCCTCCAGGCCGAGCGAGCTGCCGTCGAGGACGACCGGGCGGAGATCCGCCTGGCCGCCGTGATGGGCCGGGTCGCTCACCGACCTGTGTCCTCGATCTGCGTCAGCATCTCGCGGACGACGGCGACGAGGTCGCCGCTCGGTGCCTCCCGCTGGCCGGGCCGCTCCTCCAGCCACTCCTCGCGGCGGGCCAGCGACTCGGCCTTGCGGCGGCCCTGGTCCATGTCCTTGAGCGTGATCACGCCGCGCTCCTTCTCGGTCGAGCCGTAGAGGATGGCGATCGGGATGCCCGTCTGGTCCGCGTACTTGATCTGCTTGCCCGGCCCCTTGGCCGTGCCCAGGTACAGCTCGGCGGGGATGCCCGCGCGCCGCAGCTCGAAGACCATGGCCAGGCACTCGCCCTCCAGCGCCGGGTCCATGCGGGTGATCATCACCTTCGAGGTCGACTTGCGCAGCGGCACCCGGCCCAGCTCGACCAGCGCGGCCAGCAGGCGGTCGACACCGATCGAGGCGCCCACCGCCGGCACCCGCTCGCCCAGGAAGCGCATGACGAGGTCGTCGTACCGGCCGCCGCCGAAGACCGAGCCGAACTTGGAGGGCTGGCCCTCGTCGTCGAGCAGGATCGCCTCGAAGACCGGGCCGGTGTAGTAGGCGAGGCCGCGGGCGATCGAAACGTCGAGCGAAACCTGGTCGTCTCCGTAGCCCAGCGAATAGAGATGGCTGGAGATCCGCTCCACCTTGTCGAGCTCCGCCGTTGCGCCGTCGACCGACGCGAACGTCTCGCGCAGCTGCTCCATCACCCGGCGGCGGTCGTCCGGCCGGATGGCGAGGAAGCTCTCGATCTTGTCGACCTGCTCGTTGGCGAAGCCGAGGCCGCGGATCGGATCGCCCGAGGAGTCGACGTACCCTTCGGTCAGCTCCAGGCGGACCTTCTTCATGCCCACCTTGTCGAGCTTGTCGAGGACGCGGAAGACGTCGGTCCCCCGGTCGGCGTCGATCCCTGAGTAGGCGAGCAGCAGGTTGAGGATCGCCCGGCTGGAGAAGCGCACCCGGTAGCCGCCGACCTTGAGGGCGGTGAGGGTGTCGCACATGCCCGCCAGGATCTCGGTGTCGGCGATCTCGGACTCGACGCCGACGGAGTCGAGGTCGAACTGGGTGAACTCGCGGAAGCGGCCCGGCCCCGGCTTGTCGGCGCGCCAGACCGGCGCCACCTGATAGCGGCGGAACGGCCGCGGCAGCTCCATCTTGTACTGGGAGATGACGCGCGCCAGCGGCACCGTCAGGTCGAAGCGCAGGCCGAGCGACTCCTCTTCCGGGTTGCTCACCGTGAAGATGGACTGCGAGGCCTCCTGGCCGGCATTCGAGCCCATGAGCACGTCCAAGTACTCGACGGCCGGGGTGGAGAGGGGGACGAAGCCATAGGACTCGTAGACACCGCGAATGGTGTCGATCATCCACTGGCGCGCCAGCATCTGCTCGGGGAGGAGGTCACGCAATCCGCGTGAAAGGCGCGGCTCGACAGTCCCGGTAGCGGTCATGCGAAGTCCTTCCGCAAAAGGCGCCGTCCGCAAAAGGCGCCGGAGGGAGCGCGCGAAAATCTGGAAATGGGAATGATGGTACCGGCGATGGGATTTGAACCCATGACCTCCTGATCCACAGTCAGGCGCTCCACCGCTGAGCTACACCGGCCCGGACGGGAGATCCTAAGCGGGGAGACCGCCCTTTGTCAAAGCTGATCCCATTCTCCCCTCCCCATCCCTCCCCTCGCGCGGCGAGGGGAGGGCGCCTCCACCCGCTCAGCGCCGGACGGTGCTCTCAGAGCAAGCGGGCGGTGGCTCCCTCTCCCCCGGGCACGGGGGAGAGGGCCGGGGAGAGGGGGGATGGGATCAAACTGCAACCAGGAGATTCGACGAAAACTGCCTCGCCCGGTCGAACCAGCTCGACCGCAGCTCCATCCCCGCCCCCGCCGCAAGCGCCGCGATCTGGGCCGCGTCGAACTTGAAGGAGCTCTCGGTGTGGATCGTCTCCCCGGCCCGGAACGGGATCTCCAGGTTCAGGCTCTTGATCGTCACCACCTGGTCCTTCAGACTCTCCAGGTGCATCTCGACCCGTCCCAGCTCGGCGTCGTACCGGGCGCGGTGGCGGAAGCTCCGCACGTCGATGTCGCCGCCCAGCTCGCGGTTGATCCGCGCGAGGAGGTTCAGGTTGAAGGCCCCCGTCACTCCGAGCGGATCGTCGTACGCCGGAATCAGGAGACTCTCGGCCTTCTTGAGATCGACCCCCAGCAGGAAGGCGTCTCCCGGCTGAAGCAGGCCGCGGACGCTGCGCAGCAACTCGACGCGCGCCGGGGGCTCGAGATTGCCCAGGGTCGACCCGAGAAAGAGGACCAGGGTGTGCTTGAAGCGGGTCCCCGACGTGTCGCGGGTCTCCTCGCCGATCACCCGGAGGGCCTCCCGGTAGTCGCCCACCCAGGCCGTCACCCTCAGGTTCGGATAGGCGGAGAGCAGCTCCTCGCTGCTCTGCTCCAGCGCCGTGCGGGAGATATCGATCGGGAGGTAGTCGAGCCGGCCCTGGCGGGCGAGCAGGGCGTCGATGAGCAGCCGGGTCTTGCGCGCGTCGCCGCTCCCCAGCTCCACCAGGCGCACCGGTCCCGGCAGGGAGGCGGCGATCTCGCCGGCGCGGGCGTGCATGATCTCCGCCTCGGCCCGGGTCAGGTAGTACTCGGGCAGGGCGCAGATCGCGCCGAACAGGATCGATCCCAACTCGTCGTAGAAGTATTTGGGCTGGAGAACCTTGGGGGTCGCGGTCAGACCCGCCTGGACGTCCTCGGCGAAGGTGGGTTGGCGTCCGGTCTCCAGGCGCCGCAGCCGCAGCCGTCCGGCAGGCCAGCGGGACACCGTCCGCAGCGGAGGCTCCCCCACTCGTCCGTTGGGCCCCGTGGTGTCCGCCCCAGGCGCCGAAGCAGCCGCCGAAGCGGGTTCCGATGCATTGTCTCTCGTTCGTTCCATGTCGGCTGAGACCTTTAGCATGCTAGCACCTCCGTCCGATTCCACTGCCCGCTCCGCGCTCGTTGGGTAGAATATCCTCTCCCGCCCCGGCATTGCGGTGATGCATGCCGCAACCCTTCCTGAAGGCCTTCCCAGGCTCCGGAAATCAGATCATGCATTCCGTCCGAGGGCAACGCGGCCCGAGGGCTCGACTTCCCGGCCGGGCTCTAGAGGACGTAGGACAGGACGAAAAGACCCACCATCGCGAAGATCACGGCCAGCTTTCCGGCCGTGCCCAGCAGAATCCCGATCCAGGTGCCGATCCCGACCCGGCCCGCCTGCCGCAGATCGCGCCGCGATGCGTACTCGCCCAGCGCCGCGCCCACGAACGGTCCGAGGATCAGCCCGGGGATGCCGAGAAACAGCCCCGCCACCGTTCCCACGGCCGCGCCGACGATCGCCATCTTGCTCGCGCCGACCCGCTTCGCGCCCAGCCCGGCCGCGCCGATCTCGATGGCGAAGGTCAACAGCATGAGAAGGAAGAGAAGGACGAGCGTGAACCAGCCGACCTTCTGAAAGTGGTCGGCCCATGCCGCCACCAGCAGCCCCGAGAACACCAGGGGAGCCCCGGGCAGGGCCGGCAGCACCGTCCCGGCGAGGCCGACCAGGACGAGGGCAATGGCAAGAATCCACAGGATCAGGGTCATGGCCGGGTCTCTTCCCCTCTTTCGTCGCTCGCCCTGCGCCTCCTCCAGCGCTTCCACGCCTTGACGAGGAGAACGACGGGCACCAGGATCACCAGAAGCGCGGGGATCACGTTGATCACCGCCACGATCAGGAGATCCACGAACCCTTGCAGGAATTCGACCAGGTTCCGGAAGGCGTTGCGCACCGTGGTTCCCGGACGCCACGCGCCCTCCTCGACGATGGGCTTGGCCGCGGCGTCGGACTCCAGGGTGAGCTGGATCGTCGAGAGCGAGACCAGGCCCTGCATCTGGTTGAGCTGCCCCTGGATCTGCTCGATCTGCGTGCGCACCTCGGTCAGCTGGGCGTAGATCGACATGACCTCGTCGACCTTCCGCGCCCGCTCCCGGGATTCGGCCAGCAGCTCCCGCAGCTCGTCCTCGGTCAGCCGGAGGGACCGGACCCGGGCCTCCAGGTCGACGAACTGGCCGGTGACATCCTCGGTGGAGATCTGCTCGCGCTCCACGCGCAGCGCCAGCTTCCGGATCTCGGCGCGCGCCGCGTCGAGCTTCTCCGCCGGCACCCGCAGCGTCATCTGGTAGCGCAGGGACTGGAAGTCCCGCGAGGCGGAGAGGTCGGAGACGTAGCCGCCCATCGAGTCCGCGAGCTGTTGAAGCCGGTTCGCCGTGTCCTCGGTGTCCTGGACGACCAGGGCGATGTCGAGCCGGCGGATCAGCTTGCGGCTCTGCGCTTGCGGTGCGTTGGCAGGCGGCGGCGCTCCCTGGGGAGACCCGGGCGCGGCGCCGGCTTCCGGAGCGGCCATGGCCCGCGTGGCGGCCTGGTCGGCCGCCGGCGCCGCCACGGACTCGGACGTCATCTGCTCCGACTTGCTGCAAGCGGCTCCGAACGTCGCCAGCAGGAGCAGGACGGCGGCTTTCTGGTGGGCTCTCATGATGAAGTCTCCTCGGAAGCTGGCTCGGGCCCGGCCGGTTCGGGCTCCGTTGGCTCAGGCTCGGCAGGCTCGGCCGCGTCGATCGTCGTGAGAATCGTCCGATACGCGAGGTAGTCCACGGCGAGCGCAATGACGAAGAGCGGAATCGCGAGGTAGGCCAGCCGGAGGGCCGGCAGCACGATCAGGATCCGATAGGCCTCGTTGAGGAAGGGGGTCATCTCGTTCGAGGACTTCATCGCGCCCAGCAGCTCCAGCATCAGGAGCGAGCCGGCGGCGACCCCCGCCAGGATGCCGACCAGAACCGAGCAGGCATAGCCGACGAACAGGAGCCGGTTGTACTTCCCAACTCCCGCCGCGCCGGCCGGCGACGCCTTGAGCAGCGCCTTCAGCTCCGGCCGAAGCGTGCCGAGCCGGCGGAAGGCGCGGCGTGGCTCCGAGCCGTCCGCGGCCCCGTTCACGGTGAACCGCGCGCGGGTGAGGCCCAGCCAGGTCCGGCGATCGAGCTCGATCGTTCTGGACTCAATCATGGGATCAACCATGGGATCAGCGTCCGATCACGGGCGCAGCTTGCGGTCGAAGAAGTCGGCCGCCGCCCGGAAGGCTTCCAGCCAGCTGGCGTGCCGGAGGAAGGTGTGGACCTCGTCCGGCAGGATCAGCGTCTCGACGTCGACCTTCCTCTTCCGCAGCTGCTCCGCCAGATCGACGGTCTCGGCGAAGGAGACGTTGCGGTCGTCGTCGCCATGGATCAGCAGCACCGGCGAGCGCCACGAGTCGAGCGAGGACATGGGAGAGGACTGGAAGGCGAGCCTCTCCTCCTCCGGGGTCGGGGCGTAGTCGGGGATGAAGTTCCGGATGCCCACGTTCCAGTCGTGGACGCCGTGGATGTCCACGCCCGCGGCGAACAGGTGCGAGGCGCGGGAGAGGCCCATCGCCGTCAGGTAGCCGCCATAGGAGCCGCCCCAGAGACCGATGCGCCCGGGATCGACATCCGGCCGGCCGCGCAGGTAGAGGCCCGCGCCGAGCACGTCGTTGAATTCGGCGGCGCCCGCCGCTCCCAGATTCGGCGACTCGCGGAAGTCCAGGCCGTAGCCGATGCCCGCCCGGTAGTTGATCGCCAGCACCACGTACCCACGGCTCGCGAGGTACTGGTTCATGCCGTAGGTCTTGTTGTAGTAGGCGCCGTAGTGCCAGCCGAGGATCATCTGCCGGTGCGAGCCGCCATGGATGAAGATCAGGGCCGGCCGCCGCTCGCCGGTCTTCAGGCCGGGCGGCAGGAAGAGCTGGCCGTGGATGCGCAGGCCGTCGGCCGCGGTGTAGATGACGGGCTCGGGCACGACGAGGCGGGACTCCGGGAATTCGGCCGGGACCGTGCCCGGCGCCAGCTCTCTGTCCTTTCCACCGATTCGGACCATGGCGCGGGCCTGGCTGCGGGCGCCCGACTGGATGTAGGCGAGAACCTTCCCCGCGCTTCCTCCATCGGTCTCCGCGGGCATCCATTCGATCCCCTCGCCGCGCGTCACGGCCACGGGCGGGCCGCCGGCCACGGAGACCCGCCAGAGGTGGCGGCGGTCGATGTCGCCCTGGTTCGAGACGAAGATCACCTCGCGGCCGTCGGCCGTGGGAACCATGGACTCGACCTCGAATTCTCCTGGAGTCAGGAGGGTCGCCTCGCCGCCGGAGACGGGCACCGAATGCAGGCGGAGCCAGCCGCCGGCCTCCCAGGGGAACACGATACGGTCGCCGGCTCCCCAGACGAGCTGGTTGGCGGCGTCGATTTCGTGAAACGCGCTGCCGAAGCCCTCCTTCGCGCGCCAGAGGGTGGCGGCGCGCCCGGTGGCCACGTCGCCCACCAGGATGGACCAGGGCTCGGCCTCGCGGTTCGGCCGGAACAGCGGGTAGACCTTGCGCGCCGGCACGCGGAGGAAGGCGACGCGGGTGCCGTCAGGCGACCAGGCGGGATCGGAGTCCGTGTCGACGCTAGGAGCGAGCCAGCGGACAGTCTTTCCCTTCAGGTCGTAGACGCCGACGAAGCTATGGTTGCCGCGGTTGCTGACGAAGGCGAGCTTGGAGCCATCCGGAGACCAGCGCAGCGAGCCGGAGCCCCCGCGGGTCTGGACGATGGGCGCGGCCTCGGCGCTTCCATCGAGAGGAGCCCAGAGGATCTGGCCCTTCCGCGCGAAGGCGAGGCCGTCGCCGCGCGGCGAGACGGCCGGGCCGGACCCCGGGCCGAGCCGGACAGGAGCACCCTCCGCCGTGCCCGCCGTCGCCCCCACCTCCACCCTCCAGATGGCCTGCTCGGCGCCGGCCGGATCGCTGGTGGGGTTCGGGCTGTCGCCCTGCCGGTTGCCGGCGCCGCCGCGGACATAGAAGAGGGTCTTGCCGTCGGGCGTCCATTCGACGCCGCCGAGCGCCTGGCCGTCGTCCTTGTCATAGCGGGTCACCGCCCGGCCCCGGTAGTCCGGAGGGCTGGCGCCCCAGAGATTGCGCACCCCGCGATCGTTCTGGATCCAGGTCAGGTGGCCGCCGGACGGCGAGGCCAGAATCTCCGACGGGAGCGGCGCGCTGAGGATCGCGGACAGCGTCGGCCCCGCGGGCTGGGCCAGGAGGGCCGGAGCCGGGAGGAGCGTCAGGAGGAGCGCGAGGGAAAGGCGTGTCCGCGGCATTCGTCTCACCCTCTCTCAGTCGGCCGGCGGCTGCAGCTTGAAGCCGAGTTGGCGGTACATCTCGATCTGGTCGTTGATGATCCACTCCTCGGCCAGCTTGCCCGCCGCGATCCGGAAGATCGTGATGCCGGTGATGCGGACCGTTTTCGGGGGATTTGCTCCGGTCGTAGCGAGAACCCGGTAGCGGGCCACCACCCGGTCGCCGTCCGCGATCAGGTCGTCGACGGTGTAGTCGACGGTCGGGAAGATGGAGCGGATGCGCTCCTGGGCGTTGCGCACCACGGCCGCCCCGGTCGTCGCGTCGGCGCCGGGAGTGCTGTCCACGAAATCGGCCGCCACCATCTCGTCGAGCTTGTCGAGCCGGTTGGCGGAGAGAACCTCGGTGATGTAGCGCTGCACGAGCGCCTTGTTGGCAGCCGTAGTGTCGGTCGCCGGAGCGGCCTCCTGGGCGGACGCCGAGACGGCGCAGAGCAGGATGAGAAGCGTGATTCGACGGAGCATGACCGGCCCTCCCTCCCCACAGCTTACCAGGGCTTGTAGCACCCCTAAGCCCGTCGACGGGCTGACCTGAACAATTGCCGGCGCCCCGCCGGCGGGGCTAACCTGAAAAACCGCCGGCGAGACGCCGGCGGTCCCAGGAGGTTATCCCAGGAAATTACCAGGGCTCGTGGCAGCGCCGTCCTTCGCAGCAGCCCTCCTCATCGGCGACGTGGCCGTCGGGCCCCAGGCAGGTCATGGTGTTGCTGCACCAGTAGAGGCCGGAGCGCATGCTCGGGATGGTCGGGTCGGGCTCGGCGTCGATGAACAGGCCCTTCCAGCGCAGGCGGCTGCAGCAGCTTGCGGGCTTTTCAGGGGTCGCGGCGGTGGGTTCCATGATCAGACCTCCATCCCGGCCGCGGCGAGCAGCGCTCTCTTGACGGCCGTCCGCACGAGTTGGACCTTGTATTTGTTCTTCGACAGCGGCCTGGCCCCCTCGACCGCGGCCTCGGCGGCCTTCTCGGTCACGCCGCCGGGGGTGCGGTCGAGAACCTTGCCCGCGAGCAGCGCCTCGGCCGCTTTCGACGTCCAGGGGATCGGCGCCACCTGGCCCAGCACCACCCGGGCGCGGGCGATGTGCGCGCCGTCCATCTCCAGGACGACCGAGGCCGTGGCGAGCGACCAGTCGAGGGTCTCGCGCTGGCGGACCTCGTAGGTGGCGATCCGGCGGCCGGGCACGGGCGGAATCACGATCTCGGTGACGATCTCGCCCGGCTGGAGGTTGTGCTCCCGGTCGCCTTCCTTGATGGGGATGAGGAAGAAGCGCTCGAGGTCCATCCGCCGCTCGCCCTGGGGTCCGACAATTGCGATCTGCGCCCCGAGCGCCACGAGCAGCGGCGCGACCGTCGACGGGCTCACGAAGGCCGCGGGGCCGTCGTTGCCGAAGATGGCGTGGAAGCGGTTGTCCCCTTTCGCCACCATCGATTCGCCGTTGAGCCTGGGCAGCAGGCCGAAGCCGTTGCGGTAGTACCAGCAGCGCGGACGCTGGCAGAGGTTGCCGCCGACCGTGGCGACGTTGCGGATCTGCGGCCCGGCGACCCGCCCATACGCATCGCCCAGGACCGAGTGCTCGAACTTGAGCGCCGGATCGGTCGCGACTTCATCCAACGTCACGAGCGCGCCGATCCGCAGGCCGGTCTTGCCGTCGTAGCGGATGCCGCGCAGCTCGCGCAGGCTCTTGAGGTTGACCAGCCGCGAGGGGGTCTCGATGCCGTCCTTCATGAGGGCCAGCAGGTCGCTCCCCCCGGCGAGCGGCGCGCTGGCCGGTGCCTGGAGGAACTTGAGCGCCTGCTCGGGCGTAGCCGGATTCGCGTACTCGAAGGGGCGCATCAGGCGGGCCTCCCAGTCGTGGCCCCAGCCCTGGCCGCTTCGAGCGCGTCCAGGACCCGTTGCGGGGTGAGCGGCAGGAACGGCACCCGCACACCGAGCGCGTTGGCCACGGCGTTGGCGATCGCGGCTCCGGGCGAGATCACGGGCGGCTCGCCGAGGCCGATGACGCCGCGCTCGTCGTAGCCCGGGCCGGTCATCATGTGGACGACCAGCTCGCCGACGTCGCCGATGCCGGCCATCCGGTAGGACTCGAAGTCGACGTTGAGCATCCTGCCGGTCAGCGGGTCGGTCACCTTCTCCTCCGAGAGCGCGTAGGAGACGCCCATGATGAGCGCGCCGTAGACCTGGCTCTCGGCGGTCTTGAGATCGACGACGAGGCCGCAGTCCTGCACGGCCACCATCTTCTCGACCTTCACCACGCCGGTCTCCTGGTCGACCGTGACCTCGGCCATCTGGACGCCGCCCGCGCCGCTGCCGGTGAGCTCGGCTTCCCCGGGGCCTCCGGGGTTGGTGCCGTTCGCGTTGACCGGGTTGGCGCCGAGCGCCTGCCGCCAGGTGACCGACTTGCCCGGTTCGCCCACGACCCGGATCACGCCGTCCGCGGCTTCGAGCTTGTCGGGGGTGACGCCCAGCTTCGGCGCCGCCTTCTGGAAGGCCTGGTTGAGCGCGTTGACCGCCGCCCGCCGGGTGGACGAGCTGATGCCGCCCACGGTCGTGCTGCCGCCTGAGCCGCCGGACATCGGCAGCCGGCTGTCGCCGATGTGGACCTTCACCGCGTCGAGCGGCAGGCCGAGCGTCTCGGCCAGGACGATGGCGATGACCGTGCGCGAGCCGGTGCCGATGTCCTGGGTGGAGATCCGCGCCTCGGCCGTGCCGTCGGGATGGACGGTCACGTCGCAGCTGCTGCGGTGGCCGCGGCCACCCCAGGTATGGATCGAGAGCCCGAGACCGCGCTTGACCGGCCCCTTGTCTCCCTCTCCCCTGCGATGCCAGCGCGCCCGCCAGTCCATCAGCTTGTCCGCGACCGCCAGCTCCTCCTCGTAGACCTTGGCCATGTTGCCGAGGATGTCCGAGTTGCGCAGGATGAAGTCCATCGGGTTCATCTTGAGCGCGGCGGCGAGGTCGTCCAGGGCGGACATGGTGAGGTAGCAGCCCTGGGGATGGTTCGGCGCGCGCCACGCCCGGGCGCTCGCCTTGTGGGTGGGCACGGAGGTGTGCCGGTGCCGCCGATGCGGGATCTGGAAGACGTAGGGCATGGGCGGGCTGCCGGAGCCGCCCGGGCCGCCCGAGCCCCAGGAGGTGGAGCGCCAGGCGACGATCTGGCCGTCTGGCATGGCGCCAGCCTCGATCTCGGCGTAGGCGGAGGGCCGGTCGCCGGCCACGGTGAGCTCGGCGTCGCGCTCCAGCATGAGCTTGACCGGCGCGCCCGTCTTGCGCGAGAGCTGGGCGCCGACGATGCCCCAGCGGTCCGCCGAGAATTTGCTGCCGAACCCGCCGCCCATGTATTCGGTGCGGACGCGCACGTTGGAGGCCGGTACCTTGAGCCCCTCGGCGAGCTGCGCGGCCACGGCGGAGACCGCCTGGCTGGAGCACCAGGCCGTGAGCTGGTCGCCTTCCCAGAACGTGACCTGGCCGTGGGATTCCAGGCAGTTGTGGGCGACGACCGGCATGCCGTAGACGCCTTTGATCCGGACCTTGGCCGCGGCCATGGCGTTGTCGGGGTCGCCGGTGATCTCTTCCTGGCCGGGCCGCACGTTGGCCGCATTGGCGGGATCGGTGACGGCGGCCTGATCGTGCTCGGTCACGAAGTGGGGCAGCACCTCGTATTCGACCTTGACGGCGCGCACCGCGTCCTTGGCCACCTGCTCGGAGACCGCGGCGATGGCCACGATCTCGCCGAGCGCCCACTGGATCTCGGTGCCGACGTCCTGGATGATCTGCACCGCCTTGACGCCGGCCATGGCGCCCGCGGCGGAGGTGTCGATCTTCGTGATGCGCGCGTGGGCGTGGGGGCAGCGCACGAAGCGCGCATGGAGCATCCCCGGGAAGCGGAGGTCGTAGGTGTATTTCGCGGCGCCGGTCACCTTGGCCGGGCCGTCGAGGCGGGAGATGCGCTGGCCGATGAGCTTGCGCTTGTCGGCGGCAGGCCACGAGTAGTCAACCATTGCCGTCCCCCTTCCCCTTCTTGCCTTTCTTTTTCTTCCCCTTGCCGCCGCCGCCTCCTTCAACCGCGCCGGCTTCTTCACCCCGGGCACCGCGAGGCGCCTCGTCCGGACCGGCGTCGGCCGCCTGAAGCACGGCCTTGCGCATGCCGGCGTAGGTGCCGCAGCGGCAGAAGTTGCCGGACAGGCCGTGGTGGACCTCGTCCAGCGTGGGATGGGGATTGCGGTCGAGGAGCGCCTTGGCCGCCATGACGAACCCGGGCGTGCAGAAGCCGCACTGCTGGGCGTCGTGCTCGACGAACGCGGCCTGAAGCGGATGGAGGCGGGCCGGCCGGCCCAGCCCCTCAACGGTCTCGATCGGCCGGCCCTGCGCCTCGATGGCGAGGACGCTGCACGAGTAGACCGTCCGGCCGTCGAGGATGATCGTGCAGGCGCCGCACGTCCCGCGGTTACAGACCTTCTTGGCGCCGGTGATGTCGAGGTGGTCACGAAGCGCGTCGAGGAGCGTGACCCGGGGCTCCAGCACGGCCTTGAACGGCTCGCCGTTGATCTGGAAGCTCATCGGCACCGCCCCCGGCCCGATCACCTCGCCGCCCGACACCCCCGGAACCGTCGGCTTCGCATCGACGGGAACCCCGCCGCCCAGAAGCCCCGCCCCCAGCACGCTCGCCGCCGCACCCCCGCGCAGGAAGTCACGCCGGGAGAAACCGCCGGGAGGGCTCTCACGCCCGTCGTTGTGGGACATCGCCACCTCCTTCTCTCCTGGAGCTTACGGTAGCAGAGGAGGTGGGGGGAAGGGTGGGGGGAAGAAACCCTGCAGGTCTTCGGAACGGCCTCGCTTCGAGTCCTCACCCCCCGACCCCCTCTCCCATCTCCCAGCCCCCCCTCCCCGGGAGTGGGGGCGCCACCACCCAAAGCCCGGCAAGCAAGCGGGGCGGGGGCTCCCCCTCTCCCCGCGGGAGAGGGGGTCGGGGGGTGAGGACTCGGAGCCACGATGGCTGGCCTCTCCGACACGGCCGCCCAGGCTGGGGAATCCCACCGTGCTGATCAGGGCATTTCCGACCCTGCTGGCGCATCCGACGAAGATTACATGGCGCTCGCCGTCGCAATCCCACCGTGCTGATCAGGGCATTTCCGACCCTGTACCTCCCCGAGAAGCCGTTCAGTCCCTGGCACGTCGCAATCCCACCGTGCTGATCAGGGCATTTCCGACGATCTTACCTGAATTGGGCTGGGTGCCCACGAGGTCGTTGTGGTCGCAATCCCACCGTGCTGATCAGGGCATTTCCGACTTTTTATTCGCCGTCGCTCTCATCCTCACCGCCTTCTTCTTGTCGCAATCCCACCGTGCTGATCAGGGCATTTCCGACTGCACCCTCCGCAAGCGCTTGATTCCAGAGAGTTTGACCGGCCTGTTTCTA
This sequence comes from Holophagales bacterium, assembly GCA_031390755.1. Lineage (GTDB taxonomy): Bacteria > Acidobacteriota > Thermoanaerobaculia > Multivoradales > UBA5704 > DATMER01. The sequence goes on from JANMTS010000180.1 coordinate 24,366, forward strand.
CGACCCCCTGAAAACGGCCTCGCCAAGGCACCTCCCCGGCCATCGGGCGACGTTCTCGATTTCGCGGAAACCTCTCATTCTCCTCGGCTTCCCGCCCCACGTCCGACCTGCCCGCCAAAATGGAACTTTGGACGGGGCATGATTCGTGTCAGGCATTCTCTTTGCTTGTCAAGGAACCAACCTGCCGAACGGCTCCTATTCTACTGCTTCTGTTTTCTAAGAGACACCGACGCCGGCCGATTTGTTGGAGGCGGGTCCGGGCCACGCCGAGACCCAGCCTCCGGAGGAGGCGACAGCATGTAGCCCGGGGTCAGAGCGCCGAAGGCGCGTCGACCCCGGGATCACGTCCCCAACCTTCCCCAAGCCCCCCAAGCTGCAACAAACAAGCGTTCCCGGCCTCCGGGAAACGTCAACTTGTTGCAAAGTGGACTCTCTTTGCAACTTTCAAGCTTGACTTGCAACAAGGAGGGTTGCAGTTGCAACAGGCAAGGTTTCCTTCGCAACAGGAAAGCTTGACCTGCAACAAATAAGCTCTCCCGCTGACCGGGAAGACTTATTTGTTGCAACTTGGACTTATTTGTTGCAAGTCAACCTTGACTTGCAACAGGGAAGACTCTCCCCGCGACCGGGAAACGTCTCCGGACGGCCGGGAGATCTTCTTTGTTGCAGGTCGAGCCTATTTGTTGCAGGTCGGATGTGGTTGTTGCAGCTTGGCGGCGGTGAAGACCCCGCCGGGTCAGGGCATTCCGGGGATGAGCTCGTGGTGACGGGCCTCGCGGATCAAACTCCCTCCGGCCCGTATCCGAGGATCTCTTCTCGTTCCTGTTTCGAGATTCCCTGCCGTAGCTCGGCAGGAACCTTGGGCCAGACTTCGTTCTCGAGACGTGCCCAGAAGCGATCGGCCCGCTCCGCCATGCCGGGCTTCGCGTCGGGGTTTTTGTTTGTCAGGGTCATAAGAGTAAGAAGGAAACGCAGGGGCGCTCTGCATCGCGCCCCCGCGGGACTGCAGTCTACCCTACCAGCCGCACGTCTGGCCCTTGTTCTGTGCGTCGAGCCAGGTCTTGAGCGGGGCGAAGTAGTCGAGGATCGCCGTGGCGTCCATCTTGTCCTGGCCGGTGACGACCTTCAGGGCCTCGGGCCAGGGGCGGCTGGCGCCCATGGCGAGCATGGCCTGGAGGCGCTTGCCGGCTTCGGCGTTGCCGTAGATGGAGCAGCGGTTCAGCGGCCCCTTGTTGCCCGCGACCTGGCAGAGGCCGCGGTGGAGCTGGAACTGGAGGATGTCGGCCAGGAAGTAGCGCGTGTAGGGCGTGTTGCCCGGCACGTGGTACTTCGCGCCCGCGTCGAAATCCTTCTCGCTCCGGGGGACCGGCGGCATGATGCCCTGGTACTTCTGGCGCAGCTCCCACCAGCCGGCGTTGTACTCGTCCGGACCGTACTCGCCCGAGAAGACCTTCCAGCGCCACTGATCGATCAGGAGGCCGAAGGGCAGGAAGGCCACCTTGTCCAGGGCCAGCCGCATGAGCAGGCCGAGATCCTTCGAGGTGTCCGGCACGGTCTCGATCAGGCCGACCTTCTTCAGGTACTCGGGCGTGATCGACAGCGCGATCGTGTCGCCGACCGCCTCGTGGAAGCCGTCGTTGGCGCTGTCCTGATAGAGGAAGGGCTGCTGGTTGTAGGCGCGCTGATAGAAGTTGTGGCCGAGCTCGTGGTGGATGGTCGCGAAGTCCTCCTCCTTGGGCTCGATGCACATCTTGATGCGCAGGTCGTCCTTGAAGTCGAGGCTCCAGGCGCTCGCGTGGCAGACCACGTCCCGGTCCTTCGGCTTGGTGAGGAGCGAGCGCTCCCAGAAGGTGTCCGGCAGCGGCGCGAAGCCGAGCGAGGTGAAGAAGGTCTCGCCGTACTTCACCATCTGCTTCGCGTCGGTCTTGCGCTCCTCCAGGATCTTGGTGAGGTCGTAGCCCGGATCGGCCTGCGGCGGAGCCGTGAGGTCGAAGATGTTGCCCCAGCTCTGCGCCCACATGTTGCCCAGCAGGTGCGCCGGGATCGGCTTGTCGAGCGCCACGACCTGGTCGCCGTACTTCTTGTTCAACTGCGCCCGGACGTAGCAGTGGAGCGAGTTGTAGAGCGGCTGCACCTGGCCCCAGAGGCGGTCCAGCTCCTTGGCGAAGTCGTCCGGCGGCATGTCGTACTTGGAGCGCCAGAGAGCGCCGGTGTCCTTGTAGCCAAGCTCGCGGGCGCCTTCGTTGGCGATCTCCACGAGGCGGGCGTACTCGTCGCGCATCGGCGGCGAGATCGAGTGCCAGCCGGTCCAGGCCTCGAGCAGCTCCTTGGGATCGCGGCTGCGGCCCAGGATGTTGTCCAGCTCGCCCAGCTCCATGCATTCTTTCCCCGGAGGACAATACTTGCCGGAGCCGTACTGGCTCTCCAGCGACGCCGCGAGGCGGGTCAGCTCGCCGGTCTTCTCCGGATCGCTGGGGGCGGCGAGGGTCAGGCCGCGCTTCATCAGGTCGATCTGGCGGCGCACGTCCTCGGGCAGCTGGACGCCGTCGAAGCGGGCGGCCGCCTTGGCGTACTCGACGGCCTTGGTCAGCGCGACCTCGTTGCGCTGGGCGGCCAGGATCTCGGTGTCGTAGGTGATGAAGTTCGACTGCACCCACTGGGCGCGGCCGGCGTCGATGGCCAGATCCAGCATCTCGGTGGTGGCGGTCTCGATGAACTTCCGGGCTTCGGCCTCGTCCGGCTTGCCCTGGGCGAACCCGGGGGCCACCATGGCAACGGCGAGGGCCAGGCAGAGACTACATACAGACATCACACGCTTCATCAGATGATTTCCTCCGCAGGATTGTGCAGCGCGGGTTTTCTCAGTCCGCCAGAACCTCGGCCATCCGCGTGAGCCCCTCTTCGAGGGTCGCGCGGGAGCAGGCAAAGGAGATGCGGATGTGTTCGTCGGAACCGAAGGCGGCGCCCGGAACGACGGCGACCTGGGCCTTCTCCAGCAGGTACTCACAGAATTCGATCGACCCCTGGCGGCCGGGCCGGTAGGCGTCGACGACCCGGGGGAAGGCGTAGAAGGCGCCGTCCGGCGGCCGGCATTCGACGCCGGGGAGCTGGTTGAGCCGCGGCACCAGCAGCGCGCGCCGGGCCGCGTACTCCGCGATCATGGCCGGCACGGTCGGCCCGGCGTGACGCAGGGCCTCCAGGGCGCCGACCATGGCGAACGAGGTCGGGTTGGAGGTGGCGTGGCTCTGGATCGTCTCGACGGCCCTGACGATCGGCGACGGTCCGAGCAGGTAGCCGACCCGCCAGCCGGTCATGGCGTAGGTCTTGGAGAACGATCCCACGACCACGACGGTGTCCGGGAACTCCGCGGCGAGCCGTGCGGCGCCCGCATGGCGCAGGCCGTCGTAGACGAACCGCTCGTAGGTCTCATCGGAGATCACCAGAAGACCGCGCTCGGCGGCGGCCTCGACGATCGTCCGCATGTCCTCTTCGAGGATGACCCCGCCCGTCGGATTGCACGGGGAGTTCACGAGGATGGCCCGCGTCCGGTCGGTGATCGCTTCGAGGATCGCTCCGGCATGGATGCGGAAACCATCCGAGCCGCAGGTCGGGACCATGACGGGCGTGCCGCCCGCGAAGCGCACCTGCTCGGGCAGGCTGACCCAGGCCGGCGACGGGATGACGACCTCGTCGCCCTCGTCGCAGACCGCCAGCGCCAGCTCGAAGAGCGCGGCCTTGCCGCCGACCGTGACCACCGACTGCGCGGGCGTCCAGGGCGCGCCATAGCGGACCCGGTAGTCGTCGGCGAGGGCGGATCGAAGCTCGGGCATGCCGCTGCCCGGCGTGTAGCGGGTGAAGCCGGTCTGAAGAGCGTGACAGGCGGCCTCCACGGCGACGGCCGGGGAGTCGAAATCGGGCTCGCCGGCGCCGAAGTCGACGACCGGCACGCCCTGGGCCTTGAGAGCCAGGGCGCGCCGGGAGACCTTGAGCGTGGCCGATTCAGCGATACGGGACGCGCGGGCGGAGAGCTTCACGGCGGGGGATCGTATCACCGCGGCCCCGTTCCGGGTCATTGCGGCCAGCTCCCCCAGACGCTGCAGAGGCCGCTGTGGTCCACCGGGGACAGGGAATTCCGGACGCCGGCATAGACCGGCCCCATAGCGGAGTCGAGCGGCGGGCCGACGTGCCCGAGGCCCAGGGAGTGCCCGGACTCGTGGAGGGCCACCGACTCCAGGTCGAAGGCGGCGTCGGCGCCCAGCCACGAAAAGCCGGAGTTGTAGTAGATCTCGTTGGCCGCGGTATCCATGTAACCGTCGTGATCGACGTCCGTGGGCTCGCCGTCGGGCCCGACGAAGACGAAGGTCACGGAAAAGGCGAGGATCGTGTCGCCGCCGCCGGGGCCGCTCACGTCGTCGAAGAAGGCCGGCGGCAGGAAGCCGGCGTGGACGATGTCGGCCAGCCGGTAGTCGCCGACGCCGCCGTAGCCGAACGCGGAGTCGAAGAGATCGGGATCGGCGCCGTCGGACGGACGCTTGACCAGCATGGCGTTGCGCAGGCAGGTCTGGTCGGACCAGGCCTTCATGGCGCGGTCGATCGCCAACTCGGCCGCTCCCGGCGCAAGACCGCTGCCGGCGAGATCCTGGCCGTCGACCAGGTAGGTGATCCGGGTGCCGTCGGCCCGGCGGCGGGCGTCGCCGGGAACCCAGCGGAACGGCTGGGAGTGGAGCCGGCTGCTCGCCCGGCCGTTTCCGGCCCCGAGAAACTCGATCTGCTCGACTCGCAGGTCCATCCACAGCGCCTTAAGCTCGCCGTTGAATTCCTGCATGGCGTGGATCGCATAGCGATCCCCTTCCTGGGCTGACCCGGAAGTCGGCGCGAAAAGCAGTCCCAGCAGGCCCACCGCGAGAACGGTATTTCTGTCCATGACCTCACCCATCCTTTCAACCGAATGATTTGATTCAGATTAATGGCACGCCTGACAAGCCCGTCAGCGTAGCCCATCATCATCCATAGGTGCCGCGAAACTGGAAAAACAAGACGGTCCTCTTCAAGGCACCGCCGAAGGGTCTGTTTCCCCCATGGTATCTTGATGAGCATGAAGGGACGTATCTTTTTCCGCTCCATCTTCGGGCTGGCCACTCTTTTCGCCCTCGGGCTTCCCGAAATCGCCATTGCCCAACTGACCCTCCAGGAGAAGGCCGCGGTGGCCCTGACCGCCGACCGGACGGCCTACGAGCCCGGCCAGACGGCGCGCATCGCCGCCCGGGTGACGATCGAGGACAGCTGGCACATCAACAGCAACACGCCGACCTTCGACTACCTGATCCCCACGAAGCTCGACCTGGAGCTGCCCGCGGGATGGCCGGCGGAGACGGTGCGCTATCCCGATCATGCGATGAAGACGTTCGCGTTCGCGGACCAGCCGCTCGCGGTCTACGACGGCTCGGTCGTGATCCTGGCCGAGGTGACGGTTCCGGCCGGCACCGCCGCCGGACCGGTGCCGCTGAAGGCCGCCCTGCGCTATCAGGCCTGCAACGACTCGCAGTGCCTGCCGCCGGTGACGACGGACGTGACGCTCGCCATGACCGTCGGACCGGGCGGTACCCCGATCGAGAGCGAGCTGTTCCGGGACGGCGCCGCCTCCGCGGCCGCTGGAACCGCCGCAACGGCGGCCCCCGCGGAGGGCGGCGGACCGTCCAATCCGGCGGCGCCCCCGGCGCCCCGCGGGCTCGGCGTGATGCTTCTCCTCGCGCTCGTGGGCGGGCTGATCCTCAACGCCATGCCGTGCGTGCTGCCGGTGCTCTCGCTCAAGGTCTTCGGCCTGGTGCGCAGCGCGGGCCACGGCCGGACCGAGGTGGTGCGCGGCGCGCTGGCCACGGCGGCGGGCATCCTGGTCTCGTTCCTGGCGCTGGCGGTCGCGGCGATCGCGGCGCGCGCCGCGGGCGCGGCGGTGGGGTGGGGCATCCAGTTCCAGCGGCCGGGCTTCGTGGCGTTCCTCGCCGTGGTGGTGGTGCTGTTCTGCCTCAACCTGTGGGGGCTGTTCGAGATCCCGCTGCCGCAGCGGCTGGCGCGGCTCGGCGGCAACGCGCCCCGCGAGGGCGTCTCCGGCCATTTCGCCTCGGGCCTGTTCGCGACGCTGATGGCGACGCCCTGCTCGGCGCCCTTCCTGGGCACGGCGGTGGGCTTCGCGCTGGCGCAGCCGACGCCGGTGATCCTGGCGATCTTCGCGGCGGTGGGGATCGGCATGGGCCTTCCTTATCTCTTGCTGGCGGTGGCGCCGGGCACGGCCCGCCTCCTCCCCCGCCCCGGCGCCTGGATGGACACGTTCAAGGGCGTCATGGGCTTCCTGCTCGCCGCGGCCGCGGTCTGGCTGTTCTACGTGCTGTCGAGCCAGGTCTCGCCGGAGCGGGTGGCCGCGATTGAGCTGGGGCTGCTGACGCTCAGCCTCTTCCTCTGGCTCCGCCACCGCAACATGGAGGCGGGAGGCTCCAGCCTCGGCATGCGCCGGCTCGCCGAGATCGGCGTGGTCGCCGCCGTCGCCGTCACCGTGGGCATCGCGGCGGTCTCGCCGGCCGTTGGTGCAAAGAATCTGTCAGCGGATTCGTCCGCCGGCCTGATCTCCTGGGAGACCTGGGAGCGCGCCAAGGCCGAGTCTCTGGCCGCCGAGGGCAAGCTGGTCTTCGTGGACGTGACCGCGGACTGGTGCTTCACCTGCAAGGTGAACGAGCGGCTGGTTCTGGAGACGCCCGAGATCGCGGCGGCGTTCAAGGAGCACGGCGTCGTCCCCCTGAAGGCCGACTGGACGAACCGCAACGAGGAGATCGGGAAGTTCCTGGCCGAGCACGGCCGCTACGGCATCCCCTTCTATCTGCTCTACCGGCCGGGCCAGGAGCCGCGGGTTTTCAGCGAGCTGCTGACGAAGGACGGGCTGGCCGAGGCGGTGCGGGAGTCGGCGACGGTGGCGCAGAATTGAAAATCCTGTAGGGGCAACCCTTGTGGTTGCCCTCGGTGGATAGCGAGATTCAGGCGGGAAAATCCAAATCCAGGGCAACCACGAGGGTTGCCCCTACACATCTCTCTTCTGCTTCGCGGCCTCCCGCAGCTCGCGAACCTTCTCCATCCTCTCCTTGAGCTTCGCCTCGAAGCCCTTCCCCTTCGGCTCGTAGAACCGCGTCCCCTGGAGCGACTCGGGCAGGCAGTCGAGCCCGCCCGTCCCCTCCTCGGTGTCGTGGGCGTAAACGTAGCCCTTGCCGTAGCCGAGCCCCTTCATGAGCGTGGTCGGAGCGTTGCGGATCGACTTCGGGACCGGGTCCGCGGGCCGCTCCTCCACCGTCCGCCGGGCCGCGCCGTAGGCGGCATAGACCGCGTTGCTCTTGGGCGCCAGCGCCAGGTAGAGAACGGCTTCGGCCAGCGCCAGCTCGCCCTCGGGGGAACCGAGGCGCTGGTAGGCGTCCCAGGCCGCGAGGGTGATCGTGAGCGCCTGGGGATCGGCGAGCCCCACGTCCTCGCTGGCGAAGCGGACCATGCGGCGGGCGAGATAGCGGGGATCCTCGCCGGCCGCGAGCATGCGGGTCAGCCAGTAGAGAGAAGCGTCGGCGTCGCTGTCCCGCAACGACTTGTGGAGCGCCGAGATGAGATTGAAGTGCTCCTCGCCGGCCTTGTCGTAGAGCAGGATCTTGCGCTGGGCCAGGCGCTGAACGGCCGCGGCGTCGATGACCGTCTCCCCGGACGCCCCGGCGTCGGCCACGGAAAGCTCCAGGAGGTTCAGGACGCGCCGGGCGTCGCCGCTCGCGAGACCGGCGAGAGCCGCGAGAGCGTCATCGTCGGCCTCGACTCCCGAAGCGCCCAGCCCGCGCTCGGTGTCCTGAAGCGCGCGCCGCATCAATTCGATCAGATCGTCGGCCGAGTGGGCTTCGAGCACCACGACCCGGCACCGGGACAGGAGCGCGGCGTTCAGCTCGAAGGACGGATTCTCGGTGGTCGCGCCGACCAGCACCACGTCTCCCCTCTCCACATAAGGAAGGAAGGCGTCCTGCTGGGCGCGGTTGAAGCGGTGGATCTCGTCGACGAAGAGCAGCGTCCGCCGTCCCTGGGCCTTGCGCAGCCGGACCGCCTCGGCCATGACGTCCTTGACCTCCTTGATGCCGGAGGTGACGGCCGAGAACGGCACGAAGTGGGACGACGTCTCGGTGGCGATGAGCCGCGCCAGCGTGGTCTTCCCCGATCCCGGAGGCCCCCAGAAGATGAGCGAAGGCACCCGGTCCGCCGCGATCGCCCGGCGCAGGAAACCGCCTTCGCCGAGCAGCTCGGCATGCCCCACCACCTCGGAGAGCGATCGGGGCCGCATGCGCTCGGCAAGGGGCGAGGGAGCGCCGGCTTCCGAGGAATCGTCTGCCCGGGGAGTCGTGGAGGTGGGTTCCTGGTCGTCGAAAAGAGTGCGAGGCATGGGTTGTGGTTTCCGTTCTGCGGTATCTGCGGTATTGTAACCGTATGGCTACCCGAGCCGTGGACGTCCGTCACTGGACCCGAGACGAATACGAGCAGCTCGCCGAATCCGGGGCTTTTCCGCCCGGCAAGCGGCTGGAGCTCGTGGACGGAGTCATCTACGAGATGTCCCCACAGAAAGGCCGCCACGCGGCAGGAATCCGGGGAGTGGAGGAAGCGCTAGGCCCTCACCCCCGGCCCCGGGCAGGGGGGTGAGGGCTCTTCAGGCCTCGGAACCCGCCATTCCAGATCACCTCTAAGGCTTCTTCCTCGCTCCACCGCGCGCGACGCTCTGGAGTTTGCGCCAGATTTCGTCCTGTACCGGCGGTCGTAGGGGCGGCGGGTTCAGGCCGAAGACTCCTTCCAGGGGCGTCACCGCTCCGTAGGCGATCCGGCCGGCGGCCTTTTTCGGGTCGACCGGCAGGACTCGCGCGGCGATGGCTCCCGCCTCCTGCGCCCTCGCTCCCAGGGGGCTCTCCAGAATCACCATGGCATAGCGGAAGCGCCGCGCTTCGGCGTCCATCCAGGACCGGCGTCCCCTCATGACGAGGACGGTTCCGGCCGGCACGTCGCTCAGCGGATCGGGGATCTGCGTGCCGGTGAACAGGATCGCCGGCCTCAGGCCATCCCCGCCAGCACCGCCATCACCTGCCGGCATCAGCAGGACGAGATTCCCGGTCATTTCCCGCCCCCAGTCGAACAGGACCACGTGCCGCACCGAGGTGCTGGCGAGTTGCGGCAGCACCGGGAAGGAGACGGTGGCCGCGGGGATCGCCGGGCCCTGGATCACCTCGGATTGGAGCGGGAGCCTGGGGCCCGCCTCAGGCCGGCCCCAGCGGCCGGTAGGCGGCGCGCCCCAGGAGAAGGCCGGGGTGCCGTCGAGGCCGCCCTTGCGCTCCAGGGGGAGCAGGCCGCGGACGAGGCCGAAGCGGTGGCGCGGGACGATCCGCCAGTCCGAGTCGGTGCGGACGAGGGTGGAGCCGTCGCCGTCCTGGAGCACGGCCAGGAAGCCGCCGGCGCCGCGGTCGCTGCGCAGCTCGACGAGAAGACGGTTGCCGCCGGGGAGCAGGAGGGGGCCGACCTCGTAGGTGTCGAGCCGCACCGGACCGCCTGGCGGATAGCGTCCGCTGCCGATGCGGCGGCCGTTCAGGGTGAGGACGTATTCGGGGTCGGCCAGGATCAGCAGCCGCGCCCGGGCCGGAGGCTCGTTCAGGTCGAAATCGCGGACGGCGTAGAAGGCCGCGGGACTGACGTCGGTGCGGCTGCGCTCCGCCCAGATCCACTGCGCGCCGCCGGCGGGCGTGGTCATGCGGGCCCACAGCGCCGTTCCCGCGCGCGTGACCTGGCCCAGCACCCCGATGCCCAGGACGAGCAGCAGGGCGATGCGGAGCCAGGTCCGCCATCCGGGGGAGGTGCCCCCCTGGACCCCGGATGCCCTCACCCCCGTCCCCTCTCCCGGTCCGCCCGAGTCCGCCCACCCCGGGCGAGGGGCGCCCCCGCACACCCCGAAAGCCAGGAAGACGAGCGGCAAGCCTCCCCCTCTCCCGGGGCGGGTGGGCCCGGGCGGACCGGGAGAGGGGGCCGGGGGGTGAGGGCCGTCATGGGTTCGCGTAGCCGAGCGCCTTCAGGCGTTCCAGGGTCTTCTGGTCCACCGGCTGCTCGTCCGATTTTCCCGTATCCCGGTTCTTCCGGACCCAGGCGAGGAGGCGCTCGCGGAGCCACGCGGCTTCGAGATCGCCCTCGCCGGCCAGATTGACCTGCTCGCCGGGATCGGCCTGGAGGTCGAAGAGATACTCGGGATCGCGAGATCGACCGAGCGCGTCGCCCTGCCCCCACGACGGTCCGGTGCGCGGCGCCCACACCATCTTCCAGCGCCCCTTCCGGATCGAGAAGATGCCGCCGCGCACGCTCGACGCCGCCGCTTTATGAAGATAACCGTGGAGATAGCCGGCGCTCTCCCCCATCTCCCCCCGCGCCACCCTCGGCAGCGGCCGGCCGGAGCTGGACGCGGGCTTGCCGTCCTTCCCCTTGAGCCCGAAGAGATCGACGAGCGTGGCGTGGAGATCCAGCGTGTCGGTCGGCTGGTCGACCCGGGCCGGCGCGAGGCGGCCGGGCGCCCAGAGGACCAGCGGGATCCGCAACTGTTCCTCATACAGGGTGAACCCGTGAAGGATACCGCCGTGCTCGAAGTGCTCCTCGCCGTGGTCGGAGGTCAGCGCAACCAGCGTCTCGCCGGGGGGAGCCCAGGCGGCGAGCGCCTCCAGGAACTTCGCCAGCTCGGCGTCGTTGTAGGCGAGCGAGCCGTTGTACAGCCCGCGCAGGCGCCGTCGGTCGGCCGGCGTGGCGTCGCGCCGCCGCTGCTTGATATCCCAGAGCGTGCCGGTGCTGCCGTCGATCGCGGAGGGGATGCCCGCGGTGAAGCGCGAGCGGAACGGCTCCGGCGGGTCGTACGGGTTGTGCGGGTGGATCGTGTGCAGGTAGAGGAAGGCTTTACCATCCTTGGGCAGCGACGCGAGCCACTGGAGGGCGGAGGCCTGGGCGCGCGCGGCGTTGTCGTTGAACGGCGGCTTCTCCTCGGCGGAGTAGCCGTCGATCAGAACCTCCTCGGCCGCGTGCTCGAACCCGCGGTCGGTGCCGTACGCCGAGCTGATGTAGACGTTTCCGGAGAAAAGGCCTGTCCGATAACCCGCGGCGCGGAACTGCTCGGCGAGCGTGGGGCCGTCCTCCGGCAGCAGCTTCCAGCCGCCGCGGGAGACGAAGGGGTGGCCGGTGAAGAGCGCCTTGGTGGACGGGATCGTGTTCGGGGCGACGCTCCGGTGGTTGCGGAAGAGCATCCCCTCGCGGGCGAGCCGGTCCCAGGACGGCGAGATGCCGGCCGGGCCGCCGAGGGCGCCGAGGGTGTCGGCGCGCAGGGCGTCCATCACATAGACCACGACGAGCCGGGGCAGGCCCGTGCCGGTCATCTTTGGCTCGGTCTTGGGCTCGGGAGCTGGCTGGACGGGAGCGGACTCGGGCTCCACCGCTCCCGCGCGCAGTCCGAGCTTGCTCCAGGTGGCGGCCGGACCCTGGCCGCGGGCGCGGAGCCGGATGCGCACCCAGCCGTCCGTCTCCCCGAGGGGAAGGTCGATCTCCTTCTCGCCGTGGAGGCGGTTCCAGAAGCTCGGTCCCCAGAAGAAGCGGCGGATGGGGCTGCCGTCCTCTTCCAGGACGCTGATCTCGAAGCGCTGGCCGGGCTCGGGCGACTCGGGAGGGACGAACGTGCCGGTGAGCACGGTTCCCGGCGTGACCCGGCGGACCATGTCGACCAGGGAATCGCCGCCCTGCACGATATCGGCGCCCTTTGAGCCTTCGGCGCCGCGGCTGGCCACCTTGCCGGACGGGAGCGCGGGCCGGAGCCCGGCTCCCACGACCTGCACGCTCTGGGTATCTGGCGGGGTCAGAACGGCCGGCTCGAACGTGAGGTCGACGTTGACGCGCCCCTCGGGCAGGTCGGCCGGAAGCCGGATCTCGGTGGGATCGGCGACCGGAAAACTCCCCAGGTCGTGACCTGAGGCCGTGACGTGAACCCGGCTCGGCATGGATGGCGGATGCTGGAGGTCGAGGAAGAGGGTGCGGGGCGTGTCCCCGAGGTTGACCACCTGAATCCGGGCGTGGGGAGCCAGAGGGCGAAGGACGATCTCCTTCCCTCTTTTGCTCGGCCGCCAGCCGGAGAGGAAACGGTTGCCGCCGAGCGCCGGAGGGCGGGCGATCTGCCGCGACTCGACCAGGGCGTCGGCCGCGTGCTCGCCATCCAGGAGAGGCTGGAACGGGCCGCTTCCGTCGCCGGATCTTCCTTCCCCGCAGGCTCCGAGCGTGAGCGCAAGAAGAAAGGCGGCTGAAAGGGGGGTGGAACGACGCATGACGGGCGCGCGAAGGATAGCATTCCGGAGCTGCCCGGGGCGGGCATTTGACACCCCCCCGCCGATCGTTCTAGATTCGGCCGTGCATCCCTCCGACGCTTCGGGCGTTTCTCCTCGACAATCCGGCCTGGGTACCTTCCGCAGCCTCCTCGGAATTGTCGGCGCCATTCCGGCCCGATACGCTTCCACGCGGCTGCCGGGCAAGCCCCTGCTGCCGATCGCCGGACGGCCGATGATCGAGCACGTCTACGAGCGGGCCTCCCGGGCGCGCGGCATCGATCGCGTGGTCGTCCTCACCGACGATGAGCGCATCGCGCGGGCGGTCGAGGGGTTCGGCGGCGCCTGGGAGATGACGCCGGCCGAGTGCGCCAGCGGCACCGACCGCATCGCCCACGCCGCCCGCGGGTGGCAGGCGGCGGCGGTGGTGAACATCCAGGGCGACGAGCCGCTGATCGATCCGGAGGCGGTGTCGCGCATCTCGCTCCACCTGGCCGAGAACCCGGGCGACCCGATCGTCACCCTGGCCGCGGCCGCGGCTCCCGAAGAGATGGGCAACCCGAATTCGGTCAAGGTCGTGCTCGACCGCTTCGGCTACGCCCTCTACTTCAGCCGCTCCGCCATCCCCTACCCCCGGCAGGAGGATGGCGCGGCGCCGCTCAAGCATCTGGGCCTCTACGGCTATCAGCGCGAGGCGTTGCTCCAGCTCGCCTCCCTGCCGCAGACGCCTCTCGAACGGAGCGAATCGCTGGAGCAGCTCCGCGCGCTGGAAAATGGACTGCGCATCCGCGTTCTGAAGACCGATCGTGCCTCGCCGGGAGTCGACACCCGGGAAGACCTGGAGCGCGTGGCACGTTTGCTGGAACTGACCTGACCCACAGCCGAGATCAGGAGACATCATGGCCACCAAGTACATCTTCGTCACCGGCGGGGTCGTGTCATCCCTGGGCAAGGGAGTGGCCGCGGCCTCCGTCGGCGCGATCCTGGAGGCGCGGGGCTTCTCCGTCACCCTCCTCAAGCTGGACCCGTACGTCAACGTCGATCCCGGGACCATGTCCCCCTATCAGCACGGCGAGGTCTTCGTGACCGACGACGGCGCGGAGACCGACCTCGACCTCGGGCACTACGAGCGCTTCACCCGCATGGTCGCCACCAAGCGCCACAACTACACCACGGGCAAGATCTACTCGACCGTGATCGAGAAGGAGCGGCGCGGCGACTATCTCGGCAAGACCGTGCAGGTCGTCCCCCACATCACGGACGAGATCAAGGAAGGCCTGCGCCGCGTGGCCGGCGAGCACGACGTGGTGATCTGCGAGATCGGCGGCACGGTCGGCGACATCGAGTCGCTGCCGTTCCTGGAGGCCATCCGCCAGTTCCGCCAGGAGCTGGGCCGCGGCAACGCGGTCAACATCCACCTGACCCTGGTGCCGTACATCGCCGCCGCGGACGAGCTCAAGACCAAGCCCACCCAGCATTCGGTGCGCGAGCTGCGCGAGATCGGCATCTCGGCCGACATCGTCCTCTGCCGGGTCGACCGCGCGCTGCCCGAGGAGATGAAACGGAAGATCGCCCTCTTCTGCAACGTCGACACCCGGGCCGTGGTCGCGGCGCGCGACGTGCCGACGATCTACGAGGTGCCGCTCATGTTCTGCCGCGAGGGGATGGACGACATCATCCTCGAGCTGCTGAACCTCCCCCACTACGACCGCGATCTCTCCCGCTGGGAGAGCCTGGTGGCGCGGGTCAAGAATCCACACCACCACGTGAAGGTGGGGATCGTGGGCAAGTACGTGGAGTTCCCCGACGCCTACAAGAGCCTCAACGAGGCGCTCATCCACGGCGGCATCGCCAACGACGCCAAGGTGGAGCTGGTCTACATCGACGCCGAGAGCCTCCAGGAGAACCACGCCTGGCCGCGCGAGCTGTTCGAGGTCGACTCGCTGCTCGTGCCCATCGGCTTCGGCGAGCGCGGCACCGAGGGGAAGATCCGCGCCATCCGCTACGCCCGCGAGCACAAGATCCCGTTCTTCGGCATCTGCCTCGGGATGCAGTGCATGGTCATCGAGTTCGCCAGGAACGTCTGCGGCATCAAGGACGCCACCTCCTCGGAGTTCGACGCCGAGACCGAGCACGCGGTCATCTACAAGCTGCGCGACCTGCTCGGCGTGGAGGAGATGGGCGGCACCATGCGGCTCGGCGCCTATCCCTGCCGGCTCCAGGAGGGGACGCTCGCGCGCCGCATCTACGGCGGCGCGGCCGAGATCAGCGAGCGCCACCGGCACCGCTACGAGGTGAACCAGAAGTACCTTCCCACCCTCCGGGAGCATGGCATGATCATCTCGGGCCTCTCCCCGGACGGCAAGTTCGTCGAGATGGTCGAGCTGGCGGACCATCCCTGGTTCCTGGGCTGCCAGTCCCATCCCGAGTACAAGTCGAAGCCGACCGATCCGCACCCGCTGTTCGTCTCCTACATCGCCGCCGCGCTCGCGGAGCAGCGGCGCCGGAACCAGACGCGGGAGGCGGCCGCGGCACCGGTGCCCGCGGAAGCCGTCGCGGAAACCGTCGCGGAAGCGGGGGTCGAGAGTTGATGCTGACGGACAGGTCTGTCGAGCTGGCGCCCGGGATCGTCGTCGGAGGGACGGGCCCCGGCCCGCTGCCGGTGATCGCCGGTCCGTGCATGATCGAGAGCGAGGAGCGGACGCTGGAGACCGCGCACATCCTGGCCGCCATGGCTGAGCGCCTGGGTTTTCCGCTGGTGTTCAAGTCCTCGTTCGACAAGGCGAACCGCAGCGCGATCGGCACGGCGCGTGGTCCGGGCCTGGAGGAAGGGCTGCGCATCCTGCGGCTCGTCAAGGAAGAGACCGGCCTGCCCGTGCTGACCGACGTCCACGAAGTCGACCAGTGCGGCCCGGCGGCCGAGGTCTGCGACGTGCTCCAGATCCCGGCGTTCCTCTGCCGCCAGACCGACCTCGTGGTGAACGCGGCCCGCACCGGCCGCGCGGTGAACATCAAGAAAGGCCAGTTCATGGCGCCGGACGGCATGCTCCGCCTCGTGGACAAGGCGCGCAGCGTCGGCAACGACCGGGTGACCGTGACCGAGCGCGGGGTCTCGTTCGGCTACAACAACCTCGTGGTGGACATGCGCAGCTTCGCCATGATGCAGGACGACGGCATCGCGGTGATCTACGACGTGACCCACTCGCTCCAGCTGCCCGGCGCCGCGGGCGACGAGAGCGGCGGACTCCGGCGCTACGCCGAGCCGCTCGCCCGGGCCGCCGTGGCCGCGGGCGCCGACGGTCTCTTTCTGGAGATCCATCCGGACCCCGACCGCGCCCTCTCCGACAAGGCCGTACAGCTGCCGCCCGAGCGCGCCGAGGCGCTGCTGCGGTCCCTGATCGCTCTGCGGCGGACGCTGGTGAACGTGGTGGAGACGGCGGGATGAGCCCGGCACCTCACAGTCCCAGAGCCCCCCGGGAGGTTGCCCGGGAGGTTCTGGAGACCGAGGCCGCGGCGGTCCGAGGGCTGATCCCGCAGCTCGACGAGCGCTTCGACCGCGCCGTGGAGCTGCTCCGCGCGTGCGCCGGCCGGGTGGTCTGCACCGGCATGGGCAAGAGCGGCATCATCATGAAGAAGGTCGTGGCCACGCTCGCCTCGACCGGCACACCGTCGCTCTTCCTCCACCCGGCGGAAGCGGTCCACGGCGACCTCGGGATGATCGTCTCCGGAGACGTGGTGCTCGCCGCGTCCTACTCGGGAACCACCGAGGAGCTGATGCGGCTGGTCGAGACGCTCAAGCGGCTCGGCGTGCCGCTGATCGCGATGACCGCGAACGCGCTTTCCCCGCTGGCCCGCCACGCGGACGTCCACCTGCCCGTGGCGATCGACCGCGAGGCCTGTCCGCTCAACCTGGCGCCCACGGCTTCGACCACGGCCACGCTCGCCCTCGGCGACGCCCTGGCCATGGCGCTCCTGGAGGCCCGCGGCTTCACCCGCGAGGACTTCGCGCTCCTCCACCCCGCCGGCCAGCTCGGCAAGCAGCTGCTCAAGGTCGAGCAGCTCATGCATGCCGGCGACCGGCTGCCGAAGGTCCGCACGTCGACGCCCATGCGCGACGCCATCTATGAGATGTCGAAGAAGGGCCTCGGGATCACCGCCGTGGTGGACGATGACGACCGGCTCGAAGGTTGCATTTCCGACGGTGATCTGCGGCGCCTGATTGAGCACGACGACGGGCTGCTGAGAAAGACTGCGGGCGAGTGCATGACCCCGAAGCCGCGGACGATCTCCGGCGGCGAGCTCGCCGCGGCCGCCCTGAAGATCATGGAAGACCACCGCATCACCTCGCTCTTCGTGAGCAGCGCCGACGGGCGGCTCGAAGGGCTGGTCCATCTTCACGACCTCTGGGGGCTGGAGCTGTTTTGAACCCGCTCTCCACGCTTTCCACGCTTTCCCCGCTCTCCAATACCGAGCTGGCCGAACGCGCGCGCGGCCTTCGCTGGCTGCTGCTGGACGTGGACGGCGTCCTCACCGACGGCCGTCTCGTCTATGGCGCGACGGGCGAGGAGATGAAAATCTTCCACGTCCACGACGGGCTCGGCCTGAGGCTGCTCCAGCGCACCGGAATTCAGGTGGGGATCATCTCCGGCCGCAAGAGCGAGCCCTTGAAGGTGCGGGCGGAGGATCTGGAGATCGACTTCCTTCTGATGGAGCGCTCTGACAAGGGCCCCGCGTTCGACGAGTTCCTGGCGATGCACGAGGTGTCGCCCCAGGAAGTCGCCTTCATCGGGGACGACCTCGTGGACCTGCCGATCCTCCTGCGCTGCGGCCTCGCGTTCGCGCCGTCCGACGCGGTGCGCGAGGTCCAGGAGCGGGTCCACCGCGTGCTGGACGGGCGCGGCGGCTGGGGCGTGGTGCGCGAGCTGTGCGAGCTGCTGTTGCGGGCGCGCGGAGAGTGGGACGCGCTGATCACTCCGTATTTCACAGTCGGAGACCCGGACTGAGCCCGCGTCCGACCCCGGTTCCTCCCGCGGCATCGGCCCCCCCCTCGCGGGTCCGCAAGAGGACCAGCCGCCTCCGCGCGGCCCTGCTTCCCGGTGTCATCCGTCTGATCGCCGCGCTCGCCGGCTCGGTTTCGCACGGCACCGCCCTCCGCCTCGGCCGGGCCGCGGGCTCGCTCGCCTGGCGGCTCAGCGGCCGGGACCGCCGCCGGTCTCTCGATCATCTCGCCCTCGCCCTCCCCGAGCTGTCCGAGGCGGAGCACCGCCGCATCGCGCGCGCCGGCTTCCAGAATCAGGGGATGAACGCGGCCGAGCTGCTTCACCTGCTGCGGCGGGACGCGGACGAGCTGCGTCCGAAGATCGCCGTCGAGGGTTGGGAGAACGTGGAGGCCGCGCGCGCGACCGGCCGGCCGATCCTCATCCTGACCGGCCACTGCGGCAACTGGGAGCTGATCGCGATCCCGCTGCGCCACGGCGGCCTGCCGCCCGCGGCCATCGCGAGGCCGGCGGACGACCCGCGCATCCAGGAACTGATCGTGGCGATCCGCCGCAGCCTCGGCACTTCGACCATTGCGCGAGGCACCCGCGGCGCGGCCCGGCAGATCCTGGAAGTCCTGCGCAGCGGCGGCGCGATCGCCATGCTGATCGACCAGGACACCAAGGTGGACGGCGTCTGGGTCCCCTTCTTCGGCCGCCCCGCCTTCACGCCGGTCGGCCCCGCCGAGATGGCGCTCAAGCAGAGGATGAAGGTCGTCCCCTCCTTCATCGAGCGCCGTCCGGACGGGGGCCATCTGGTGCGTTTCCATCCCATCCTGGACCTGCCGGCCGATCCTCAGGAGGCCACCGCCGCGATGACCGCCGCGATCGAGCAGCAGATCCGCCGAAGGCCGGAGCAGTGGGTCTGGTGGCACAAGCGCTGGCGGCGCCAGCCGACGATCGAGCGCTAGAATCCGCGCCGTGAACGCCTCTCGATTCAGGTTCCGAGCCCTTGCGGCTCTCCTAGTTGTGGCCGCCTGCCGGAGCGAGCCTCCCAAAGAATCTCTCGCCTGGGTGCGGGTCGATCTCGCCCGCGAGCCGGCCATCGTCGAGATGGGCTCTCCGGCCGTCGCGAAGATCTCCTATCTCGGGTCCGCGGAGGTTCGAGACATGAGCCAGGTGCCGGCCGACCAGCTCGTTCACTTCCCGAAGCGGACGGCCGGGCAGGTCGAGGCGCTGGAGATGCAGGCGGGGACGCGGATTCATTGGGCCGTTGAGGTAGGCCAGGACGCCTACGTCGCCTTCACTCCGCTCGGCTCGGAGGGGGATTGCCTCTGCACGTACCGGGTCGGCGTCCGCGAAGCTCCTGGCAAGCTACGGGAGTTGTACCGCGTGGAGTCGGCGCCGGTGGGCGCCATCGCTCCGGCCGAGGTGGAGGTCGACCTCTCCGGGTACGCCGGCCGGCGCGTGGAGATTCTTTTTCAGCTCGACGGTCCTCCTCCCGCCACGGCACTTTGGGGAAGCCCGGCTCTCTACGGCCGGGAAGCTGCGCGCCGGCACAAAGCGGGGTCGCGGCCCAACGTCATCCTGATCGGGATGGACACGCTCCGCGCCGACGAGCTTGGCGCCTGGGGCCGGACGCCGAGCCTGACTCCGCATCTCGATCGGCTCGCCGGGCAGAGTGATGTCTGGCCCGAGGCCTACACGACGTTCAATGCGACCAATCCCAGCTTCGCGTCCATGATGACCGGCCTCTATGGGAAAAGCCATGGCGTCTATGATCTCAAGACTCCCCTGCCGCGGAGCCACGTCACCCTCGCCGAGCACCTGGCCGGCGCCGGCTACGACACCTTCGCGGTGATCTCGGCCAGCCATCTCGGAGACCACAACTCAGGTCTCGGCCAGGGATTCGGCAAGGTCGTCCGGGCGACCGAGCACCACGCCGCCGAGCTGGCCGTAGACACGACGCTCGACTGGATCGCCAGCCAGAACGATGACCAGGCCAAGACGCGGCCGTTCTTCGTCTGGCTCCATCTTTTCGATCCGCACACGCCGCACACGCCGCCGAATCCTTACGCCATCGGCTACCGGCCGGCTTCTCCTTTCGGACTCTCGCCGGTCGACGCCTGGGTGCCGTTCCGTGAACCCGGAGCCCGGGGCTTCGTCGAGCAGGTTCTCGGGGGCCAACGCGATCTCTACGATGGAGAGGTTGCCTACCTGGACCACCAGGTCGGCCGGCTGCTCGATTACCTGGAGAGCCGCAGCCTTTTGGAAGACACCCTCCTCGTCCTGGTGGCGGACCACGGTGAGAGCCTGGGCGAGCATGGCGTTCTCTTCCGGCACGTCGGCCTGCACGACACCATCGTCCACGTCCCCCTGATGGTCCGCTGGCCCGGCCGGGAACGGCAGGGCCGGCGCCTCGACGGCTTGGTCCAGACGCTCGACGTCTTCCCCACCATCCTCCAGGCCGCCGGTATTGCTCCGCCCCAGACGGACGGGAAGGATCTCAAGGGTGACGCCGCCCGGCGCGCCGTCTTCGCCGAGCACTCCGACCGGTTCGGAGCCATGGTCCGCACGCGCGACCATAAATACATTTGGAACCAGGGTCTGCCGAAGCTCTTCCCGGACGGCCCCTACCTCTACGACCTGAAGGCCGATCCGGGCGAGACCCGCAACCTCGCCGGTCAGGGACTGCCCGTCGAGAAGGGTCTCGCGGATCTCCTCCGCCGCTGGCAGCAGGATCGCCAGAACCACCCCGAGGCCAGGCCCCGAGAGCAGACCGACGAGGAGAAGGCCAAGCTCAAGGCTCTGGGGTACGGCTAGCTGGGAAGCAAGGGCCTTATGGTGGCGATGCCACCCTGGACAACCTGCACGGTCAGCTCGTGACCTTGAAGAAGTCCCATGCCCAGAAGCGGATCGGTATCGGCGGCGTCGACGGGAATCCTCCGCGGCCGGCCATCCCAGAGAACGACGGCCTCGTGGATGTCGAACGTCACCGCGCGGCCATCGCCCAACACGGCTCGGCCGTTACGGCGGAAGGGGAGGCCGAGCTCCGCGATCAGTTGAGGCGGCAAGGTCAGATGGCCGTTGAACCCCGTGTCGATCACGGCTTCGATCGACTTGGGCTCACCCTCCAGATCCCGGATCGGCAATTGAATGGTGGCCTCGCGAAAGGCGTTGACCCAGCCTGAGATCATCAGGCCGCCGTGCTCTTGAAACGCGGCCCGAAGCGGCGCGCAAAGCGGGTTCCGGCCTGCCGCATCCAGACCTGGGCACCGGGGTACCGGGCGAGCAGCCGGTCGGAGGCGGCGATCTCATCCCAGTCCATCTCATACTCTCCACTTTGGATGTCGATGAGGACGAATTTACCGGCGTCGTCTGCGGCCAGCCGTGGGGCCACGACGCGCTCGTAGATCTCATCGCCGCGACGGGCGATCTCATCCGGGTCGTACTGGAGTGTCATGGCCACAGAAATTTGTCCTCCCGCCGGACTATTCTAGCATCCCGTTCCGGGATGGGGCGGCCTCAAGCCTCTGGGGTAGGGGTACGGCCAGGCTTCGGGACCAGCGCCGCGGCGGCCACGCCGAGGAGGTAGAGGAGGATGGCCGGCACGGCGAAGACACAGAGGTTCAGGATGTCGGAGGTCGGAGTGATGACGGCCGAGACCACGAAGATGATCACCACGGCGTAGCGGAAGTTCTTCATCAGGAAGCGCGGCGTCACCAGCCCGGCCGCGGACAGGATGAAGATCACGATCGGCAACTCGAACATGAGGCCGAGGCCCAGGATGATCGTCAGCTGGAAGCCGAAGAAGCGCTCGATCGTGATGACTGGATCGAACGCCTTGCCCATCTGGAGCAGGAACTCCGCCGCCAGGGGGAACGCCACGTAGTAGGCGAAGGCGCCGCCCGCCAGGAAGAAGAACGAGCCGAAGAAGAGGAACGGCAGCAGGTATCGCCGCTCGTGCCGGTAGAGGCCCGGGGCGATGAAGCGCCAGAACTGGTACAGCACATACGGCGAGGCCAGGAACAGCGCGGCGAGCGCCGCCACCTTGAAGTAGAGGATGAACGGGTCCGTGATCCCGGTGTAGGCCAGCTTCTTGCCCGCAGGGAGGAGCTTCAGGATCGGCCGCTGCAGAAACTCGAAGATCTGGTCGACGAAGTACCAGCAGGGGAGGAAGGCGACAAACAGGCTCACCACCGTGCGCAGCAGCCGCCCACGGAGCTCCTCCAGGTGGTCGAGGAGCGACATCCGCCCCAACTCGTCCTGGGAGATCAGCGCGGCTCCAGCGATTCAGCCGTCACGGGGGCCTGGTCTATCCTGGCAATGGGCTCGGGGGTGGGCTCGGGGGTCTCGGGCTCGACGGCCTCGATTGCCTCTATTGCCTCAGCAAGAGGCTCGGAATCTGATTCGGGAACAGGCTCCGGGGGCGGCTCGAGAGACCGGGCCGCCGTCATCTGGGGAGGCGCGATCGGCTCCCAGGGCTTCACCGGGGGCGCCGTCTGCGCCTCGTCCAGCGCCAGCTCGGTATTGATGGTGCGCTTGATCTCGTTGGAGGCCTTGCGGAACTCCGCCATGCCCTTGCCGATGGTGCGGCCGATCTCGGGCAACCGCTTCGGGCCGAAGATCAGGAGTGCGAGGATGAAGATGAAGATCAGTTCAGGAACGCCCAGGGGACCCATGCAGCTTTCTCCGCTGCGATCATCGTGCCGGGTCCACTCAAAGTCAAGGGTGCTATGCTTTCAGGCATGAGACGTTCCTGGAAGATCACCGCAATCGCCCTCTTCACCTTTGCGCTGATGCTTGGCGGCCTGCTGGGCGATCGGCTGCTCGCCCTGACGAACGAAACTCGGGACTCCCTGAAGCTCTACACGGAGCTGGTCAACGTGGCGCACGACCGCTACGGGGACGAGGTGTCGTACCGGGATCTCGTCTACTCCTCCATCAACGGCATGCTGCGCGCCCTCGATCCCCACACCAACTTCCTCTCGCCGGAAGCCTATGACGGGATGCGCGAGAGGCAGCAGAGCAGCTTCTACGGGCTCGGCATCCTGGTCGGGAACCGCAACGGCCAGCTCACGGTCATCTCCCCGCTCGACGGCACCCCGGCCTCGCGCCTCGGCATCCAGGCCGGCGACGTGATCAGCACCATCGAAGGCGAGCCGACCGATCAGATGTCGCTCGACGACGCGGTGCAGAAGCTCAAGGGGCCGAAGGGCACCCAGGTCAACATCTCGATCGTCCGCCGCGGTCTGCCCGAGCCTCTCCACATGGCTGTGACGCGCGCCGAGATCCCGCAGACGACCGTCCGGCAGTCCTACATGCTCACTCCGGACACCGGCTACATCCTGGTGACCGAGTTCTCCCGCAGCACCGGGCGCGAGGTGGCCGACGCCATCGAGAAGCTCAAGGGCCAGGGCATGAAGAAGCTGCTGGTGGACCTCCGCAACAACGGCGGCGGTCTGCTCGACCAGGCCATCGAGGTCTCCGATCAGTTCCTCCCCGAGGGGGCGACGATCGTGGAGACCAAGGGCCGGACCCGCGATTCCTTCCAGTCCTGGGCGGCGAGCGGCAAGTATCCGGCGCTCGACATGCCGCTGGTGGTGCTGGTCAACGAGGGCACGGCCTCGGCCTCCGAGATCGTCTCGGGCGCTCTCCAGGATCACGACCGCGGTCTCCTCGTCGGCCAGCCGAGCTGGGGCAAGGGGCTCGTCCAGACCGTCTACAACCTCTCCTACGGCGCGGGCATCGCGCTGACCACGGCGAAGTACTACACCCCGTCGGGCCGGCTGATCCAGCGCGACTACACCTCCTACTACGACTACTACACCCATGCCGACGCCGGCTCGCCGGAGCTGACCGGCAAGCAGGTCGAGGAGGCCGACATCTTCCGCACCGATCTCGGCCGCAAGGTCTACGGCGGCGGCGGCATCACGCCCGACGTGCTGGTCAAGGAAGAGGAGCTGACGCCGTTCGAGCAGTTCCTGCTCGCCCGCAACGCCTATCTGAACTTCTCGGTCGAGTACGCCGGCAAGCACAAGTCGAAGATCAAGTCGGTCGACTGGAAGCCGGACCCGGCGATCCTGGACGAGCTCCGGACCTGGGTGATCAAGGAGAAGATCGCCACGGAGAAGGAGGCCGACGAGGCCCTGGCCCAGGAGACCGTCCGCAAGGCGTCCCTGCTCCAGCTCCGGGCGGAGATCCTGAACATCCCGTTCGGCCAGGAGGCCCGCCACCGGGTTCTCTCCGAGGGCGACACGCAGATCCAGTCGGCTCTCGGGCTGTTCGGCAAGGCCTCCGAGATGCTCTCCCAGCGCCGCGAGCTTCCCCCGAAGGTCGAGCGCGCCGCGGCCGAGCCGAAGGGGATGTAGTTGGCTCTGATAGGGGTAGGGAGGGCCGGTATTCCGGCTCCCCCTGCCTCCTTCCTCCGAACCGGACTTGCGGATCTCCCGCATCCGGCGAGCCGCCCCTACAGCAGACCCACCGGCCTCGGGAACGCCTCAGTCTGGTTCGCCTTGTCGGGGATCGGATAGCTCACGACCATCACCGTCCGGTCGTCGTCCGCGTAGGCTCCTCCGCTGAACGACTCCACGCTTTCGAAGATCGCGTCCACGACCTCCTGGGACGAGCGTCCCTGGGTGTCGCGGGCCACTCGGAGCATGCGCTCGACGCCGTACTCCTCCTCGGGTCCGCCCTCCTCCTCCCTGCCCATCGTCTCGCAGATGCCGTCCGTGTAGAAGACCAGCATGTCGCCGGGCTTCATGATCACGAAGCCGCGCGCATAGCTCGCCTCGGGCAGCGGACCGAGGACCGGGCCGCCCTCCTCCAGGCTGCGCACCAGGCCGTTCGCCGCCACGTGGTACGGCGGCGGATGCCCGGCGTTGACGTAGATGAACACGCCGTTGGGCTCCAGCTCGCCGTAGAACATCGACACGAAGCGGCTGGTCAGGGTGCTCTTGTGGATGATGCTGTTCATCCGCTCCACCGTGCGCACGATCTTGAAGTCGCGCGCCAGGCCCATGCGCAGTCCCATGTAGATGTCGCGCACCTGGAGCGCCGCGGGCAGGCCGTGGCCCGAGACGTCGGCGATGGCGAGGCCGAGGATCTTGTCGGTGACCGGGATGAAGTCGTAGAAGTCGCCGCCGACCTCTTCCATGGGATCGGAGCGGCCTGCGAGGTCGAACTCGCCGTACTTCGGCACGCGCCGGGGGAGGATCGAGGCCTGGATCTTCCGCGCCTGGGCGAAGATCCCCTCCATCCGCTCGCGCCGGATCTTCTGATTGATGCCGTGGCGCAGGATGCCGAGCGAGAACAGGATGTCGTCGCTGTTCACGCCCGCGGCCACGTCGAAGGCGAGGATGTACTCCTCGTCCCCCACCTCGATGGCGGCGAACTGCTGCACGCCCAGGAGCTGCTCCAGGCCGCGGTCGATCCGCGGATCGTCCGCCTCCATGAACACCGCGCCCTGGTCGAGCACGATCTGGATCGGCCGGTAGGAGAGCGGCACCCGCAGGCCGCTGGGGACCTCCTTGGCCTGGCCGAACACGTTGTCGAGCACGTAGGTGTCGCCGCGCCGCTGATACAGCCGGCCGCCGTAGATGCCCAGCTCGTCGTGAAACTTCACGACGATCGTCTCGACCACGGTCTGAATCGTCGTGCCGACATCGCCCTCACGGTCCAGGGCCGCGACCACCTGCTCCACCTTCTTCATCAACCCCCGGTAGTTCACCGGGCTGGCTTCCGTGATCACGACGCGGCCTCCTCGCAGAGATTCAACAGCATATCAGGAACAATTTCAGGGCTCGGACGGGCGCCCTACCCGTTGTCGACCAGGGTCTCGACGATGCGATTCTGCGCGGAGTGGGCGTCACCGGCCACCCGGTTGAGCAGGATCGAGAAGGCGTAGGACTTGCCCGAAACCCCCTTCGCGTACCCGGAGAGGGCCGACACGCCTTCGAGGGTGCCGGTCTTCGCCAGAACGTTTCCGCGGTACGGCGGCGCGGCCATGCGGCGCTTCCAGGAGCCCATGTTCTCTCCGGCATAGGGGAGCGATTGCGCGAACTCAGCCGCCGAGTCGTGAAGGTACATGTACCGCAGCAGAATGGTGAGATGGCGGGGAGCGAAGCGGTTCTCCCGGCTCATGCCGGAGCCGTCCGACATCGAGAACGTGCCTTTGGGGATGCCGATTCCCACGGCGAACTCGCGAATGGCCCGCACGCCGTCCTCCCAGCTCCCGTGGCCGCAGCGCATCGCGCCCAGGTGCTTGGCGAGGCTCTCCGCGTAGAAGTTCTGGCTCCGCTTGTTGGTCACCCGGATCGCCGAGACCAGGTCGCTGCTGTTGACGGCCACGCGCTCCCAGACCCGGCTCGGCAGCCGATCCACAGGCACGAGCTTCCCCTCGACCGTGATCCCCTCCTCGGCGAGCGCGGCCACGAGGCCCTTGCCGAAGTAGAGGACCGGGTCGGGGATCGTCACCCAGGTCTCCACCGGTCCGGAATTGGAGCGGATGGTCCCCTTGACGAAGAGGTCGCCGCCGTCGCGGTGGATGATCACGCTCTGCCCGCCCTTGGCGATCGTCCGGGACGTGTTGCGCAGGTTGACCACCTGGACGTCCGGCTTCAGCTCGACCCGCGCGGGCTGGCCGACCCGACCGGGCCAGACGCGCACCAGGATGCAGTTGTCGTTGAACGACAGCCCGGAGACCGGCGCCTCGTACCAGCGGGTGAGCTGGTCGCGCGGCCAGTCGGGGTGGACGCGCAGCGTCTCGAACAGGCCGTGGTCGAGATAGATGTCTCCCGCCACCTTGGCGATGCCGCGCTCGCGCAGCGCCTGCGCCCAGACGCGGAACGCCGCGTAGGAGTCGCCGCCGTTGTCGCGGCCGGAGATCTGCGGATCGCCGCTCCCCACCACGCCGAGCGCGCCGTTCAGCACGCCGTCCTTGACCGCGCCGCTGAGGAGAAAGCGGGTGTCGAAGGTGTGGCCGGGACCGAGCGCGTCCAGGATCGCCGCGGTGGTGAACAGCTTGGCGTTCGAGGCGATGACCCGCGCCTCGTCGGCGTTGTAGCCGTAGACGGTCTCGCCGGAAGCGAGATCGACGATGTGGACCCCGAGCGCGGACGACACCCGCAGCGCCTGGGCCACGGGGACATCCAGCGCCTGCTGGAGCGTGGTGGATACGGCGGTTTCCACCCGGGGCGCGGGAGGCCCCAGGAGAACCGCGAGGAAGGCCAGGGTCAGGACGGCGACCTTGCTGCGAACCGGCAACGAGCTCCTCCAACGGCTAGGGGCGAAAGGCCGACGGCGGCCCAACCCGTGGGGGAACCAGTTTACAGCAGCATGCCCGCGATCGTCGCCGTCTGGAACGTCGCCAGCGATCCCGCGATCATCGCCTTGAAGCCGATGCGCGCGAGATCGCGCTTGCGGTCCGGCGCCATGACGCCGATGCCGCCGATCTGGATGGCGATCGAGGAGAAGTTCGCGAAGCCGCACAGGGCGTAGGTCGCGATGATCTTCGCCCGCTCGGACAGCTCGCCCGCCGCCACCATCTCCTGGAGCCGCGCGTAGCCGACGAACTCGTTGAGCACGGTCTTGATGCCGAGCAGCGCGCCGACCTTGTCCGCCTCCATCCAGGGCACGCCCATGACCCAGGCCAGCGGCCGGAACAGGAAGCCGAGGATCGACTCCATGGTCATGGTGTAGCCGAACCAGCCGGCGATGACCCCGAGCAAACCGTTGAGCATGGCGACCAGCGCGATGAAGGCGATCAGCATGCCGGCGACGTTCAACGCCAGCTTGAGGCCCTCGGCCGCGCCGTCCGCCGCCGCGTCGATGACGTTGGCCCAGGGGCGCTCGACCTCCAGGGTCACGACGCCCGCGGTGGTGCTGACCTCGCTCTCCGGGAACATGAGCTTCGCCATGAGCAGGCTGGCCGGCGCCGACATCACGCTCGACGCGATCAGGTGGCCGGCGCTCACGCCCATGCCCACGTAGGCGGCGAGCACGCCGCCCGCGATGTTGGCGAAGCCGCCGGCCATCACGGCCATCAGCTCGGACTGGGTGAGGGTCGGCACGTACGGGCGGATCAGCAGCGGCGCCTCGGTCTGGCCCACGAAGACGTTCACCGCGGAGGCGAGCGACTCGGCGCCGGAGGTGCCCATCACCTTCATCATGATCTTGGCGAAGATCTTCACCACCCACTGCAGGACGCCCAGGTAGTAGAAGACCGTGATCAGGCTGGAGAAGAAGATGATCGTCGGCAGCACGCTGAAGGCGAAGAAGTGCTCACGGAAGCCCTCGCCGAAGACGAACGCGGCGCCCGCATCGCTGAACGACAGCAGGCCGGTCACCCACTTCGTGAGCTTGTCGAAGAAGATCTGGCCGGGCACGGTCTTGAGGATGAGGACCGCGAACACCAGCTGGAGCAGCGTTCCCGTGATCACGGTACGCCAGGGAATCTTGCGGCGATTGTTGGAAAGCGCCCATGCGATCAGAAGCAGAACCAGCATCCCAAGGAGAGATACGAACCGCAAACGCGCCTCCTTTTCCGGCGATGAAATACTGAGAACCGTCGGAGGCTACCGGAGGCGGACCCGAAAGGCAAGGCAGCCCCGCCCCCTGACGGGAGAGGGGGAGCAAAAACCAGACGACGCCGGTTGCGGGAGTCTGGTTCATGGAGCTCCCCCTCTCGCGGCAAGGGGCGGGGCCCGCTTTCCTACACGGTCAGAACGTCGTCCGCACCGCCAGGCTCACGTCGCGGCCCGGCATGGGCACCAGATCCTTGAGGAAGGAGACGTGGTTGCGCGCCTCCTCGTCCGTCAGGTTGGTCCCCTTCAGGATCACGTCGAACACCGCCCGCGGCGCAAAGAAGCGGTAGCCAAGGCTCGCGTCGAGCGTCGTGTACCCCTCCGTCGGCGTCTCCAGGGCCGAGACGCGGTCCTGCCGTCCCACCCTCTGGCCGTCGATCCGGGCGGTCAGCCGTTCGTTGCGGTAGTGGAGGCCGAGGCGGTAGCGCTCGGCTGGGATGCGCGGCAGCGGGTCTCCCGTATCTCGCAGCTCGGCCCGCACGAAGTCCGCGCCGACCTCCAGGTCGAGGTGATGCGGGTCGCCATGAAAAAGCTGCACGATTCCGTCCAGCTCGGCTCCCCGGAGCTCGGCGTCGCGCTGGGTGAAGCGGAAGACCTGGAGACCGTCCTGCTCCTCCGCCGTGGCCTGCTCGAAGATGAAGCCGTCGAAGCGGTTGGCGAACACCGTCACCTCGCCGGAGACGCGGCCGGCCGTGCGGCGCACGGTCAGGTCCAGGCTCAGGCTGCGCTCCTCGCCGAGATTCGGATCGCCGATCTCGAACGCGTTCGTGGCCAGATGGGGACCGTTCGAGAACAGCTCCTCGGCGTTGGGCAGCTTGGTCGAACGGGAGAGTGACAGGCCCGTGGACCACCCCTCGACCGGCTGCCAGACCGCGCCGAGCGAGCCGGACACACTCTGGAAGGATCGAACGCGGCTCTCGTCAGCCTCCGCGGTCACGTCCTGGGACTCGAAGCGGCCTCCTGCCTGGAAGCGCCAGTCTCCCTGCACCAGCTCCTGGAACACGAAGCCCGCCCAGCTCCGGGTCTCGGTCGGCGGGACGAACGCCTCGTCGCCCAGGGCCACGAAGTCCCGGCTCTGCACCTGAACGCCGACCGATCCGGAGAGCGGACCGATCCGGCGTTGGAGCAGCTCGAGCCGGCCTTCCCGGCTCTCGTTCGTGAAGATCGTGCCGATCTCCTCCCCTTCCAGCTCGCGGTGCTCGTAGTCGGACGCGCCGAAGCGGACGTTGGCGCCGCGGAAGATCCCGAACGGCTGCGTCGTCCCGCCGCGCAGGTCCCAGCGCCGCTGGCGCAGGTCGATCCTCACTCCGGCCTCCTCCCCCTCTTCTGCTTCTCCTGCCTCGGCTCCCTCCTCGTGCTCCTCATGCTCATGGCCGCCCGGAATGCCGTAGAGCGAGTCGAGGCCGCTCACCGACAGGCCGAAGAAGGCCTTCTCCCCGACGTACGACAGACCGAGCGCGCCGCCTTCGGATTCGGTGGCGCTGTTCGGCAGGAGGCCGCGGATCTCTTCCTCTCCTTCATAGCCTTCGCCTTCCTGAGCTTCGCTGGCGCGCAGGGCGCTCGACTCCGCGAAGCCGGGGATCTTGTAGTCGTCCGTCTTGCGCTTCAGCACATCCAAGTGCCAGGCCAGCTTGCCGCCGCCGCCGTCGAAGGACGCCGCGGCCGAGCGCTCGTCCGACACGCTGCCGCCCCGCGCTTCGACCGTGCCGCTGATCTTCTGGTCCGGCACGCTCTCCGGAATGCGGTTGTCGATCACGTTGACCACCCCGCCCACGGCGCTGCTGCCGTAGAGGAGCGTGGCCGGGCCGCGCAACACCTCGATGCGCTCGGCGACAATGGGGTCGATGCTGACCGCGTGGTCGGGGCTGGCCGTGGACGCGTCGCCCGTGCCGATCCCCCCTTCGAGGATCCGGATGCGGTCGCCGCCCAGGCCGCGGATCACCGGCCGGCTCGCGCCCGCTCCAAAGAAGGTAGAGGTCACGCCGGGCTCCCGGCTCAGCGTCTCGCCGAGGGTGGGCTGAAGCCGCAGCACCAGCTCGTCCGAGTCCATCACGCTGGTCGGCTGCGCCAGCTCGAAGCGGCTGCGGGGCTCCGGCGAGGCCGTGACCACGATCTCGTCTTTGACGGTGATCGATGGGACGACGAGAGGCACGTCGGCCGCGGCGGTGGTCTCCGCAGGGGCGGTATCCGCAGGAGCCGCCGGCGGTTCGGCGCCCGGGAGGCTCATGGAGGACAGCAACAGGAGGAGTGGCGCAGCCACCCTCCGAAGGAAGGAATGCAACATTTCGAATCTCTCCTGGCCTCCGGCTCACCGGAGGCCCTCTGGTCGTGTCGGTTCTTACACGGGCGCCCTGTCGGAGGGCGGCCCGGCTGCAATCTGCGATCGATGTCAGAGGATCAGGAGAGAGGCGGGGCGCGGGCGCCGGAGAGGCTGCGGGCGCCGCGTTCGGCGCGCGACTCGGGCGCCGGCTGGAGATAGCGGAGCGCGGCCAGCGGCAGGATCGCGCTCACCGCCTGCAGGTGCGCACCGCGCGTCTGCAGGTGGAGAAGGCAGGCGGCGCATCGCGGATGCGCGACCGGGCTCGCCGTCTCCATGTGGACCGGCTGGCCCGGGTGGGCCGCCGCCGGGAAGTAAACGCTCTCCGCTCCGTTGAGCGGCTCCGGTGAATCCTTGTCCTGGTGGATGTCCACCACGCCCAGCAGGAGGACGGCGCACAGCAGGCCGTGCGCCAGAAGACGCAGCCTGCGAAGCGGGGAGGAGGTCATCACGTTCATGGACGGATCAAGAGTACCAGAGGAATCAGGCATTGCCCTTGCAAAAGCCTTTGCCGAAGTTGAGCTCGTCCCTAGAGACAACCCGGATTACGAATTCCTACAGGAGGACCAGCAAATGCGAGACGACGAGAAGAACCTGAACAGCAGCTCTTCGGCCACCTCCATCGCGCCTGACTCTCATAACGCCAACCCCGATCCCCTCACCGGCGAGCCCGGTGCGCATCCGGTCGGAACCGGCATGGGCGCCGTGGCCGGCGGCACCGTCGGCGCGGTGATCGGCGGAGTCGTGGCCGGCCCGCTCGGAGCCATGGTCGGAGCCGCCATCGGCGGTGTCGGCGGCGGTCTTGCCGGCAAGGGGATCGGCGAGTCGGTCAACCCCACCGAGGAAGACGCCTTCTGGCGCGACCACTACAGCACGCGCCCGTACGCTTCGGGCCGCACCTATGACGAGCTTCAGCCGGCCTACCGCTACGGCTGGGAAGCCCGCACGCGCGTCGAAGACCGCCCCTGGAACGAGGTCGAGAGCGATCTCAGCCGCGACTGGAGCCAGCGCCCCGGCTCGCGCCTGGACTGGAACGACGTCAAGGGTGCCACCCGCGACGCCTGGGACCGGGTCGACGCCCGCCACCGCTTCAACACCACGGAAGACAACTACTGGCAGAAGAACTTCTCCACGAAGCCGTACGCTTCGGGCCGCACCTATGAGGATCTCCAGCCGGCCTACCGTTACGGCTACGAGTCCCGCGACCTGAACAAGAACCAGACCTGGGACTCCGTCGAGAACGATCTCGAGCGCGGCTGGGACAAGACCAAGGCCAACACCCGCCACGGCTGGCACGAGGTCAAGGACGCCGTCCGCGACGGTTGGAACCGGGTCGAGAACCAGGCCGAGAAGGTCATTCCCGGCGACTCCGACCGCGACGGCAGATAGTCAGCCAACCCTGACGACAGGAGTATCTCCAGGGATACCCTGAGGGAATACTCTGAAGGCCCGGGGCGCTCGGCGCTCCGGGCCTTTCGCTATACTTACGCCGGTATGCCTCCCCGTTTTGACCCCGAAGGACTGACTATCGACCTGGCCGTCGCCGACCTTCTCGAAGGTCCGATGCGCAGTCTCGGCTTTTCGAGCCGCGGCGGGTACGAGCGGATGTGGCTCGGTCAGGCCATCCACGGCAAGTATCAGGAGGAGGCCCTCACCGCCGATCCCACCTACCGCCGGGAGGTCGTGGTCGTCTATCCCTTCGAGCACCGGGGCTGGACCGTCCGCGTCCACGGCCGGCTCGACGGTCTGCGCCGCGATCCCGACGGCTGGCTCGTGGTCGAGGAGGTCAAGTCCGTCCGCCGCGGTGGTGCGCTCCCCCCCTCCGTGCGCGAGATGTATCAGCGCCAGGCCCTGCTCTACGCCTGGATGCTCGGCAAGACCACCGCCGACTGCCCGGTCCGCGCCGAGCTCGTGCTGATCTCCATCGGCAGCGACGACACCGAGCGCCAGGTGCTCGAGGTCGACTTCCAGACGATGGAGGCGACGGTCCGCCGCCGGCTCAACGCCCTGATCTACGGCTGGGAGTCGGAGCGCCAGCGCTCCGCCGAACGCCGGGCCGCGGCCGAGCGCATGCGGTTCCCTTACTCGGACACCCGCCCCGGCCAGGAGCTGATCCTCGCCGCGGTGGAGACCGCCGTGGCCAACCGCGAGCATCTTCTTCTTCAGGCGACCACCGGAATCGGTAAAACCGTCGCCGCCCTCTACCCGGCGCTGCGCTACTGCCTCGCGAACGACAAGCGGCTCTTCGTGCTGACGGCGAAAACCACCCAGCAGGAGATGGCCACCGCCGTCCTCAGCCTGCTCAACCAGGACGGCGGCTTCCGCTCGCTGCGCCTGCGCGCCAAGGCCAAGATGTGCGCCAACGACCAGATCATCTGCCACGAGGAGTACTGCCGCTTCGCCAAGGACTACGGTCTCAAGCTCGCCACGACCGGCCTGCTCAACCGGCTCTACGAGGCCCATCCGTCGCTCGATCCGGACACCGTCTTCCAGGCCGCGCGCGGCGACGAGGTCTGCCCCTTCGAGGTGAGCCTGGAGCTGAGCGGCCGCGTCCAGGTCACGGTCTGCGACTACAACTACGCCTTCGATCCCTACGTGGCGCTGACCGCCTTCGGTCCGGACCAGGATCTGGCGGACACCGTGCTGGTCATCGACGAGGTCCACAATCTCGTGGACCGCGGGCGCGGTTATTACAGCCCGGAGCTGTCGGCCCTGACCGCCAGAAAGGCCGCCGAGGCGAGCGGCCGCTGGGGCGAGCCCATCCATCGGCGCATTGAGCTGCTCTGCCTGCAGCTCGCCCAGGAGATCGAGAACGCCGTCGAGGACGCCCTGATGGAAGGCCCGCCGGGCGACCGCGCCGTCGAATGCCCCATCCCCGAGGACCGTTTCTGGCGCCTCCGGCCCGAGCTCGACGCCGCCTTCATCGACTATCTGGAATACCAGCGCGACACCAGGACCTTCCACCCCGAGGATCTGTTCGTCGCGCTCTATTTCGACGTGCTGCGCTTCCTCAACGGGCTCGCGCTTTCGGACGAGGCCTTCAGCCACTACGCCGAGGTGCGCAAGGGGGACGCGCGGCTCAAGGTTCTCTGCAAGGACCCGAGCCGCTTCCTGGGCGCGGTGCTCTCCCGCTCGCACGCCACGGTCGGCCTGTCCGCGACGCTCTCGCCGCCCGAGTTCTACACCGGCCTGCTGGGTTTCGAGGCCGGCCGCACCGCTTTCGTGGAGATCCCAAACCCGTTCCCTGTCGAGAACCGGCAGGTGGTGATCGACGGCACCGTGGCCACCACCTGGAAGGCGCGCCCCTCGAACTACGGGCGGATCGCGGAGCGCCTCTCCGCCTTCGCCGATTCGGTCCCCGGCAACTGCCTGGCGCTCTTCCCGAGCTACGCCTTTCTCTCGGAGGTGACGGGACGGCTCCGGCTGCGCGGCAAGCGGGTGCTGGTGCAGCGATCCTCGGATAGCGACAAGGAGCGGGAGCTGATCCTCCAGGCCCTGCGCTCCGCCGTCTTCGGAGATGTCCTGCTGGTCGCCGTGGCCGGCGGCGTCTTCGCCGAGGGCGTGGACTATCCCGGCGAGGTGCTCAAGGCCGTGGCCGTGGTCGGCCCCTGCCTGCCGGCCCTGACCCTGGAGCAGGAGCTGCTCAAGAATTATTACCAGGAGCGCTTCGACCGCGGCTTCGAGTACGCCTTCGTGGTGCCGGGCATGACCCGGGTCGTCCAGGCCGCCGGCCGCTTGATCCGCTCCCCCACCGACACCGGCGTCATCGCCCTCTTCGACCAGCGCTTCCTCTCCGCCCCCTACCGGCACTACCTCCCCGCCGACTGGCTCCCCGAGGAGGGAGCCGGAGCCCTCGTCGGCAACCCCGCCGAGGTGGCGGAGGAGTTCTTCAAGGTGTTGGCGCTCAAGAAGTAGGATGTTTGGAAAGGCCAGCATCGCGGCGTGGAGTCCTCACCCCCTGGCCCCCGCTCCTCTTGCTTTCAGGGTTTGGGGGGGTGGCGCCCCCACACCCCCTGGGAGAGGGGGTCGGGGGGTGAGGACTCCGCGCGAAGCACTTCCGAATACCCGCCAAGCCGCCGGGCTCCCTCGGAATCAAGGTCTTCTCAGTCGTCGTCCTCGTCGTCGTCTTCCGCCGTCACGTCGAATTCCTCCAGCGTGATGCTGTTGTCCGTCACCAGGCCGACGCCCGGGCAGTAGCGCTTGAGGCTCTCATGGCCGGGCTCCAGGGGGGAGGTCTCGATGACCTCGACGCAGTCGTGGAAGGTGCCGGCCTGGGTCGCGACCGTCAGGCCCATGGCGGTGTGATTGCCCTGGTCCATGGCGCCGGGAGCCCTCTCCTGGAAGTAGCGCGCGCCGAGCATGTAGGTGCCGGGGATGATGACGCCGGGCTGGGCGCCGCTCTTGCCGGCGAGCCAGGCTCCGTCATGACGGACGATCTCGCCGTCCTCATAGATGTCCACGGCCTCGCCGAAGTAGAAGATGTCGTTCGTGTCGTCGCAGCGGGCAAAGTAGTTGCGGGACACCTCGACCAGCTCGCCGTCGATCGTCTCGCGCTCCTCCACCACCCGGGTCTCGACGCGCAGCCTCTTGCCGTGGGCCGTGTCGAAGGTGATGGTGCGCTTCTTCGGAAGCACGGTGATCTCGACGACGACCTCCTCGCCGTCGTCGTCGCCCGAAAGGACCAGGTGGTCGCCCGGCACGAGGCTGAAGTAGGCGTTGCGCCCTTCGGCGGTGAAGTCGCAGCTCTCGATCCGGAAGTCGGTGGTGTAGGCCTCCTCGGCGCTCCAGGCAGGGGAGGAGAGAACCAGGAAGATGCAGGCGGCGGTTGCGAAGAGTCTGTTCATGATCAGGATCTCCTTTCGCCTCATTGGATGCACGAGTCCCGGAAACCCTTCGCAGCTCCTGATATTCTTTTCGACCGATGGCTTCGCCCGGCATCTCCAGTTGGATTTCGATGGCCCTGGCATTGCTGCTGGCCTCGGCCAGCCCTGCGATGGCGGACGCCTCGGCGCCGCCCTGGCGCGGCCTTTCCCTCACCGAGGCATTGCAGTCGCTCCAGGCCCGCGGCCTGAAGATCGTGTTCACCAGTCAGCTCGTCCGCCCGGGCATGCGGGTCGAAAGCGAGCCGGCGGCCCGCCAGCCAAGGCTGATCCTCGACGAGATCCTCGCTCCCCACGGCCTGCGTGCCCGGGATGGGGCGGGCGGAACGGTCGTGGTGGTTCCCGCGGCTCCGGAGCTGCCGCGCGCACCCGGCCCCGCACCCCCGCCGGAGCCTGAGCCCCTCGTCATCCATGAAGAGATCGTGGTGCGCCCGAGCGAGCTGTCGCTGCTCGACGAAGCGCCGCTCGCTCCGCTGTCGCTCTCGCGCCGCGACATCGAAGCCCTGCCTCATCTCGCGGGAGACCTGTTCCGCGCCCTGTCCCTGATGCCCGGGATCGCCGCCAACGACGTCACCGCCCAGTTCCACATCCATGGCGGACGCCGCGACGAGGTGCAGGTTCTCCTCGACGGCCAGGAGATCTACGACGCCTACCATCTTCAGGACTTCGACCGCGCGGTCAGCGTCGTCGAGGCCAGCGGGCTGAGCGGCGCGAGCCTGTCGACCGGAGCCTTTCCCGCAAGCTACGGCGACCGCATGAGCGGCGTGCTCGACATGACGACGACCGAGCCCTCCGGCCAGGGCCGCACCCGGCTCAGCCTGAGCCTCGTCACCGCCGTCGCCATCGGCGGCGGCAGGTTCGACGGCGACCGCGGTCTCTGGCTGGCCTCGGCGCGCCGGGGCTCGATCGACCTGGCGAGCCGCCTGCTCGGCAACGAGGATCCGGCCTTCTGGGATCTCTATGGCAAGGCCGGCTACCGCTTCGACGACCGCAACAGTCTGCGCGTCCATCTCCTCCACGCCGCCGACACCCTGGACTTTTTCCAGGCGGTGGGCGGCGAGCAGAAGCGCTTCGACACCGACTACGACAGCTCTCAGCTCTGGCTGAGCCACCAGGCGACGCTCGGCGAGCGCCTGCTGATCGAGACGATGGCGTCCGCCGCCGAGTTGGACCGAGACCGCCGCGGCATCGAGGACGAAGAGGAGCAGAGCTTCGAGATCCTCGACCGCCGCGGCTCCGAGGTTCTCGGTCTCGGGCAGACCTGGAACGCTCTGGCCACGGCGCGGCACACGCTCAAAGGCGGGTTCGAGGCACGGCGCTACGAGGCCCGGTACGACTACTTCGGCGCCGTCGAGCGCGACTTCGAGCTGGCCTCGGAGCTGATCGAGCCCCGCGACTCGCCGGTCCGGTTCGCGCGCCGTTTCAGCGGCGACCACCTCGGCGTCCACCTCGCCGACCGCGTCGCTCCGTCCGAGTCGACGGCCGTGGAGCTCGGGCTGCGCTACGACCGCCACACGCTCACCGGCGACACGCTCTGGAGCCCGCGGTTGAGCGTCGCCTGGCAGCCCGCGCCGGACAGCGTGGTGCGCGCTTCCTGGGGTCACTTCCACCAGAGCCAGCGCCCCTACGAGCTGCAAGCCGAGGACGGCGAGACCCGCTTCGCTCCGGCCGAGCGCTCCGAGCACCGGGTGCTCGGCTACGAGCGCCTGTTCGGCGGGGACGGACGCGATTCGGCGCCCTTGCGCGCGCTGCGCGTCGAAGCGTACCGGCGGGACATCCGCAATCCCCGGCCGCGCCATGAAAACGTTTTCGAATCGGTGAACATCGTTCCCGAGGTCGAGCCCGGCCGAGTCCGCATCGCTCCGGACCGCACCCGCTCCGAGGGGATCGAGGTGATCCTGCGCGGCGCCGCCGGCTCCCGCAGCCGCTGGTGGGTCAACTACGCCCTGGCGTCGGCCCGCGACCACCTCCTGGGCAAGGAGGTCCGCCGCCAGACGGACCAGACGCACACGCTCAACCTCTATCTCGATACGCTCGTCGGAAACCACTGGAGTCTCAGCCTGGCCTGGCGGCTCCACACCGGCTGGCCCACCACCCCGGTTTCGCTGGCGGAGGGCGTGGACGACGAAGGCGATCCGGAATTCCGCGCCGTGCTCGGGCCGCTCTACAGCGAGAGGCTCCCGGTCTACCACCGTCTGGACCTGCGGGCGAGCCGCGAATGGCAACGCAAGTCCGGCCGCCTCCAACTCTTCTTCGATCTCCAGAACGTCTACAACCGCAAGAACCTCGCCGGCTTCGACGTCAAGCTCGACGAGGACTCGGGCGAGCTTTTCCAGACGCCGGAGGCATGGCCGGGTTTCTTCCCTTCGCTCGGCGTCAGTTGGGAGTTCTGAAACCGGCGTCGGCGCCGACGATCAGCCGGCCGTCCGCGACCCGGTGGCGCAGCCCGGCCCCCGGCAGCACGACGTCCAGGGCCTGGTCCGGGGCGAGATGGCCGACGTCGCCGTGCAACCGGATCGAGCCCACGGAGGCGGCGAGAGCCTCGTTCTCGTATTCGACCGTCCAGCCGGTCTCCCGGGCCACGCGGGCCAGAAGCTGATCCAGGGTCCGGCCTTCGATCTCCAGCGGCGGCGCGGCCTTCAGGGTCCAGCTCCAGGCGGGTCCATGGACTGGGATGCTGCCGCGCGCCACCGAGCCGCCGGCCCGCACGGTCAGCTCCGCGCCGGCCACTGCCGAGGCGGAAGCCGCGCCGCCTTCGATCCGCACCTCCCCCTCGCGCACCCGGACGCGCACCGCCTCGCCCTCTTCCAGAAGCCGGACCTCGAACTGGGTCCCCACCTCCGTCACCACGCCCAGGCGGGTGCGGATCTCGACCGCGCGCGAACCCGCTCCCGGGGCCGCGCCTGAGTCCAGATACACCGCTCCCCGGTCGAGCCGCACCTCGGAAGGGGACACCAGCACCACCCGCGTGCCTTCGTCGAGACGCAGCGACCCGCCTCCCGCCAGCCGCAGCGCCGCGACGCCGGCCGCCGTCTCCACCGTCGCTCCGGCGGGCACCGTTCCCCCTGGCATCAGCCCGTTCGCCTCTCCGGCGACGCTCTCGACCCGCGCGGCCGGAGCGGCCCCGCCGGCTCCGCTGGTTCCAGTCACCGCGAGGCTCCACAGCCACCACCCCGCCCCCACCGCCGCCGCGACCGTGGCCGCCAGCGCCAGCAGCCGCGGATTCCATCGCGCCGAGCGCTGCGGCCGGCGGACGTGCTCGCGCCACTCGACCCGGAAGGCCTCCTTGATCCGCGCCAGATCTTCCGCGGGAGGCTCGGGGCGCGCTCCCGCGCCTTCGAGAAGCCGGCTCACGGCCTCCTCCTCGTCCACGATTCCCGATTGCGGCTCGCTCACGGCGTCACCTTCCTTCTTCCGTCCGGCCTTCCTTCGGAGAGACCGCGCGACATCGCGGACATCGCGACCACCGTCCCGCCTCCCCGGCTCACACGGTCATAGCTTTCCCGGAACGCCAGCCGTGCCCGGGTGAGGATCGACTCCGCGGCCTTGATCTTCAACCGGAGCCGCTCCGCGATCTCCTTGACCGGCAGGCGCTCCACATACTTCCACTCCAGGGCGCGGGCGTAATGAGGCGGGAGGAGGTCGAGGGTGGCATGCACCAGCCGGGCCTCTTCCTTGCGCGCCAAGTCTTCGTCCGGCTGCCCGACGGCAGGAAATCCATCCATCCCCTCTTCCTCCAGCTCCACGGTTCTCGGCGCCCTCTGCTTCTGGCGGAACCACATCCGGATCTCGTTCTGGCAACACGCGCAGAGCCAGGTGAGCAACGCCGCCTCGCCGCGCCAGCTCCCCAGCTTCGGGAGGGCCCTGCACACCGTCGTCTGGACGATCTCGCGGGCGAGCTCGGAGTCGCCGCCGAGGCGCGCCAGCGCGAAGCGGTAGAGGCCGGGAAAGTAGTCGTCGGCGAGCTGCTCCATGGCCGACTCGTCGCCGGCCAGCATGCGTTCGACCAACGCCTTCTCTTTCAGCCGCGGGTCTGGTTCCGTCTCGTCGTTCATGGCTCCGTGCGGATTGAGATGCCGGGCTCCGGAAAATCCTTCGCGGCATCGTGGCACCCCTAAGGGAGCAGTCCCTCGCGCCAGCTCTCAGATCAGGGCGTCCAATCCCTTGCGGTCCAGCAGGTTGAGCAGCTTGAGCGAAGGGCCGCTCGGGTGCTTGTCCCCGATCTCCCACTGCCGAACCGTAGACACGCTGGTATTGAGAATCGACGCGAGCACGGCCTGACTGATTCTGTAACGTTCGCGCAGAGCGCGAATCGAGTCGCTGGAGTAGTCCGGGACGGGGATGAGGCACAGGACGTCATAGTCCTTCATCCGGCGTTTGGAGACAAAACCGGCCGAATGGAGATCGCGGGCGGTCTCATGGACCTCACTCAGGATGCGGCTGCCTTCCTTGGCCTTCGTGGTCATGGCAAATCTCCTGGGAGGCCGCCGGGCGAACCCGGGGGCAAGCCGAAGCCCGCCCCCGGCCATCCCTAATCTACTCCCTGACTACTCCGGCTCTACCGGCGGAGGCGGCGGCACCGGCTCCGGGTTGCGGCGCGGGCGGCGGCGCAGCGGTGCGATTCCGAATTGCACCAGGCGCTCGCTGCGCGCTCCGATCTTGTACTTCGCCGCCGACCTCAGGCGCATGGCCAGGTCCCGGCCGCTGTCCAGAACCATCTCCAGATTCTGGGTGGCCTCCTGACGCGAGGCCGTGGAGGCCACTTGCAGGGCTTTGATGGTCCGCGCCTCTCGCAGCGCCTGCTCCAGAGCCAGCTTTTCGGGCAGGAGGTCCGGCAGCGAAGGAAGATTGTCCTCCACGGCGGCCAGCAGGCGTTCCCAGTCAGCAACGACATCGGTGTACGTGTTCGTGTTCGGCATGATCATCTCTCCTTTATCTCGTTCGTTTCAGGTTCCCTGGCCAGATCCCGTTTTCCCGACGGAATCTGTCCGGTGTTCTCGACTACGGCGAGAGCATACACAGCCTTGATTGCGATGTCTAGCCCTGATTTCGACTTTCTTTGCGGCGAGGCGAGGAGTCCCGTCCAGGCGTGGCAGACTGCACTTTCAGTCTATGAGTTGATTTGTCGCCGAGGGCGGTCGAGGCCATTCCGGCCCTGAGGCGCCGCTCGGTAAGGAGGACGACGATGTTTACAGGGCTCTTCGCGCAGGTATGGCAGTGGCTGGCGGGTTGTCTCGCCGGGCAGGCCGGCCTCCCGGATGGAAATCAGCCGCCGACGCAGACGATCGACGACGGAGGTTGGATCGACCCCAACGGTTAGGGCGAAGCCGGAGCCTGAGCAGGCTCCGGCTGTCTTTGCAAACCGTGCTCTCCGTTGTGACAGAATAGCTCCTTCGACAAGGAGACGCCGTGAGCCAACATCCCACTCCGGAGGATCTCGCGGCTTTCTCGCGCGGGGAGCTCGACGCAAGAACGGTCCGCACGGTGGTTCGCCACCTCCTGCGCGGCTGCACTTCCTGCTGCGCTGTCACAGCAGCCGGACTCAGCCTGTACCCCTCTCCCACAAGGGCCATCACCAGCGGTGTTTACGACGACGCCATCGACCGCGCAGCCGTCTCAGTTCTGGGTTATCAGCGGAAGAAGGACCGGGAGAAACAGAAGATCCAGCGGATCGTCGATCGGCTCGACGCAGAGGGGATCGCCGCACTCACGAATCTCACGCCGGCCAGCCGCGGACCCGCGCTTGCCGAAGCACTTCTGGAACGCAGCTGGGCGCTTCGCCATCAGGATCCCGAGCAGATGGCTGAGCTCGCGCGCCTTGCGGTTCTCGCCGCCCGCGACCTGGACCCGCGCGCGCACGGCCTGACGGAAGTCACCGATCTTCGCAGCCGAACCTACGCCGAATACGGCAACGCCTGCCGAGTAACGGAACGTCTCGACGAGGCGGAACAAGCCTTCGATCGCTCCTATACCCTCCATCAGGAAGGAAGTCAGGAACCTCTGGCGCTGGCTCGATTGTTTGACCTCCGGTCTTCGCTCTACCGAGCAAAGCGGCAGCTTTCCAACGCCCGCACGGCGCTTAGGATCGCTCATTCGATCTATCTCAACCATGGGGAAACTCATCTGGCAGGCCGGGCGCTCGTCAACATGGGTATCTACACGGGCTGTGCAGGGGAGCCCATGAGGGCGCTCGAGCTGCTGGAAAAAGGCCTCTCGATGGTCGACGGCCAGCGCGACCCGGAGCTGCTCTTCTTCGGCATCCACAACCAGATCTGGTTCATGGTGGAATGCGACCGGTTCGAAGCGGCGCAGCGGATGCTCTTCCTTCACCGCGGCCGCTATGAGGGCGCGAGCCGTCTGAATCGGCTCAAGCTGCGCTGGATGGAGGCCCGCATCGACGCCGGGCTCGGCAAGCTGGCGCGGGCCGAGGGCATCTTCGAAGAGGTGCGGCACGGTCTGACCGAGGAGGGACAGGACTTCCCCGCCGCGCTGGCCTCCCTGGACCTGGCCCTCACCCAGATGCGCCAGGGCCGCACGAACGACGCCGGCGAGACCGTCATGGAAGCGGCGGAGACCTTCCGCGCCCTGCGCATCCACCGCGAATCCCTCACCGCGCTGCTCTTCCTGCGCGAGACCTTCTCCCTCGGCCTGCTCAAGAGCAGCCTGCTGGAAGACGTGATCTCGTTCCTTCGCCGCGCCGAGCACGATCCGTCGGCGAAGTTCGAGCCGCGGGCGATCTAGTCGTCCAGGGCCGCCCCTGCATCCAGACATGGCAATGCCCTCGCCCACGGCCAGCGTGGGGAGGGCAGGGTTGAACGGGGAAGGCTGGGGCCGGGAGGCCCTAGCCCATCTTGTCCAGAACCTTGTGCAGCGCCTTGGCCATCATCTTCTCCAGGGCCTGCTCCAGATCCCCCGACGAAGACTTGTCCTCAACCGGCGCAGGCGGCGGCTCCGGCTCCTCGAACTCGAGCTCGGAGAGATTGAGGGATCCGCCCCAGGGGGCGCTGCCGGTCCGCTGGTACTCTTCCAGCGTCTCGCGCAGTCGCGAAGCTCCGGCGGTGGGCGCTCGCCGCCGCTTCGGGAACGCGAGCTGGAACATCTCTTCCGGCTCGACCCCGATCACGCGCGAAATCGCCACCACATGGTCGACCTTCAGGTCGATCATTCCGGAGAAAAGCCGGCTCAAATAGCTACCGCTGAGGCCGAGCTTCCGCTCCACGTCCCGGTTTGTGAAACCCAACACCTTCATTGCGGTCTTGAGCATCGTCCGCAAACGGCGAACTTCGGCACTGGGCTCTGTGGGTGTGTCGATCTTTTTTCTCTTGGGCGACATTGTGGCCGGATCTTACACCAAGGACCAGCCAAAGCACAACCCGGTGCCACTCTTGACAGGGGCAACCGGTTGCATGCAATCATTGGCGGCGTGATTGGAATAAGAAACTTTTGCGGCGGAGCGAGGGCTGGCGTCACGCTCGCCGCGTAAGCCGTCACCGGGAAGGGAGACGAAGATGAACGGTACGCCTGTGATGCTGGTTCTGCGCGAAGGTGGTGAGAGTGCGCCGGTGTGGACGTTGTCGGTGAGAGGAACGGCGGATCGTGCACGAGTGGAGCTGCGCACGGACCGGGTGCGCATGGTGGTGGTGCCGGAAACGTCCGGGACGGGCCTCCTGGATCAGGTTCTGGGGACGGCGAACGACCTCGAAGAGATTCAGGGAAGGCTGCGGCGGCTCGCCGACGAGGTCCCCGATCCCTCCGACGACATGCTGGAGCACCGCATCCCCTACGACGTGGAGACCGCCCTCCTCACCACGCTGGAGTGCGTGGCCGAGGACGACCTCGGGGCCGCGATCGAGAAGCTGCGCCTCGCGGTCGCCGCGACTCCCGCGGAGCTGCGCGAGGAGTGGGAGAAGGAGGAGTGGGAGAAGACGGACGTCGACGCTCCTTCCCCGGACGATTGGGACGGCGGCACCCGGGACGGCGACGGCGGCCGGGACGGCGGCGAGGAGTAGCGCGGCCGCACCCGGCTGGGAGACGACCTCCCAGAGCTGGGAGGTCGCCGCACCCGGCTGGGAGACGCCCTCCCTGAGCTGGGAGGCCGCCGCAGCCGGGGGGGGGACGACTTCCCTGAGCTGGG
>JANMTS010000007.1:0-2237 GCA_031390755.1 Holophagales bacterium
GGGGTGTTGCGGCCCGAAGCTCGTCTCGTCGATCGACAGCGCTCGACGCATCAGCGGCTCGGCCTCGCTCAGACGGTTCGTCGCCAGGAGCAACGACGCCAGGTTGTTGAGGGCCGTGGCGACGTTGGGGTGATCTTTGCCGAGGCTGCTCTCAAAGATCGACACCACCCGCTCCATCAGCGGCTCGGCCTCGCTCAGACGGTTCGTCGCCAGGAGCAACGACGCCAGGTTGTTGAGGCGGATGGCAACTTTGGGGTGCTGCGTCCCGAAGCTCGCCTCGTCGATCGACAGCGCTCGACGCATCAGCGGCTCGGCCTCCCCGAGCAAAGACTTGGCCTTGAACAATTGGGCCAGCTGGTTCATCAGCCGAGCCGTGGGATCGGCGATTCCAGCCTCGTCGGCATGCGTGACGACGGCTCGGGCGTGAGGCGCGAGAGGATCGAGGGCCGGCCAGGTGCGAACGTCCTGGGGGTTTCCTACGAATGCCGCGTTCACCCAGCGGAGCGCGCCGGCCCGGGCCTTGGCCAGACGGTTCTGATCGGCCCCATGTTTCAAGCTGCGCCGAGTCACGTCCTGGACCAGGCGATGAACCGTGAAGGTCGGCGTTTCGTCGTCTCGTGTCACCAGGGAGAAGGCTGCGAGCTCCACGAGCAGGTCGTGCTGAGCCGGAATCTCTTCCTCGGACTCTCCGGGAACCGCAACGTCCAGGAGCGCCTCCGGAATCGCCTCCGGCCCCAGCCA
Source organism: Holophagales bacterium (assembly GCA_031390755.1). Lineage (GTDB taxonomy): Bacteria > Acidobacteriota > Thermoanaerobaculia > Multivoradales > UBA5704 > DATMER01. Next base: position 742 of record JANMTS010000007.1, read on the forward strand.
GGCCAGCCGTTCGAGCAGCCGGCGGGCCGGCGGGGTGAGTTGATCGACGGAGGTCTGCCAGGTCACGGCGACGCTCACCCGGTAGTGGCTCACCCGAGGGTCGAACCAGTCCAAGACCTGATCGCGTCTCTCGTTCCACGCGGCCAGATAGGCCGGAAACGTCATGCGACGTTCGCTGATGGAGGCCCCGGCCTGTTCCAGGGCGAGAGGAAGGCAGCCAAGCTCTCTGGCCAGCTTGACGGCGTGGTCGTCGTCCTCCTTCGTTGGCCTTCGTTTTCCCTTGGTGCGCGCCAGCAGGAACTCCGCCGCTTTGCCCTCCTCCAGCACGTCGAGCTCGAGCGGAACGATCTCGGCGCCCCACCGGGCGAGCCGGCCCGTCAGGAGCACGTGACCGCCGGAGAGCCGCGGGATGAGGCTGTCGACCTCGGTCGCCGCCGCCTCGGAATCCACGTTGTCGAGGATCAACAGCCACCCGGGCTGCTCGCCGAGCCACCGCAGCGCCGCCGCTTCCCGGACCTCCTCCTCGGGCGCCTCCCGCTCTGGAAGATCCAGCACGCCCCTCTCGCAGAGCGCCGCGAGGTTTCGGTGCAGGTCGGAGGGTGATCCGGCGCCCACGAACAGCAGCGCGGTGTAATCGTCGGCGTGCTGCCACGCGTACTCGACGGCCAGCCGGGTCTTCCCGACCCCGCCCAGACCATGCAACGCCATCGCGCGGCCACTTGGAGCCTGGATAAGCCCTTCGCGAAGCAGCGAGACCATCTCGGTCCGGCCCTGAAACAGCGGCCCGAGGGAGGAGTACGGAAGATTGTGAGGCCGCACCGCGTGCCGCTTCACCGCGGGCAGCTGAAAGAACTCGCCGACGATCTTGGGATGCCGCTTGACCAACTCGTCAAGCTCATCCCCGCTCCAGAAGTGGCATGTCGCCTCGTCTCCCCACACCGCCCGGATGGCGCGGCGGGTGTGGGCGCTCACGGCCCTGGAGACCACGAACACGATCTCATGCGGCTGCTCGGCAGGGGGAAGACGACGGCGAAGCTTCTCGATCTCCGTCTTCGCGTGGGACGCGGTGAACGCCTGGACCCGCTTGCACTGGAAGACGAAGCGCCGGTCATCCTTCCAGGCCACCACATCGCACCCGTCGTCGCTCCCCGCCTCGCCGGGATGCTCGACCCGGGTAAAACCCTCCCGCCGGACGAGCCAGAGACAGAGGCGCTCGAAGTCGAGAGGCGCAAGCTTCTCAAACGGAAGAGGATGCGCGGTCCCCGTCAGCGGCGGTTTGAATGCGGTAGCCATGGCGAGATTGCTGAGGAAAAGTCTATCAAAGATCGTCTCCCAACCCTGAGACCACCCTCAAAAACCCGTCGCGCCGGAAGCTTCACCCGTCGCGCCGGAAGCTTCACCCGTCGCGCCGGAAGCTTCACCCGTACCGCCGGTAGCTTAACCCGTAGCGCCGGAAGCTTAACGGGTAGCGCGCGGAGGTGGACGGGTCGAGCAGG
>JANMTS010000045.1:0-97104 GCA_031390755.1 Holophagales bacterium
CCGACGAACTCGACGTCGCGTGTTTCACCTCGACGCCCCGCAGCGGTACGCGGGTGGGTGCTGCCGTGCTCCAGCCCACCACGGTCTCCGAACCGTCGGCGCGGCGGAAGAGCCACAGCCGGGCGGGCGCCGGAACCGGCAGGACAGCTTCCAGGCGGCTCCCCTCCAACTCGCGGATCAGATCCCGGAAGGCGTGGAACGCCGGCCGCCGCCTCAGCTCCTTCGGTCCGACCGGATCGACCAGGCCGTACCCCTTGGCGATCATCTGCCACCAGAACACGCGCTCGACCGCACCCGACCCAAGGGCCAGCAGGTAGTAGCGGACCAGGTAGTCCGCGGCCTCGTCCTCGCCGACCGACACGGCCCGGCCCGCGGGCGAGTGCGGACCCTCGCGCAACGGCCAGTTCACCTCGGTGATCCAGCAGCGGCCGGTCGAGTTGCGGGCGGTGTCCGCAATGGCCTTCAGGAGGAGCACCTTGCCCTCGGTGTCGAGCCCGACCTGCGGATTCTCGGGGGCGCCGCGGCGGTCCACGTAGAGCAGCGCCGAGACGGCGTCGAAGTGGAGGCCGGGCCGGCGCAGGTTGAGCGCCGCCGCGACCGCGTGGTACTCGAAGTCGATCACGGACGGGCCGAGGATCTCCACTCCGGGATGCCGGCGAAGCACGTCGGCCGACTCCTGGACCAGGCGGACGTACTCGCCGAGGTTCCAGATCCCCCACTTGCTCCGGTTGATGGCCTGGCCGATCTGGAAGCGCGTGCCGTACGGCGTGAAGCGGGCGCCGATCTCCTCGACCGAACGCCGCCAGCGCGGCAGGTCGCGCACCAGGTCCCGGTTCTGGGGCAGGGCGAAGGTCAGCTCCAGGCCCCGGGCGTGAAGCTCGCGGGCCAGCTCTTCTTCCGAGGAATGGTCCTCGTCCCAGGGATGGAGCCGGACCAGCACGTGCCGGGCGCCGAGCTCGTCGACCAGCCCGAGCAGGGCGGCGGGGTCGTCGGGCCACGGGCGGACGGCGACGCCGCAGCCGTGGAAGGGGACCGGCTGTTGGCGGAGCTCCCGCCGCAGCTGTCGATAGCGCGAAACGATGCGCGGCAGCGCGGCGACGACCGTTGCCGCCTCACCGACGTGCGAGCTCGTGTCCGCCAGCCGGACGCGAAGCTTATCCAGGCGGCCGGCGTGCTGGTGCGGCTGGTCGGACAGGTGATCCCACACGATCCGGTCGCGCACCGACGCTCCAGAGGGCGCCTCCGGGATGTGGACGTGCGCCTTCCGCGGAAGGAACAGCTCCTTTACCTTTCGCGTGGCTCCCCGCACCCGTTGTTTCGTCCGGTTCTTCTGCAGGAACGCGCGGTGGTACCGGAGGTACAGCCTCCATCCCCGTTCGGGACCGTCCCAGTACCCCTGGAAGAACAGCTTCTGATGCTCGGGCTTGAGCACGGGCATCCGGGACAGGTCCCGCACCCGTTCGGACAGCGTCAGGTCCTTTCCGATGCGCGCCCGGTTCAGGTCCACGAGATACATGCCGTCCGGGCAGAGGAGCACGTTGCCGCTGGTGAAGTCGCGGAACCAGATGCGAGCCTCGTGGAGCTTCCGCGCCAGCCGTCCGAGGTCGGCCAGGAAGACGGGAAGATCGAGGTGCGGGAACTGCTCGCGCTCGGGCCCGGCGTTGGCAGCGCGGAGGACGTAGCGCGCCTCCAGGGCATCCGGAAGCTGGAGGCAGATGTAGAAGGACGGTCCTTCGGGCTCGACCGACTCGATCCGCATCACGGGCGCGGGGGTCAGCAGGCCGGCGTCGAGCACGGCGCGGGCGGCGTTCCAGCTCCGCTCGGCCTTGCTTCCTTTCCACTTCCGATTGAGGCGGGCTTTGGTCCCCTGGTTGCGGAACTGCTTGACCACCACGTCGACCGGACCCTGGACCGTCTCCATGCGGGTGACATAGAGATAGTTGCGGCCCCAGTGGAGCGTCTTCAGCGAAGATCCGGGATCGGTGAGACGGCGGACCTCGGCTTCGAGATCGACCGGCCGGTAGTCACGGTCGATCTCTCCGGCCCAACCCGGGACGTCAAACGCTTCGCTCATGAGGGCTGTTCTCCCTCTCCCCCGGCACGGGGGAGAGGGCCGGGGAGAGGGGGAATGGGATCAACCGGGGGAATGGGATCAAACTCACACTTCCACGACGTCGAAGCGCTCGTGGTGCATCTCGGGATCGCTCTGGAGGAGGATGTGGACGCCGAGCGTGTTCTCCAACTCGGTCAGGATGGCCCGCTCCTCCTGCTGAAGGGCGCGGGAGATCTCGGGATTGACCCGCAGCAGCACCTCCGACTGGCCGAGCTGGCCCCGCAGGTGGAGCAGCTCCTTGCGCAGGTTCAGGCAGAGCGTCGCCACCGACTTGATCCGCCCGCGGCCGGAGCAGTAGGGGCAGGGCTGGGTCAGCAGCCGCTCCAGGTTGGCGCGGCTCCGCTTGCGGGTGACTTCGACCAGGCCGAACTCGGAGATGTTCAGCACCTTGGTCTTCGCCCGGTCCTTCCTCAGCTCGCCTTCGAGCGCGGTGAAGACCTGCTCGCGGTGCTCCTGCTCGATCATGTCGATCAGGTCGATGACGATGATGCCGCCGAGGTCGCGCAGCCGGATCTGGCGGACGATCTCCTGCACCGCCTCCAGGTTGGTGTGGAGGACCGTGTCCTCCAGGTTGCTCTGACCCACGAAGCGGCCGGTGTTGACGTCGATCGCCACCAGCGCCTCGGTGGGGTTGATGACGATGTAGCCGCCGGACTTGAGCCACACCTTGCTCTTGAGCGCGGCCTCGATCTGCTCCTCGATGCCGAACTGCTCGAAGAGAGTGGCCTCCTGCCGGAACAGCTTGACCTTCCCCACCAGGCCGGGCTGCACCTGGTCGAGAAACTCCACGATCCGCTCGTAGGTCTCCTCGCCGTCCACCCAGAGCACGGCGTAGTCGCTGCGCAGCAGGTCGCGCACGACCCGGAGCGCGAGGTCCAGATCCTGGTGCAGAAGCGTGGGGGCGGAGACCCTGGTGGCGCGCTGGCGGATCTTCTCCCACAGCCGCGACAGGTAGGTGAGGTCGCTCTCGAACTGGTCGAGCCCCTTGCTCTCGCCGACCGTGCGCACGATCAGGCCGCCGCTGCTGAGCGGCAGCTCGCCGATCACTCCGAGCAGCCGTTCGCGCTCGGCGTCGTCCTCGATCCGGCGCGACACGCCGAAGTGCTTCACGGTGGGGAGCAGCACCAGGTAGCGGCCGGGGAGCGTCACATGGGTGCTGATCCGCGCGCCTTTGTTGGGCAGCGGGTCCTTCACCACCTGGACGATGATCTCCTGCCCGGGCTTGAGCAGCTCGTCGATCGACGGCTGCCCGTGGTGGGCCGGCTCCTCGGCGCGCGGCTCGTCGATCTCGAGCTCGTCCATGGACTCGACGTCCGAAGCCACGTCGCTCACATAGAGGAAGGCGTCGCGTTCGAGGCCGACGTCCACGAAGGCGGCCTGCATGCCCGGGAGCACCCGGGTCACCCGCCCCTTGTAGACATTGCCCACCATGCCGCGATGGCGATGGCGCTCGACGAAGATCTCGGTCAGCCGGTCGTCTTCCAGCACGGCGATCCGCGTCTGGTGCGGATCACTCTCGATGAGCATTTTGCAGGTCAAGTCTCCCCCGTTCAACGGTTTACATAGCGCCGCAGGTCCACCCCCAGCATGATCCCGGTCGAGAGGAAGTTCACCATGGTGAAGGAGCCGCCATAGGAAAGGAACGGGAGGGGAATGCCCGTGATCGGCACAAAGCCTACCACCATGGCGCTGTTGTACAGGATGTGAAAGCACTGGACCGACAGCAGACCGGTCACCAGGAGGATGCCGGCGCGGTCGCGCGCCCGGATCGCGACCCGCGCCGCGCTCGTCACATAGAAGCCGTAGAGGCCGAGCACGGCGAGCACTCCCAGGAACCCCCACTCCTCGGCGAGCACCGACAGGATGAAGTCGGTGTGGCGGGCGGGCAGGAACCGGAGCTGGCTCTGCGTGCCCTGCATGTAGCCCTTGCCCACCAGCTCGCCCGAGCCGACCGCGATCTTGCTCTGCCGCACCTGGTAGCCCGCGCCGAGCGGGTCGCTCTCCGGCGACAGGAAGGTGAGAACCCGCTGGCGCTGGTAGCCCTGCATGCCGAAGGTCCAGATCCCGGCGCCGAGAATCAGGGCGATCACCGCCGCCGTGATCAGCAGCCGCGGGCGGATGCCCGCGACCAGCAGCATGCCGCCGATCAGCGGCGCGAACATCGCGGCGCCGCCCATGTCCGGCTCGACGGCCACCAGCACCATGGGGACGGCGACGATGGCCACCGCGGTGAAGATCTGCGGCAGGTCGAGCACCCGGCGGTTGAGCCCGGCCAGATAGCGGGCCACGAGCAGACAGGTGGCGAGCTTGGCGAACTCCGAGGGCTGGAACTGGAACGGTCCGATCTGCAGCCAGTTCGCGGCGCCGCCGCGCTCGACGCCGACGAAGAGCACCAGCACCAGCGAGGCGAGGCCCAGCGCGTAGAGGACGAGCGACAGGTCCAGCAGCACGTGGTAGTCGATGCTCATCACCACCAGCAGCAGGACGACCCCGATGCCGACCCAGAGCGCCTGGCGCGGCAGGTAGTCGACGGGCATCTCGGAGCTGGCGCTGTGGACCGTGAGCAGACCGATGGCGGTGAGCAGCAGCGCGGACACGGCGAGGCCCAGGTCCACGGAGGAGAGCGCGCGCAGGCGCGGCTTCTCTTCAGCGAGCGGCTGGATGCTGGAGATCGATTTTGAAAAACTTTGCATGGAGAGCCTGCGCGATCGGACCAGCAACCCGGGAGCCGGCGCCGCCGTGCTCGGCGAAGACCGACACGACGATGCGGGGATCGGCCTCGGGGGCGAACGACGTGAACCAGGCGTGGTCCCGGAACTTGAAGGGCAGGGAACGGGCGTCGGTGCGGCTGGACTGGCTGATCACCTGGACGCTGCCGGTCTTGCCCGCGATCTCGGCCCCAGGCACCCGCGCGTAGCCATAGGCGGTGCCACCCGGCTGGTTGACCACGGCCCAGAGGCCCTCGCGCACGACGCGCAGAGCGGTCTCGTCCAGCTTCACGTGCTCCGGCTCGGGCAGCCTGGCTCCCTTGATCAGATGGGGGATCACCTTGCGCCCGCCGTTGGCCACGATGGCCGTCATCTCGGCCATCTGGATGGGGGTCATGAGGACCGGGCCCTGGCCGATGGACACCGAGATCGTCTCGCCCCGGTACCAGGGGGTCTTGCGCCGCGTCTCGCTCCAGGCGGTGTCCGGCACGAGCCCCGGCTTCTCGCCCGCGAGGTCGATGCCGGTCAATTTGCCCAGGCCGAGCAGGCGCGAGTAGCGGGCGATCCTCTCGATGCCCAGCTTCTGGCCGAGGTTGTAGAAGTAGATGTCGCAGGAGTGCATCAGGGCGCCGCGGGCGTCCACCGTGCCGTGTCCGCCCTTGCGCCAGCAGCGGAACAGCCGGCCGTAGTAGACCGAGCCGCCGGTGCAGAACGCGGTGCTGTGCTCGTCGACGGTCCCCTCGGTCAGGCCGGCCGTCTCCATGACGATCTTGAAGGTGGAGCCCGGAGAATAGGTGTTCTGGATGGCGCGGTTCTGGAGCGGGTGGTTGGGGTCCTTGATCAGGGCTTCCCAGTCCGCCTTCTGGAGCCGGCGCGCGAACAGGTTCGGATTGAAGGACGGCGACGAGACCAGGGCGAGGATCTCGCCGTTGCGGGGGTCCATGGCCACGATGGCGCCGACCTTCTCGGGCCCGGTGAGCCAGCGCGCGGCTTCCTGCTGAAGGTCGAGATCCAGGGTCAGGACCAGGTTCTTCCCCGGCCTGGCCTCGCGGCGGGCATTCTCCTCCAGGAGCTTGCCGCGGCTGTCCACCACCACGGCCCGTTCGCCGTCGCGCCCGCGCAGGATCTGGTCGTAGGTCTGCTCGACCCCCTTCTTGCCCACCAGGTCGCCCGGCTGGTAGGCGCCGTCGGAGGCGGCGACCTCCTTCTCGGCGACCTCGCCGAGATAGCCGAGGACGTGCGCGGTCTGCTCGCGGTGGCGGTAGAGGCGGAGGTGCTGGACCTCGATCTCGAACTCGGGAAACTCCAGCCCGGCCACGCCGAGGCGGGCGACCTGGGCCAGGGTCAGGTTCTCGGCCAGGAGCACCGGCTTGAAGTCGGGGATGGCGTCGTAGCTCTCGACGAGCTGCGCGAGCTCGGGAAGCGGCCGTTCCAGGACCGGCGCCGCGAACGCCAGAGCCTTGCTCAGGTGCTTGCTGCGGCTGCGGTCCAGGATGAGGTTGTAGCTCGGGATGTTCTCGACGAGCAGCCGGCCGTGGCGGTCGTAGATCAGCCCGCGGGGGGCCTTGATCGGCAGCTTGCGCAGCCGGTTGTTCTCGGCCAGGCCGCGGTAGTAGTCGCCCTGGACGAGCTGAACGAACCAGAAGCCGGCGCCGATGAGCACGACCAGCGCGGTGACCGCCCGGCTGAGAATGCGCACCCGGGCGACCAGATCGTCGCGATGCTCACGGACCACCTGCATCAGTCAATCCTCAAAGAAAGCGAGCCTCAACCGAAAAGCGAGTCAACCGAGCCGCAGCCGGCTCATCCGGTTGCGGCGCCGCGTCTCGGAGCCCCGCCGCCAGCGGGACCCAGCAACATAGACAACCATGCCGATGGTGCCGCTCAATCCCGCCCGCAACGCCACCGCCAGCGGCGTCGGCAGCTCGGGATCGGGCAGGAGCATCACCATCACCGCCACGACGACGGCTTCCTGGAGGACGGAGGCGAAACCGACGACGGCCAGCACTCCGGTCGGCCGCTGGATGACCAGACGCTGTGCCAGGCGGGCCGCGCCGTAGCCCACGATGGTATCAGCGAACCCGAACAGCCCGAAGGCGTTGCCGGTCAGCGAGTCGTGAGTCAGGCCCACCAGCAGGCCGACGAACAGGCTGGCGAGCGAGTTGCCGCCGAGACCCTGGAGCACCACCAGGACCAGGAACACGTCGACCATCCGGGCCAGGTCCGGCCAGATCTGCATCAGGGCCAGGTGGACCAGGACGGCCGCGGCCAGGGCGGCGAGGAGCTTAAGGGCGGTCACCGGGGACGGCCTCCCTGACTTCCCGGGGGATGGGCGTATGGTCCAGGAGGTAGACCTGGTCCAGGGCGCCGAAGTCCACCGCGGGCGCCACGCTGATCTCGTAGAAGAGCTGGCCGCCGCGCCCGACCTTCAGCACGGTGCCGACCGGGATGCCGCGCGGGTAGACGCCGTCGATGCCGGCGGTGAGCAGCCGGTCTCCTTCGCGGACGTCGGCCTGGCGGGGCACGTAGTCGAGGGCCAGGCCGACGCCGCCCTTGCCGCCGCCGCGCACCACGCCCTGGCGGCGGTTGCGCAGGATCATCGAGCCGACGCTCGCGGCGCGGTCCGTGATGAGCTGGACCTTGGCGTAGGAGCCGGCCACCGTCACCACCCGGCCGACGAGCCCGCTCGCCGAGAGCACCGGCTGGTCGACGCGGGCATGGAGATCGCCGGTGTAGATCAGCAGCGAGCGCAGCCAGGAGGCGTGGTCGATGTAGACCACGTCGACGGCGCGGATGCGGCCGAGGGGAGGCGTGGTGTACTCCACCGCCGCTCCCAGCCGCCGCATGTCGTTTTCCAGGTCGGAGAGCTGGAGGAGCCGGAGGCGGAGCTGCTCCACCTCGCGGCGGAGCCGGAGGTTCTCCTCCTGGAGGCTGCTGCGCAGGCGCAGGCTCTCGCGGGCTCCGGAGGCGCCGCGCGGAATGGCGGTGACCAGGCGGCCGGCCGGCCCGACGGCCCGCAGCCAGACCGCCTCCATCCAGGTGTCGCCGGTGCGGGCGCCCTGCACGGCGAGCACGACGAGCTGGATCACCAGCACGATGATCAGCACCCAGCCGGTGCGGCGCTCGTCCACGCTTCCCGCCTGTTCCCGGTCGGCTCCCGGGGCCCTAACGGATGGAGACCTTGCGCAGGAGGTCCATGTCGCCCAGCACCCGGCCCGTACCCAGGACGACGGAGGCCAGGGGATCCTCGGCGAGGACCACCGGCAGACCGGTTTCGTCGCGCAGGCGCTGGTCGAGGTTGCGCAGCAGCGCGCCGCCGCCGGAGAGCACGATGCCCTTGTCCATGATGTCGGCCGACAGCTCGGGCGGCGTGCGCTCGAGCGCCATGCGGACCGCTTCGACGATGGTCGCGACCGGCTCCGCCAGGGCTTCGCGGATCTCCTCGTCGGTGATGGTCAGCGTCTTGGGGATGCCTTCCACCAGGTCGCGGCCCTTGATCTCCATCCGGAGCTGGTCCTTCAGGGGATAGGCGGAGCCGAGCTGGATCTTGATCTGCTCGGCCGTGCGCTCGCCGATGAGCAGGTTGTACTTGCGCTTCAGGTACTGGATGAGCGCCACGTCCATCTCGTTGCCGGCGATGCGGACCGAGCGGCTGTAGACGGTGCCGGCGAGCGAGATGACCGCCACGTCGGTGGTGCCGCCGCCGATGTCCACGATCATGTTGCCCGACGGCTCGGTGATGGGCAGGCCCGCGCCGATGGCGGCCATCATGGCCTGTTCCACGAGAAACACCTCGGAGGCCCCGGCGCGCATCGCGGAGTCGCGGACCGCGCGCTTCTCGACCTGGGTGATCTCCGACGGCACGCCGATGACGATCCGCGGATGGACGTACATCTTGCGGCCATGGGCCTTCTTGATGAAGTACTCGAGCATCCGCTCGGTGACCTCGAAGTCGGCGATCACACCGTCCTTCATGGGCCGGATGGACTCGATGTTGCCGGGGGTCCGCCCCAGCATCTCCTTGGCTTCGCTGCCGACCGCCTCGATGCGGTTGGTGAGCTTGTTGATGACGACGACGGAGGGCTCGCGCACGACGATGCCCTGTCCGCTGGCGAAGACCAGGGTGTTGGCCGTGCCGAGATCGATGGCGAGGTCTTTGGAAAAATACCTGAGCAGGGAGGCAAGGGGCATCTGGACTTGTGATCCTTTTGGCTGCTTTGGGTTCCGGACTCCGGGGGGCGCCGCCGGAGGCGGATCTGGTTACATCTTTCGCGACGACGGTATTCTACGAGATCTGGCTGAGAGATCCACGGACTACGGGTTTTCTACGAACACGCGATGTCGGCGGGTGGTTTCGTTGCCCCAGTTGTCGCGCGCCTTGATCTCGATGAAGCTCCAGCCCTCTTTCGAGAGCTGGACGGTCTTGGTGAAGGTTCCGTCGGCCGACGCCTTGACCTGTTCCGTATTGATCTCGATCTGCGCGCCCGGCTCGCTCCGCCCGGCGACGATGAAGATACTACCGTAGGATTTGACATCGTCGAGATCGAGTTGCGGAGGAGTATCGTCTTTCTCGCCCATCGAGGCCCGGAACGAGGCGACGCGGAACTTCCACGGCTGGCTCCAGGGGCCCTGCACGCCGTTCTTGTCGAAGGCGGCGACGCGCCACAGGAAGATCCCTTCGCCGCGCAGGCCGAGGGTGGCGCGGGTGCCGGGGCGGTTCTTGACGTCGATCAGGTTGTCCACGAAGAGGTGACTGCGGGACACCTGGAGGGCGTACCGGGCGGCGTCCGGGACCGAGTCCCAGCTCAGGGCCAGGCGGGGAGCCCGGTCGAGGTCGAGGTCGACGTTGTCGGCCGGGGTGACCAGGCTGGGGCGTCCCGGCAGGGGCGCGGGCTCGGAGAGCAGGTCGCCGGTCTGCGTCACCTGCTGGAGCGCCTGGACCTCACGCTTCAGCCCGGCCTTGGAGGTCAGCTCGATGCCGCCGCTCAGGGCGCCGAACCGGCCTTCGCTCGACTCGCGGTTGACGGCCACGAAGGCTTCCGAATCCTGCTGGACCCGGGCCGTGGCGTTCGGCGTCTTGACGTTGCTGGTGCCCTGCGCCGTGCTGAGGTCGACCCAGCCGTACTCCATCTCGATCGCCTGCTCCTCCCGGCCGCCGGCGCCGCGCGACGAGGAGACGATGAACTGGGTGTTCTGCCGCACGGTGTAGAGGGTGCCGTCGCTGAACGTCAGCTCGGTCGACCCGCTCTCGGAGGTGCGGACGTAGTCGCCGCTCTCGAGCGAGATGCCGCGGCGCGCCTCCTGCCAGTCGCCGCCGTCGCCGCGGCGGTACTCGACCTCGCCCTGGACGGACTGGAACTGCGCCTGCCCGGCGGTGGCCGACTGGCCGAGCGCCTCCAGGATGGACATCAGGGTGTTGCCGCTGCGCCGCGCGTTGTCGAGGGCGCCGCGGTAGTCCTGGTTGGAGAACTGGTTACGGGCTTCCTGAAGAACCTGCCACGCGTCCTCGTACTGGCCGCGGTAGTCGGCCTGCTCCTGGTTCTGGAGCCGCTGGATGAGCGCCTGGCTCTCGTCGATCGCGTTGCGGGCGTCGCGCTCCAGGGCGCGGCTCTCCCAGATCCGGTAGCCGACGAAGCTCACGCCGAGGACGACGACGGTGACCAACAGGATTAGAACGGCACGCAATGTCTCCTCGGAGACGCTGTACCAATCTCTCCTACGTCGAAAATCCTGTGTTACGGGCACGTTCAGCCTCTCATGTGGGACGGCGAATATAACACACGGCTTGCGCCGACGAAACGGGAGCCTGAAACGCCCTGGGGTTGTGCAGGTGGCCCCGGCCCTGGTAAAGTTCGCGGTCCTCTCCGGAAAAGGAGCGTCTCCGATGTTGAAAGTTTTCCGTGACAACCTCAAGTACCTGAGCTGGATCCTCTGGCTCGTGGTGGCTTTGTTCATCTTCTTCATCTGGGCCGACTTCGGCACGGGTATTGGCCAGAGAGGGGGCGCCGGCGACAACGTGGCCGCCCACGTCGGGGACCAGAAGGTCACCTTCGACGAGTTCGAGCGCCATTACAAACGCCTCGAAGGCCTCTACCGCCAGCTCTACGGCGAGCAGTTCACCGCCGAGGCGGCGCGCCAGATGGGGCTGCCGGTCCAGGCGCTCAACCAGGCGGTCAGCCAGAAGATCCTCCTGGAAGAGGCCCGCAACATGGGCCTCGTCGCCACCGACCAGGAGGTCCGCGACCGCGTCCTCCAGGAGACGGTGTTCAAGGACGAGCAGGGACGCTTCGTCGGCGAGGAGCGCTACGCCGAGATCCTGCGCAACCTCCGCTACGCCGGCCCGGCCGCCTTCGAGGCCGAGCTGCGCGACGAGATCCTCGTCCAGAAGCTGATGGACATCCTCGAAGCCAACCTGTACGTCACCGACCAGGAGGTCGAGAAGTCCTATCGCGACCAGGTCGAGCGCGCCCGCATCCGTTACGTCCAGCTGCCGCGCGCCCGCTTCGCCGCGGCCGCGGAGGGCGTGACCGACGCCGAGGTCGCGAGCTACTTCGAGAAGCACAAGCCGGAGTACCGCCTCCCCGAGCAGCGCGACACCGCCTACCTTCTGGTCGACGCGGCGCAGCTCGCCGCGACGGTCAAGGTGGAAGAGCCCGCGATGCGCGAGTTCTACCAGGCGAACCAGGACGAGCTCGCCCGCCCCGAGCAGATCCATGCCCGGCACATCGTGGTGAACACCAAAGGCCGCACCGACGCCGAGGCCCTCAAGAAGCTCGACGTGGCCCGCGCCCGTCTCGGCAAGGGCGAGGCCTTCACCGTGGTGGCCCGCGAGGTCAGCGACGAGCCTTCCGCCAAGACCTCCGGCGGCGACCTCGGCTACTTCGGCCGCGGCCAGATGGTGAAGGCGTTCGAGGATCCCGCGTTCGGCGCCCCGATCGGTACCGTGATCGGCCCGATCAAGACCGAGTTCGGCTATCACCTCATTGAGGTTCTGGAGAAGCGGGCCGGCGGCACCCTCCCCTTCGAGGAGGCCGCCCCGATGATCCAGCAGCGCCTGACGGCGGAGAACACCGCCCTCGCGTCCGAGACCAAGGCCCGCGAGCTGGCGAAGAAGCTCACCTCCGACAAGCCCAAGAGCGCGGACGCCCTCAAGCCGATGGCCGATCCCGCCCAGGGCATCGTCTTCGGCGAGACCGGCCCCTTCACGCAGCAGGAGCCGATCAAGGATCTCGGGTACGCGCCCGCGGTCGCCAACGCGGCGTTCGCCCTCCAGAAGGGCGGCGTCTCCGAGCCGGTGCAGACCTCCCGCGGCTGGGTGGTCCTCTACCTGAAGGACATCAAGGCGCCGCGCATCCCCGAGCTGAAGGACGTCGAGCCCCGGGTCCGCTCCGCGGTCGCCCGGCAGCGCCAGCAGGACGCGGCGCTGGCGCAGCTCCGCCAGGCGAAGTCGGCCGGCAAGACGCTCGACCAGATCGGCAGCGAGCTGGGCCTGGAGATCAAGGAGAGCTCCGAGTTCGGCGCCCAGGGCGCGATCCCGGGCATCGGCGCGAACCCCGAGCTGGCGAAGTCCGCCCTCGCTCTCAACGCCGGCCAGATGGGCAATCCGGTGACCGACGCCCAGGGCGCCCTGCTATTCGAGGTCAAGGAGCGCAAGAGCTGGGATCCGATCCAGTTCGCCGCCGCCCGCGAGCAGACCCGCGAGTCCGTCCGCCGGCAGAAGCTGAACAACCTGGAGTCCGCACTTCTCGAACGGCGCCGCCGCGAGCTGGACGTGCGGTTCAGCCCGCAGCTCCTGGAGCAGTTCGGCCTCGACGCCGAGGGCCAGGCGCAGCCCAATCAGCCGGGCCAGCCGGGCTGATCCAATCGACGGATGCCACCCCGGCCTCTCCCAGGGGCCGGGGTCTTCCCACCTCGCCATGATCGCGCCATGATCGCGCCATGATCGGATACCTCCAGGGCAACATCCTCAAGGCCACCCCCGAGCGGCTGCTCGTGGACGTGCAGGGCGTGGGCTACGAGGTCCGCATCCCGCTCTCGACCTACTACGAGATCGAGCGCGGCAAGTCTCCGGTCGTCCGCCTCTACATCCACACCCACATGCGGGAGGACGGCATCGCGCTCTTCGGGTTCTGGACCGAGCGCGAGAAGGCGCTGTTCGAGAAGCTGATCGGCGTCGGAGGCATCGGCCCCCGCCTGGCGCAGGTGATCCTCTCGGGCATGGCACCGGACGACCTCCTCGGCGCCCTCGCGAGCGGCGACACGGCCCGGCTGGGCACGATCCCCGGGGTCGGCAAGAAGACCGCGGAGCGGATGGTTCTGGAGCTGAAGGACAAGATGCAGGAGCTGGCCGCGGAGCTGCCGGAGCGGACCGGGACCGTCGCGGTCCCCGCCGATCAGGACGTAGTCTCGGCCCTGGTCAACCTCGGCTACAAGGCCGCCCAGGCCGAGCGCGCCGTGGCCGATGCCCGCCGCGACCGCCCCGACGCCGTCTTCCACGACCTCCTCCGCGCCAGCCTCAACCGGCTGTCGCGGGCCTGACACGGTGGGGGAGCTGACCTACCGCTCCGGCGCCGCGCCGGACGCTTCCGCCGTCACGCCGGATGCTTCCGTCGCCGTGCCGGAAACTTCCGTCGTCACCCCGGAAGCTTCCGCCGTCACTCCGGCAGCTTCCGCCGTCGCGCCGGACGCTCCGCCGTCATGCCGGAAGCTTCCGTCGTCATGCCGGAAGCTTCCGCCGTCATGCCGAAAGCTTCCGCCGTCATGCCGGAAGCTTCCGTCGTCACCCCGGAAGCTTCCGCCGTCGCGCCGGAAGCTCCGCCGTCATGCCGGAAGCTTGCGAAGGCAGACGCAGGCCGAGCGGGTTAGCGGTAGACACCAAGTTCGCCGTCAGTTTCAGACCTCACCATAAAAGGAGAAACGTATGATTCCTGTTCGTATTGGCACTCTGGTAGGTGGTTTGGCTGGTCTGACAGGCCTTGCCCTTGGGGCGTATTTCGGCATGGGCGAGGAGCTCTCGCACGGTGAGCCGCTGGCTGTTGGTGCAGTCGGCCTCAACATCGTCATCCTGCCGGCGCTGGGGCCGGACAAGCAGTCCGACCCGGTCTTCGAGCTCGGCGGCGGCCGGGGCCAGGGGATCGCGGAGAGCGCCGGCGGGCTGGCCCTGAGCAGCCTGCGCCAGAATCGGGATTACGTTCTCATCGATCAGCGCGGCACCGGCTGGTCGAACCCGCTCGACTGCAATCTCTACGGCAATCCCGATCTCTCTTCAGTCATCCTGGGGAATCAGCTCCATCCTTCTCGACGTTCGCGATGCGAGCTGTGAGCTCGTAAGCAAGCCTTTCGACCTGCGGCCGGAGGAGCAAGGCGTAGTGATCGCCCGCCAGCACACTCGTCTCGACACCTTGTGCCAGGCGGTTCCAGGCGGCAAGCCGATCCGGGGATACCGTAGACAGGGTCTGCTCCGAGTGCCAGAGAACGAGGTGTCCCGGGTACGGTCCAGGATTGTACGATTGGCTCGCCCGGAAATTGATCGAGAACGTTTCGAAGAGCGCTGCAATCTGGGGGAGGCCGATATCCTCGGGGATCAGGCCTGCGGCACGGCCCAGCCGGACAACATGGCTCAACCTCTCCTGGGTGGTCAGTGACCGCAAATCCTCGGGAGAGATCCTCACCTGATGTCCCAGAGCGCGGGCCAGGTCGGTGACAAACAAGACCATCAGCCCCTCTTCGGAGAGCGGTTCAAGAAGGTCTGCTGCCTGAGCCGGTGGCAACGTGTCGATGATGGCGACCAGATCCGGTCGATCCCCTTCCCTCTCGAGAATTCGTGCCATCTCGAACGCGATCAACCCGCCCATGGACCAGCCGCCGAGCAGGTAGGGGCCCTGGGGCTGGATCCGGCGCACCTCCTCCAGGTAGAGGGCGGCCATCTCTTCGATGCTGGACGGGAAAGCGGGAGCGCCTGAGCCGTCCGCGAGATCCGGCGTCTGCAAGGCGAAGAACGGCTGTTCCGGCGCGAGGCGGTTGGCGAGCTCCAGATAGCAGAGGACGTTGCCGCTGACAGGGTGGACACAGAAGAAGGGGGCACGGTCTCCCTGGGGTTTGATGGCGACCAGGGGGGGACGCCGCCGGCCGAGAGTCTGGTTGCCGGTCTGGGCCAGGAGACGGGCCAGGGATTCCAGGGTGGGTGCCGAGAACAGGGCCGCCAGCGGCAGGGCCTTCCCCAGGCGCTTCTCGATCTTGGCCATCAAGAGGACGGCCATCAACGAGTGCCCGCCCAGGCCGAAGAAGTCGTCCTTCGCGCCAACCCGCTCGACGCCGAGCAACTCGCTCCAGATCTCGGCGAGAATCTCTTCGACCGGCGTCCGCGGCGCCACATAGGCCTCGTCACGGCTGAGCGCCTCTGGAGCCGGCAGGGCGTTCCGGTCCACCTTGCCATTCGGGGTGAGCGGTAGCGCTGCAAGCGTCACGAACGCGGCTGGCACCATGGATTCCGGCAGCCGCTCCCGCAGCGCTTCGCGCAGCCTCCCGGCGTCGACCCCTCCGGTGTCGCCGATATCGCCGATATCGCCGGTATTGCCGATATCGCCGATATTGCCGGTATTGCCGACCACGTAGGCAACCAGCCGCGGGTCGCCGGGCGTGTCCTCACGCACGAGGACGGCTGCCTGACTCACTTCGGCCAGAGCCGAGAGCGCCGCCTCGATCTCTCCCAGCTCGATGCGGAAGCCCCGGACCTTGACCTGATGGTCCCGGCGGCCCAGGAAGTCGAGCGAGCCCTCGGACAGCCAGCGCACGAGGTCGCCCGTGCGGTACAGCCGGCCTCCGGCATCGGCGCCGAAGGGATCGGGGAGGAACCGCTCGGCGGTCAGGTCGGGCCGTCCGAGGTAGCCGCGGGCCAGGCTGGAACCGCCCAGGAGCAGCTCCCCGGGAGTGCCGATCGGGACCGGATCGAGGAGGGCGTCCATTACATAGGCGCGGGTGCCGTGGATCGGCCCGCCGATCGAGGGCGGGCGGAGCGACAGCGGCTCGACCTCGGCGCAGGTCGCGACCACGCTGCTCTCGGTTGGACCGTAGTGATTGATCAACGCGAAGGGGAGCGGCTTGCGGGGCGCCCTCTGGAGCCGGTCGCCGCCGGTGAGAAGCGCGCGCAGCCTCAGGCCCGCCGGCATCCCGGCCTCCACCACCTGCTCGGCGAGAGGGGTTGGCAGGAAGGAGATCGTGATCTCCTCCTCGGCCATCCAGGCGAGGAGCCGGCCGGGATGGAGCCGCGTCTCCTCGTCCGGAATGTGGAGGCTCGCACCCGCCGCGAGGGAGGGCCAGGTCTCCCAGACGGAGGCGTCGAAAGCCGGCGATGCGACCAGCGTGGCCCGGTCCTGCGGGGTGAGGCCGTAGGCCCGCAGGTGCCAGCGCACCAGGCTCATCAGCCCGGAGCGGGGGACCTGCACACCCTTGGGCCAGCCCGTCGAGCCCGAGGTGTAGATGACGTAGGCCAGATTCGCGGGGGTTACCTCGACCTCGAGAGCCTCGGCCGGCTTATCCCCGGAGCTCCAGCGGGCGTCCAGGAGCACGCGGGCCACCCGGGGCTCGGCCACCGGTACCCGCTCGGCCAGATGCTCCTGGACCAGCAGGATGCGGGCTCCCGAATCCTCGAGCATGAACTCCAGCCGCTGCGCCGGGTAGGTCGGGTCGAGAGGCAGGTAGGCCCCGCCGGCCATCAGCACGCCCAGCATGCCGACGACCAGGCTCGGCGAACGCTCGGCACAGAGGCCCACGATCGTGTCCGGACCGACACCCAGCTCCCGCAGGTACCACGCCAGGCGCCGGGCGCTGTCGACCAGGAGGCCGTACGTCCAGACCTCGTCCCCCAGCTGGACGGCCACGGCCGACGGCGTCCGGGCGGCGTGCGCGGCGACGAGACCGGGAAGGGTCGAGCCCTCGGGCAAGGAATCCTCGGGCAAGAAATCCTGGGGAAAGACCGCCGTGCCGTTGAAGTCCCGGAGAAGCTGCTGCCTCTCGGTCGCCGTCAGCAGGGACGAGTCGTGCGGCGCCTCCGGATCGGCGACGGCGGCGGCCATGGCGCGGAGCAGGTAGTCGGCGACCCTCTCCGCCGCCTCCGTGTCGAGATCCGCAGGGCGGTAGACGAGCACCAGCTGCAGCTGCTGGGAGAAGGGATCGAGCGACAGGTTGACGACGAGGGAGAAATTGGTCTCCTCGTAGCCGTATCGTTCCAGAACTTCGATTCCACTCACTCCCGCGGTGTCCTGATAGACGTGGAAGTGAAGGAAGTTGTAGACGATCCCCAGCTCCAGCCGGCCGCCCGACAGGGCGCCCATCTCGGCGAAGGGAAAACGCCGGTGGGGCAGCATGCCGCTCTCCAGCTCGAAGATCCCGCGGGCCAGATCCTGCCAGGAGCCGCCGCCCAGCCTCGCCCGGAGCGGCAGGGTATTCAGGAAGAGCCCCAGGGCGCGCTCGCTGTCGGGGTGCTCGGGCCGGCCGTGGGAGACCAGGCCGGTGAGCACGTCGCGAGTCCCGGCGAGGAGCCCCAAGACCTTGAGATGGAGAGCGAGCATCAGGCTCTTCAGCGGAACCTCGGCCTGGCGGGCGAGCCTCTGGGTCGCGTCCGAAAGCGCGGGGCTCAGAGCGGCGTGGATCTCGCGGACGACCGGCCCCGGGGTCGGGGCCGGGGCCGGCGGCGAGAGGCGCGGCAGCCGGGTCGGCTCGGCTCCGTCGAGCATCCGGCCCCAGTAGCTCCGGGTCTCTTCGGAGGAGAGCGCCGCGCGTTCGAGCGCCACGAAATCGCGGTAGGCCACCCCGAGCGGCAGGTCCGGCGGCGGCGCCTCCCCTCGCAGGAGCAGGGCGTAGCGGCGGAACAGGTCCGTGAGAAGAGAGGCGACGCTCCAGCCGTCCAGAACGGCGTGATGGAAGCTCATGGTGAGCTGGAGGCTCTGCTCGTCCCGCAGGTGGGCATGGAAGACGACGAGAGGCGGCCGCGTCCAGTCGAACCGCCGCCGCCGCTCCTGGCTCAGCCATTCGGACACGAACGCGTCCTGCTCCTCCGGCGCAACCTGGCGCAGGTCGTGGATCTCGAGCGGCACGCTGACCCCGGTGTGTACCAGTTGCAGAGGCTCGCTGAAGCCCGCGAGGTCGAAGGAGGTGCGGAGCACGGGATGCAGGAGCGAGACCTGGCGCAAGGCCTCCCGCATCCGGTCGGGATCGAAGGGCGCGCGGAGGTGGAAGCTGACGAGGTCGTGATAGACCGCCGAGGCCGGATCGAGCTCGCTGTGGAACAGCATGCCCGCCTGGAGCTTCACGAGCGGATAGGCGTCCTCGACGGACGGATCGAGCCGCTTGCGGTCCTCGGCGGAGATCAGGGAGAAAGGCGTCGGCCCCGAGTCGGGCGCCAGCTCTTCGAGCGTCACGGACTCCGCCAGCCTGCGGATCGTCGGGCGCTGGAACAGCTCCTGGAGCGTCAGGGCCAGGCCCCGCTTCCTGGCGAGGGAGAGGATCTGGAGGGAGCGGATCGAGTCGCCGCCCAGGCTGAAGAAGTGGTCGTCGATCCCGACCCGGCTCACGCCGAGAACCTGGGCCCAGACCTCTGCCAGCACCTCCTCGACGAAGGTGCGGGGCGGGGCATAAGGAATCTCGTCGTGCCCGGGCGAGCCGGCATCGAGCAGGGCCTTGCGGTCCACCTTGCCGTTGGGCGTCAGAGGGAAGCCGTCCATCACGGTGCCGTCCATCACGGTGAAAATCGCGGGCACCATGTAGTCCGGCAGCCGCTCCTCGGAGTGGCTGCGGAGCTCCGAGGTCAGGGGCCGCTCGGCCTGGCTGTGCGGCACCACACACGCCAGGATCTGATTGCCGCGGTCGCTCTCCCGGACCAGAACCAGGGCCTCGCGGACCTTTGGGTGTGTGGCGAGCACCGCCTCGATCTCTCCCAGCTCGATCCGGAAGCCCCGGATCTTGACCTGGTGGTCGATGCGGCCCAGGTGGGCCAGCTCGCCCGTGCCCAGGTGCAGGCCCAGATCTCCGGAGCGGTACAGACGGCCGCCCGAGATCCCGCTCCACGGATCGGGAACGAAACGCTCGGCGGTGAGGTCCGGGCGGCCGAGATAGCCGCGGGTCACGCCGCCGCCTCCGATGACCAGCTCGCCAGGCACGCCGATCGGCAGCGGCTGGAGGCTCGCGTCGACACCGTAGGCCGCGAGATGCGCCAGCGGACGGCCAATACCGCTGCCGCGGCTGCCGCGCACCGCGCTGCCCTGCGGCGGCAGATCTTCGAACAGCACCCGCCGGAAGGTCACGTGGACCGTGGTCTCCGTGATCCCATACATGTTGATCAACCGGGGCCGGGCGTCGCCATGCTTCTCGAACCAGGGGCGCAGGCCATTGAAGTCGAGCGCCTCTCCGCCGAAGATCACCCAGCGCAGCGCAAGGTCCGCCGGAGCGTCGCGGTCGGCCTCGATGAGCTGGCGGAAGGCGGACGGAGTCTGGTTCAGAACTGTCACCTGCTCGGCGATGAGCAGCTGATGGAAGTCCTCGGGCGAGCGGCTGACCCAGTAGGGGACGACCACAAGGCGCCCGCCGTAGAGCAGCGCACCCCAGATCTCCCAGACCGAGAAGTCGAAGGAGAAGGAGTGGAACAGGGTCCAGACGTCGTCGGGACCGAAGCCGAAGCAGGGCTCCGTGGCCGTCAGAAGCTCGAGGATGTTGCCGTGAGTGACCTGGACGCCCTTGGGCCGGCCCGTCGAGCCGGAGGTGTAGATGACGTAGGCGAGGTTCTCAGGGGAGACGGAGACCTCCAGGGGGTCGGCGCTCACACCGGCGAGAAGATCGACGTCGTCCAGGCAGAGCACCTGCATCCCTTCCCAGGACTCGTCGCCGGTGGCGACGTCGCGCAGCCGCGTCTCGGTCAGCAGCACGGCGACGCCGGCGTCCCGCTGCAACCAGGCCAGCCGTTCGCGCGGGTAGGCGGGGTCGAGCGGCACGTAGGCGCCTCCGGCCTTGAGGACTCCCAGCGCACCGACCACCATCTCGAAGGAGCGCTCGACGACGATCCCCACCAGCACCTCGGGACCGACCCCCAGCCGGCGCAGGGTCCGGGCCAGGCGATTGCTCTGCCGGTCGAGCTCGCCGTAGCTCCACACCTGTCCCTCGAACGAGACGGCCGGCGAGTCGGGCCGTTCGGCCGCGATCCGGGCGAATCTTTCGTGAATTGAGCCGTGGATCGAGCCGAGGATCGAGTCGGCTGCGGCGAGCCTGGGGCGCTCCCATTCGATCAGGAGCTGATGCCGCTCCGCAGCGCTCAGCAGGTCGAGATCCGGCACCCGCAAGGACGGCTCGGCCACGGCCGCCGCGAGCAGAGCCTCGAAGTGCTGCACCAGGCGTACGATCGTCGAGCGCTCGAAGAGGTCGGTG
The DNA here is from genome assembly GCA_031390755.1 of Holophagales bacterium. Taxonomy (GTDB): domain Bacteria; phylum Acidobacteriota; class Thermoanaerobaculia; order Multivoradales; family UBA5704; genus DATMER01. Next base: position 20,236 of record JANMTS010000045.1, read on the forward strand.
CTGTACTCCGCAAGGCCGGTGATGCCCTCCCCGGTCTCCGTCAGGTTGAGCAGCAGGTCGAGCTTCGCGGTCTGCCAGGGCACGTCGAGAGTCGTCACGGACAGGCCGTCCTGCAGGCCCTGGTTTGCGAGCGGGACGTTCTGGAGCACGAGCTTGATCTGGAAGAGGGGAGTACGGCTCATGTCGCGCTCGGGTTTCAGCGACTCCACGAGCTTGTCGAAGGGAGCGTCCTGGTGCGCGTAGGCCTCCAGGGTGTGCAGGCGGACCTGCTGCAAGACCTCGCGGAACGTGGGCGTCCCCGAGAGATCGAAGCTCAGCACGAGCTGATTCACGAAGATCCCGATGAGCCCTTCGAGCTCCGCGAGCGGACGATTGGCGATGTCCGTTCCGAGGACCACCTGGTCCCGCGCGGAGCGCTGATGCACGAGGATGGAGAAGGCGGCCATCAGGGACATGAAGAGGGTGGCGTCCTCCTGCCGTCCCAGGCTCCGCAGGGCCTTGATCAACCCTCCATCAATGCGGATCGGGAGCGAGGCGCCCGCTCCGCTGCGCACGGGCGGCCTGGGATGGTCCGCCGGGATCTCCGCCGCGGCGACGCCGGCGATGCCGGCGATGCCGGCGAGCCGCTTGCGCCAGTAGTCGAGCTGACGGTCGAGAGGCTCGCCCTGCAGCCAGCGCCGCTGCCAGACGGCGAAGTCGGCGTACCGGACCGGCAGGTCGGGCAGCTGCACGGCGTCGCCCTGCTGGTACAGCATCACCATCTCCCGGCAGAAGATTCCCCAGGACCAGCCATCCATCGCGATGTGATGGACATCGGCCACGAAGACATGCTCGTCGGGCCGCAGCCGGAGAAGAGCGGTCCTCAGGACCGGGCCCTGGAAGAGGTCGAACGGCCGCACGGACTCCTTCACGAAGCGGAAGACCTCCTGCTCCTGCTCGGCCTGCGAGCCGGAAAGCCCGGAAAGATCCAGGAGAGACAGCTCGTGGTCTCCCGCCGGCCCGATGCGCTGGACCGGCTGCTCCTCGGAGAGCGAGAAGGTCGTGCGCAGAACCTCGTGGCGAGCGACGAGCCGGTTCAGGGCGTCGGCCAGACGCGCAGGCTCCACCCGCCCCCGGAGACGCAGGGCGATGGGCATGTTGTAGGACACGTCGTCCGGCGTGAGCATGTAGAGGAAGAACAGGCGCTGCTGGGCGAAGGCCAGCGGCAGATCGCCCGTTTCCGACGCCCGGACGAGCGGCGGCGGTGCCGGGGCCTGGCTGCCCTGCGCAATCCGCGCCGCGAGCTCCGCCAGGGTCGGCGCCTCGAAGAGATCGCGCAGCGGCACCTCGACGCCAAAGGCATTGCGCAGGCGGGAGATCACCCGCATGGCCAGCAGCGAGTGGCCGCCCAGGTCGAAGAAGTTGTCCGCCGCTCCGACCCGTTCGAGGCCGAGGATCTCGGACCAGATCCCGGCGAGAACCTCTTCGACCGGCGTCCGGGGAGCCAGGTAGGTCTTCTCGGTGCGTTGCCACTCGGGAGCGGGCAGGGCCTTCCGGTCCACCTTGCCGCTGGGAGTCCTGGGCAGGGCCGTGAGCAGGACGTAGGCGGAGGGCACCATGAACTCCGGCAGCCGCTCCGCCAGCCAGGACCGCAGATCCGTGATCTCGGGTGCGGGCTCCTGGCCAAGCTCAGAGGAGGCCGCGTAGGCCACCAGCCGCATGTCTCCCGCGCGCTCCTCCCGGGCCACGACGACCGCCTCGCGCACGGCGGGGTGCTGGAGGAGCACCTCCTCGATCTCTCCCAGCTCGATCCGGAAGCCCCGCAGCTTCACCTGCTGATCGATTCGTCCCAGGAACTCGAGGACGCCGTCCGGGCGGTGGAACGCAAGATCGCCGGTCCGGAACAGGCGGTCGCCGGCACGAGGTCCGAACGCGTCGGGCACGAAGCGTTCCGCGGTCAGCTCCGGCCGGCCGTGGTAGCCGCGCGCAAGGCCGGCGCCGCCGATGTACAGCTCGCCGGGGACGCCGATGGGAACCGGCTGCTGCCGCGGGTCCAGGAGGTGGACCTCGACATTCGCGATCGGCCGGCCGATCGGCACCACCGGGCCCGGAGAGGCAAGATCGCAGGGCCAGCTGCTCGCGTCGATCGACGATTCCGTCGGTCCATAGAGATTGACCAGGGGGATTCCCAGCCGGGAGTCGAGGCGCCGGGCCAGCGCCTCCGGCAGGGCCTCGCCTCCGCTCCACAGCCGCCTCAGGGTCCGGCAGTCTTCGAGCCCGGGCTCTTCGGCGAAGACCTGGAGCATCGACGGCACGAGCTGGAGCGAAGTCGCCCCCTGCTCCTGGATCAGCCGCACCAGGTAACCGCTGTCCTGATGGCCGCCGGGGCGGGCCAGGACGACGCGCGCGCCGGCGAAGAGCGGCACGAAGATCTCCCAGACCGACGCGTCGAAGCTGAAGGGGGTCTTCTGCACTACGGCGTCAGTGGGGGTGAGAGGGTGCTCGCTCTGCATCCAGAGCAGCCGGTTGCTGATCGCGCGGTGAGGAATCATCACCCCCTTGGGGCGGCCCGTCGAGCCGGAGGTGTAGATGACATAGGCCAGATTCGACGGATCGGCGCTGTTCCTTTCGCCGTAGCCGTCGCCTTCGTCTCCGGCCGTCTCCCAGACCTCGTCGAGGTCGACCAGGCGGGCGTGGGCACGGGAGATCCAGTCCGCGAAGAGGGGCGACCATCGCTTCTGCGCGAGGAGCACCGGCCGGCGGTCTCCCCTCAGCCCATCCTCCAGCATGAACGTCAATCGCTCCGGCGGATAGGACGGGTCGAGCGGCAGGTAGGCCCCTCCGGCTTTAAGAATTCCGAGCAGCCCGACCATCAGCCCGGGCGAGCGGTCGGCGCAGATTCCCACCACGACGTCGGGACCGACACCGAGCCGGCGCAGGCGCCGGGCCAGATGCCCGGCCCGGGCGTCGAGCTCGCCATAGGAGAGCGAGGCCTCCTCGGAGGAGACGGCCACCGCTCCGGGCGTGAGCGCCGCCTGGCGTTCGAACAGGCGGTGCAGGCAGGGCTCCTGGGCGAAAGGGAGGGCCGTGTCGTTGTACTCCAGGAGCACCTGGTGCTGCTCGGCCGGAGGCAGCCAGGAACGCGCGTCGTGGTCGGACCCCGGCTCTGCGAGCATCGCCTGCAGAATCTCTTCGTAGTAGCCGCGCATGAGCAGAATCTGCGGCTTGCTGATCGCGGGATCGAATCGCTCGCAGCGCAGATCGAGCACGGCCGGACCGGGTCCCGAGGCCCAGAAGAAGAGCGTCATCGGGTAGTGGCTGAGCGAGCGGTCGAGACCTCCTGGAGACGTGACCTGATCCGAGGTCTGGAACTCCCCGAAAAGATGGAAGTTGACGTAGCCGATCTGGATCTCCAGTTGCGACATCATGCCCGTGTCGCGCTGGATGGCCGCCGCCGGATACCGCTGGAAGGGGAGGAACGCGAGCTCGGTGGCGAAGACCCCCCGGATCAGGTCGATCCAGCTGCCCGTGGCCAGCTTCACGCGCAGAGGCACGGTGTTGTTGAACACTCCGCGGACGTACTCGCCCCCGGTCTCCTCCGGCCGGCCGTGAACGTGCAGGGCCACGGCCAGGTCGCTCCGGCCGGTCAGCACGCCGAGCACCTTGAGATGAACCGCCAGGAGGACGCTCTTGAAAGGCACCTGGAGCCGCCGCGAGAGATCGAGCAATCCCTGGAGGACCGGATCGGGCATCCGGAAGATGTGCGTGCGTTCCTCGGTGGCCGATCCGCCCCGCCACCACGGCCAGCGCGGGGCCTGGACCGGATGTCCGTCGGCCAGCGCCTCCTCCCAATATCGCCGGAACTCCGCGGAGGCCAGCGCCTCGCGCTCCAGGCGGATGAACTCCCGATAGGTCAGCTTCAGGGGCCTGTCGTCCCGGGGCCGCTCGCCGCGGAGGAGGTCGAAGTAGAGATCCTGGATCTCACCCAGGGTCTGGTAGGTCCCCCACCCCTCGGCGATGGTGTGGGACTCGGTCATCGTCACGCGGAATCGGGAATCGCTCAGGCGGTGCAGGAAGAAACGGAGGAGGGGCGCCTGCGAGGGATCGAGCACCCGGCGTCTCTCCCACCGCAGGAAGCGGTCGAGCTCCCGCTCCCGGGCAGCGTCGTCGAGGCCGGCCAGATCGATGCACGGAACCGGCAGGTAGGCCCGGCGATGGACCAGCTGGAGGGGCTCGCTGAAGCGCCGCAGATCGAACGAGGTGCGCAGGATCGGGTGGCGGGCCACGACCAGCTGGACGGCGTCCGTGAACAGCCCCGGGTCGATCGCGGAGTCGACGTCGAACAGGAAGACGTTGTGATAGGCCGGAACCTCGTCGTCGCGGGTCAGCTCGGTGTGGTAGAGCATGCCCAACTGCATGCTGGCCAGCGGGTAGGCATCCTCCAGGCCGGGAGGGAGGATCGCCCGGTCGGCCGCGGAGACCAGGCTGAACGGACCGCGATCGCCGGGGGCGTCCGCCGGGGGCTTGGAATGCGGCGCTGATTCGCCGGCCTTCCGGCGGCGCATGAGCTCAAGAAGGAGGCGCTTCTCGGCCGAAAGCTCCCCGATCATCGCCATGCTGTCCAGCGACTCGAACCTTCGTCATCTGTATGGGGGCACGGCGGAATGTCGGTCGGTGAGGGGTAGGCTAGCGGCATGGTAGCATTGTAACTAGCGCATGTAATCGGCACAACCGGGCAGGCCGAATCACCCCTTTTCCCAGTACTTCACGAGGGCGTAAAGGTCTGTCCAGGGCGCGTGGAGCGCGTGTCGGATTCGCGAGTGGATGTGGTAATAATTTCGCATGTGGGGAGCAGCGGATAAGCGGCCGTCTCTGGCCAACGTGTTGGCCGACAGGGCTCGGCAGGCTCCGGATGCCCGTCTCTACACGTTCCTCGCCGAGGGAGAGGCGGAATCTGCCCATCTGACCTTCGGCGGCCTGGAGCGCCGGGCCCGCGCTCTCGCGGCCGAGCTGAGCGCGCGGTGCGTTCCAGGGGACCGCGCCCTGCTTCTCTTTCCTCCCGGTCTCGAATTCATCGTCGCCTTCTTCGGCTGCCTGTACGCCGGCGTGGTCGCGGTGCCTGCCTATCCGCCCCGGCCGCGGCGGGACCAGGCACGGCTGCGGACCGTGGTCCGCGATGCCGAGCCCGCCGTGGTGCTCACGACGGCCGCGCAGCAGGCAGACATCCGCCGGCTGGCCGTCGAGATCCCCGAGCTTTCGGCGGCGTCGTGGCTCGCCACGGACGAGATCTTGGATCGGCCCGACGGGGAGATCGACTGGGAGGCGCCACCCCAGGATCCCGACGCGCCGGCCTTTCTGCAGTACACCTCGGGCTCGACGGCCTCCCCGAAGGGAGTGATCGTCAGCCACGCGAACCTGTTGCACAACCAGAGGATGATCTCGGCGGCGTTCGAGCAGGACGAGACCTCTCGGGTCGTCAGCTGGCTCCCTCTCTACCACGACATGGGACTGATCGGCACGGTCCTCCAGCCGCTCTACTGCGGAGGGAGTTGCGTCCTGATGTCGCCGATTGCGTTCCTGCAACAGCCGGGTCGCTGGTTGCGGGCGATCAGCAGGTACGGCGCGACGACCAGCGGCGGACCGAACTTCGCCTACGACCTGTGCGTCCAGAGGGTGGGGGAGAACGAGCGGCAGAGCCTCGATCTGTCGACCTGGCGCGTCGCCTTCAATGGAGCCGAGCCCGTTCGCGCCGAGACGCTCCGGCGGTTCGCCGAGGCGTTTGCTCCCAGTGGCTTTCGACGCGAAGCGCTCTATCCCTGCTATGGGCTGGCCGAGGCGACCCTTTTCGTCAGCGGCGGCAAATCGGGAGAGCTGCCGCATGTCGCCTCGCTGGACGGGACGGCGCTCGACCGCCACGAGGTGGTTCCGGCCACCGCGGGAGAAGCACCGGCACGGGAGATGGTCGGCAGCGGCCGGCCCTGGCTGGGCCAGCAGTTGGTCATCGCCGATCCCGAGACCTCGGTCGAGTGTGCGCCGGGCCAGGTGGGGGAGATCTGGGTCTCCGGCCCCAGCGTCGCCCGCGGCTACTGGCGGCAGCCGGCTTTGAGCGAGCGGGATTTCGGAGCCAGGCTGGCGGCCGGCGGTCCGGGTGGCAGTCCGGAGGTCCGGTCCGAGGCGTTCCTGCGCACCGGCGATCTCGGATTCCTGCTGGACGGCGAGCTGTTCGTCACGGGCCGCCTGAAGGACCTCATCATCCTGCGGGGGCGCAACCTCTATCCGCAGGATCTCGAGCTCACGGCCGAGCGCAGCCATCGGGCGATCCGGGCCGGCTGCGGGGCGGCCTTCTCGGTCGACCGGGACGGCGAGGAGCGCCTGGTGCTGGTCTGCGAGGTCGAGCGGCACTTCAGCGGCAGCGTCGGAGGCGTCGGAGGCGTCGAGGAGGTCGCCGGTGCGGTGCGGCGGGCCGTCGCGGAAGAGCACGAGGCGCAGGCCGACGAGGTCGTGTTGCTGCGCGCCGGCACGTTGCCGCGGACGACGAGCGGAAAGGTCCAGCGGCACTCGTGCCGTGAGCGTTACCTCAGGGGCGAGCTTGCCGAGATCGGTCGCAGCGCGCTCGCGCGAACCGCCGGATCGCCGGAGCCCGACCTTGTTGGAGCGCCGGCGAGCCGACGGCGCGCGGTGCTGTCGCTGCCGGCCGACGAGCGCCTCCGGTACGTCGAGGAGCGGCTGCGCGTCCACGGCTCCGCCATTCTTGGGGACGATGCTTCGCATCGGGGGGACGGGGCTTCGCGCGTCGAAGGTGAGCGGCCGCTGACCGAGTTGGGCCTGGACTCGCTGGGAGCCATCCGGTTCAAGCATGCCGTCGAGGCCGATTTCGGGATCTCTCCAGCTCTGGAGGAGCTGCTTTCGGGGCTCTCGCTGACCCAGGTGAGCCGATGGATCTGCGATTCCCTCTCCGACGGCGATCGGGCCGACCCGGTCGATCCCGAGATTTTCGTCCCGCTTGACGGAGAGACGCTCCCGGAGGCCGATGCGCCCCTTTCTCACGGCCAGCGGTCGCTCTGGATCCTCCATGGCCTGGCGCCCGAGAGCGCCGCCTACAACCTCGCCGGTGCGGCGCGCCTGCTTCGCCCCGTCGACGCCGCCACCCTGCGGCGGGCGTTCCAGGAGCTCGTCGCACGCCATCCCGCCCTGCGCACGACCTATTGCGCGGGCTCGGAGGGGCCGGTGCAGCGCGTCCGGGAGTCCATGGAGGCCGCCTTCACGGTGGAGGACGCCTCCTCGTGGGACGCCGGGCAGCTCGAGCGCCGGCTCCAGGAGGAGGCGTTCCGCCCTTTCGACCTGGAGAACGGCCCTCTTCTGCGCGTCTCGCTGTTCACCGGCGGGCAGACCGCGTCGGGGTGGCTGCTGGTCAGCCTTCATCACATCGCGGCGGATCTCTGGTCCGTGGCCGTGATGGCCCGGGAGCTTGGGTCTCTCTATTCCCGGATGGCCGACGGCGCTTCGCCGGTCCCTTCGCGGGAAGAGGCGCTCCAGCCGGTCGGCTTTGCGCTCTGGCAGGAACGGATGCTGGCCGGTCCCGAAGGGACACGGCTGTGGGAGTACTGGCGGGAGCGGATGGACGGGGCCGTACCGCTTCAGCTGCACACCGATCGCCCGCGTCTGCCGGTGGCCCGGTTCGTCGGCGGCGTTCGCCGGGCGCTTCTGCCGGGCGATCGGACCGAGGCCCTGCAGAGGCTGGCGAGGGACCATGGATCGACCCTCTTCATGGCCCTCCTGGCCGGGTTCGACATCCTCCTCGCCCGGTACAGCGGACAGCCCGATCTGGTCGTCGGCAGTCCCAGCACGGGCCGGGCGCCGAAGCTTCTGGGAGACCGGCTCAGCGGAACCGTCGGCTACTTCGTCAATCCGCTGCCCCTGCGCGTGGATCTCCGGGGTGATCTGAAGGCCGGCGACGTTCTGGACCGCGTCCGCGGCGCATCGCTTGCGGCCTTCGCCCATCAGGATTTCCCGCTGCCGCTCCTGGCCGAGCGGCTGTCGAATCCCAGCCGGGAGCACGACCCGAGCCGTCCGTCCCTCTTCCAGGTCCTCTTCGTCTTCCAGAAGGCGCCGTCTCCCGATCTTTCCGGACTGGCGGCCTTCGCCCTGGGCCAGGGCGGCGGGCGCCTGGAGCTGGGGGATCTGGAGCTCGAATCGATTCCCCTCGACTCGCCGGCAGCCCAGTTCGACCTCACGCTCTCGGCCGCGGAGCTGAGGGGCGAGCTGGAGCTGGCGCTCCAGTTCGACAGCGACTTGTTCGACGCGGCGACCGCCGAGCGCATGCTGGAGCACCTCGGCCGACTGCTCCACGGGATGGCGGCGAACCCTGAGACCCGCTGGTCCGACCTCGAGCTTCTGGGCGAGGCCGAGCGGCGGCAGCTGCTCGTCGGCTGGAACGACACGGCTGCGGACTATCCTCGCGAATCGGGGCTGCACCAGCTCTTCGAGGCGCAGGCCAGGCGCACCCCGGCCGCGGTCGCGGTGGTGGGCGATGGACAGCGCTGGAGCTATGAAGAGTTGGACGCTCGCGCCGAGCGGCTGGCCGCGCGTCTACGTTCGCTGGGAGTCGGGCCGGAGGTGCGGGTGGGCGTCCTCTGCCGCCGGACACCCGGGATGGTGGCGGCGTTGCTCGCGGTGCTCAAGGCGGGCGGTGCCTACGTGCCGCTCGATCCCGCCTATCCGGCGGATCGCCTGGCCTTTCAGCTGGCCGACGGCGGTGCGGCCGTGCTGCTGGCGCACCCGGGTCTCTCGCCTCTCGTTCCCGGCTTCGCCGGCCCGGTCGTCGAGCTGGACGAGAGCGGGCTCGAAGGGCTCGCGGAGACCGTGGCGAACGCGGAGACCGTGGCGAACGCGGCGCCGCCGGCCCCGACGCCGCCCCCGGACGGGTTCGATCCCGAGCGCCTGGCCTACGTCATCTATACCTCGGGCTCGACGGGCGTGCCCAAGGGAGTGGCGATCTGCCACGGCAGCGCGGTGGCGCGCGTGAGCTGGGGCGCCTCGGCCTACCCCCGCGAGCATCTGGCGGGCGTCCTGGCGGCGACCTCGATCTGCTTCGACCTCTCGGTGTTCGAGCTGTTCGTTCCCCTCGCGGTCGGGGGCTCGATCCTCCTCGCCGAGGACGCCCTCGCTCTCGCGTCTCTGCCGGCCGCGGGCGAAGTGACGCTGATCAACACCGTGCCCTCGGCCATGACCGAGCTGGTGCGGGCCGGGGCCGTGCCGCAATCGGTCCGGGTGGTGAACCTGGCGGGGGAGCCCCTGCGCCGGAGCCTGGCCCGCGAGGTTCTCGACCTCCCGTGGATCGTGGAGCTCAACAATCTCTATGGACCCTCGGAGGACACGACCTACTCGACGCGGGCGTGCGTCCGGAGAGACGACGAGCGGGAGCCGGACCTGGGATCGCCCCTCGCGAACAGCGAGGCCTACGTGCTCGACGCGGCTCTTCAGCCGGTGCCTCCGGGGGGAGTGGGGGAGCTCTGGCTGGGCGGTGCCGGCCTCGCGCGGGGGTATCTCGGACGGCCGGCGCTGACGGCGGAGCGATTCCGCCCCAATCCCTTCGGCGAAGCCAGGGGAGAGCGGGGCTCCCGTCTGTACGGCACCGGAGACCTGGCGCGCCGGCGGCCGTCGGGCGAGTTGGAGTTCCTGGGCCGTCTCGATCACCAGGTGAAGCTCCGGGGCTATCGCATCGAATTGCAGGAGATCGAGGCGGTTCTCTCTCTCCACCCCGCGATCGGCGAGGTGGCGGTGACCCTCTCAGTCTCAGCTCCGGGAGGGGTGCCGGGAGGAGAGCCCCGCCTGGCGGCGTACTTCGTGCCGCGTGCGGGGTTCGATCCGGCTCCCGCAGATCTCCGGGCTTCCCTGGCCGGAAAGCTGCCGCCGCCGATGGTCCCGACCTCCTGGGTGCGTCTGCAACAGATGCCGCGGACCGCGAGCGGCAAGGTCGACCGCAAGGCCCTGCCGGAGCCGTCTGACGAGCGCGGGACGATTCCGATCCCGACGCTGCCGCAGACTCCGATCGAGGAGCTGTTGGCGATGATCTGGTCCGAGGTTCTCGGCGTCGAGGCGGTCGGGCGGAACGAGAGCTTCTTGGCTCTGGGTGGCCACTCTCTCCTGGCAGCCCGGATCGCCGTCCGGGTGCGCAATCTGCTCGGAGTCGACCTGCCGCTGCGCGCCGTCTTCGACAGTCCCACGCTGAAGGAGCTGGCGGAGAGGGTGGAGTCGCTACGGCCGGAGGGGGCGCCGGGGCCTGCCATGCCGCTTGCGGCGCCACCCTGGTCTCCCGGCCGGCCGTGGCCGCTTTCGTCCGCGCAGGAGCGCCTCTGGTTCCTGGACCGCCTGGAACCAGGCAGTCCGGCCTACAACATCGCGCAGGCGGTGCGCCTCGAAGGATCCCTCGATCCGGCGGCGCTCGCGGGCAGCCTCGTGGAGGTGGTGAGGCGCCACGATTCACTGCGCACGAGCTTCCCTTCGATCGACGGCGGTCCCGTGCAGGTGGTCGGCTCCGGAGCGTCCGTCCCGATGCCCTGCGTCGATCTGCGTTCGCTGCCGGTGGATCGAGCCGCGACTCTTGCCGGCGAGCTGGCCCGGGAAGAGGCCCGCGCTCCGTTCGACCTCGAAACGGGGCCTCTGCTGCGTCTGAAGCTGCTGCGGTTGGGGAGCGAGGAGCACCTGTTGCTGCTGACTCTTCATCACACGATCACCGATGGCTGGTCGATGGGGGTTCTGCTGCACGAGGTCGCGGCCCTCTACCCGGGCTTGGCGAGGAGGGAGCCGGTCTCCCTGCCCGAGCTGCCGATCCAGTACGGCGATTACGCGGTGTGGCAGCGGAGCTGGCTCGCGGACGGAGTGCTGGCGGATCAGCTCGACTTCTGGCGCCGGGAGCTCAAAGGCGCCCCGGTCCTCCTGGACCTGCCCGGGGATCTGCCGCGGCCGGCGCGGCGGAGCTTCCGCGGCGCGAGCCTCCCGGTAGCGCTGCCGGCCGAGCTTTCGGACCGTCTGCGGGATCTTGGTCGCCGCGAGGGGCTGACTCCGTTCATGCTCCTGCTGACCTGCTTCGGAAGCCTGCTGGCACGGTACACGGGCCAGCAGGATCTGTTGGTCGGCACTCCGGTGGCCGGCCGGAGCCGGGCCGAGCTCGAGCCGCTGATCGGTCTATTTCTCAACACCCTCCCTCTGCGTCTGGACGTCTCGGGCACGGCGGACTTCCTGCCAGACTTTCTGACGGTTGCACGGCGGGTCCGCGAGACTACCCTGGCCGCCCACTCGCACCAGGACGTGCCTTTCGAGCGCTTGGTCGAGGAGTTGGCTCCCGCGCGCAGTCTCTCCTACGCGCCGCTCGTCCAGGCGATGCTGGTGCTGCAGCCTGCGACCCCGGCGGTCGAGCTGCCCGGGCTGGCGCTGAGCTCCTCGGAGATCGACACCGGTGCCACCAAGCTGGACCTGACGTTGTCGCTGGCCGCGGACGGGGGCCGTATCGCGGGACGGCTCACCTACAGCTCGGAGCTTTTCCATCCGACCACGGCGGCCCGGCTGCTGGGGCATTTCGAGGGCCTTCTGGCGGCCGCCCTCTCCTCCCCCTCGGGCAGGCGGCTCGCGGAGCTGCCGCTGGTCACCGAGCCGGAGCGGACGCAGCTGCTCGTGGAGTGGAACGACGCGGGGCAGGAAGAGCGCGAGCTTCTTCCCGTCCATGAGCAGGTCGAAGCCTGGGTGCGCCGGACCCCCGAGCGCCCGGCCCTGGCCTACGAGGGGTTGGAGATCACCTACGGCGAGCTGGGCCGGCGAGCGAACAAGCTGGCCGGACACCTCCGATCGATGGGCATGGGACCGGGCTCCCTGGTGGCTCTGAAGTTCGAGCGCTCGCCCGACATGGTGACCGCGCTGCTCGCCACGCTCAAGGCGGGAGCGGCCTACGTTCCGCTCGATCCGGAGGCGCCTCCCGCGCGCCTGGAATTCCTCCAAGAGGACAGCGGCGCCTCCCTGATGCTCGACCAGGCTGCCCTGAGCGAGATTCTGGCCGGCTGGGACGGCCGGGATGGCCGGGGCGGTGGAGCGGAGGATGCCGATCCTGCGTTCCCGATCGTTCCCGGGAGCCTGGCGTATGTCATCTACACCTCGGGCTCGACCGGCCGGCCCAAAGGGGTGGCCATCGGCCACTTCCAGTTGAGCCGCTACGTGCGGGAGGTCGTCGATCGTCTGGATCTCGCGGCCAGCAAGAGCTTCGCGATGGTCTCGACCTTCGCCGCCGATCTCGGCAACACCGTGCTCTTCCCGGCTCTCACCACGGGTGGGTGTCTGCACCTGATCTCGCGGGAGCGTACGGCCGACGCCGAAGCGTTCGCCGACTATCTGGAGCGCCACCCGATCGACTGCCTGAAGATCGTGCCCTCTCACCTGGCGGCGTTGCAGACGGCTTCGTCTCCCGAACGGGCACTGCCGCGCCGTCACCTGATTCTCGGCGGCGAAGCCACGAGCCGGGGGGCAGCGGGCGTCTACCAGGCCCGCACCCCTGGCTGCCGGATCTTCAACCACTATGGGCCGACCGAGACCACGGTCGGCGTGGCGACCTCCCTCTACCGGTCGGATTCCGCGGAGAGCGAAGCGGCGCCGCTGCCCCTGGGGCGGCCTCTCCCCGGCACCGAGATCCATCTTCTCGATGCGGCGTTCCAGCCGGTTCCGGTCGGCGTGCCCGGCGATCTCTACATCGGGGGCGCCGGACTGGCTTTCGGCTACCTGCGCCGGCCCGAGCTGACGGCCGAGCGCTTCCTGCCCAACCCCTTCCGCGGCTCGGGGACGCGCCTCTACCAGAGCGGCGACCTGGCCCGCCGGAGGACCGACGGTCAGCTGGAGTTCCTGGGCCGGGCCGACGATCAGGTCAAGCTCCGCGGCTTCCGCGTCGAGCCGGCTGAGATCGCGGTGACCTTGCGGAAGCATCCGGCCGTCCGCGCAGCGGAGGTGCTGGTCCAGGCCGACCCTTCGGGTGAGCGCCGCCTCGTCGCCTATTTCGTCGCCGAGGGAGACGGGCTTCCCGGGCCGGATGGGCAGGCCGCGCTGCGCGGATTCCTCGCGGAACGGCTGCCGGAATACATGCTGCCCGCCGCGATCGTCGAGCTGGAGCGGCTGCCGCTGACCGCCAACGGCAAGATCGACCGCGGGGCTCTTCCCGCCCCCGAGTGGAGCTCTCCCGCCGAGGCGATCGCGCTGCGCACTCCGACCGAGGAGATCGTGGCCGGGATCTGGAGTGAGGTGCTGGGTTTGCGCCAGGTCGGCGCGAGCGACGATTTCTTCAGCCTGGGGGGCCATTCTCTGAAGGCCACCCAGGTTCAGTCGCGGCTCAGGAGCGTCTTCAGCATCGAGCTTCCCCTGCGCATTCTGTTCGAAGCGCCGACCGTGGCGGGTCTGGCGGCAGGGATCGACGCGATCCGGAGAGTTCCCCTGGAGCTCTCGGAGTTGCCGATCCTCCCTCGCGACCACGGTTCCAGACCGCCTCTCTCCTTCGCGCAGGAGCGGCTCTGGTTTCTCGATCAGCTCGCGCCGGCGGACCCCACCTACAACCTCGCCTACTTCACGCGAGTGGCCGGACCCCTCGTCCCTGCCGTGCTGCTTCGCGCCTTGCGCGAGGTCGTGCGCCGGCACTCAGTGCTGCGGGCCACCTTCGAGGTTGCCGAGGGCCGGCCGAGCCAGAGGATTGCCGACCAGGTTCTCCTGGAGCTGCCGGTCGTGGACCTCCAAGCCTTGCCTGCGGAGATCCGCAAGGCCGAGTGGCGGCGTCTCGCGGAGGCCGAGGCGAGACGGCCCTTCGATCTCGCGCGCGGCCCTCTGCTGCGGGCGACCCTGCTCGCGCTGGGCGGGGACGACCACATCTTCCTGCTGAACCTTCATCACATCGTCTCGGACGCCTGGTCCCGTTCCGTCCTTTCGGAGGAGATCGCCGCCCTCTACACGGCCTTCAGGGCCGGCGCCGCCTCTCCGCTCGCCGAGCTGCCGCCCTTCCAATACGCCGATTACGCGGCCTGGCAGCGGGACTGGCTGCAGGGCGACGTGCTCTCTGCCCAGCTTCGGTACTGGAAGGAGCGGTTCCCCGACCCGGTCGAGCCGCTCCAGCTCTCCGCCGACCGGCCCTACCCGGCGGTGCGCACGGCGCGGGGCGGTGCAGTGCGGTTCCACCTGTCCGGCGACGTCGGCGCATCGCTGGCCCGGCTTGCCGGCAGCACGGGGACGACCCCCTTCATGGTCGTCCTCGCGGTGTATGCGACGTTTCTCCAGCGCTATTCCGGCCAGGGCAGGATCGTCGTCGGCGCCCCTGTCGCCAACCGCAACCGGAGGGAGATCGAAGACCTGATCGGGTTCTTCGTCAACACGCTTGCCCTTCGCCTCGACCTGGCCCGCGACGCCGATCTGACCGCCTTTCTGGCCCAGGTCCGGGAGGTGACGCTCACCGCCTACGATCATCAGGATCTGCCGTTCGAGAAGCTCGTCGAGGCGGTGGTGAAGGAGCGGGCGCTCGATCGCTCGCCTCTCGTGCAGGCGGCCCTGGTTCTGCAGAACGCGCCGGTCCCGGTCCTTTCGTTTGCGGATGTCTCCCTGACTCCGGTCGAGGTGGAGACCGTCACCGCAAAGTTCGATCTCAGCCTGGAGCTGATCGCAGGCGTCGAGGGCTTCAGCGCGCTCCTCGGTTACAGCGCCGATCTCTTCGATGTTCCGACGGTCACGAGAATGGCGGGTCACTTCGAACGGCTGCTTTGCGGTGCGATCTCCGAGCCGGGGCGGCGTCTGAGCGAGCTGCCTCTGATCTCCGAGTTGGAGGCGCAACAGCTGCTCGTCGAATGGAACGCCACGGAAGTCCTGCATTCGCAGAACACCGGCCTGCATCAGCTCTTCGAAGCGCAGGCGGCGCTCACGCCGGCCGAGATGGCCTTGGTGGGATCCGGAGAGCGTTGGACGTACGCCGAGCTCAACGAGCGCGCCGAGTCTCTAGCGGAGCGTTTACGGGGCTTGGGAGTGAAGCCGGAGGCGAGGATCGGCATCCTCTGCCGCCGGACGCCCGACTTGGTCGCGGCACTGATCGCGGTGCTCAAGGCGGGCGGGGCTTACGTTCCCCTGGATCCGGCCTATCCCGCGGAGCGCCTCGCCTTTCAACTCGCCGATAGCGGCGCCGACGTTCTGGTGGCGCATCCAGGGCTCCCCGACCTCGTCCCCGGCTTTCAGGGCGAGATCGTCGAGCTCGGAGACCGCTGGCCCGAGGGCGCGAAACAACCGGCCGCTTCGTCGTCGACGGCTGTAGGCTGGGATCCGGACCGGTTGGCCTACGTCATCTACACCTCGGGCTCGACCGGGAAACCGAAAGGGGTCGCGATCCGTCACGGCAGCGCGGTGGCGCGGGTCCGTTGGGGGTGCGCGGAGTTCGGGCCCGAGGATCTGGCCGGCGTGCTGGCCGCCACCTCGATCTGTTTCGATCTTTCGGTCTTCGAGCTGTTCGTTCCGCTCGCTGCGGGTGGCTGCATCGTGCTCGCCGAGGACGCGTTGGCCCTGCCGGCGCTGCCCGAGGCGGATCGGGTGACGCTCATCAATACCGTGCCTTCCGCCATGGCCGAATTGATTCGGACCCAGGGTGTGCCGCGAGGTGTACGCGTGGTGAATCTGGCGGGTGAGCCCCTGCACCTGGCCCTGGCGCGCGAGATCGAGGCCCTCCCCTGGATCGTGGAGCTCAACAACCTGTATGGGCCTTCCGAGGATACGACCTACTCGACCCAGGCTCGCGTCGATCGTGGGGACGACCGGGAGCCGATGCTCGGGAGGCCCCTCCCCAACAGCCGCGCTTACGTGCTCGACGCGGCGCTTCAGCCGGTGCCGGTGGGAGTCGCGGGCGAGCTCTGGCTGGGCGGCAGCGGCCTGGCGCGCGGCTATCTCGACCGGCCCGATCTGACGGCGGACCGCTTCCGTCCCGATCCGTTCTCCGCCGATCCGTTCTCCGCGATACTGGGCAAGTGCGGTGAACGGCTGTACCGCACGGGCGACCTCGTACGCCGAAGGCCGTCGGGAGAGCTGGAGTTCCTGGGCCGGATCGATCACCAGGTCAAGCTCCGAGGCTATCGGATCGAGTTGGGAGAGATCGAGGCGGCGCTCGCCCTTCACCCCCAGGTCGCCGAGGTGGCGGTCGTCGTGCGGACGGTGGCAGGGGAGAAGGCGCTCGTCGCCTATGTCGTCGCGCGGGGAGAGGCCCTCTCGTTCGCCGAGCTGCGCCGGAGCCTCGGGGCTCGTCTGCCGAGCTACATGCTGCCGGCGTTCTTCGTGGACCTGCCGGCGCTGCCGCTGCTCGCGAATGGAAAGCTCGATCCCGGCGCACTGCCTCCGCCTCGGCCCGAGCGCGCTTCCGCAACGGCCTCCGGAGCCTTCCGGACCGCGACCGAGGAGATCCTGGCGGGAATCTGGGGAGAGGTTCTCGAGCTTCCGTCCATCGGCGCGGAGGACGATTTCTTCGAGCTGGGCGGCCATTCGTTGCAGGCCGTCCGGGTGTGCTCGCGGGTCCGCGAGATCCTGGGCGTCGACCTGCCGGTCCGCTGGCTGTTCGAATCGCCTCGCGTCGCCCTCCTTGCCGAGCGCATCGAAGGGGCGGCGAGCGCGAGCCGGACCGCTTTGCCACCGCCCGTCCGGCGGGAGCGCCACACGGACGTGCCGTTGTCCTACGCGCAGGAGCGTCTCTGGTTCCTGGCCCAGCTCGCGCCGGACAGCCCGTTCTACAACATGCAGAGCGTCCTCGACCTGAGGGGGCCGCTCGACGTAGGGGCTCTGGAGCAGAGCTGCCGGGAGATCGTGCGGCGCCATGAGGTGTTGCGCACCACCTATCCTTCCGTGGCCGGTGAGGCGGTCCAGAGGATCGAGGAGGCGAGCCTCGAGCTGCCCGTGATCGATCTCTCCGGTCTTCGGGCCGGGCTCGGAGAGGAGGTGGCGGATCGCCTGGCCGAGGCTCGCGGACGTCTGCCCTTCGACCTCGGCCGCTCGCTGCCACTGCGCGTCACCCTGTTGCGACTGTCGTCCTCGATCGCGCGTCTGCTGGTCGATATCCACCACATCGCGTCGGACGGCTGGTCGCACGGCAGGCTGCACCGCGAGCTCCTGATGCTCTACGAGGCCTTTTCCCAGGGCCTGCCGAGCCCCCTTCCGGAGCTGGCGCTGCAGTACTCGGATTTTGCGCTCTGGCAGCGAGAGCGGCTGTCGGGCGACAGGCTCGCCGAGCTCCTCGCCTACTGGCGCGATCGGCTGGAAGGGGCGCCCTCGACTCTGGACCTGCCGACCGATCATCCCCGGCCGGCCGAGGAGACCTTCCGCGGCGCGGATGTCGAGGTCGAGATCGGCGCTCCCCTGGCGAACCGGATCCGGGCGAGCGGCCGGCGCTTCGGAGCCACGACGTTCATGACCGCCCTGGCTGCCTGGCAGGCGCTGCTGGCGCGCTACACCGGCAGGACGGATCTCGTCATCGGCACGGCGACCGCCAACCGCGGTGCGCGCGAGCTCGAGGAATTGATCGGTTTCTTCGTCAACGTGCTGGTGCTTCGCACCGACCTCTCGGGCGCTCCCACCTTCGAAGAGCTGCTGGGGAGGGTCCGGGAGGTCACGCTCGGGGCCTACGCGCATCAGGATCTGCCGTTCGAACGGCTCGTCGACGAGATGCGGGTCGAGCGCAGCCTGCGCAACAACCCTCTCTGCCAGGTTCTGCTGGTCTTCCAGAATCTTCCGCTGGGGCACGCCGGCGCCCGGGTGGGGGAGTTGAGCCTCGAGCCGGTCGAAAGCGGACAGACGCACACCGGAACGGCCAAGTTCGATCTCGTTCTGGTGCTGTGGGATGGCGCCGAAGGAAGCCTGGGCGGCCATCTGCAATACAACTCCGACCTTTTCGAGCGCTCGACGGTCGTGCGCCTGTGGCAACACTTCGAGATCCTGTTTGCAGCGGCCGTGGCTGCCCCGTCGTTGCGGCTGCCGGATCTCGACCTGCTGAGCGCTGCGGAGCGGCATCAGCTTCTGACCGAATGGGAGCGTCCCAGGCTCGCCGCAGCCGACTCGATCCTCGGCTCGATTCACGAAAGATTCGCCCGGATCGCAGCCGAACGGCCCGAAGCGCCGGCCGTTTCGTTCGAGGGGCGGGCGTGGAGCTACGGCGAGCTCGACCGGCAGAGCAATCGCCTCGCCCGGACCCTCCGCAGGCTGGGGGTCGGCCCCGAGGTGCTGGTGGGAATCGTCGTCGAGCGCTCGTTCGAGATGATGGTCGGTGCCCTGGGCGTCCTGAAGGCCGGAGGCGCCTACGTGCCTCTCGATCCCGCCTACCCGCGCGAACGTCTGGCCTGGTTGCGGCAGGACTCGGGCGTCGCCGTGCTGCTGACCGAGACGCGTCTGCGCGACATCGCCACCGGCGGCGAAGCCTTGGACGGAGTGCAGGTGCTCTGCCTGGACGATGTCGATCTTCTCGCCGGGGTGAGCGCCGAGCCCCTGGCGGTCTCCGTCGCTCCGCAGAATCTCGCCTACGTCATCTACACCTCCGGCTCGACGGGCCGGCCCAAGGGCGTCCAGGTCACCCACGGCAACGTCCTCGAGCTTATGGCGGCCACGGAGCCCTGCTTCGGCTTCGGTCCCGACGACGTCTGGACGCTGTTCCACTCCTTCTCGTTCGACTTCTCGGTCTGGGAGATCTGGGGTGCGCTGCTCTATGGCGGGCGCCTGGTGGTCGTTCCCTACTGGGTCAGCCGCTCGCCGGAAGACTTTCATCAGCTTCTCCTGACCGAGCAGGTGACCGTTCTGAACCAGACTCCGTCGGCCTTCCGCCAGCTCATCGAAGCGGATCGCGACGCTCCGGCCGGTCTTGCGTTGCGCTGGGTGATCTTCGGTGGAGAAGCGCTCGACTTCAGCAGTCTGCGTCCCTGGTTCGAGAAGCACGGCGACGCTCGGCCCCAGATGGTCAACATGTACGGGATTACCGAGACCACGGTCCACGTGACCTTCCGCCGCGTGCTGTTCGCGGATCTGCCGGCTCAGGGCAGCCCGGCCCGCGGCAGCGGCATCGGTCGTCCGCTCTCGCACCTCGCGGCCTACACGCTGGACGCAAGCCTTCAGCCGTTGCCCATCGGAGTGCCCGGCGAGCTGGTCATCGGAGGCGGCGGGTTGGCCCGTGGCTATCTCGGCCGCCCGGAGCTGACGGCTGAGCGTTTCGTTCCGGACGCCTGGAGCGGGATTTCGGGCGGCCGTCTGTACCGCTCCGGAGACCTGGGCCTGCACCTGGGCACGGGCGAGCTGGCTCACCTGGGCCGGATCGATCACCAGGTCAAGATTCGCGGCTTCCGGATCGAGCTGGGAGAGATCGAGGCCGTGCTCTTCAACCACCCCCAAGTCCGCGAGGCGGTGGCGCTGGTTCACGAAGAGAAAGGCGAAGGGCAGCTCGTCGCGTACGTGGTGATGGACGCGGGTCCGGAGGCGGGAGCCAGCGAGGCGGAGCTCGTCGCGCAGGTGACGCAGTGGCAGCAGGTGTTCGACAGCGCCTACAGCCGCCAGGCCGACGACGAAGACACCGAGGCCGCCGAGGATCCTGAGGCTCCTTCCGCTCCAGCCGATCCCACCTTCGACATCAGGGGCTGGGACAGCAGCTATACGGGCGAGCCGATCCCGGCCGAGGAGATGCGGGAGTGGGTCGAGCGGACCGTCGAGCGGATCGTCGCGCGCACCCCCCGCCGGGTGCTCGAGATCGGAAGCGGTACCGGTCTGCTTCTCTTCCGCATTGCACCGCAGACCGAGTCCTACGTGGGGTGGGATCTCTCCGAGGTGGCGCTGGCCAACGTGCAGAGCCATCTCGACTCGCTACCCGGCGGACCGGGTCCCGTCAAGCTCGAGCAGCGCCTGGCTCACGACTTCTCCGGCGTCGAGCCCGGCTCGGTCGACGCCGTGGTCGTAAACTCTGTGGCCCAGTACTTCCCCAGCGTCGAATACCTGCTCATGGTGCTCGAGCGGGCCGTGGCAGCCGTCTCTTCCGGAGGTTTCGTTTTCGTGGGGGACAACCGGAGCCTGCCTCTGCTCGAAGCGTTTCATGCCTCGGTCGAGCTCGATCGCACCGAGGGAGGTCTGCCGGTCGCGGTCTGGCGTGAGCGCATCCGGCAGCGGGCTCTCGATGACGAGGAGCTGGTCCTGGCACCGGGCTTCTTCCTGGCGTTGACGAGCCATCTGGCCGCGGTGAGCCGGGTAGAGATCCTGCCCAAGCGGAGCCGGTACGACAACGAGCTGACGCGCTTCCGCTACGACGTCGTGATCCATGTCGGGTCTCGGCCCGACTCGGAGGCGGTGGTCATCCCCTGGGTGGACTGGGAGGCCGAAGGGCTCGATCTCGCGTCCCTGCGGACTCGCCTGGCTGCCCCGGGCCCTCGTCTCCTCGGCCTCCGGCAGATTCCCAATACCCGGCTCGCTCGCGAGGTCTCGATCGTCCGCAGGCTGGCGGAGAGTCCGGACGGCGGCACTGTAGGCGAGCTCCGCCAGTCCGTGCTTGGAGAGGGACCGCTGACCGGAGGGGTCGATCCGGAGGAGCTCTGGACGCTGGCCGAAGAGCACGGCCATGAGCTGCGTTTGAGCTGGGCGGCTCAGGACGCTGAAGGACGCTTCGACGCCATCCTTGCCGATCCTCGGCAGGTACCGGAGGCTGGCTGGCTGGCCTTCCCTGAGGAAGAGGCTCGCTCCCGGCCGTGGCGCGCTCACGCCAACCAGCCGCTGCGAGCCCGCCTCCTGCGCAACTTCCTGCCGCAGCTCCAGTCTTTCGCGCGCGAGCGGCTGCCCGAGCACATGTTGCCCTCGGCTTACGTCCTGCTGGACCGGCTCCCACTGACGGCGCACGGCAAGGTCGACCGCCGGGCGTTGCCGGCGCCCGATCGGCTGCAGCGGGATCTCGACGGCCCGGGTTATGAGGCTCCCGCCTCACCCTTGGAAATCGCGCTGGCGGAAGTCTGGTGCGACGTCCTGGGTGTCGGCCGGGTCGGACTCCACGACACCTTCTTCGATCTGGGGGGCGATTCGATCAAGGCGGTCCGCCTGATCAGCCGTGTCAACGAGCGGCTCTCGGTCAAGCTCAAGGTTCAGGATGCCTTCCGCTACCAGTCGGTCGCCGAGATGGCCGGCCATCTCGCCACCGGGGCGGGCTCGGGAGACGAGGAGCGGAACCTGGGCCGGCGGGAGTTGGCGCGCCTGCAGCAGTCCGTTCTGGCCGATCCGGGCCAGCGTTCGCGGCTGCCGGAAGAGTACGAAGACTTCTATCCGCTCTCCGGCATCGAGCGCGGCATGATCTTCCACTCGCTCCTGGCTCCTGACGAGCCCGTCTACTACGATCAGCTCGTCTACCTGTTCGAGATCCCGGATCTGGAGCGCTTCTATCGTGGTTTCGAGCTCCTGGTCGATCGCCATTCGATCTTTCGGAGCAGGTACTACCTTCAGCAGTTCGAGGAACCGATGAAGGTCGTCGAGGCCAGGGTGACCGTGCCGCGCAACGTCGAGGATCTCACCGGCCTCGAGGAGGGAGAGCAGCGCCGGAGAGTCCAGGCCTACAGCGCGCACGATCTCGCCAATCGTCCGGGCTTCGCCGGTGATGTCCTCTGGCGGCTCAAGCTGTTCCGCCTGCGTGGTGATCTCCATTGCGCGATCTGGAGCTTCCACCACGCAATGCTCGACGGCTGGAGCAACATCTCTTTCTGGGTCGAGCTGGACGATCTCTTCGGTCGGAACGACCTCGACGGCTTGTCTCAATTGACGCGCCTGGCGAGCGACTATCGCGATTACGTAGAGATCTCGTTGGGCCGCCGAGGGTCGTCCCAGGCGGATGCCTTCTGGTGCGAGCATCTGGCCGGCCATGCCAGAAACCAACTCCCCTTCAGCCGGGCGCGGGCGAAGGGAGAGCAAGGAGTGATGCGGGGCGTGAACCGGGGTCTGAGCGACGACCTGTTCGACCGGCTGCGGTCCCAGGCGTCCGCGCACCACGTGAGCCTGCAGGCGCTTCTCGTCAGCGCCCACCTCGAGTTGCTGCGGGTCACCGTGGGAGAAGACGACCTGGTCACCGGCATCGTCACTCACGACCGCCCGGGCATCCCCGACGGCGACAAGATCATCGGCTGCTTCCTGAATTCCGTACCGCTGCGGGTCGATATGGCGCGCGCGGCCGACATCCGGACTCTGGTCCATCGGGTGCATGCCCTGCTCAACGAGCAGAAGCGCCATCAGCTCCCCCTGGTGGACATCGCCGCCGTCGCGGGTTCGCGGGCGGCTCAGGGCAATCCCTTCTTCGACACGCTTTTCAACTTCACCGATTTTCACGTGACCCGGCAGTCGGCCAACCACCTTCTGTACCGCTGGGCCGACGATGCGGCGATACCCGCTGCCTACCAGTTCAACAGTCATTTGATGACCAACACCCTGTTCGACGTCGAGGTCTCGGCGACGACCCGGGGCAAGATGACCGCCGGCATCAAGTATGCGCCGCAGTATTTTGATGCCGCCGACATTGAGCGGGCGGTTGATCTATACGTGCGCATTCTGGAGCGATTCGCCCTCGGTCTGGAGGGTCGGTTGAGCGCGGAAGCGGTGGTCTCGGCGGCCGAGCGCCAGGAGGTCCTCGTCCGGTTCAACGACACGGCGGCCGCCTTCGACAGGAGCCGGGGTCTCTACCCTTTGTCCGCCGAGCTGGTGGCCGCCGCTGGGGGAAGGCCGGCGGTGATCTGTGCCGGACAGAGCCTCGACTATGCCGGGTTGGACCTCCGAGTCCGGCAGCTGGCGTCCGCCTTGCGGTCGCGCGGGGTGAGAGCCGGAGATCGAGTCGGCCTGATCTTCGCTCGCTCGGTCGATCTGGCGGTCGCGGCGCTGGCCGTGCTCGCCGTAGATGCCGCCTACGTACCCATGGAACCGGACTACCCCCCAGCACGGAAGGGTTACATCGCCAGGACGTCGGGCCTGCGGCGGATCGTGGCCGACCAGCAGTATGAGCTCGATCCACCCTTGGACCTCGATGATCTTCTGGTGATCGGCGAGGTCGACGCGGCCTCGGAGCCTCTGCGCGATCCCGGGCATGAGACGGGACCCGACGACCTCGCCTATACGATCTACACCTCGGGCTCGACCGGTCGCCCCAAGGGGGTGATGATCCAGCACGGCGCGGCGGCGAACCTGGTGCAGTGGGTCAACCGCGAGCTTCAGGTCGGTCCCGGCAGCGTCCTCCTGATGTTGTCTTCGATCTGCTTCGATCTTTCGGTGTACGACCTGTTCGGTGGCCTTGCGGCGGGAGCGACCGTGGTCATCGCGGAGCTCGACGACCTGCGCGACCCTCGCCGGCTGGCGCGTCTGATGGAGGCCGAAGGGGTCACCTTCTGGAGCTCGGTTCCGACGACCATGGCCAGCCTCGTCCAGTATCTGGAGGACGCGGAGCCAGACTTCCGTCATGAGTCGCTCCAGACCGTCCTGCTGAGCGGCGACTGGATTCCGCTTGCCCTGCCGGACCGGATCCGGCGGTTCTTTCCCGCCGCCAAGGTGATCAGCCTTGGCGGCGCCACGGAAGCGACGGTCTGGTCGAATTTCTACCGGGTTCATGAGATCCAGCCGTCCTGGGTGAGCATCCCGTACGGCCGTCCGATCGCCAACTCGTCGTTCTACATCCTCGACCGAGGCCTCGACGTCGTGCCGGCGGGTGTCGTCGGCGAGCTGTTCATCGGCGGCGTCGGCACGGCGGTCGGATATGCCGCCGACCCCGAGAAAACGGCCACGGCATTCCTGCCGGACCGTTTCGCGGATGCCGCAGGCAGCCGGATGTACCGCACCGGCGATCTCGGGCGGATGATGGCGGACGGAAACATCGAGTTTCTCGGCCGCGTCGATCATCAGGTGAAGATCCGCGGCTTCCGGGTCGAGCTCGGGGAGATCGAGACTCAATTGCTCCGCCATCCGGAGGTCCGCGCAGCGGCCGTTGCCGCGCGGGACGAGAAGGCGGACGGCAAATATCTCTGCGCCTATTTCATCTCGCCGGGCGGGGTCTCACCGGTGGAGCTCCGGCGGCATCTTTCGGAGACCCTGCCGGAGTACATGATCCCCACGGTCTTCGTTCCTCTCGCGGAGCTGCCGCTCTCGCCCAACGGCAAGCTGGACCGGCGGGCGCTGCCCGCGCCCGAGCTGACCGGGCTGGGAGCGGTGACGGTTTACCGAGCTCCCGCCGATCCGCTGGAAGCGGCCCTGGTCGAGATCTGGGAGAAGGTGCTGGGAGTCGAGGGGATCGGCACCGGGCACGACTTCTTCGAGCTCGGCGGCCATTCGCTGTCGGCGATTCAGGTAATCACCCAGGTGCGCCGCCGTTTCGAGGTCGATCTGTCCCTGCGCAGCCTGTTCGATGCCCCCACCGTGGGCGGGCTGGCCGCCATCCTGCGTGACCTCGCGAGCGGACATCCGGCCGCTCCGACTCCACCGTCCGACCAGGCCATGAGCGATCCGCTGGAGCCCGGGAGCGACTCGTTCCCGCTCTCCTTCGCCCAGGAGAGGTTCTGGTTCCTGCAACAGTTCAACCCCGAGAGCTCGGCCTTCAACATGAAGGTTTCCGTGCGCCTCGCCGGCGTGCTGGACCTGGCTGCGCTCCGGGCGAGCTTCGACGCGATGATGCAGCGGCACCCCGTTCTGCGTGCCAACTTCCACGCCGTGTCCGGAAAGCCGGTGCAGACCCTTTCCGCCGCTCCTCTGGAGGTGCCGTTGCTCGATCTCTCCGCGCTCGAGCCGAAGGCACGTGCCATACTGTGCCAGCGGTTGGCCACGGAGAGCGCCGACCGGCCCTTCGATCTGGAGCAGGACCGGCTGCTGCGGGTCGGTCTGATCCGTCTGGCCGAGCGTGAGCACGTGGCCGTCCTGACGCTGCACCACATCGTGGGCGACGGCTGGTCCGTCGGCATCCTCTGCCGTGAGCTGGCCGACCACTATCTGGCCTTCTCGCGAGGCGTCGCCCCGATCGTGCCCGAGCTGTCGGTTAAGTATTGGGATTTCGCCCGACGTCAGGCCCAGGCCCTGGCAGGGGAGGAGTACGGTTCCCACCTGGAATTCTGGCGCAGACGGCTGGGCGGCGAGCTGCCGGTCCTCGAGCTGCCCCTGCAGAAGCAGCGGCCGCTCCAGCCGACGTTCCGCGGTGCCGCCCGGCGTCTCCTCCTGCCCGCCGAGTTGGTGGCGCCGCTCAACCGCCTGGGCCAGCGACAGGGCGCCACTCTGTTCATGACCCTGCTCGCCGCCTTCAAGGCGCTGCTGCATCTCTACACCGGCCAGGACGACCTGGTGATCGGCACCAACACCGCCAACCGGGAAGACGACCGGCTCATGAACGTGATCGGTGCCTTCGTCAACAACCTCGTGCTGCGCACCGATCTGGCCGGAAATCCGACGTTCCACGAGCTGCTCGCCCGGGTACGGGACACGGCTCTCGAAGCCTATGCCCATCAGGACATCCCGTATGAGATCCTGCTCGAGCGGCTTCGGCCTCAGCGGGATTCCGGCTTTGTCTCGCTGTTCCAGGTGATGTTCGTGTTTCAGAACTTCCCCTCCCGGGTCGGCGACCTGCCGGGCCTGACGATGAGCGCGGTCGATCTCGAGCTGCGGACGGCGAACTTCGATCTGGTCGTGATGCTCACCGAGCGCGAGGACGGCGTCAGCGGCTCGATCATCTACGACACCGAGCTCTTCACCGATGCCGCGATCGACCGGATGGCGGATCAATACGAACGGTTGCTGCAGTCGATCGTGAGCGACCCCGGCTCCAGGATCCAGAGCCTCAAGATCGCCGACCAGACCGAGGTGCTAGAGATCGCTAGCGCATTCGGCGGAGACCTTTGACATGACGCGCCCATTCGTCCACGAGATGTTCCGCCAGGCAGCCGCTGCCTTTCCCGGCCATATCGCCATCGACTCGGGAGAAGAGCGGATCACTTACAAGGCGCTCTCCGGAAGGGTGGCGGGTCTCGCTTCGGCGCTCGCCGCCGCTGGCGCGCGCGAGGATCTGGTCGTCATCCTGTCCGATCGGACCGTGGATGTGATCGCCGCCATGCTGGCGGTCCTGGAGATCGGGAGCGCTTTCGTTCCCTTGGATCCCAATTTCCCTCTGGCCAACCTGCCCTGGATCGTCGACGAAGTCCGCCCGCGTGTGTGGCTGACCGATCCGGAGAGAGTTGGACCGTTGGAGCGCCTGATGGAGGAGCGGGGTCTGAAGGCGACCGTGATTCCCTTCAACTCCGCCCCGGTGGCCCTGGTGGCCCCGGTAGCTGCCCCGGCCGAGGCCCCGACCGCCGTGGAGCGCGACCCCGACGGTCTCTGCTACGTCTACTTCACGTCCGGATCGACCGGCAGACCCAAGGGCATCAGCGGACGCCTCAAGGCGATCGATCACTTCATCCGCTGGGAGATCGAAATCTTCGGTGTCGGAGAGGGCACTCGGGTCAGCCAGCTCACCTCTCCCGCCTTCGACGCCTTTCTGCGGGACGCCTTCACTCCGCTCTCGGCCGGGGGCACGGTCTGCGTGCCGCCCTCTCGCGAAATTCTTTTCAATGGCGAAGGCCTGGCCGGCTGGATCGAAAGGGAACGGCTGGAGCTGGTCCATTGCACCCCGTCGGTGTTCCGGCTGCTCCTCGCCCAGGATCTGCGACCGGATCGGTTTCCGTCCCTCCGGTACGTGCTGCTGGCCGGCGAGCAACTGCTCCCGGCCGATGTCCGCACCTGGCACGGCGCTTTCGGCAAGCGCATCCAATTGGTCAATCTCTACGGCCCGAGCGAGACCACGATGGTCAAGCTGTTTTACCCGGTGCAGCCGGAGGACGGTAACGCGCGTCTGGTTCCGGTCGGCAAGCCGATGCCCGAGACCCAGGCCATCGTCGTCGACGAGGACGGGCAGCCCTGCCCGCCGGGCAAGCTGGGAGAAATCTACATCCGGACGGCCTACCGGGCGCTCGGCTACTTCAATCAACCCGAGCTGACGCGAGAGGTGTTCATCCAGAATCCCTGGAGTGATCGGCCCGGCGATCTCGTCTACAAGACCGGGGACCTCGGCCGATTGCGGGAGGACGGTGACTTCGAGATTCTCGGCCGGCGCGACCAGCAGGTCAAGATCCGGGGAGTCCGGGTCGAGCTCGCGCCCATTGAGGATCTCCTGCGCTCTCACCCGGAGGTCGCCGACGCCGTCGTGATCGACCGTTCGGACACCCAGGGCAACAAGTTCCTCTGTGCCTATCTGGTGACGCGCCATGAAGTCGAGACCGCGGTCCTCGCCAATCACCTGCGAGCCTCTCTTCCGGAGGTGATGGTCCCTTCCGCCTTCGTCGTGTTGGAGGCGCTGCCACGCACTCTGTCGGGCAAGGTGGACCGGCGCTCTCTGCCCAGCCCCGGTGCGATCGAGCGGAGGCAGAAAGCCTATGTGGCGCCCCGGACGCCGGTCGAGGAGACGCTCTGCCGGCTCTACTCCGAGATGCTGGCCGTTCCAAGGATCGGCGTCCACGACAGCTTCTTCGAGCTCGGCGGCCACTCCCTGCTGGTCACTCAGCTTCTCGACAGAGTGCGCGCCGAGCTGGTGTCGGTGCCCCTCGGCCAGATCTTCAGGACCCCCACTGTCGAGGAGCTCGCTCTGGTCATCACCCGCATGCAGCTCGAGCAGGCCGATGCGCAAGGAGCGGAGGATCTGCTAGGGGAGATCGAGGGCCTGTCGGAGGAGGCTCTCGACGAGCTGCTGCGGTCCGAGGGCCGGGCTCCGGCCGGCAAGGGCGACGATGCATGAGTAATCTGGAAGAACGTCTCGCGCGCTTGACCCCGAAGCAACGAGCGTTGCTCGAGTCGAGGCTCGGCCGCAGGCCGTCACCGGTGGCCGGGATCGAGGCCGGACCGCGCGGCTCCGGCCTCTATCCATTGTCTTTTTCACAGCAGCGGCTCTGGTTCATCGATCAGATGAACCGGGCGGAGAGCTTGACCTATCACATCTCTCATGCCATCCGGCTCCTTGGCACGCTCAGGGTGCCGGCACTCCGGCAGGCGCTGGCGGAGGTGATCGGCCGGCACGAGTCGCTGCGGACGACCCTGGCCGAGAGAGGGGGCGTGCCTTTCCAGGCCGTCGCGGCGACGTGGCGAGAGGATCTGCCCCTTGTCGACCTGGCGGGCCTTCCCGGGCCGGTGCGTGAGACGATGGCGAGGGAGCTGGTTCTGGAGATGTCGGGCCTACCGTTCAGTCTCGTCCACGGGCCGCTGCTCCGGTCTTTGCTGCTGCGGCTCGGGTCGGGCGACCACGTCCTCGCCCTGGTGAGTCACCACATCATCTCGGATGCCTGGTCCATGGTCGTCCTCGTCCGTGACCTCACCGCCTTCTATCTCGCTTTTGCGGAGGGGCAGACGTCTTCTTTTCCTGCGCTGAAGGTCCAGTTTCGTGATTTCGCGGCCTGGCAGCGGCAGCTCCTTGAGGGTCCGCTTCTGGAGTCGGAGAGCGCCTACTGGCGGCGCACGCTCCAGGGCGCGAGCTCCTTCGTAAGCCTCCCTACGGACCGTCAACGATCGAGCGTGCGGAATCTCCAGGCCGGCAGCGAGCGCTTCCGCGTCGACGCTCCGTTGGTTGCCGCCCTCGAGGATCTCGGTCGGAGGACGGAGTGCACGTTGTTCATGGTCACCCTCGCCGTCTACGCAGCACTGGTGCGATATCACGCCGGTCAGGAGGACATCGTGATCAGCGCTCCGATCAGCTACCGTGACCAGGCCGGTTGCGAGAATTTGATCGGATTCCTCGCCAATACGCTGCTGCTGAGGGTCGACCTCTCCGGCGACCCCGAGTTTCCGGAGCTTCTCGGGCGCGTTCGCACCGTGGTCATGGAGGCTTTCGATCATCAGCATCTGCCGCTCGACCTGGTGATCAAGGAGGCGGCGCCGGAGAGGAGCCGTGACTACCCACCGTTTCTGCAACTGGGCCTCAATTTCGTCCATTCCGGCCTGGCCGGGGCTGCGCGGTCCGACCTCGACATCGCGATGGAGGGGACGCTGCTGAAGGTGGAGGGCTTCGATGTCGGCTTCTCCAATGCGCCGAACGAGTTGGGCCTGGTCTGCTATCACGATGGTCAGACCCTCCGGGGAATTCTCAACTACCGGGCCGGGATTCTCGATCGCGAGACGGTCGTCACGTTCATCGATCAACTTCTGTACCTGTTCGGGCAGGTGGTCGCGAAGCCCCTCTGCCGGCTGAGCGAGCTTGACGGCAAGCTCCGCGAGAACGCGACCTTCCAACGGCAGGCCCTGCATGCAACCCTCGATTCCTCTCTCGCCAGGAGCTTCCGGCAGCGGCAACGCAAGGCGGGTACGTCGGTGAGCACCGACGCAAGGAGCATGACCCAGCGATGAGCTCATCGAGCGAGAGATATGACGAGGCCGGCTCCGTCGCCGACGCCGCAAATGCCGTCGATACCACGATCCAGGGTTTTCGACTTTCTCCTCAGCAGGAGCGGCTCTGGCGGCTCAACCGTGGGGTCTCCGGCCGGGCCGCCTGCGTCGTCCTGTTGCGAGGCAACCTCGACCTCGAAGCGTTGCGCCGTGCCTTGGAGCGGGTGGTCGGCCGGCACGAGATTCTGCGCACGTCCTTCCTGCTTCTGCCCGGGATGGCCATACCGCTGCAGGTCATCTCCGAAGAGGCGATCTTCGAGTTGACGTGGATTGAGCCGGACGCGACGGTGGACGGGGAAGGGGGGGAGCCTTGGGTCGAAAGACTGCTTTCCCAGGTCTCCGAGGATCGGCCCGGAGTTCCCCTGGTCTGTGTCGCACTGCAACTCGCTCCGTCGCGCTACGGATTGGCGCTCGGCCTTTCCGCTCTCAGCACCGACCTTGGCAGCTTGAAGAACCTGGTGGAGGAGATCGGCCAGTCGCTCGAAAACCTGACTTGGGAGCCCGTAGGCGAGCTCACCCAGTATGCCGATTATTCGGAGTGGCAAAACGACGTCTTGAAGAGCGAGGTCGGCGAGGGAAAGAAGCCCTGGGTGAGCCTGCTGCAAGACCCCGATCTCCTGGAGCTGGCCCTCCCCTTCGACCCTGTTCCGGCCGTGGACCGGGACGCTTCGTCTCCGCGTCGGGTGTCTCGGAAGCTCGGCTCCGCCGAGCTTCTCGACCGGCTCGATGCCGTGGCTCGCCAGTCTGGAGCCGACGCTTCAACGGTTCTGCTGACCGCCTGGTCCGCGCTCCTGGGGCGGCTCTCCGGAGGGCGCGCCCTGCCCATGGGGATCCATCTGGCAGGACGCCGCTACGAGGAGCTCGAGCGCTCGCAGGGGCTTTTCGCCCGCTGGCTGCCGATCGCTTGCGACTTCCAGGATCATGGGTCGTTCGCCGGGGCGATCGAATCGGTCGCAGCGAAAGTTCGCGACCTTGAGCAGTGGCAGGATCTCTTCGACTGGAAGGATCTCGCGGACTGGAGCCATGGAGGAGATCCCATCCTGCCCTTCGGCTTCGCGTGCGAAGAGCAGCCGCCCGGCTTCGAGGCGGGAGGGCTGGGTTGGACGATCGAAGAGTCGCGGGCTCCGGGCAGCGGCTCCCGCCTCGACCTCTCCTGTCTCCGGCTCCGGGGGGGAGAAGGGCTCGTAGCGGACCTCGTTCATCACTCCGCCGTTCTTCGGCTGGAGGACGCCGAACGAATGGTCGACTGGTATGG
The DNA here is from genome assembly GCA_031390755.1 of Holophagales bacterium. Lineage (GTDB taxonomy): Bacteria > Acidobacteriota > Thermoanaerobaculia > Multivoradales > UBA5704 > DATMER01. The sequence continues at coordinate 50,930 of JANMTS010000045.1, forward strand.
CGTCCTCCTGCGGCATGCCCTGGCAGAGCCGCAATGCCGAATCGCCGACCTCGAGCTGCTCTCGCCCGCGGAGCGCCGCCAGATTCTCGATTTCAACGCCACGGATGCCGACCTGGGCGCCTCCGGCGCCGCCACGATCGCTGCGCTCTTCACGGCGCAGGCAGGCCGGACGCCGGACCGGATCGCGCTGGTATACGAAGACCGGAGCCTGACGTTCGACGAGCTCGACCGGCGGTCGACGGAGCTCGCCCGAATCCTGGCAGGGCTGGGCGTCGGGCCGGAAACCCGGGTCGCTCTGGCGGTCGAACGGTCTTTCGAGATGGTGATCGGGATGCTGGCCATTCTGAAGGCCGGCGGAGCCTATGTGCCGCTCGATCCGGAGTACCCGCGCGACCGCCTGGCCTACATGCTCGATGACTCGCGGGCGCTCCTGCTGCTCACCCAGCAGAGCCTGCTCGAAAGCCTTCCCGCTTTTTCCGGCCGAGTCCTCTGCGTCGACTGCACCGACGGCGCGTCCGCGGAGGAAAACGTGGGGGCGAGGAGTGCGAACCCCGACAATCTCGCTTATGTGATCTATACCTCAGGTTCGACTGGGCGACCCAAGGGTGTCATGGTGTCGCACCGGGCAATCCTGAACCGTCTGCTGTGGATGCAGCGCACCTTCTTGCTCGGACCGGATGACATCCTGCTGCAGAAGACGCCCTACAGCTTCGATGCTTCAATTTGGGAAATCTTTCTTCCTCTGTTCACCGGGGCCCGCCTGGTGCTCGCGATTCCGGGAGGGCAGCGCGACGACGCCTATCTCAAGCAGGTCATTGCCCAGAATCAGGTGACCGTGCTGCAACTCGTCCCTTCCCACCTGTCAGTATTTCTTCAGCAGGAGGGGGTGCGGGCGGCTTGCCGCAGCCTGCGGCGGGTTTTCTGCGGCGGCGAGGTCTTCCCCTGGGAGCTCGCGGAGCGCTGCCTCCGCATCCTCGACGTGGAGATCTGTAACCTGTATGGCCCGACCGAGGCGTCGATCGACACCACCTTCGAGGTCTGCACGCCGGAGTCGAGGAGCGGCTCCTCCTCGAGCCTGCCCATCGGCCGCCCTCTCGCGAACGTGCAGGTGTACCTTCTCGATCCCCGGCATCAGCTCGTTCCGCCTGGTCTCCCGGGCGAGCTCTACATCGGAGGCACGGGCCTCGCCCGCGGCTATTTTGAGCAGGTCGAGCTGACCGCCCGGCGCTTTCTCCCGCATGCGTGGAGCGCGCGGCCAGGTGAAAGGCTGTACCGGACCGGGGATCTGGCGCGCCTTCTGCCGGACGGCCGGATCGAGTTCCTCGGACGCGTCGACGCCCAGCTCAAGATCCGGGGCTTCCGGATCGAGCCCGGCGAGATCGAGTCGGCCCTCCTTGAGCACCCGGCCGTTCGGGAAGCCGTGGTCGTGCCTCGCGAGAGCACGCAGGGTGAGACGCGCCTGGTCGCCTATGTCGTGCTCGAAGACGGCCCCGGCGAATCCGTGGCAGGCGAGGATCTGCGGCGCTTTCTTGCCCAGCGGCTGCCCGAGTACATGCTGCCCGGGGCCACGATAGTGCTGGGAGCGCTGCCGCGACTGCCGAACGGCAAGCTGGACCGTGCGGGATTGCCCGAGCCGGGAGAGGCGCAAGGGCGGAAGGATGCGAGCGGTGACACGGCGCAGACCGCGACGGAGGAGATGCTGGCCGGCATCTGGAGTGAGTTGTTGCCGGTCTCGGTGATCGGCAGCCATGACAACTTCTTCGACCTCGGCGGCCACTCGCTGCTCGCGACCCAGATCGTTTCGAGGGCGCGCGAGCTGTTCCAGGTCGAGCTCCGCGTTCATCATCTGTTCGAGGCCCCCACCGTCTCGGCTCTCGGCATCGTGATCGACACCCTGATGCGGGAGCGCTCCGGAGTGGAGCTGCCGCCGATCGAGCCCGTTTCGCGCGACGGCGAGCTGCCCCTCTCGTTCAGTCAGCAGCGGCTCTGGTTTCTCGATCAACTGGACCCCGGCTCCGTGGCCTACAACCTGCCCGTCGCCGTGAGGCTTCGCGGTCGGCTCAGCGTGCCCGTTCTGAGCGCCGGCCTGAACGAGTTGGTGAGGCGTCATGAGGCTCTGCGGACGACATTCCCCGAGTCGCAGAAAGCCCCCCTCCAGGTCATCGGGGAGGCCGCCAGGATTCCCTTGCCGGTCGTCGATCTCACGGCGCTACCCGCGGGCAGCGGCGAGCAGGAGGCGGCCCATCTGCGTCACGCGGTGGCCTTCCAGCCGTTCGACCTGGCAAGCGGACCGTTGCTGAGAGCGGCTCTGCTGCGACTGGCCTCCGAGGACCACGTCGCGGTGCTTTCGATGCATCACATCGTCGGCGACGGCTGGTCCACATCGATCCTGGTCCGCGAGCTCGCCCTCCTGTGCGAGGCGTTCGGCCGCGGTCTCTCCTCGCCGCTGGGCGAGCTCCCTTTGCAGTATGCCGACTACGCGGTGTGGCAGCGCCGGTATCTCACCGGCGAGACCCTGGAGACGCTGCTCGGCTACTGGCGGCATCAGCTGGAGGGGGACCTGCCCACCCTCCGTCTGCCGCTCGACCGGCCGCGCTCATCCACCCCTTCCCCGGGGCTCTCCGCGCTGGCGGTCTTCCTCCCCGTTCCGCTCGTCGAGGCGCTCAAGGAGTTGGGCCGGCGTCACGGCGCCTCGTTCTTCATGACCCTTCTCACCGGCTTCGATCTCCTGCTCGCCCATTCCACCGGCCAGCGCGACCTTCTCGTGGCCACGCCGATCGCCAATCGGAACCGCACCGAGTTGGAGGGGATCGTCGGCCCCTTCGTCAACACCCTGCTCCTTCGTGCCCGCCTGACTGGCGACCAGACCGTGGGAGAGATCCTGAATCAGGTGCGCGACGTCACCCTCGGTGGCTATGTTCACCAGGAGATGCCGTTCGACCGCCTGGTCAACGAGCTGCAAGCCGAGCGCAGCGGTCAGCAGCTGCCATTTTTCGAGACGATGTTCATGTTGCACAACTTTCCTCCCGCAAGCTTCGAGCTGACCGGGTTGCAGGTGCGCTCGGAGAGCCTGGCGAACCAGACGGCCAAGTTCGACCTGCTGATCGAGCTCTACGAGAGTGGGGAGGGGCTGCGCTGCGGGCTCGAGTACCGGACGGCCCTGTTCGACTCCGCCACGATGCATCGCTTCGCGGATCACCTGGTGAACACGCTCCGGAACCTCACGGCCGATCCGGAGCGGAGGATCTCGCAGCTCTCTCCGCTCGGCGAGGCCGAGAGGCATCAGCTCGTCCACGAATGGAACGACACGGCGGCGCCGTATCCCGGAGAGCGGTGCCTGCAGGAGCTCTTCGAAGAACAGGTCAGGCGGGATCCCGATGCGGTTGCCGTGGTCTCCGGGACGGCCTCTTGGACGTATGGGGAGCTCGACCGGCTTGCCAACCAGCTGGCGCACCGGCTGAAGGCCCTCGGTGTCGGCCCCGGCTCCCTCGTCGCCGTCTATCTGGAGCGCAGTCTGGAAATGGTGCAGGCGCTCTACGGAATCCTGAAGGCGGGCGGTGCCTACGTGCCGTTGGAGGTCGCACACCCGCCGGCGCGGACCGCCGAGCTGCTGGCGGGCCTGGGAATCGAGGTGGCGGTAACGGCCGGGGCGTGGGTGGAGCCGCTCGCGAAGCTGGCGGGGGCGCCGCGGTTGCGGCACATGGTCTCTCTGGTCGATGCGGAAGCGGCGGAGGCGGATTCCGAGCCGCTCGAGGGGCGGCGCCTCTGGACCGCGGCCGGGCTGTCCTCGCTGCCGGAGGTTCCTCCGCCGCCCACGGCGATGTCGCACGATCTGGCCTACATCATCTTCACCTCGGGGTCGACGGGAGCTCCCAAGGGCGTGATGGTACGCCATCGGCCGGTGATCAACCTGATCCACTGGATCACCGGCCGTTTCAACGTCGGAGCGTCCGAGCGCCTGTTGATGGTGGCTTCGCTCTCCTTCGACCTGTCGGTGTACGACATCTTCGGTCTGTTGGCGGTGGGAGGGAGCGTGCGCGTGGCATCGTCGGCGGAGGTCGCGGACCCGGAGGCGCTGGTGCGTATTCTCCTGACGGAGCCGATCACCTTCTGGGATTCGGCCCCGGCGGCCCTGCAACAGCTGGTGCCCTTTCTGCCGGCGGAGCCGCAGGAGGGCCGTCACCGCCTGCGCCGCGTCTTCCTGAGCGGTGACTGGGTGCCCTTGCCGCTGCCCGGGCAGATGCGGCGGGCCTTTCCGAATGCGGAGGTGATCGCGCTCGGCGGAGCGACCGAGGCCGCGGTCTGGTCGAATTTCTTCCCGGTCGCGCGGATCGAGCCCCATTGGGTGAGCGTGCCGTACGGCCGGCCGATCGCCAACGCGCGCTACCACGTCCTGGATGAGGCTCTGTCGCCCTGCTCGATCGGAGTGGAAGGCGACCTCTACATTGCTGGAGACTGCCTCTTCTCGGGATACACGGTGAACGCCGGGGAGAACGCGCTGAAGAATCTGCCCGACCCGTACTCCGAGCGGCCGGGAGCGCGCATGTACCGGACGGGAGACCGAGCCCGCTTCTTCGCCGACGGCACTCTCGAGTTCCTGGGCCGTCGCGATCATCAGGTGAAGATCCGCGGCTTCCGGATCGAGCTCGGCGAGATCGAGGCCGCGTTGATTTCGCATGCCGCCGTGGCCGCGGCCGTGGCGGTGGTCCGCGAGGACATGCCGGGCGATCGGCGTATCGCGGCCTATGTGGTGCCTGCGGCAGGGGAGGAGGCGCCCATCGCTCGCGATCTGCGCGAGTTCCTGCGGCAGCGGTTGCCCGAATACATGGTGCCCGCCGCCGTCGTCACGCTGGACGAGCTTCCGGTGACCGCCAACGGCAAGCTCGACCGCTCCCGGCTGCCCGCGCCGGGTGCGTTGCCGGCGGTCGGCGGGGCGGAGAAGCTGGCGCCGCGCGATACGAACGAGAAGCTCCTGGCCGCCATCTGGGCCGATGTCCTCGGCATCCGGGAAATCGGCATCTACGACAACTTCTTCGAGCTTGGAGGGGACTCGATCCTGGGGATTCAGATCGTGACCCGGGCGAGGCTCGGAGGGCTGTCGCTCCAGCCCAGGGATATTTTCGATCATCAGACCATCGCTGATCTGGCGGCCCTGTGCCGGCACTCCGCGGTGGCCCAGGACGCAGCGTCGCCGGCCGAAGGCACGGTACCGCTGTTGCCTGCCCAACGCTGGCTGCTCGAGCGACGGCTCCCGGAGATCCATCACTTCAATCAGGCGGTCTTCCTCTCGGTATCCGAGCCTCTGGACGACGGCCTCCTGGCAAAGGCCGTCGGGCACCTCCTGGTCCATCACGACATCCTGCGGGCGCGTTTCACCCAGACCGCAGAAGGGGAGTGGCGGCAGGCGATCGCTCCGCTCACCGGGGTGCCTCCTTTCGGGCGCCTCGACCTCGGCGGGCTTGCGGAAACCCGGCGCGAGGTGGAGCTCCCGGCAGTCCTGACCTCCCTTCAGTCCAGCCTCGACCTGGCGCAAGGGCCACTGCTGCGGGTCGCGGTGATCGATCTCGGCGACGGGGCCGAGCATCTCCTGCTCCTTGCCCATCACCTGGTGGTCGACGGCGTGTCCTGGCGGATCCTGCTCGACGACCTGTTCCAGGCCTATCGGCAACTCGCCGACGGAGACCCGTCGCTGCCGGCCGCGACCTCCTCCCTCGGAGCCTGGGCGGCGAGCCTTCGGCGGTTCGCGGGCAGCGAGCCGGCGCGCGCCGAGCGGAGCTACTGGAGCGCCCTCGCCCGCAAGCCGTGGCCAGGGTTCCTCCCGATCGACCGGTTGGGGGATGGAGCCGGCACCGTTGCCACGGCCCGCTCGGTCACCTGGGCGCTCGATCCCTCGGAGACGCAGATCCTGCTGCGCGAGGTGCCGAGGCGTCGCGTGCAGATCCCCGAGGTTCTTCTGACGGCCCTCCTCTGCTCCTATGCAGATTGGACGGGACGGGCCGACCTGATGGTGGACGTGGAAGGTCACGGCCGCCAGCCGCTCGACCGCGAAACGGACGTGTCGCGGACCGTGGGGTGGCTGACCGCCTTCCACCCCGTGCGCCTGGCCATGACCGGGCCGCGGCAGCCGGAGGCCGCTCTGAAGGCCGTCAAGGAGATCCTGCGCCGGATTCCGAACGGCGGCCTGGGCTACGGAGCGTTGCGTTACTTCGGCGATCCGGAGACCGTCGCGGAGATCGCCGCGCTCCCGCCGGCCCAGATTCTCTTCAACTACCTCGGGCAGCTCGACCAGGCTCTGCCGGGAAGCCACCGGGTGGCGGCGGCACAGCTGCCGACCGGCGCCCTCGCGAGCCCGTTGCAGCCGCGCAGCCATGCGCTCGAGGTGAACGCGAGCGTGGCGGGGGGGCGGCTGCACCTGGCCCTCACCTATAGCGAGAGCGTGCATCAGCGGGCGACGATCGAGAGGTTCGGGGACCGCCTTCGAGAGCACCTCGTGGCCCTGATCCAGCACTGCCTGAACGCGGGGTCACCCATCCACACTCCCGCGGACTTCCCCCTTGCCGGTCTCGACCAGCCGGCTCTCGATCGTCTGGTGAAGAAGCTCCCCGATCTGGAGGACGTCTATCCGCTGTCGCCTTTGCAGGAGGGGCTGCTCTTCTTCAGTCTCGATCCCGAAACCGCCGGGATCTACCAGCAGCAGCTGAGCTGCACCCTGCATGGAGATCTGGATCCCGCGGACTTCGCGTCCGCCTGGCGCCAACTCGTCGCCCGCTATTCGATCCTGCGCACCGCGTTCGTTTGGGAGGACGTGGACCGGCCTCTGCAGGTCGTGCAGCGGCGGGTCGAGATGCCCGTCACGATGCTCGACTGGAGCGGTCTCAAAGAGGGCGAACGGGGTCCGCGCCTGGAGCTCCTGCGCCAGCAGGGAGGGCAGAGTCTGTTGCCGATCGGAGCGGCGCCGCTGATGCGTCTCACCCTGGTCCGCCTGCCGGGCGGGGAGTTCCACTTTATCTGGGACTATCACCATCTGGTGCTCGACGGCTGGTCGAGCGCGCGTCTGATCCAGGAGCTGTTCGCGCTATACGGCTCCCTGCGTCAGCACACCGAGGCCCCGGCTCCCGTCGTCCGCCCCTACCGCGACTACATCGCCTGGCTGGCGAGGCAGGACCGCGGTGAGGCGGAAGCCTTCTGGCGCCACGAGCTTGCGGGCTTCACGGGGATGCCGCCGATAGGTGGCCAGGCAGGGCGAGCGCAGGCGGAGGGCGCCGGGACGGTCGCGGCCGTCGTCGAGAGCCTTCGTGAATTGCGCACGACCCTTCCCGCACCGGAAAGCGCGGCGGCACGCGCCTGGACCCAGCGCAACAAGCTGACCCTGGCGACCCTGCTCCATGGCGCCTGGGCACTGCTTCTCGGCCGGCTCGGCGGCCTGGAGGATGTGGTCTTCGGGACGGTGACGGCGGGCCGCCCGGCGGATCTGGACGGAGTGGAGGAGAGAGTCGGCGTTTTCATCAACACGCTGCCTGCGCGGGTCCGCATCGAGCCCGCGAGCTCTCCGGGTGAGTGGCTGCGGAACCTGCAGAGGCGGCATGCCGACTCGCGGCGTTATGAGTATTGCTCCCTCGGCCAGGTGCAGACCTGGAGCGAGTTGCCGGCCGGTCAGCCTCTCTTCGAAACCCTGGTCGTGTTCGAGAATTTTCCCGTCGTCCGGCAGGTCCGCGGGGCCGGGGCGGGTGCGGTCGAGGTCCGGAGCGCCGATTTCGTGTCGCGCACCAACTACGCCCTCACCCTGATCGCTGCGCCAGAGAGCACCCTGCCGCTCTGGCTGCAGTTCGACGCCCGCCGTTTCGAGGCGGCCGATGCCGAGCGCCTGGCGTCCCGTCTCAAGAACCTCCTTACCGGCCTCATCCAGCAGGATGTTCGGTCCCTCGACGATGTCTCCCTGCTCGGCGAGGCGGAGCGCCAGCAGCTGCTCCGGGAGTGGAACGATACCGCCGCTCCGGGCGGAACGTGGCTGGTGCATGACCTCTTCGCGGCGCGGGCGGCTCTGCGGCCCGCCGATTGGGCTCTGATCGGTGCCGGCGAACGCCTGAGCTACGCCGAGCTCGACCGCCGCGCCGACGACCTGGCCGGCGAGTTGCGCTCTCTCGGAGTGGGACCCGAAACACGGGTCGGCGTGATGCTCGCTCGCGCCAACTCCCTGGCCGTGGCGATCCTGGCCGTTCTCAAGGCGGGTGGGGCTTACCTGCCTCTCGATCCCTCCTATCCGAGAGAGCGGCTGGCCTGGATGATTGCGGATGCCCGTCCAGCGGTGCTGCTGACTCAGGAACGATTCCGCTCCCTGCTGCCGCAGAATCCGGGTGCCGTGCTGGTGGTCGACGCCGACCGGAAGGCCGTGCCCCGGCCGGCCGTGGCCATCCAGGCGCAACCCGACAATCTCGCTTACGTGATCTACACCTCCGGCTCGACGGGGCGACCCAAGGGCGCGATGATCAGTCATCGCGGGCTCGCGAACTACCTGCAATGGGCGCTCTCCACCTACCCGGAGGCCGTCGGCACGCAGTCCCCGCTGCACTCGTCGATCTCTTTCGATCTGACGGTGACCAGCCTGTTCCTGCCGCTCCTCTCGGGCGGCACCGTGGTGATGACCGCCGAGTCGGAGGGAGTGGAAGGGCTGAGCGACTCCCTCTCCAACGGCGCGGCAGCCGGCGCTGTGAAGCTGACGCCGTCGCACCTGCGGGCCCTGGAGTCAGGGCTGCGGCCGGAAGACGTGGAGGGGTGGTCGGGAGCGATGGTGATCGGCGGTGAGGCTCTCCGCGCCGATCACCTGGAATTCTGGCGTTCGCACGCGCCACGGATGCGGCTCCTCAACGAGTACGGCCCGACGGAGACGGTGGTCGGATGCATGGTCTTCGAGGTGCCCTCGCTCGCCGCGGACGAGGCTCTGTCGGGGACGGTGCTCATCGGGAGACCCGCCGCAAACAACTGCGTCCGGCTGCTCGACGCGGCTGTGCAACCGGTGCCGGCGGGCGTGATGGGGGAGTTGTACATCGGCGGCGAGCAGGTCTGCCGCGGCTATCTCGGCCGTCCGGATCTGACTGCCGAACGGTTCGTGCCGGATCCCTTTGCCGGGGCGCCCGGAATGCGGCTCTACCGCACCGGGGATCTGGCACTCTACAGGCCGGACGGCACGATCGAATTCCTCGGCCGCGTCGACTCCCAGGTCAAGGTCCGCGGATTCCGCATTGAGCTCGGGGAGATCGAGGCGATGCTCGCCAGCCATCCCGCGATCGGCGAAGCGGTCGCGTCGTTGCGCGAGGACGCGCCGGGAGACCTGCGTCTGGTGGCGTATGGGGTGCCGAAGAGAGGCGTTCTGCCGCCCGCTGTCGACGAGCTGCGGGAACATTTGGCGGCCAGCCTGCCGGAGCACATGCTGCCGGCCGTCATCGTCCTCCTGGACGAGCTGCCGATCACGCGGAACGGCAAAGTGGACCGCGCTCGCTTGCCGGCCCCTGTTCCCGGGAGCTCGGAGCGCGCGACGTCGGGCGAGAGCCCTTCCGAGCGGCCCTGGAGCGTTACGGAGGTGGCATTGGCGGAGATCTGGCGTGACGTGCTGCGCGTCGACCGGGTCGAGCTCGACGACCGTTTCCTCGATCTGGGTGGCGACTCGATCCTCAGCCTCCAGGTTGCATCGCGCGCCCGGCGGGCGGGGCTGCGGATGAAGGCCCGCGACGTCTTCGATCATCCCACCCTGGCCGACCTCGCCGCGGTCACGGAAGAGAAGCGGGCCGACGCGGAACCCGCCCGATCGGCTTCCGGTGCGGTCCCCCTGACTCCGATTCAGCAATGGTTCTTTGCCGGACCGCGGAGGGATCCGCACTATTTCAACCAGTCCCTCCTGCTTTCCGTCGCAGGCTCTCTCCAGGTCGCGGCCCTGCGGCGCGCCGTCCAGGCGGTGACCGATCACCATGACGCCCTGCGGCTTCGCTTCGAGCGCAGGGGCGAAGTCTGGCAGCAGGAGCACGGCCCCCAGGGAGTGTCCCCCGAGGTTCCTCATGTCGATCTGACCTCCTTGCCGGCGGAGACCCGGGCCCGGGCGCTCGAATTCGCCGCAACCGGGCTGCAGTCGAGCTTCGATCTCGGCCGCGGCCCCCTGCTTCGAGTCAACGTGTTCGACATGGGCGGTGAAGCCCGGCAGCGTCTGTTCCTGGTGGCCCATCACCTGGTCGTCGACGCGGTCTCGTGGCGGATCCTGCTCGAGGATCTCGAGGTCTCCTATCGGCAGGCCCTTGCCGGAGAGAGCCCGCGGCTGCCGGCCAGGACCAGCTCGTTCCAGAGTTGGGCTGCGCGGCTGGTGGAGGAGGGGCGTTCCCCGGCTCTGGCCTCGGAAGCGGACTACTGGCTGAAGATGGCGCAGACCGAGGTTCGGCCCTTGCCGACCGATGCCGTCGGTGGCGCAGGCCGGTTGGACACCGCCGACACCGTAACGGTCGCTCTCGGCCAGGATGCGACCGCGGATCTGCTCGAAAGGGCTCACCGGGCCTACCACACGCACGTCGACGACCTGCTGCTCACCGCTCTGGTCGAGGCCTTCGAGCGTTGGACGGGAGAGCGGCGCCTCCTTCTGCACCTCGAGAAGCACGGCCGCGATGGCCTGGGCGCCGACTTCGACCTGTCGCGCACCGTGGGATGGTTCACCACCCTGTTCCCGGTCCTGCTGAGTCTTCCCGAGCCGACCGCTGAGACTGCTGAGACCGCTGAGACCGCTGAGGAAACCGCGATCCGTGCCGTTCAGGAGCAACTGCGGGCCGTGCCGCGAGGGGGCCTGGGTTTCGGTCTGCTGCGCTATGGCAGCGGCGACCCGGAGGCCGCCCGGAGGCTCGCGGCCGCGCCGAGTCCGCAACTGGTCTTCAACCATCTCGGACAACTCGATCAGGGGCTGGCGAAGGACTCCCTCTTCGCTGCGGCGCGCGAGCGGTCCGGCCCCTCTCAATCTCCATCGGAGGTCCGGCCGTACCTCGTGGAGGTCATCGCCTATGTCGCGGACCGGCGGCTGCAACTCGCCTGGACGTTCAGCCCGGAGATCCATGCCCGTTCCACCATGGAGCGTCTGGCGGCGGACTACCTGGCGGCGCTGGAGGCGTTGATCGCGCACTGCGTGGCCATTCTGAAGGGCGATCGCACGGCGCCTCAACTGCCCGTCCCGGTCCTCGCTCCGGAGGAATCCGACCAGATCCGCCCGGTACGGCGCGACGGTCCGCTGCCGCTCTCGTTTGCGCAGCAGCGTCTCTGGTTCCTGGATCAGCTCGACCCCGGACAGGCGACCCTCAACATCCCCATCGCTCTGCGGCTGCGCGGAGAGCTGCGCCTGCCGGAGCTCCACGGCGCCCTCGCCGCCACGGTGCGGCGTCACGAGACGCTGCGCACCACGTTCGGCGCGGTTGAGGGTGTCCCCCACCAGGTGATCGCTCCTCCTGCTCCTCCCTCCCTGTCGGTGGTGGAGCTCACCGGGCTTTCGGCGGATCTGGGCGAGACCGAGGCCCGGCGCCTGGCCGATCGGGAGGCGCGGCGGCCGTTCGATCTGGAACGGGGACCGCTGCTGCGCCTGCATCTCCTGAAGCTGGCCCAGGAGGAGCACATCCTGGTGCTGACGCTCCACCATATTCTGAGCGATGCCTGGTCGGCCGGAGTGCTGGTTGCGGAGGTGACCGAGCTCTACACGGCAGCCTGCGCCGGCCGTGTCCCCGCGCTTCGAGCTCTGCCCGTCCAGTATGCCGACTTTGCCGTCTGGCAGCGGCGTCAGCTCACGGGCGCCGTCCTCGAGGAGCACCTTGCCTATTGGCGCCGTCAGCTCGCGGGGGGCCTTCCGGTCACCACGCTGCCGGCGGACCGGCCGCAGCCGGAAAATGCCAGCTCGCGAGGAGCCAATCTCACCGTCGAGCTGCCGGCGGAGCTGGCGGACGGGCTGCGGGCTCTCGCCCGCCGTGAGAATTCCACTCTCTTCATGGTCCTGCTGGCGGCCTTCTCGGTTCTGTTACGGCACCTGACCAGCGCGGACGACCTGGTCGTCGGCACGGATGTGGCCAACCGGGACCACGTCGACACGGAAGGGATGATCGGCTTCTTCGTGAACCAGCTCCCCCTGCGCCTCCGTGTGCCGGGCAGCCCCGGCTTCCGCGAGCTGCTCGGCCACGTGCGGGAGGTGACGTTGGAGGCCTACGCTCACCAGGATCTACCCTTTGAACGGTTGATCGACGCTCTGGGGGTTGACCGCGGTGTCACCTACTCGCCCCTCTTCCGTACCAAGCTGTTCGTCACCCACGCTCCGCGTGCCATGAAGCGCCCTCAGGGTCTGACGGTGCAACCCTTCGAGGTCTATGCCGGCACGGCCCAGCTCGATTTCATGCTGTCTTTCCGTGACTCGCGGGAGGGGCTGCTCGGGGGAGTCGCGAACTATCGCACCGATCTTTATGAGCCGGCCACCGTCGCCGGTTTCCTCACCAGCTATATCAGTCTGTTGCAAGCCGTCGTCGCGCAGCCTGCCGCTCGTCTTGACGAGCTGGAAGCGTTTCTCGCGGATCGGCGCAGGGAGCAGAGAGCCATGGAAAGAAGCCAACGCAGTCTGCGTGATCTGCAGAAGTTCAAGGCAGTCAAACCACGGGCGGTCGAGGCTGTCCAGGGCGAGATGGTCAAGCTGGGGGAGCTCCAGCCTGGACGGACACTGCCGCTCGTGGTGGAACCCGCCGTCGAGGCCATGGACCTGGCGGACTGGGCAGCCCATCAACGCTCCTTCCTGGAGTCCAAACTGCATCAGCATGGTGCCATCCTCTTCCGGGGTTTCGGCATCGACAATCCTCCGGCTCTCGAGCGTTTCGCCGCCGCTGTCTGCTCCGAGCTCTTCAACGAGAATGGCGAGCATCCCCGGGAGTCGGTGAGCGGCAACGTCTACACGCCGGTCTTCTATCCCCAGGACCAGCGGCTTCTGATGCACAACGAAAACTCGTTCAACCAGCGTTGGCCGCGCAAGATTCTGTTTGCCTGTGCGACGCCGCCCGACAGCGGTGGCGAGACCCCGCTCGTCGACAGCCGCCAGGTCTATCAGCGGCTCCGCCCCGAGCTGCGGCAACGCTTCGAGGAGAAGCGGGTCCAGTACATGCGGAATTATGGCTACGAAGGGATCGGGTTGCCCTGGCAAAAGGTCTTCCAGACGGACGATCCCGCCGAGGTGGAGCGGAAGTGTCAGGAATCGGCGGTGCAGTGGGAGTGGAGAGGGGAGACGCTGCTGCGCACCCTTGCCGTGCGGCCGGCGGTGATCGAGCACCCCGTGACGGGTGAGAAGGTCTGGTTCAACCAGGCCCAGCACTGGCATGTCTCGTGTCTGGAGCCTCAGACCCGGGCCTCCATGGAATCGCTTTTTGCGCCGCAGGACCTGCCGCGCAACTGCTTCTTAGGAGATGGCTCGCCGATCGAGGATGAGGCGATGCACGAGATCCTCCGCATCTACGACGAGCTCGAGCTGAGCTTCCCCTGGCAGAGAGGAGACGTGCTGCTGGTCGACAACCTGTTGACGGCTCACGGCCGGAACCCGTTTACCGGCGAGCGCAAGATCCTGGTGGCACTGGGCGATATGGACGGTTTCGATGACGCGTCCATGGCTCCGCCGGCAAGCCCGGAGGGGCGATGAGCCTCCCCGATTCCTCTCAGGGGTACAGACTGTCTCCCCGGCAACGCCAACTCTGGCCAAAGCTGCGGAACGAAGGCGAGGCACTGCGCGCCCAGACGGTCATCCGGATTGATGGGAATCTGCGGTCCGAGTTGCTCGGACGGTCGTTGACTCGAGTGGCCGAGCGGCACGACTCCCTGCGGACCTCCTTCCTCCACACGCCGGGACTGCCGCTGCCGCTGCAACTCGTCGGCGGTGCCCGGCTGCCGACCTTGCGCCATCTCGAGGCCGGCGCTCCGGCGGGTGTGGAGGAAGATCGCCGGCTTCTCGACCTCATGGATGAGGAATGGCAACGCCCGTTCGACCTCCTGGGCGGTCCGCTCCTTCACGCTCTCCTCGTTCGGAGCGCCGCGGATCGGCACCTTCTGATCCTCACTCTCCCGGCACTCTGCGCCGACCGGCAGACGCTCGAGAACCTGCTGACGGAGATCGCCATGGGCTACGGCGCCGGTGCCGGGGCGGGCGAGGAGAGCGATCCCGAGGAGATCGTGCAGTACCTCCAGTTCTCGGAATGGAACAACGAGATCCTCGAGGACGACGAGAGCGAGGAGGGGCGATCCTATTGGCGGCGGGAACCGGGAGAGCGGCCCGCGCCCCTTGAGATGGCAGAGGCCGGTCCTGCGGGCCCCTTCACGCCTCGGTTCATTCCCGTCATCCCCGTCACCCCTGTCATCCCCGGCGAGGCCCCCTCCGGTCTTTCCAAGGCTCTCGGGGCCGTGGCGGCGGAGCAGGAGACGTCGCCGGAGATCGTGCTGCTCGCCGCCTGGGCCGTCCTGCTCTGGCGCCTGAGGTCCGGCAGCTCGCGCGCCCCCATCGGGTGGGTGGTGACCGGCCGCAAGTTCGAGGCGATGGAAAGCTCACTGGGCCTCTTCGCGGGCTGTGTGCCGATCGAAATTCCGCTGCAGCCGGGGCTGTCGTTCGCCAGCGTCGTCGAGCAGGCGGGGAAGATTTCCCACGAAGCCGAGGACTGGCAGGAGTACTTCCTGCCCGATGATCCCGAAGGGCTCTCGGAGCTGTGCGGCTTCGAGATCGCTCCGCCGCCGGCCGTCGCGAGCGTCGCCGGGATCAAGCTCTCGACCTCGAGGGCGCGGGCCTATGTCGAGCGCCTGCCGGTCACTCTCGTCTGCGGGCTGGCCGAAGGACAGCTCAGCGTCGAGCTGCATGCGGACACCGGACGCCTGTCCGGACGGTTCGTGGAGCTTCTTGCGGGGCGGTTCGCGCGCCTGCTCGAGAGCGCGCTGGCCGCGCCTCAGTCCGCGATCGAAGATCTCAGCGTCCTTTCTCCGGCTGAGGAGCAATGGCTGCTCGTCGAGCTCAACCGCTCCGCCGCCGAGTACCCGGACAATCGTTGCCTGCACCAGCTTTTCGAAGACCAGGTCGAGCGTTCTCCCGACGCGCCGGCCGTTCGTTCGGGCGTGATCGAGCTCTCCTACCGTGAGCTCGACGACCAGGCCGGCCGGCTCGCCCGCCACTTGCGCTCCCTCGGCGTCGGACCGGAGGTCGCGGTCGCCATCTTTCTCCAGCGTTCGCCCGCGGCGGTCGTCGCCATCCTCGGCGTCTTGAAAGCCGGCGGGGCCTACGTGCCTCTCGATCCCGCCTACCCCCGGGAGCGCCTGGCCTTCCAGCTTTCCGACTCGCAGGCGCTGGTGGTCCTCACCGATTCGGCTCTCGCCGGCCAGCTCCCCGCTGGAATGGAGGCTCGGGTGGTGAGGATCGACGTCGACCTGCCGGAGAGCGCTCCGCCGGCGAGTGCCGGCAGGGACGTGCTCTCGCCGCAGAGCCTCGCCTACATCCTCTACACGTCGGGCTCGACCGGGAAGCCCAAGGGGGTGATGGTCCCCCACCAGGGGGTCGTCAACTATCTGTCCTGGGCGGTGCGGGCCTACGATCTGACGGAGGGGGAGGGCTCGCTGGTACAGAGCCCCTTGAGCTTCGACCTGACCGTGACCAGC
The DNA here is from genome assembly GCA_031390755.1 of Holophagales bacterium. GTDB lineage: Bacteria > Acidobacteriota > Thermoanaerobaculia > Multivoradales > UBA5704 > DATMER01. The sequence continues at coordinate 66,599 of JANMTS010000045.1, forward strand.
CTCTTGGGCCCTCTGGTGGCGGGCCGTACCGTGACCTTGCTGCCCGACGAGGAGGGGTTCGAGGGGCTTCTGTCCGGCCTGCGGGAGCGCTGTTACAGCCTGGTCAAGCTGACGCCGGCCCACCTCGATCTTCTGGGCCGCGAGCTGGCCGCACGGCAGATCGAGCCCCGGTCCCGTGTCCTGGTCGTCGGTGGAGATGCTCTTTCGGCCGAGAGCCTGACGGGCTGGCGGCAGGGGTCGGAGGGGACGGCGACCCGGATCTTCAATGAGTATGGCCCGACCGAAACGGTCGTCGGCTGCGCAGCGTACGAGGTTGGTCCCGAGAGCCCAAAGAAGGGGCGGCTGCCGATCGGCCGGGCCATCGCGAACCTCCGCCTCTACGTGCTGGACCCCTGGTTGAGGCCGGTTCCCGCCGGGGTTTCCGGCGAACTCTACGTGGGTGGGGCAGGGGTCTCCCGCGGTTATCTCGGACGGCCCGACCTCACGGCCTCGCGCTTCCTGCCCGATCCGTTCGCGGAGCCGGGTGTGCGCATTTATCGCACGGGGGATCTCGCCCGCCACCTGCCCGAGGGCGACCTTGAGTACCTGGGCCGGACCGATCGGCAGATCAAGATCCGCGGCTTCCGGGTCGAGCCCGGGGAAGTCGAGGCAGCTCTGACGCGCAATCCGCGGGTGCGGGAGGCCGTGGTCGTGTTGCGTCGGGACGGCTCCGAAGACGCGCGCCTGGTGGCCTACCTGGTTCCGTCTGGCGACACTCTGCCCGGCTTCGAGGAATTGCGCTCGGAGCTTGGCGCGCAGCTTCCTGATTACATGGTCCCCGCGACCTTCGTCCAACTCGCCGAGCTGCCGCTCACCGTCCACGGCAAGGTGAGCTTCGCGGACTTGCCGGCGCCCGGGACAGGACGGCCGGACCTCGAGAAGTCCTACGTGCCGCCCCGGGACGCCGTGGAGGAGGTGCTGGCCGAGATCTGGGCCAACTCCCTGCGTCTGGACCGGGTCGGAGTCTTTGATAACTTCTTCGTGCTCGGCGGCGACTCCATGGGCAGCGTGCGGCTGGTTGCCGCGGCGAAAAACCGGGGTCTCCTCTTCACCGTCCAGGAGCTGTTCCGTTTCCCGACGATCGGGGCGCTGGCGGATCTGCTCCGCGAGAGGATGGGGCTCGCGACCGCCGAGGAGGGGCTGCCGGGAGCGGGCTCCACGGCGGAGAGCGACGCCGACCTGGAGATGATCGAGCAGATCGGGCGCCTGTCGGACGAGGAGGTGCGTGCTCTGCTCAGGGGAAGCGCCCTCGCGGAGCAGGAATGAGGGGATCCTGGCCGCGACGGAGACGATCGGGATTTCTTCGGGGCGGGAAATCCAGGCGACCTAAACAGGGCATACTCTGCTCAACAGAAAGAGAAAGGGTGCGATGAGAAGACTTCTGAGCGATGTCAGGTATGCGGTTCGCGTCCTCTTCAAGAGCCCCGGGTTTGCCATCGGCGCCGTCCTGACGCTCGCGCTGGGGATCGGAATCACCGGTTCCGTCTCCAGCCTGTTGCGCGCGCTCCTGCTGCGCCCCCTCCCCTACACCCAGCCGGAAAGGCTGGTCATGGTGTGGAACCGGTGGTCGGACTTCCCCAAGACCTGGCTGTCGACCCAGGAGTACCGCGCGTACGGCGATACCGGCAGCTTCTCCGGCGTAGCCTTGTTCCAGCCGAACCAGGTGAACCTGACCAGCGGCGGAGAGCCGGAACGGATCGGCGGCGCGCTCGTCTCGCCGAATCTCTTCGAGGTCTTCGGAGTCAAACCGATCCAGGGGCGGACGTTCACGGCGTCGGAGAGCGGCGCTCAACCGGCCGACGTCGTCCTCCTGAGCGAGGAGCTCTGGCGCCACCGCTTCGGCGGAAACCCCGGGATCCTCGGCACCAGCATCGACATCAACGGAGCTCCAAAGACCGTCGTGGGAGTGATCCCGGCGGGGTTCAAGCTCCCTCTGGACTACAACTCGCAGACCCCTTCCGCGCTCTGGATGCCGCTCGACGAGGAGCTTCAAGGCGCCTACTCGGTGCCGCCCAGGGGCGGAGATCACAACTACAACGCCGTCGCGCGGCTGCGTCCAGGAGTGAGCCTCGATCAGGCGCGGGCGAGGATGCGGGTGCTCACCGACGGGCTGACCGCCGACGCGACCTATCCGCGCGAATGGAATTTCGAGGTGCTCCTGATTCCGATTGCCGCGGACATTCTCGGCCCCATCCGGATCGCGCTCCTGGTGCTCGCCGGAGCCGTCGGCCTGGTGTTCCTGATCGCCTGCGCCAACGTCGCGAACCTGCTCCTCGTGCGCGGCCTCCAGAGACGGAAGGAATTCGCGGTGCGCCTGGCCCTCGGGGCCGCGCCGGGGCAGCTCATGCGGCAGATGCTGGTCGAGAGCGCCGTGCTCTCCTTCTTCGGTGGCCTGGCGGGCCTGTGGCTCACCTACCTGGGAGTCCGCGCCATCCTGTTCTTCCATCCCGTCGAGATTCCGCGGGTTGACGAGATCGGGATGGATCCCGAGGTCGTCGCCTTCATCGTCCTGATCTCGCTGGCGACCGCCTTGATCTTCGGCCTTTTCCCCGCCCTGCGCTTCTCTCGTCCGAACCTGCAGGGCGTCCTCAAGGAGAGCGGCCGCGGCTCCGCCGGTCCCGGCCGCGACGGCGGAAGATTCCAGAGTCTCATGGTGGTGGTGGCGGTCGCGCTTTCGGTGGTGCTCCTCATGGGCGCGAGCCTCATGATCAGAACCTCCTGGAACCTGTCGCGGGTCGATCCCGGGTTCCGCACCGACGACGTCCTGACGCTGGGCCTCTCCCCCTCCGAGGGCAAATATGCGCAGCCGGAGCTGCTGGTCGGGCTGTACGACAGAATTCTGACCAGCGTCGGCGGCCTGCCCGGCGTCGAGAAGGTGGGTGCCGTCCGCGTTCTGCCCCTGGCCGCCAGCATGGGCGACTGGGGATTGGAGATCGAGGGCTACTCGCCGCCGCCCGGCCAACGGCCGCGGGCCGACTGGCAGGTCGTGACCCCGGGTTATTTCGAAGCCATGGAAATCCCCCTCGTGAAGGGGAGGTACTTCGCCCGGACCGACCGCCGCGATGCGCAGCCGGTCATCGTCATCAGCGAGTCGCTGGCCGGCAGGTACTGGCCCGGCCAGGATCCCCTCGGGCGCCGAATCCGGATCTCCGGGGGGGACGCCCCGCCCTGGAGCACGGTGATCGGCGTCGTCGGCGATGTCCGGCACCAGGGGCTGACCGTGGACATGAAGCAGACCTGGTACCTGCCGCAATCCCAGTTCGATCTCTCGACCGGCTTCCAGATCCATGACATGACCATGGTCGTCCGGACGGCGGGGGATCCCGCGGGTTTCGCCGCATCCGTGCGCAACGCGATTCACTCGATCGATCCGCAGTTGCCGATTTCCGACGTGCGTTCCCTCCAGGACGTGGCGACGGGAGCCGTTTCCGGGCAGCGCTTCACGATGTTCTTCCTCGTGCTCTGCTCGGCGCTCGCGCTGATCCTCGCCGCGGTGGGAGTCTACGGAGTAGTTCGCTTCCGGGTCGCCTCCCGGACCCGGGAGATCGGGCTGCGGGTGGCGCTCGGGGCCCAGACCCGCCAGGTGATTTCGTGGGTCGTCGCCCAGAACATGACGCTGGTGGGGCTCGGCCTGGGGATCGGCCTCTGCGTCGCCCTGGCCGTCACCCGGTTCCTGAGCAGCCTTCTCTACGGAGTCAAGGCGCAGGATCTCACCACTCTCCTCGTTTCGACGATCTGCTTCGGGCTGGTCGCACTCGGGGCGATCTACCTTCCGGCCCGGCGTGCCGCAAGCGAAGATCCATTGATCGTGCTCCGCGAAGAGTAGCGGTATAGCCCGGCTGCCGGCGACTGTCTGGCGAGCCGTCTGTCTGGTAAAGGAGAGAGTCTTGCTCAAGCTGTTGGAGGTGCTGTGGCGCCACGGGCAACGGCCCACGCTGATCTTGGGGATCCTGTGCGGGGCCCTCGCCGGTCTCGCCAATACGAGCCTGATCGCATTCGTCAACCATACGGTCGCTCTCGAGGGGGCGCCAAGCGCCAGGCTGGGATGGGGATTCGCCGGACTTTGCCTGCTGGTCGGCATTGCCCGGATCGCGTCCTCGAATCTGTTGGCGAAGCTCGGCGGCCTTCTGGCCACGGAGATCCAGGTCCATCTGAGCCGCCGGATTCTCGCCGCCCCTCTCCGGCGCCTGGAAGAGATCGGCCCGCACAGTCTTCTTGCGACGCTGTCCGACGACGTAGGGACCGTCAGCGAGGCCATCACCTACTTCCCGACCAGCTTCATCAACTTGACCCTGGTTTTCGGCTGCTTCGTCTACATGGGCTGGTTGTCGCCGCTGCTTCTCGGAGGAGTGGCGGTCTTCATGGCGATAGGGGTGCTCACCTACCAATGGGCTCTGCGCGCCGGTTTCACGCGCCAGCGGCGGGCGCGTGAAGAAGCGGATCATCTGTACGGCTATCTGCGCGGCCTCACCCAGGGAACCAAGGAGCTGAAGACCGGACGGAGCCGGAGCGATGATTTCATCCTGCGGCTGAGAATCTCATCCGAAGGATTTCGGGGACTGCGGGTCGCGGCGCAGAAGATCTTCACCTTGGGGGCAAGCTGGGGCAACCTGTTGTTCTTCGTGGCGATGGGCCTGGTCCTCTTCCTTCCGCCCGTGGTCGACGGCTTTCCCCGCGAGGTCCGCACCGGCTTCATGCTCGTCCTTCTCTACATGAGCGGCCCCCTGCAGGTGGTGCTCAACTCCGTGCCCATGATCTCCCAGGCGAACGTCGCGCTCGGGAAGATAGATCGTCTCGGGCTTTCGCTCGTGGAGAAGGAGGAGCCTCAGCAGTTGGCGTCCAGCAATCCGCGTCCAACCTGGGATCGCCTGGATCTGGTGGGGGTTACCCACTCCTACCGTCAGGAGGACCGGAACTTCACCCTGGGACCGCTCGACCTGACCTTCCACCCCGGCGAGCTCATCTTTGTCGTAGGCGGGAACGGCAGCGGCAAGACGACTTTCGCCAAGCTGCTCATCGGCCTCTACTCCCCGGAGGGCGGCCAGATCCTCTGGAATGGATCTCCGGTGAATTCCGAGACCCTGGAATCCTATCGTCACCTGTTCGCGGTCGTCTTTTCGGATTTCTATCTATTCGAGGAGCTGCTGGGCCTGGGCGCACCTGATCTCGAAGTCCTGGCCGCCGAGTATCTGAAGAAGCTCCGTCTCGAACAGCATGTCCGGGTGACCAACGGCGCCTTCTCGACGACGGCGTTGTCGCAAGGCCAGCGGAAGCGCCTGGCCCTGGTCGCAGCGTTCCTGGAAGACCGGGCCGTGTACGTGTTCGATGAGTGGGCGGCGGACCAGGATCCAGAATTCAAGGAGGTCTTCTATCATCAGATTCTGTCCGAGCTCAGGGCCCGGGGGAAGACGGTGATCGTCATCAGCCATGACGACCGGTATTACGACGTCGCGAGCCGGATCATCAAGCTGGAGAGCGGCGCCGTCGTCTCCGACCGGTTGACCGCCGAGAGCGCTCTCGTCGTCTAGCGGGCGAATGGAGGCGGGCTGAAATGTGCGGAATTGTCGGATGCTTCGACTTGCGAGGCCAGCCCATCGAGCCCGGCGTGATCGCACGGATGACCGCGACGCTCGTCCATCGCGGTCCCGATGCCTCCGGTTTCTTTGCCGAGGAGGGGATCGCCTTTGGTTTCCGGCGGTTGAGCATCATCGACCTGGCGACGGGCGACCAGCCTCTCCGAAACGAGGACGGCAATCTCGTCCTGATGTGCAACGGTGAGATCTACAACTATCGACAGCTGGTCGTCGAGTTGGAGGCCAAGGGACACCGCTTCCGCAGCCAGAGCGACGTCGAGGTGCTGCTCCATCTCTATGAGGAGCATGGGAGCGATCTTCTGCACCGGCTCAATGGACAGTTCAGCTTTGCGCTCTATGACCGCAGCCGGCGGCACCTGCTTCTGGCGCGCGATCCGCTGGGGATCAGCCCGCTGTTCTACACGGTCAAGGATGGTCTCCTGCTCTTCAGCTCCGAGATCAAGGCCCTCCTCGCCCATCCGAAGGTCTCGCGAGAGGTCGATCTCACGGGCCTCGATCAGGTGCTCTCCTTTCCCGGGCTGGTGCCGCCGCGCACGATGTTCCGCGGCATTCATTGTCTCGAAGCGGGCCACTTCCTGAGCGCCGACAGCTCCGGTACCCGGATCGAGGAGTATTGGGATCTGGACTACCCTGAGATCGGGGAGCCCCTGGAAGCCCGGGAGGAGGCCGACTATGTCGAAGAGTTGCGGGAGCGCCTGGCGGAGGCCGTCCGGATACGACTGCAGGCGGACGTGCCCGTCGGCTTCAATCTGAGTGGCGGCCTCGACTCTTCGCTGATCGGCGCGCTCATCCACCAGGCTTCGCCCGAGCCACGGCACTCCTTTTCCATCACGTTTCCGAATGACCCTATTTCGGAGGCTCATTTTCAGCGTCTCATGGCGCAGCAGCTGGGGTCTTTGCACCATGAAATTCAGTTCAATTGGACGCAGATCCGCGACCGGCTGGAAGACATGGTGTACCACGCCGAATGTCCCGTGAAGGAGACTTACAACACCTGTGCCCTGGCGCTCTCGGAGGCGGCGCGCCAGGCAGGTGTCCCTGTGGTGCTGGCGGGGCAGGGGGCGGACGAGCTGTTCGGTGGTTACCCGGGCTACCGCTTCGACGAGCAGGGGTTGCGGCCTGCTCACGATTATGACCTCGACAGCGTCATGGAGGATGAGATTCGGGAACGCCTATGGGGAATACCGGACCTCTTCTACGAGAGAGAGTTCCTGCCCTTGCGCGACGTCAAGAGGGTGCTCTACGCGCCGGAGCTGGCTGCGAACCTCGCCAGGTTTGAAAGCACCAACTTCCCCCTGGTCAACGCGGAGCGGCTGCGCCGGCGTCACCCTCTCCACCAGCGCTCCTACCTGGACGTCAAGCTGCGACTCTCCGAGCACCTGCTCTGTGAGCACGGCGACCGGATGACGCTTGCCCGGTCCGTTGAAGGACGCTACCCCTTCCTCGATCCGGGGGTCGTAGACCTGGCGCGCAGAATCCCCCCGGAGCTCAAGGTGCGTCAGTCGGTCGAGAAATACATTCTGAAGCAGGCCGCCGTGGGGCTGTTGCCGCCTGAAGTGGTCACCCGCGAGAAGTTTGGTTTTCGTGCTCCCGGCACCCCCTATCTGCTGCAGCAGAAGGGCGAGTGGATCGAGGACATGCTTTCGTATGGGCGGATCAAGGCTCAGGGGTACTTCAATCCGGATACCGTGGAGACGCTCAAGGAACGATACCGCCGCCCAGGCTTCGCCCTCAATCCGCACCTCGAGATCGACTACCTGCTGATCGTTCTGACCTTCGGCCTGCTCGTGGATCGCTTCGACATGACGCCGGGCCATGTCTGACCTCCGAGCGATCAAATTTCAAAGGAGATCGACATGACCGAGAACCACGCTCCATCTCTCAACGGCCCGGGTTCCTTCCAGCGGCGAGCCGTCACCGTGACCCCTGAGAACCTCGTGCGGCTCGGAGCTCTGCATGGAGGAGAGTTGCCGCTCCTGGTGGAGCCGGCCGCTCCGGGAATCAATCTCGCTTCGTGGGCGTCCGCCAACCGGCAATCCCTGGAGGAGAAACTCCAGAAGCATGGCGGGATCCTGTTCCGGGGCTTCGATCTTCGAGAGCCCGAGGATCTGGAGACCTTCATCCGCGCCATCTCCGGCGAATCCCTGGAGTACCGGGAGCGCTCCTCGCCGCGGCACGCTGTCAAGGGGAACATCTATACCTCGACCGACTATCCGCCCAGCCAGCCGATCTTTCTGCACAACGAGAACTCCTATCAAAAGGAGTGGCCGCTGAAGATCTTCTTCTTCTGCCGCCAGGCTCCGGAACAAGGCGGGGAGACTCCGATCGCGGACGTCCGCAGGGTTCTGGCCCGGATCCCCGCCGAGATCCGGGACCGCTTCGCCGAGCGGAAGTGGATGTACGTCCGCAACTTCGGGGACGGCTTCGGCCTCGCCTGGCAGACGGTGTTCCAGACGACGGACAAGGAGGCGATCGAGCGCCATTGCCGGGAAAAGGGGATCGAGACCGAGTGGAAGGAAGGAGACCGCCTGCGGACGCGAGCGGTTCGTCCGGCGCTCGCCCGGCATCCGAAGACCGGCGAGCCGGTCTGGTTCAACCATGCGACCTTCTTCCACGTTTCCACGCTGGACCCGATGGTCCAGGAGGCCCTTCTCGATGAGTTCGAGGAAGGCGAGTTGCCGGCGAACACCTACTATGGCGACGGCTCGCCCATTGAGCCAGAGGTTCTGGATCAGTTGCGCGCGGCGTACCATGCCGAAACCGTCAGCTTTCCCTGGCAGACAGGGGATCTGCTGATGCTCGACAACATGCTGGTCGCCCATGGCCGGGCCCCCTTCGCGGGTCCACGCCAGATTCTGGTGGGCATGGCCGAACCGGTAAACCAGGACCAGGTCGCGCCCTGAGGGAGAGATCGAGAATTCCCATGCCTGTAAAGCATCTGCTTTCCATTGCCGACGTCGGGAGCGAAACGCTCCTGTCCCTGATTGAGAATGCCGTCTGTATCGCAGAGGGGGGGTGGCGAGACCGGCGGCCCCTGGCCGACCGCGTGGTCGGAATCTACTTCCGCAAGACCTCCACTCGCACCCGGACCTCCTTCACCGTGGGGGCCATGAAGCTCGGGGCTCAGGTCATCGCCTATGGCCCCAACGACCTGCAGATCGTCACCGGAGAAACCATTTCGGATACCGCTCGCGTGCTGGCCAATTACCTCGACGCACTGGTCATCCGGACCAATGACTCGATCGAGGAGATGCAGCAACTCGCAAATCAGGACCGAATGGCGATTGTCAACGCGATGAGCGACAACGAGCACCCGACCCAGTCCCTGGCCGACCTCACCACCTTGCGCGAGCACTTCGGCCGGTTGTCGGGGCTTCACCTGCTCTACATGGGGGATGGGAACAACTCGGCCGCCGCGATCTCCCTGGCCGTCGCCCGGGTCCCAGGCATGCGGCTGACCCTGGTCACTCCCGAGGGACACGGGCTCGACGAAAGCATGTTCAAGGAGGTCCAGCGCACGGCGGCGGATCACGGTTCGGAAGTCGAGCAGCATCATGATCCCGGCCGTCTCCCCCGGAGTGTCGACGCGGTCTACACGACTCGATGGCTCACGATGGGGGTGCAGAAAGCGGATGCCAATTGGCTTGATCTGTTTCGGCCCTATGCGGTGACCCCGGAGCTCATGGCCGAAGTTTCGAAACGGGACGGATCGACGGTCTTCCTGCACGACCTGCCCGCCATGCGCGGATACGAGGTGGTCGACGAGGTTCTCGACGGGCCGCAGAGCATCGCCTTTCGCCAGGCGTACCACAAGATGACGAGCGCCATGGCCGTGCTCGATTGGTGCCTGGTTCGTTAAACGTGACTCAAAGGGTGAGCCGCCGTCCGCACCTCAGAGCTGCTTGCGGATGAGCGGCGTCACCAGCCGCGCCAGCCGCAGCTTCATCAGCTTCATCTTCGGGATGCCCGGGAAGGGCTCGGTGGCGCCCTCGGGCCAGCCCCGCCTGTCGATCTTCCACGAGGTTTCGAGGTGTCCGTTGAGGGTGGCGAGCAGGCTCGCGGCCAGCTCCTTGTCCTTCATCACCACGATCAGCTCGGTGTTCAGGAATTCCGACCGCGGATCGAGGTTGAACGAGCCCACGAGCACGGTCTCGCCGTCGATCACCGCCGTCTTTGAGTGCAGGCTCTCGGCGCCGCGGTACTCCCAGAGCTCGACCCCCTGTTTCACCAGCGGCTTGCGGTGGCCCACGTAGCCTGCCTGCGCCCAGAGATTGTCCGTCGTGCCCATCGAGTTGGTGAGGATGCGGACCTTGACGCCGCGGGCCAGCACCCTCTTGAGCAGCCGGCGGAACGCCCGCGACGGCACCAGGTACGGCGACTCGATGACGATCGACTCCTGCGCGCCGTCCAGGATCTCGCCGAGCTCGTCCGCGACGCCGCGGTCGACCCCCTTCCGGCCGACCGGATCGTGGAGGAAGCGCACCGGGCCGACCTCCAGCGGCATCTCCTGGACCCGGTTCGGATCCTTGAGAGCCGCATCGATCTTTTCGTTCAGCCAGGCCTGGTGCTTGTCGAGCTCGCTGGCGGCGGTCGCCACGTCCGCGCTGGAGCGCCCGGAGGGCGTGACTCCCCGCACCTCGCGGCTGTTCCAGAGCTTGTAGAAGTAGTCGCGCGCCTCGGCCGCGACCTCGCCGTCCACGCGCACGTCGAGGTCGAGATAGTTGCGGCGCTTGACCTGCCGGCCGAGCCCGAAGTACGGCCCCTCCACGTTGCGTCCGCCGGCCATGAGCGCCTTGCCGTCGATCACCAGCAGCTTGTCGTGCATCCGGCGCGAGACCCAGTGGAGCCGGTCGAAGCGGAAGGGGTGATACTCCCGGATCTCGACCCCCTCGGCGATGAGATGATCCTGGACCGCGCCCGGGATGTTGTTCCACTGGGCGTCGACGATCACCTTCACGTCCAGCCCCCTGCGCGACGCCTCGCGCAGCAGCGCGAGCCCGGTGAGGCTCAGCGGGTCGTGCCCGATGATGAAGGACTGGGTGAGAACCTCCTCGCGGGCCGCCACCACCATCTCCACCCGCGCCTCGGCCGCCTCCCGGTCCGTTTCGATGAGCCGCGCCTGGTCTCCGGCGACAGGAAGAGAGAGGAAGGCCAGAACCAGGCAGGGAAGGAGAGCCGCGCGTCGTTTCGCCATGAGTGTCGGGACGATACAACGGATCTCGGGGGCCGGCGGTCAGGACGGCAATATAGAGCATGGATGTCATGTCGCCTCGGCGACCCTTCTCGTCGTTGCGCCGGACCCGGTCGTCGCCGGATGGTGTGCGGAAGCGATCGAGACCGGCACTCCGGGCTTCGTGCTGCGTCCGCCCGTCCTGCGGCGCACTGCCGTGCCGGTCGTGACGGACGCCGCGGAAGCCTCCCGCCGGCCCGAGCTCGGCGTGCTCTCGGTCATGGCGCACGGTGATTCCGAGCAGGGAGCGACGATCGCCGCGGCAGTGCTGCCCGCGATCCAGGGACTCGACGAAGACCGTGCCAGGTTCTACTACGACCTCATATACAATTCCATGAATGACGCGGCCCGCCGCGCGTTGGAGGAGACGATGAAGGGTTACGAATACCAGAGCGATTTCGCGAAGAAGTACGTTGCCCAGGGACGCACCGAGGGACGCACCGAGGGACGCACCGAGGGACGCACCGAGGGACGCACCGAGGGACGCGCAGAGGGGCGCACCGAGGGACGCGCAGAGGGGCGCAACGAGGGGCGCACCGAGGGACGCACCGAGGAGGCGGCGCGCAATCTTCTGACGGTCCTTCGGGTTCGCGGGATTGCGGTTCCGGACGCCATCCGCGAGCGCATTCTGGCCCAGAAGGATCCGGAGCGGTTGGAGCGCTGGCTGGAGAAAGCCGCCGTGGCGTCTTCGGTCGCCGCGGTTCTCGACGATCCGAACTGAGCGTTTCGCCAACGCCTGGCGACATAATGGCGGAAGGCGATTGAGCTTTCCAAGAGAGCCACCCGAGCTCGGAGGTTCCATGAAGCGAGTCACTGGCATTGGCGGCATCTTCTTCAAAGCCAAAGACGCTCCGGCGCTCCAGGCCTGGTACAAGCGGCACCTCGGAGTCGATGTCCAGGAATGGGGTGGCGCGGCCTTCCCCTGGAGCGACGGCGAAGGCAAGCCGGTCGCCGGAACGACCGCCTGGTTGATCGCTCCGGAGCAGACTGACCAGTTTGCGCCCAGCACGGCACCGTTCATGGTCAACTACCGGGTTGAGGATCTCCACGCCCTGGTCAAAGTCCTGCGCGAGGAAGGCTGCAACGTTCTCGAGAAGATCGACGATTCCGAGTACGGGACGTTCGCCTGGGTCATCGATCCCGAGGGAAACAAGGTAGAGCTCTGGCAGCCGCCTGTCGGCGAATGAACTCCCGCTTCGCCGCCGCCGTGTCGGCAGTGTAAGACCCCCGCCCGGGCCTGTCGCCCGATCCAGGGAAAGGGTCCTCGGAGACGTGGGGGTACACTGGGTAGGCGAGGGCTATACAGCGGAGGCGCTTGAGCTGATGAAGGCCGAATTGGCCAGGCGCAACTGCTCGGCGCCTAATCAGCAAGAGTTGCTTGAGACGGTAACGCGGGAGAGCGATGAAGAGGCCAGAAGCCTTACGGGCGTCAGGGGATTGCTGGCTCTGATGGTTCTTGTAATTGCGGCCAACTCAATAATCGCCTTGGCGAGAGCGGGCAGCTTTGTCTTTCAGGGTAGCCCTCTCCGCGATCTTTGGTTTTTCATTGTTCTTGACGCTTGCCAGGGAGCCTTTGGCATTGTTGTGTGTGCCCTGCTCGTCAGTCGGAGGCCGCGTGCTCCTCGCTATGCAGCTATGTGGTTTCTGTTGGCTATGACCACGAGCATTGCCGTATTCATGTACTCTTATTTGTACGCTGGTCAGGTTGCCGCGTACCCTCTTTCTATTCTTGCGGCGGGTGCTCTTTGGCTCAGCTATCTATCCACTTCGAAGCGAGTGAAGGCCACCTACAAGCCTAGCGACATCATGGCGGAAGGCGATTGAGCCTTCCACGAGAGGTAACCCCCAGAAGAGGTTGAAGAGGTTTCAGGCACTTCCAAGGCGGGGGCAGCCCAAGAGAGGTACCACCCTCTTCCGCTTAGCAGCCTCCTCCAGCGCCCCGGCAACAAGCCCGCCTCATGTGAGGGACTTCCCCCTCGAGCTTCGTTCTCCTCAACAACAGCCAGGAGCGTGCCGCAATAGGTGCCTATCCTGCTGAGACGTCTTCCAGGCAGTGCCGGGTGAAAACTAGTATCACGAACAAAAAGGAGAAGGTAATGGCTAACTCTGACTTCGAACAGAACAAAGGGAAAATCACTAGACTCTATCCTGAGGGCAACAAGACGTATTTCACGCTTGGTGGCGCAGGCGCCAAGACCGCAATGAGTCCAAACAATGGCTATTATTTTATTCCTGCGACTCACGGTAACTACCGCGCGTTGGTTGATCTACTATATCTCTGTACTGTGCACGGTTGGGTTCTGCAAGTTAGAACTCAGCCGGCGTTAGTAGGCGGCCACGGAGAGGTCGTCTACTTGGTAGTGGACTACCAACGGTAGCTACTAAAGGAAACGCGCAGACAGCCGGCCGGGCCGAGGTACCAGCCTCTTCCAGAAGGAGTCCCTTGACGGCCGGCCTCGCAGCGCCTGTTGGGCCTCCTTGAAAGGCGAGCGTTCGATTCAGAGGATCCTCGTCTCCATTGTGGAGAGTGATTGGCGTCGGACGGTGGCATTTCCTAAGGCTCGGCCACACCTCTCCCGTCGGCTCCTCCGAGCACATCGATCACGTACATCTGTGGTTTAGGTCCACCCAGCCTCGGTCACGGAGGGCCGAAGGCCTCCGCGGTCACGAACGGAGGTCCGGGCGGGAACGACCCCACCGGAAATCGGGCCTTTCGATCTCCATCGGGTCGAGCACCTTCTTCCGGAAGTCGAAGGCCCACAGCGGCACCATGGTCAGGAGGAAGGGGAAGCTCAGGCTCATGCGGGTGACCACGATGGTGCCGGCGATGCCGACGAGATGGAACCGCGACGCCACCTCTTCGATCAGCTTCGGGTAGACCACGCCGCTCGTGATCCCGCCTTTCATCACCAGGTCACAGCATCGGTCGAGATTGGCCATGAGTCTCTCCTCTCAGTGCGGTCTGAATCACTTTAACACCGTGCAGGCCTTACGAAGAGTTTTGCAGGATCGTCCAAGAATCTCCGAGGTTCGTCATACCGGTCCGCCCCGCAAGATCTCTACCATGGGGCCCGGCCCTGGCGGACTGGGGCCAGGCCATAGGGCGTGAAATTTGCAGATTCGTTCGGAGTCCACGCCGTGGTCTTGATCACCTCATGACGGCTCCCGTCAGGAAGGACAAAGCATGACTGACAAGAAGGTCTGGCTGATCACTGGAGCCAGCCGCGGCATGGGCGTGGACTTCGCCAAGGCCGCCCTGGCCGCCGGCCATGCGGTGGTGGCGACCGGGCGGAACCCGGACGCCGTTCGGCAAGCAGGGAGGCGACCCGGCGAAGCTTGCCCGGGCGCTGGTCCAGATCGCGAGCGAACAGCCGCCGCCGCGCCGCTTCATCGCCGGCGCCGGCGCCGGCGCCATCGCCACCGCCGAGCAGAAGGTCGCCGATCTCAAGGCGCAGATCGAGGCCTATCGCGAGCTGTCCTCGTCGCTCGCGTTCGACGAGCCCGCGCCGTCTCTCCAGGAGAGCGTCCAAGGGGCCGAAGCCTGACCACACGTGCAATCGAAGACGCACAGGGGGAGCGCAATGAACGATGACTTTGACGAGACCTCGGAACCGGAGCTGACGGAGGACGAAGCGGCGCTGCTCGACGAGATGCCGGCGCTGTCAGGCGTCGGAGCCAGCGGGCTGTCGCGGCGCACGTTCCTGGGGCAGACGCTGGTAGGCAGCCTCGGCATCTTCGCCTTCGATCTGCTGGCGCACGAGGAGGCGCTGGCGGCGTTCGCCCTGCCGCCCGGCGCGGTCACCGCCGCCGCGGCTCCCGTTGGGGAGAACCTTCTGAAAGTCGTGCTCAAGGTCAACGGCGCGACGAAGACTCTGAGCCTCGACTCCCGGGTCGTGTTGCTCGACGCGCTGCGCGAACGGCTGGAGCTGACCGGCACGAAGAAGGGCTGCGACCAGGGCCAGTGCGGGGCCTGCACGGTGCTCGTCGACGGCAAGCGCGTCCTGTCCTGCCTGACGCTCGCCGCGAGCGCCGAGGGCAAGGAGGTCACCACGATCGAGGGGCTGGCGACCGGGGACGAGCTGCACCCGATGCAGGCGGCCTTCATCAAGTATGACGGCTTCCAGTGCGGGTACTGCACGTCGGGGCAGATCTGCTCCGCGGTCGGGCTGCTCGAGGAGGCGCGCCGCGGCCACGTGAGCCACGTCACGGAGGACGTGACCGAGACGACGACCCGGCTCACCGACGACCAGATCCGCGAGCGGATGAGCGGCAACATCTGCCGCTGCGGCGCCTATCCGGGGATCGTCGCCGCGATCCAGGAGGTCCATTCCGGCCGGCAGACGGCGCACACGTGGCGCTTCGCCGACGAGCAGCAGTTGGCCCGGGTGAGAAGGGAGAACGCCGATGAGACCGTTTGAATACGTGCGCGCCAGCGATCCAGGAGCCGCCGCGGGCGCCGTCGCGGCGAACCCCCAGGCGAAGTTCCTGGCGGGCGGGACGAACCTCCTCGATCTCATGAAAGAGGACGTCGAGCGTCCCAACCAGCTCGTCGACCTCACGCGCCTGAAGCTGGCGGAGATCCAGACGCTCCGCGACGGCGTCTCCATCGGCGCCCTGGCGACGAACACGGAGACCGCCAACCATCCCCTCATCCGCCAGGGTTATCCGCTGTTGACGCAGGCCATCGTGGCGGGCGCCTCGGCGCAGCTGCGCAACATGGCGACCAACGGCGGAAATCTTCTGCAGCGCACGCGGTGCCAGTACTTCTACGACACGTCGATGCCCTGCAACAAGCGTGAGCCGGGGACGGGCTGCGGCGCCCGCGAAGGGCTCAACCGGATCCATGCCATCTTCGGCTGGAGCGAGTCGTGCGTGGCCACCTATCCGGGCGACATGGCGAACGCGCTCTACGCGCTCGACGCCGTGGTGAGAGTCCGGGACTCGGCCGGACGCGAGCGCACGATCCCGGTGGATGAGTTCCACCGCCTGCCGGGCGACACGCCGGAGAAGGACAACAATCTGAAGCACGGCGAGCTCATCGTGGCGATCGAGCTGCCAAGATCCAACTTCGCGAAGGGCTCCTACTACCTGAAGGTCCGCGACCGGGCCTCGTACGCCTTCGCGCTCGTCGCGGTCGCCGCCGCGGTGGAGATCGACGGCGGCGCGATCAAGCAGGCGCGGGTCGTGCTCGGAGGCGTGGCCCACAAGCCCTGGCGCAGCCGGGAGGCGGAGGCCGCGTTGACCGGAAAGCCGGCGTCCGAGGAGAGCTTCCGGCTGGCCGCCGAAGCGGCGCTCGAAGGGGCGAAGCCCCTGGCGCACAACGCCTACAAAGTCGAGCTCGGGAAACGGGCCATCGTCCGCGCGCTGCTGCGTGCGAGCCGGCTGGCTTGACGGCTGGTGTGAAGGGAGATTTGCGATGGCGAGATACATAGGAAAAGAGATGAGCCGCGTCGACGGCGTGGCGAAGGTGACGGGCAAGGCGAAGTATGCGGCGGAGTTCCACGTGCCGAACCTCGCCCATGGCTTCATCGTGCTCGGGACCGTGGCCAAGGGCACGATCACGGCGATCGACACGCGCGAGGCGGAGGCCGCCGGGGGCGTGGTTCGAATCTTCACGCACCTCAACGCGCCAAAGCTCAAGCCCGCGACCTCCGACGGCAAAGTCGACAAAGGTTTCCGCGCCCTTCAGTCGGACAAAATCCTTTTCAATGGGCAGCCCGTCGCCCTCGTCGTGGCGGAGACGTACGAGCAGGCGCGGTACGCGTCGCGTCTCGTCAAGGTCTCCTACAAGGCGGAGAAGCACGAGACCGACACAGAGGCCGTGCGCGACCGTGCGAAAGCGCCGTCCGAGGGCCGGCCGGCGAAGCCCCGCGGCAACCCCGAAGAGGCCATGGCGAAGGCGCCCGTGAAGATCGAGGCCGAGTACCGGATCCCCATCGAGCACCACAACCCGATGGAGCCGCACGCGGCCGTCGCCGTCTGGCAGGGCGACAAGCTGACGATCTTCGACAAGACGCAGGAGGTCTACAGCGTGCGCGAGCACCTGGCCTCCACCTTCGGCGTCCCCGAGGAGAGCGTCTCGGTCGTCTCGCCGTTCGTCGGGGGCGCCTTCGGATCGTCGCTCAAGCCGAACTACTACCCGGCGCTGACGGCGATGGCCGCGCGCGAGCTGAAGCGCCCGGTCAAGGTCGTCTACACGCGCACGCAGATGTTCACCGGCCACGGCTACCGCCCGTACACGATCCAGAAGATCGCGCTCGGCGCGGAGCGGTCGGGCAAGCTGACGTCGATGATCCACGAGGCCGTGCACAACACCTCCAGCTTCGAGCAGTTCTCGGACGCCACCAACAATTTCACGCGCCAGGTCTACGCCTGCCCGAACCTCCACGCGCCGCTGAAGCTCGCCGACACGGACCTCCCCACGCCGACCTGGATGCGCGCACCCGGCGCCGTCAGCGGCATGTTCGCGCTCGAATGCGCGATGGACGAGCTGGCGTACGAGCTGAAGATCGACCCGCTGGAGCTGCGCTTCATCAACTACGCCGAGGTGGACCCCGAAAACGGAAAACCCTTCTCAAGCAAGGCGCTGCGGGAGTGCTACCGGCTCGGGGCGGAGAAGTTTGGATGGAAGGACCGCAAGCACGAGCCGCGCTCGATGCGCGACGGCAAGCTGCTGGTCGGCTGGGGGACGGCCACCGGCATCTGGGGCGCCTTCCAGATGGCCGCCACCGCCAGGATCACGCTCAAGGCGGACGGCACGGCGCACGTCGCCAGCGCGACGAGCGACATCGGCCCCGGAACCTACACGGTCATCACCATGATCGCCGCCGAGTACCTGGGGCTCAAGCCCGAACAGGTGAAGTTCGAGCTCGGCGACAGCCGGTTCCCGCGCGCACCGTCGCAGGGCGGCTCGTGGACGACGGCGAGCGTCGGCTCGGCCGTGATGGGCGCGGCGCTGGCCGTCGGCGCCAGGCTGCTCGCGCTCGCCAACAAGGAGGCCAGCTCGCCGCTCAAGGCAGCCGAGGCCGCCGATATCGAGATGCTCGACGGCCGGCTGCAGCTCAAGAGCGACCCGTCGCGCTTCGTCAGCGTCGCCGACGTCATGAAGCGCAACGGCCTCGACGAGATCGCCGAGACGTTCGAGGCGCAGCCCTCGAAGGAGCGCCAGAACTACTCGACGATGGTACACGGCGCGCAGTTCATCGAGGTCAAGGTGGACCCCGACCTCGGGACCGTCCGCGTCGCCCGGGTCATCGAGGTCTCGGCCTGCGGCCGGATCATCAACCCCAAGGCCTCGCACAGCCAGGAGATCGGCGCCGTGGTCATGGGCATCGGCATGGCCTTGCAGGAGGCGACGGAGATCGATCACCGCTACGGGCGGATCATGAACCCGAACCTCCAGCACTACCACGTGCCCGTCAACGCCGACGTCCACAGCATCGAAACGATGTTCGCCGAGGAAGAGGACAAAGTGGTGAACCCGCTCGGCGTCAAGGGCATGGGCGAGCTGGGGCTGGTCGGTATCCCCGCGGCCATCGCGAACGCCGTCTTTCACGCCACGGGGCGACGCGTGAGGGAGCTGCCGATCACTCCGGACAAGCTGCTGTAAAGCGGACGGGAGTCGACGATGAACGAAGCACGAGCGTTGGTCGAAGCGTTCGACGCGGCGAATGCACGGGGGGACCGGGGCGAACGGTGCGCGCTGGCGACGATCGTGAGCGTCGAAGGGTCGTCGTACCGCCGCCCGGGGGCGAGGATGCTGGTCTGCGAAGCGGGGACGAGCACCGGCACGATCAGCGCCGGCTGCCTCGAAAGCGACGTCATCGAGCACGCGAAGGATGTCCTGAGGGCCGGTGCGGCGAGGCTCGTCGAGTACAACACGGCCTCGACGAGCGAGGAGATGGCCTGGGAGCTGGGGCTCGGCTGCAGCGGCATCGTGCGCGTGCTGGTCGAGCCGCTCGTCTCGGGCTCCCTTTACATCGAAGCGCTGAGACGTTCCTGCGCGATGGGGCCTGACGCGGCGGGCCTGACCGTCGCGACCGTCTATCAATGCGGAGCTCCGGAGCGGGCGGGGGCGCGCCTTTTCCTCGACGAGGATGGAGACGTTCTCTACGAAAATGTGACAGATGAGGGCGCCTCCTGGGCCGCGAGGCTGACGAATGAGGTCCGAGCGCTGGTGCGCGGCGGGATGACCTCGGCCGCCTGCATCCTCGACGTGGACGGCGTCACCACAAGAATCTTCCTCGAAACGCTCCTGCCACCAATCCCGCTCGTCATCTTCGGGGCCGGCCACGACGCTCTGCCGGTCGTCCGGCTGGCGCAGGAGCTGGGCTGGCAGGTCGAGGTCGTCGACCCCCAGGCCCGCCCGGACAGCCGCTCCCGGTTCGCCATCGCCGACAGGGTCACGCTCGCGCGTCCCCGGGACCTCGCCGCGCACACCGCGCACGTGAGCCTCACACCGCGGTCGATGACGCTTCTGATGTCCCACAGCTACACGCACGACCTGGAACTGCTCAGATTTCTGCTGGCCTCGCCGGCCCGCTACATCGGAGTCATGGGGCCCCGTCAGCGGACCGAACGGATGCTGAGCGAGCTTGCGCCGGCCGGGGGGACGTTCCGCCTCGACGAAGCGAACCGGGCACGCCTCCATTCGCCGGTCGGTCTGGACCTCGGCGCGAACGGGCCCGCCGAGGTCGCGCTGTCGATCGTCGCGGAGATGCTCGCGGTGCTGGAAGGCCGGAGCGGCGGATTGCTGCGCGAGCGCCAGGGCTCCATCCACGGCAGCCCGGAGGACGGCGAGCGCCTTGCCGTGGCCCAGGCGCCGGCGCGAGCCTTTTCCCGGGCGGTGGCTTGACGGCCGAAACGCCGAACGGTGTTTTCAGGATCGCCGCGGTGGTTCTGGCGGCGGGCTCGTCGTCCCGCCTGGGCAGCCCGAAGCAGATCCTTTCCTTTCGCGGCACGAGCCTTCTCCGGCGCTCCGTCACGGCGGCGCTGGACGCAGGGTGTTTTCCCGTCGTCGTGGTCACGGGGGCCTACGCGGATCTGTCGAGACGCGAGTTGGAGGGGCTCGGCGTGCGCGAGGTTTTGAATCCCCGATGGGAGACCGGGATGGCCTCGTCGATCTGTGCAGGGCTGGAAGGTCTTGACCTGCCTGTTGACCTGGATATCGAGGCCGCCATCTTCCTGCTGTGCGACCAGCCCCACGTCACGGCCGGCGTTCTTTCCGGCCTCGCCGATTCCTACCGCGCCACCGGCAAGCCCGTCGTCGCCTCGGTGTATGGCGGGAGCGGCGGGAGCTTCGGCGTGCCGGCGCTCTTCAGCCGGTCGATCTTCGCCGAGCTGGCCGGGCTCGAAGGCGGGGCCGGTGCGAAACAGGTGATCCAACGATACGCTTCGCAGGCGTGCTTCGTGCCGTTCCCCGGGGGAGAGGTGGATGTGGATACCCGGGAGGATGTCTCACGCCTGATGGAAACCGAGGTCGACCTGGAGGTGGAGCCGTGAGCGAGACGGCGAAGCTCGCCGCGACCTTCCTCTGGCGGCGCCTCGAACGCGTCGGCCCCAGAATTCACGGCTAAAGGCCCCCCTCCTCCTCGCTCGACAGCTCCTCCCTCTGGCCGCCCCGAAGGGGCATCGGGATAGAGCCCGGTAATAACCGCACGCCCGCACCCCCGGGAGAGGGGAGAACGCAGCCGTTCAGCGGTCCTCCCAAACCTCGCCGCGCGCTCTTTCCCTGGGACCGCCGGCGTCTCGCCGGCGGTGGAGCGGAGACGGATGGAGTCGACGGCGAGCGTCACCATGCTCCCCTCTCCCGAGAGGGCCGGTGGCAGAGCCCGCGCGATTCCACGCGGCCCACGGGCCTTCGGTGTCGATCTGCGCGCGTTCGGCGGCGCGCGTTCGGCGGAGGTCCGCCCTCCACCCGCCGCCGTCCCCAACCCGTTCGCGGGTCGTCCGGAGCCGTGCGGGAGTCGTTCCGCCCGATCTCTGGACGACCGCGCTCTTTGTGGCGGTCACCGCCAGCTGCGTGGCGGTCACCGCCAGCTGTGTGGCGGTCACCGCGCGCTGTGTGGCGGTCACCGCCAGCTGTGTGGCGGTCATCGCGCATTGTGCGGCGGTCACCGCCAGCTGTGTGGCGGTCACCGCCAGCTGTGTGGCGGTCGTCGCCAGCTGTGTGGCGGTCACCGCCAACTGCACGGCGGTCGCCGCCAGCTGTGCGGCGGTCATCGCGCGGTGTGTGGCGCTCGTCCGTAGCTCGGTGGCGGTCGTCCGTGTCCTCGCGCCGGAGGCATCCGCCATGACGCCGTACGCTTCCGCCGCCGCCCCGGACGCGTCCGGCATGACGGCGGGAGCCTCCGGCACGGCGCCGGACCGGTAAGTCGGCCGCCGTAAGCTTCCGTCGCGGTCCCGGACGCGTCCGGCATGACGACGGAAGCTTCCGTCGCGGCCCCGGATCGGTAAGTCAGCCGACGGAGACATCCGTCGTGGTCCCGTACGCGTCCGGCGGATGGCGGAAGCGTACGGCGTGACGCCGGCCCGGTAAGTCGGCCACCGTAAGCTTCCGTCGCGGTCCCGTACGCGTCCGGCATGACGCCGTAAGCTTCCGTCGCGGCCCCGGATCGGTAAGTCAGCCGCCGGAGACATCCGTCGTGGTCCCGTACGCGTCCGGCGGATGGCGGAAGCGTACGGCGTGACGCCGGACCGGTAGGTCGGCCGCCGGAAGCATCCGTCGTGGCCCCGTACGCATCCGTCGTCACGGCGGAAGCCTCCGCCGCGGGGGAAAGCCCCCTTTCCCTCGGTCACGCTTCGCCGAATCCTTCGCCCTCTCGGGCGGAAACTACCTCCGCATTCGCTCTACGACGCCGTCACCGTCAGACCGTAGAAGGGTTCTATGAAATCGCACGTGGACGATCATTGGGGCATTGGGGTGGCCGATGTCGTCAGTCGGTTGGCCATGAGGTCTCTTGCCTGGCGTTCTTGCCTCCGTTGGCCGCGCCTCTCTTCGAGGAGGCGGGAGAGGTGTACTCCTTCTCGAATCCGCTGTACGATCAAGGCAAACGAAACTGCTGTGGGAGGGTCCAATGGCGACGGTGAACCGCTGGGGAAGCATCCATGAAGCGGAGAAACCTCGTCCCAAGGCGTTTGAGGCAGAGCGGGCGGTCTGCTCGCGACCTTCTCCTGCGGATTGAATCTACATAGGGAAGCGGCCCGGACTCCACCGCGGTTTCGTTCAACCTGGGTTTATCCGACATCCTCCCGGTGGCGCCCGAGGTAGCGGGGAGGGTGACGCGGGAGGATGGCGGATAAACCCTTAAACGTTAGGCGGCTAGCTCTTGAGGATTGAATGTCGAAGAGGCTCTCTCCGTCTGCGATCGTAGCCCTGAAGGAAGCACTCTGTGCGGTCTATTGGTACAAGGCCGACTTACGTAGCTTCCTGCAGCAGTGTTTCTCAAACCCGACGGTCATTACGACTCTCAACTGGGACAACTACAAGCGCCAGATCGTGTCCGATCTCGTTGACTACCTTACTCGGGACCAAGATAAGCACCTTGGCGATCTCACGCGACTTTGCAATGAGGTCTGCACTGTTGACACATTTGAGCACCTTGAGCTGCTGGAGGGTGGTGTCCAAAAGGCCGAGCGGGCTCGAAATGCTGTTGCGCAATTGAAGCGACTCCTCGTGCCTCACCAGCAGGTAGTGAAGGAACAGGATGAGCTTGTAGAGCGCCAGAAGAGAGCCGCAGAGAAGCTGAAGGCAAACGCCGCAGTCCGGCAAAAACTGGAGGATATTAAGAACCGGTACATGACGCTTGTAAGCTCTGCCAACCTTCAGGGGCGAGGGTTCGATTTAGAGAGGCTGATGTACGATCTTTTCGAGCTCTTCGACTTGGACCCGAAGGCATCGTTCCGGAACACTGGCGAGCAAATAGACGGTGCCTTTGCTCTGGAGGGAACAGACTACCTCTTCGAGGCTAAGTGGCAGCAAGAGCTTGTGAATGCAAGCGTCCTCGATTCTTTCGCAGGAAAGGTTAGACGAAAGCTGGAAAATACCCTTGGAGTCTTTTTGTCTGTCAATGGTTTCTCGCCCGATGGTATTGCTGCGCATTCGTCCGGCGGCGCGGTAATCATCCTCATGGACGGCGCCGATCTCATGGCAGTCCTAGAGGAAAGGATCGATTTCGTCAGTCTCCTGCTTAGGAAGAAGCGGCATGCGTCCCGCACTGGCAATATCTATCTGAGGTTTCATGAGATCGGTCAATGAGGCAGACGGCCAACCCCGGCCTCAACCGGACAGGAACCGCGCTTCGCTCGACCCTGCCAGTTAGGCCAGAACGTTATGCAGCAGGACGACGCCGCCAATCCACAGACGCTCGGATATCCGGCCCCGGCTCGTCGCCGATCCGCGCTTGCCGTGGTGGTTCCCACAGCCGCTATTCATTTCGCCGCGTTTGTGGCGTTGTTCTTCTTTACGTTCAGTCGCGGAATGTCGCGGTTCGATTCGGGTGCGGATCCCTCCGCTCTCGAACGCGTGACCAATGTTGCGTTCGCTGTACTGTCGTTTCCCGTGCTGCCGCTTTTGAGGGCAGGCCATTTCCACGTTCCCGGGCCAGCGGGGTGGTTGGTGTTCGCGGCCAACAGCCTGCTTTGGGGACTGGCGCTTTGGCTTGTCGTCCGCTCGCTCCGGCGGTTGCGGCCTGCTGCATAACGTTAACCCGCCATTGGAGCGGACCGCGGCGGCGATATAGTTCTCTGCGGCCCGAACGACGCGCGTGCGCCGCCTTCAGAAGTGCCAGCCTCTTCCCGAGAGGCGCATCGTTCGTCGAACAGGCGCCCGCCGAATTCGTCGTCCACGTTCAGGCACTGCTCGACGCGTGCCTCAGGTAGCGGAAGCCTGGCACCGAGCCGCGGATCGCTTTTCCCGGCGCAGGGCACCTTTATTGTTATACGCCACCAAACGCAGGGGAGCTCTTGAGAAACAAGACCTGCCTACTTAAGGAAAAGAGGAATGCCGACATGAGGGGATCTACCCGCTGGATGCTGTCTCTGATCGCCTTGCTGACCTTCGCCGGAGCCCTTCCGGCCATCGAGCCGCCCGAGCGGCCGGCTCCGGTCTCCGGGAAGGAGTACCGCCACCCCGACCTCACGATCCAGGAGTCTTTCCAGGAGACACGCCGGCTCCCGGCGCAAGCCGCGCTCCAGCTCGAGCAGCGCCTCGCCCGCCTGGGTGGCGACCCGGCCTCGGCGCGGGTCGACCGCCGCAGCGGGCGCTTCGAGACCCTGATCCTCTCGGTGCCTCTGGTCGCCGGCAACGGCGCCAGCAACCGCTTGCAGCCCGTTGCCGGTAATGGCACTGCCGCTGCCCGCGAGCAGGCGGCCGGCGATGCCTTCCTGGGCTTCCTCTCCGCCAACCAGGCCGACCTCGGGATCGACCTGCGCGAGGTGGCGGCCCCGCGCGTCCGGGCCTCTGCCGACGGCGAGGTCATCCACCTCAGCGCGCAGCGCACCATCGACGGCATCCCGGTGCGCGGCAGCTATCTTTCGGCCACGATCAACCACGGCAACATGGTCCTCCTCGGCACCCACGCCTGGGCCGACCGTGCTCCGGCTCCGGGCGGACGCCAGATCAGCGCCGACGAGGCGGTCTTCGCCGGCGAGGGTTTCCTCCTCCCCGCCAAGGTGACCGGCCAGTGGGGCCCGGCCGAGCTGGTCTACGTCCCGATGGCGCGCGGCCGAAACGCCGCTGAGGTCGCCGTCGGCCAGGGCTATCAGTACCGGCTGGCCTGGTCGGTGAAGCTGAGCGTCGAGGACGACGCCGGCAGTTGGGAAGCCCTCGTCGATGCCCACAGCGGCGAGGTTCTGGCCACCGTGGATCAGAACCACTACGCCGAGGCCAAGGGCGGCGTCTACCCGGTGACCAACGACGGCATCATTCCCGACGGCGCCGAGCAGGCCGGCTGGCCCATGCCCTGGATGACTGTCACGACTTCGGGCGGCAACGTCACCACCGACACCGGCGGCAACCTCTCGGCGACCGGCAACCTGACCGCGAGCCTGACCGGTCAGTTCGTCCGTATCAGCGACAACTGCGGCACCAGCAGCCTGACCCAGAGTGGCAACCTCGACTTCGGCGCCTCGGCCGGCACCGATTGCACGACGCCGGGCTTCGGCGGCGCCGGCAACACCCACGCCGCTCGCACGGGCTTCTACGAGCTCAACCGGATCAAGGAGATGGCGCGCTCGCACCTGCCCTCGAACGCCTGGCTCCAGGGGCAGCTCACCTCGAACATGAACATCAACAACACCTGCAACGCCTTCTGGAGCACCGCGGCCGGGACGGTGAACTTCTACCGCTCGGGCGGCGGCTGCGCCAACACCGGCGAGATCGCCGGCGTGTTCGACCACGAGTGGGGCCACGGCATGGACGCCAACGACTCCGTCTCCGGGATCTCCGCCCCCTCCGGCGAGGGCGTCGCCGACATCTACGCCGCCCTGCGGCTCAACGACTCGTGCATCGGCCGCAACTTCCGCACCACCGTCTGCACCGGCAACGGGGATCCCTGCCTGACCTGCACCGGCGTGCGCGACATCGACTACCTCAAGCGCCAGTCGGGCCTGCCGCACACCTACACCTGGTCGAACGCCAACTGCGCCGGCAGCGTGCATTGCGTTGGCGCGGTCTATGCCGAGGCGGTGTGGTCGTTGTGGAAGCGCAAGCTGCAATCCGCGCCCTTCAACATGGACAACAACACCGCCCACGAGGTCACCAACCGGCTGAGCTTCCTCGGCGCCACCGGTGTCGGCACCTGGTTCGCGGGCGGCCCGCCCTTCGGCGGTTGCGGCAGCACCGGCGGCTATCTCAAGTACCTCGCCGCCGACGACGACAACGGCAACCTCAACGACGGCACCCCGCACATGACGGCGATCTACGCCGCCTTCAACGACCAGGAGATCGCCTGCAGCACCCCGGCGGTGCAGAATTCGGGCTGCGCCAACACCCCGTCGGTGGCGCCGAGCGTCACGGCCACCCCGGGTGACAAGTCGGTCACCCTGAGCTGGGGCACGGTGGCCAACGCCACCAAGTACCAGGTCTTCCGCGCCGAGGGCATCTTCGCCTGCAACTTCGGCAAGGTGAAGATCGGCGAGACCACCGGCCTTTCCTTCTCCGACACCGGCCTCCAGAACGGGAGGAGCTACTCCTACGTGGTGATCCCGATCGGCCCGGCCAACACCTGCTTCGGCCCGGCGTCGCCATGCACGCCCGCGGTTCCGGCCGGAGGGGGAACGCCCGGGTGCCTGATCAACGCCGACTGCAACGACGGCATCGCCTGCACGGCCGACACCTGCAACGCGGGGATCTGCAACAACTCACCCAACAATTCGCTCTGCGACAACGGCCTGTTCTGCGACGGCGGCGAGACGTGCAATGCCAGCCTGGGCTGCGTGGCCGGTACTCCGCCGTGCTCGGGCGTGGCCTGCAACGAGACCACCAACTCTTGCGCCACTTGCGGTTCGGTGGGCACCAGTTGCACGGCAAACAGCCAGTGCTGCAGCAACAGTTGCAAGGGTAAGCCGGGCCTCAAGACCTGCAGGTAAGTCTGCGACGTTCTGCCCGAAGGGGGTTCCGGCCGGAACCCCCTTTTTTCATGGGAGGACTACGGGGTCTCCATCCCCGGCTGCACGATCCCCTTGCCGGACGTCTTCTTGACCTCTTCGACCCTCCGCCGGACATCCGCAAGAAGCTGCCAGCGTCTTCCAGAAGAGCTCTGAATCCGCCGGGGAGCTCCACGGTCAGGAGCCGAACGTCCGGCTCCTCTCTCAATACGCAGCGCGCATCCCAACCCCATCACCGCGTCCGGCGCCGCAGGCGCCGCGCCGATTCCCGTCCGTTCCCGGGCGATCGCCGAAGAAAGGGCAGCCGTTGCCCCAGCGGGGGCAGCCGTTGCCCAAGCCGGGGCAGCGATTGCCCCGATTGGGGCAGCCCTGTCCCCGACGGGGGCAGCCGTTGCCCAAGCGAGGGATCGGGCTGCCCCAATTGGGGACGCCGCTGCCCAAGCGAGGGATCGGGCTGCCCCAGCCGGGGATCGGGCTGCCCCAACGAGGGGAACCGTTGCCCAAGCGAGGGATCGGGCTGCCCCAATCGGGGCAACCGTTGCCCAAGCCGGGGATCGGGCTGCCCCAGCCGGGGCAACCGCTGCCCAAGCGAGGGATCGGGCTGCCCAAGCCGGGGCAACCGCTGCCCTCCGCGTTTGCGCCGCATCCCGCGCATCGGGCCACCGACGTAGAGACGCCTCTGGCCGTCACCCGAAACCTCACCAGGTCAGACACCTCGAGGCGTCTCAACGCCCCCGCCATCCCCGTCCTCTCCTCCACGGCCACACGCCGGCCCGCCAGCGAGGTGGAGTCGGAACGGAACGCAGGATCCTGACGGGCCGGAAGGCCCCGGTTCGAAGGGCCGCCCCCCGAGGCCGAGAAGTGCCAGCGTCTTGCCGAGAAGTGCCAGCGTCTTCCAGAAGAGATCGGTAAGTCAGCCGCCGGAGACATCCGTCGTGGTCCCGTACGCGTCCGGCGGTTGGCGTAAGCGTACGGCGTGACGCCGGACCGGTAGGTCGGCCGCCGGAAGCATCCGTCGTGGTCCCGTACGCATCCGTCGTCACGGCGGAAGCCTCCGCCGCGGGGGAAAGCCCCTTTCCCTCGGTCACGCTTCGCCGAATCCTTCGCCCTCTCGGGCGGAAACTACCTCCGCATTCGCTCTACGACGCCGTCACCGTCAGACCGTAGAAGGGTTCTATGAAATCGCACGTGGACGATTATTGGGGCATTGGGGTGGCCGATGTCGTCAGTCGGTTGGCCATGAGGTCTCTTGCCTGGCGTCCTTGTCTCGTTGCCGCGCCTCGCCTCTCTTCGAGGGGGGGGGCGGGAGAGGTGTACTCCTTCTCGAATCCGCGGTACCATCAAGGCAAACGAAACTGCTGTGGGAGGGTCCGATGGCGACGTTGAACCGCTGGGGAAGCATCCATGAAGCGGGGAAACCTCGTCCCAAGACGCTTGAGGAAGAGCGTGCGGTCTGCCCGCGACCTTGCTCCTGCGGATTGAATCAGCATAGGGAAGAGGCTCGGACTCCACCGCGGTTTCGTTCAACCTGGGTTTATCCGACATCCTCCCGGTGGCGCCGGGGGTAGCGGGGAGGGTGACGCGGGAGGATGGCGGATAAACCCTTAAACGTTAGGCGCCTCTCACATGCCGTTCTCCGTTTGAGGTCTCCAAGAAGAATCCATATGAGTTTTTCATATAAGACACTTGATGAACTTGTAACTGGCCTCGAAGCCACCTCCGAGTGGTTCGAGTCGATTGGCATTGCTGTTGGTGGCAGCCGCCTTGAGGCCATACGGGGTCGACTGGCAGAACTTGAGGCAGTATTCCGGGATGGAGGAGAAGCCGCACTGCGGCGGAGTTGGAACAACCTTGAGACCGCGCTTGTGCTGGCGGACACAATGGCATTTACCTCTATCAGTAGCCAGTTTCGTCAGCTAAAGCCTGACCGCATTCCTCGGCGTCACCTTCGAGCCGTTCTCGACGGCCCCTTAATGGTCCAGGACGAAGATCCGAGCACCGCCGCTGTAAATGCTCGTAATATCTTCTTCGAGTTGGAGCTAGCAGCCGATCTCATGAACCGAGGTATTGTATTGGATGGATTTGACGACATTTTCTTTTCCTTTGCAGGAAAGATGATCCGCATCGAATGTAAGAGGTTGCATAGCGAGAAGCGCGTGGAAGAGAATATCGCGACTGCAATCACGCAGTTGCGGAAGAAGATGGCTGAGAGTGGGGAGTACGGTATTGTAGCATTGGCATTAGAGCGCTTGACCGCAATGGACCGAGCTATTCGTCCTATCGACAGCGACCGTGAGATCGAGGACGGCGTCGAGGGTCTTTTAGCTCAGTTTTTGCATCGACATCCAACCTGCTTTGATTCACCGTTAGACACGAGGGTCATCGCAATCTTGGTTGTCTTCCGATTAATAGTCTATTCAAAACCTAGGCGTATTTTGGGGCGAGCATTCGCGGCTTCGCTTGTTCCGCTGGTTGAACGGGAGCATTTGCAGGCAGCGGAGGTGGATCTTGTTCACGGTCTCTCACGCTTCCTTTCGCCTAAGCCCTAATTCCAATCCAGGGCCTGAAGCGGACACATGACGGTGCCGCTTAAGCCCACCTCCGTTCTGCGGGAGGGATCGAGTGGGCATCGCTGAACCAATACCGGTAGCTAGATTGCACTTCGAAGGCGCTCTCTTGCGCAGAGGCTTTTGGCTGTATGTATGGAAAGTTCATCAAGGTACTCGACTGCTTGTGTACGTTGGTAGGACAGGAGATAGCTCTTCTTCCTTTGCTGCCTCACCTTTCATTAGAGCTGGGCGGCATCTAGACCTCAAGGAGAAAGCGAAGGCGAATGCACTTGTACGCCAGTTGCGAGCGCGAGGTATCGATCCAATGGAAGCTGACTACGAGCTGATCGCGATGGGACCTTTTGCTCCCGAGGCAACAGAGAGAGCCAGTCACTGGCCATTAAGAGACAAGTTTGCCGCGCTAGAAGCAGCGCTCGGGCGTTCATTGAAGGCACGCGGCTACGACCTAGTCGGTAGCCATGGCTCGAGGAAGCCGCTTGATCAAGACCTCTTCGGCCATGTCCTGGCCGCAGTGGAATCTGATTTTCCACCCCTGACGTGAGGCAACTCGATGAGCGATGAAGACGTAACCACTGAATACGGCGGCAAGCAGTACACAGGGCAGCGCTCTGTCACAGGCTCGCGCAAGATGTACCAGACAATCTACTACGGGGGGCGCTCGAAAGCAGATGGGCATCCTTACAGGCCTGGTGAAGAGACTACCATGAAGGTAATAGCGAGAATAATCCTGAGAGAACTTGTAGAAGAAGAACTGCGGGAGTCGGGGTAGTCGACGCATAACATCGCGTTGCACCGGACAGAAGCGCTTGCGCGTTCCTGCCGGTGATCTTACAGGGCGTTCAACGCGATAAACCTGGAGTTGGGCTACAAGCGGCTACAGATCTTCTCCCCCAGGGAGGTAACGAGCTATGGAAGGTCATGAACATGAAATCGACGCCGTCGGTGTGGTGCGCCGCATACGGACCTACCAATCCAGGGCAACATAGCTAGTTTATAGAAGGAGGAGTCATGTTCATCACTCCCGACATGGGCGGCGAGTACGATGCGAACGCGGAGTATAGCCGTGGCCAGCGTGGCCGCGCCTCCGGCAACTACGACCCACCGTCACGCTTGCCCACAAACGCTCTAGCCGACGGCATCTTCGGCGACAACGGCAGTTTTGAAGCAGCTGAAGCGGCCTACGAAGCCGGCTACAACAGCGACGATGACTAGTGCGCTACGGAAGTATGGGGTGCATTGACCCCGTTGGTCGGACCTTCTTCCGAGCGAGATCGGAAGGCGCCGGCCTCTCTGTGAGCGCTGCGGCCGAGGTCATCTTCACTGGGTCGGGGAATTGGCCCCGCAGAACGCAGGACGGTCACCGCCATGAGGTCTCTTGCCTGGCGTCCTTGTCCCGTTGCCGCGCCGCGCCTCTCTTCGAGGGGTCGGGAGAGGTGTACTCCTTCTCGAATCCGCGGTACCATCAAG
>JANMTS010000059.1:0-71115 GCA_031390755.1 Holophagales bacterium
GTGGCGCTGAGCGCCCGTGGGCCCGGCGGGGCGTCGCCGGCGGGGCTACTCAACAAAACCGCGGGGGGGGCGCCGGCGGTCCCAGGGCGCTACGTATCCTTGCCGACCTACCCCTTCGAGCGGCGTCGGTATTGGATCGAGCCCAGGCCCGAACAGTCCTTCCATCCGCGGCCGGAGCTGTTCACTCCATACGCCGCCCCTCGCGACGAGTCCGAGGAGAAGGTCGCGGCAATCTGGCGGGAGATCCTCGGCGTCGCTCCGATCGGCGCCCACGACGATTTCTTCCAGCTTGGCGGCCACTCGCTGCTCGCGCCGCAGATCCTCGGCCGGGTGCGGGAGGTATTCGGAGTCGACTTCCCGCTCCAGCACGTGTTCTCGTTCCCGACCCCGGCGGAGCTGGCCGAGGCGATCCGGTATCTCCAGACGGATCAGGCCGACCAGGAGACGCCGTCCCTCTCGTCCGCTCCCCCCATCCTGCCGAGCCCGCGCCGCACGACGGGCGGACCGTTCCCGCTGTCGTTCGCCCAGGAGAGGCTCTGGTTCGTCGAGCGCCTGAACCCGGGCACCCCGCTCTACAACGAGCCGCGGACCGCGCACGTGGCCGGCCGGCTGGACGTTCCCGCCTTTGCCGCGGCGCTGAGCGAACTGGTCCAGCGTCAGGAAGCGCTGCGCACGACCTTCCATGAGATGGAAGGCGAGCCCTGGCAGGTGGTCTCCCCGGAGACGGATCTGGCGCTGCCGCTGATCGATCTCTCCGGACTCTCGGAGCCTTTGCCGGAAGCCAATCGCCTGACCCGGGAGGAGGCGCGCCGGCCGTTCGATCTCACTGCCGGGCCGGTGCTCCGCACGACGCTCCTGCGGCTCGGCCCGCTGGAGCACCTGGTGCTCTTCACCGTCCACCACATCGCGAGCGACGGCTGGTCGCTCGACCTGCTGGTCGGCGAGGTGGCGGCCCACTACGCCGGGACCCCCCTGCCCGAGCCGCCGGTTCAGTACGCGGACTTCGCGGCGTGGCAGCGCGAGTGGCTTCAGGGGGAGGTGCTGGAGCCGCATCTCGCCTACTGGCGCGGGGAGCTGGCAGGGGCGCCGACCGTGCTGGACCTGCCGGTCGACCGGCCCCGGCCGCCGCTGCCGTCCTACCGCGGCGGCTGGCGGAGGCTGCCGATGCCGGGGCTCGCCGGATCGCTCGACGCGCTCAGCCGGCGGGAGGGCGCGAGCCGCTTCATGACGCTGCTGGCGGCCTTCCAGACGCTTCTGCACCGGCTGACCGGGCAGGACGACCTGCTGGTGGGCTCGCCGGTGGCCAACCGCACGCGGCCGGAGATCGAGGGCCTGGTCGGCTTCTTCGTCAATCTCCTGCCGCTGCGCGCCCGCTTCGCGGACGGCCTCTCCTTCCGCGGGCTGCTCGGCCAGGTCCGGGACGCCTGCCTGCGGGCCTACGAGCATCAGGATGCTCCGTTCGAGCGGGTCGTGGAGGCCGTGGAAGTCGATCGCGATCTCTCCCGGCCGCCGCTCGTCCAGGCTCTGTTCCTGCTCCAGAACCCGCCGCTCGACGGCGTGCGCCTGCCGGGGCTGACGCTGACGGCGCGCGAGATCCACGCCGGGGTGGCGCGCTACGACCTCGGCCTGTTCGCCGCGGAGTCGGCCGGCGAGTTGGCGCTCGCCCTGGAGCACGCCTCGGATCTGTTCGAGGACGTCACGGCGCGGCGCATGCTCGGCTGGCTCGGGACGCTGCTGGAAACGGCGCTCTCGGAGCCGGATCGCCAGCTCTCCGAGTTGCCACTGCTGGCTCCGGCCGAGCGCCATCAACTGGTGACGGAGTGGAACGATATCGAGGAGAAGGTGGAGACGGGGACGGCGCTCGACCTCTTCGACCGCTGGGTGGAGAGGTCGCCCGGAGCGCTGGCGGTGATCTCCGGCGACGGCAGCCTCACCTATCGCGAGCTGTCCCGCCGGGCCGACCGCCTGGCCCGCCACCTGCGCGGGCTCGGCGTGGGGCCGGAGACCGTGGTCGCCCTCCAGATGGAGCGCTCGCCGGAGCTGGTGACGGGCATCCTCGGCGTGCTCCGGGCCGGCGCTGCCTACCTGCCGCTCGACCCGGCCTATCCGGCCGAACGCCTGGCCTGGATGGTGGCGGACTCGGGAGCCCAGCTGAGGCTGACCGGGATTCCGCCGCTCGCGGGGGACTCCGACATCTCCGGTAGTGAGCCTCTGCCCCGGTCCGGGCCCGGCGACCTCGCGTACCTTATCTATACCTCCGGTTCCACCGGCCGGCCCAAGGGCGTGATGGTGACGCACCGCGGCCTGCCGTTCATGGCCGCGGGCCAGCAGAGGCTGCTGGACATCCGCCCCGGCGACCGGGTGCTGCAGTTCTCGTCGCCCAGCTTCGACGCCTCGGTCTGGGAGCTGTGGATGGCGCTCGCCCACGGCGCCGCGCTCGTGCTGGGCCGGCGGGACGAGCTGCTGCCCGGCGCCGGGATGGTCGAGCTGCTGGTGCGGCACGCCGTGACCCATGCCACGCTGCCGTCGTCCGTGCTGGCCGTCATGCCCGCCGGGAGCGAGGCGGAGCTGCCCGACCTCCGCACTCTGTGCGTGGCCGGCGAGGCCTGTCCTCCCGAGCTGGCCCGGCGTTGGGGGTATTGGGGGGGTGGCCGGCTCTTCCTCAACGCCTACGGACCCACCGAAGGCACGGTCTGCGCCGCGGTCGGAGGGCTCACCGGCGACCGGCTGCCCATCGGCCGGCCGTTCGCGGGCTTCCGGCTTCACGTCCTGGACGCCGGCCTCACCTCAGTTCCCCTGGGCGTGCCGGGCGAGCTGTGCTTCGGCGGCCCGGGTCTGGCGCGGGGCTACCTCGGCCGGCCCGACCTCACGGCCGAGCGGTTCGTGCCCGATCCCTTTGGAACGACCGGGGGCGGCCGGCTCTATCGGACCGGCGACCTGGTCCGGCGTCTTCCGGACGGGCAGCTCGACTACCTGGGACGGATCGACCACCAGGTCAAGATCCGCGGCATCCGCATCGAGCTGGGAGAGATCGAGGCGGTGTTGGCCGCGCACCCGGAGGTGCGGCAGGCCGTGGTGCTGGCCCGGGAGGAGCGGGGAGGCCGGCGCCTCGTCGCCTTCGTGGAGGCTTCGCCGCGGCAGAACCTGGCCGCCGACCTCCGGACCGCCCTGCGCAGCCGACTCCTCGACGCGATGGTCCCCTCGGACTTCATCGTCCTCGACTCCCTGCCGCTCACGCCCAACGGCAAGCTGGACCGCCGGGCGCTCTCGAAGCTCTCCGCGGATCGCGCCGGCGGTAGCTCGACCGCCCCGCGCACGGCCACGGAAGAGGTGATCGCCGGGATCTGGTCGGATCTTCTAGGGGTCCCGGCCGTCGGTCCGGACGACGACTTCTTCGTGCTCGGCGGCCACTCGCTCCTGGCCGGCCGGGTCGCCTCGCGGCTGCGCCAAGCCTGCGGCGTCGAGATCCCGCTGCGCACCCTGTTCGAGATCTCGACTCTCTCCGGCCTCGCGGCCTGGGTGGAGGCGGCCCAGGGTGAGACCTCCGCGGCTCCGGGAGTCACCGCTCCGCCGATCCGGCCGCTGGCACCCGAGGCCCGGCGCGCCGGCGTCCCGCTCTCCTATCCGCAGGAGCGCCTCTGGTTCCTCCAGGAGGTCGACCCGTCGAGCGGCGCCTACAACATCGCGGCCGCCGTCCGCCTGCGGGGCCGGCTCGACACCCCGGCGCTGGCCCGCGCGATGGAGGAGCTGGCGCGGCGGCACGAGGCGCTGCGCACGGTCTTCCGGTTCGACTCCTCGCGGGGAGGCGCGGTCCAGGAGGTGCGGGAGAGCGGAGAGACCGCCCTTCCGGTCGTGGATCTCTCAGGTATCCCCGCGCCCCGCGCCGAGCTGGCGCGGCTGGCATCTGCCGAGGAAGTCCGTCCGTTCGATCTGAAGCGCGGCCCGCTCCTCCGGACCACCCTGGTTCGGCTGGACCGGGACGAGCACGCCCTCTTCCTGACCACCCACCACATCGTGAGCGACGGCTGGTCGATGAGTGTGCTGGTGAGCGAGGTGGGGCTCCTCTATGCGGGCGAGGCCTTGCCGGAGCTTCCGATCCAGCTCGGCGACTATGCCGCCTGGCAGCGCTCGTGGCTCACCGGCGGCGTCCTCGCCAGCCAGCTCGCCTGGTGGCGGCACGAGCTGGCCGGCGCTCCGACCCGGCTGGAGCTGCCGCTCGATCGCCCCCGTCCGCCGAAGCAGACCTTCCGAGGAGGCCGCCGGGCCGTGGTGCTGGACGCCCCGCTCGGCGAGGGGCTCCAGGGCCTCGGCCGGTCCGGCGGCGCGACCGTGTTCATGGTGCTGCTCGCCGGATTCCAGGCGCTGCTCCACCGGCTGTCCGGGCAGGACGACGTCCTGGTCGGCACGCCCATCGCGAACCGGGACCGCACGGAGCTGGAGGGGCTGATCGGCCTGCTGGTGAACACCCTGGTGCTGCGCGGCCGGTTCGGGCGGTTTGGAGACGACGAGCGTCCGGGCTTCGAAGGCCTGCTGGACCGCGTGCGGACCGCGGCGCTCGGCGCCTACGCGCACCAGGACGTGCCGCTGGAGCAGGTGGTCGAAGAGCTGCGCGTCGAGCGGAGCCTGGAGCACAACCCTCTGTTCCAGTGCCTGCTGGCGCTCCAGACCGCGCCCGCCCTGGCGCCGGACCTGCCGGGTCTCACGCTGGAGCCGCTGGAACGGGACGGCGGCGCCGCGGCCTCGTCCAAGTTCGACCTCAGTCTTTCCCTGGGGTCCCAAGCCGACGGCGCGCTTTCCGGAGAGTTCGAGTATGCCGCCGACCTCTTCGACGCCGCGACGATCGTCCGTCTGACCGGGCTCTACCGGAACCTGCTGGAAGCCGCGGTGGCGGACCCGGGCGCCGGGATCGACGACCTGCCGCTGCTGGGAGCCGCCGAACGCCACCAGATCCTGGTCGAGTGGAGCGCGTCTCCCGATCGGATCGGAGTGGCACCGGGCACGACCGCTCTGGACCTGTTCGCAGGCTGGGTGGAGCGGACGCCCGACGCTCCGGCGGTGATCTTTGAAGACGCCGTCCTGACCTATCGGGAGCTGGCCGACCGCGCCGCCGGCCTCGCTCGGCACCTGCGCCGGCTGGGCGTCGAAGCGGAGAGCCTCGTCGCGCTCTGCGCCGAGCGCTCGCCGAGCCTCGTCGTCGGCAAGCTCGCCGTGCTCATGGCGGGCGGCGCCTATCTGCCGCTCGATCCGGCCTATCCGTCCGAGCGCCTGGCCTACATGATGGCCGACTCGGGCGCCCGGTTCCTGCTGGTGACGGCCGCGACCGAGGACGCCGCGGCGCGGCTGGTGTCCGCGGCATCGATGTCGCCGGCCGGAGGGTCGGTTCAGACGGTCCACATCACGGCCCCCATCAAGGACGCGGAGAGAGAGGCCGCGGACGACGCCCTGCCGCGTCCCGCTCCCGGCGATCTCGCCTACCTGATCTACACCTCCGGCTCCACCGGCCGGCCCAAGGGCGTCCTGGTCGAGCATCGCGGCCTGCCCTGGCTGGCCGAGGGGCAGAGGCGTCTCCTGGACGTGCAGCCCGGCGACCGCATCCTCCAGTTCGCGTCCCTGAGCTTCGACGCGTCGGTCTGGGAGCTCTGGAAGGCGCTGGCGCACGGCGCCGCCCTGGTGATGGCGCGGATGGAGGAGCTGCTGCCCGGCCCCGGGTTCGTGGACCTGCTGCGCCGCCAGGCCGTGACGCATGCCACGCTGCCGCCGTCCCTGCTGACGGCGCTGCCGGCAGGCGTCGAATCGGACCTGCCGGACCTGCGCACGCTGTGCATCGCCGGGGAGGCCGGGGCCCCCGGCCTGGCGCTACGCTGGTCGCGGGGCCGGCGGCTCGTCAACGGCTACGGACCCACGGAAGGCACGGTCTGCGCCGCGGTGGGCGGGCTCTCGGACGACGGCCGCCAGCTGCTCCTCGGCAGGCCGTTCGCCGGCAACCGGCTCTACGTCGTGGACCCCCACATGGCGCCGGTCCCGGTCGGCGCCCCGGGCGAGCTCTGCCTGACCGGCCCCGGAACGGCCCGCGGCTATCTCGGGCGGCCCGACCTGACGGCCGACCGGTTCGTCCCTGATGCCTTTGGTCTCCAGGGGGATGGTGAGCCCGGCCAGCGCCTGTATCGGACGGGCGACCTGGTGCGTCGCCTGCCGGACGGCCAGCTGGAGTTCCTGGGCCGCGCCGACGCGCAGGTCAAGATCCGGGGCGTGCGGATCGAGCCCGGCGAGATCGAGGCCGTCCTGGCCCGGCACCCCGCGGTGGCCGCGGTCCGGGTAGCGGCCAAGGATGGGAAGGACGGCGCCCGGCTGATCGCCTTCCTGGTGTTTCGGGATGGCCGGGATGGCCGGGAAGGTCCGGAGCCCGGGCTGGTGGCCGAGCTTCGAACCCTGGTCCGCGCCGAGTTGCCGGAGTCCATGATGCCGTCGGCGTTCGTGTTCCGGACCGCGCTGCCGCTGACGCCGAACGGCAAGGTGGACGTGGCGCAGCTGCTCCGCTCAGTCGGCGTGGAGACCGTCACGGACGTCGCAGAGCCTCAGCCGGTCCGCCTCTCCGGAGGCCTGGTGGGCGCCATCACGGCCGTCTGGAAAGAGATCCTGGACGTTCGCGAGGTGGGGATCGCCGACAACTTCTTCGACCTCGGCGGCCACTCGCTCCTGCTGCCGAAGCTGCACTCGCGGCTCCTGGAGACCCTGGGCGAGCGCGCGGCCGGCCTCACGCTGGTCGACCTCTTCCGGCATTCGACCGTGGGCAGCCTCGCGGAGCATCTCGGCGGCGGAGAGATGGCTGGAGCGTCCGCGGCGATCGGGGCGGGCCGAAACCGGGCCGAAGCGCGGCTGGATGCCTCGATCCGGGGGGATCGCCGGGTCGCGATCGTCGGCGCGGGCGGCCGTTTCCATGGCGCTCCCGACCTGGACCGGTTCTGGGAGAACCTCCGCGGCGGCGTCGAGTCCATCCACCGGCTCGACGCCGACGAGATGATCCGCCAGGGGCTCGATCCCGCGCTGCTCGACGATCCGGCCTTCGTGCCGGTCTGGTCGCTGCCGGACGGCTACGACCGTTTCGACGCCCGCTTCTTCGGCTTCAACCCGCGCGAGGCCGAGCTTCTCGATCCCCAGCACCGGGTCTTCCTGGAGGTCGCCATGGAGGCTTTGGAAGACGCGGGCTGGGGTGACCCGGGAGCCGGCCTGAGCGTCGGCGTCTTCGCCGGCACCTCCGCGAGCGCCTACCTGCTCCGCAACCTGGTGCCGAGCGCCGAAGTGCGGGCGATCGATCCGCTGCAGTTCATGATCGGCAACATCCCGGACTCGCTGGCGACCCGGGTCTCCTACAAGCTCGACCTTCAGGGGCCGAGCTACACGGTGCAGAGCGCGTGCTCGACCTCGCTGCTGGCGGTCCACGCGGCCTGCCAGAGCCTGCTGTCGGGCGAGTGCGACATGGCGCTGGCCGGCGGCGTCGGCCTGCCCCTGACGCCGGGCTACCGGTTCCTCGAAGGCTCGATCGCCTCGCCGGACGGCCACTGCCGCACCTTCGACGCCGAGGCGCTCGGCACGGTGCCGGGCGGCGGCGCCGGAGTCGTGGTGCTCAAGCGCCTGGAGGACGCCCTGGCGGACGGCGACACGATCCGGGCCGTGGTTCTGGGCTCGGCGGTCAACAACGACGGCGCGCAGAAGGTCGGCTTCTCGGCCCCGAGCATCGAGGGCCAGGCCCGGGTGATCGCGGAAGCCCTGGCGGTCGCCGGCGCCGATCCCGAGTCGATCTCCTACGTCGAGGCCCACGGCACGGCCACCCCCCTGGGCGACACCGTCGAGATGGCGGCGCTGACCCGGGCCTTTCGGCTGCGCGGCGCGACCCGCACGGGCTACTGCGCCCTGGGATCGGTGAAGACCAACCTCGGCCATCTGGACGCGGCCGCGGGTGTGGCCGGCCTGCTCAAGACCGTCCTCTCGTTGCAGCACGCGGAGATCCCGCCGAGCCTCAACTTCGAGACCCCGAACCCGCAGATCGATTTCGCGTCGAGCCCGGTCTATGTCAACAACCGGCTGCGCGACTGGCCCGTCGACGGCATGCCCCGCCGGGCCGGCGTCAGCGCGTTCGGCATCGGCGGCACGAACGTCCACGTGGTGCTGGAGGAGGCCCCGGCTCTCGTGGCCCGGCCAGCCGTCCAGCAGGAAGAGGACCACCTGCTGGTGCTGTCGGCGCGCACTGCCTCGGCGCTGGAGCGCGCCACCGAGCGGCTTGCCCGCTACCTGCACCT
This sequence comes from Holophagales bacterium, assembly GCA_031390755.1. Classification (GTDB taxonomy): domain Bacteria; phylum Acidobacteriota; class Thermoanaerobaculia; order Multivoradales; family UBA5704; genus DATMER01. The sequence continues at coordinate 8,298 of JANMTS010000059.1, forward strand.
CCATCCAGATGCTGATCTGGGAGATGTCTGCTGGACGCTCCAGCAGGGAAGGAAGGCCTTTCTGCACCGGCGGGCGGTCGTCTGCCGGACGGTCGACGACGCCTTGTCCGCGTTGGAGAGCCTCGATCCGACGCGCGTCTTGACCGATATCACCGGCGTTGCCGAGGAGACTGGCGAGGTCAGCGGGGAGACCTGTCCGTCCGAGGCGGCGCGGCTCTGGGTGGAGGGGATGCGGATCGACTGGCCGGCCCTCCACGGCGCCCGCGCCGGAAGCCGCCGCCGGATTCCGCTGCCCACGTATCCGTTCGAGCGTGAGCGGTACTGGATTGATGGGGTGGATGGTGCGGTGATGACGACCGCGAGGTCCGAGGCGGCCCCGTCGGCGTTCGCACTCCACGAGCGGCCGGCGCTGTTCACGGCCTACGTCGAGCCGTCGACGCCGGCCGAGCGCACCGTGGCCTCGATCTGGAGCGAGCTGCTCGGCCTCCGCGAGGTCGGCGTCCACGACAACTTCTTCGAGCTGGGCGGCCACTCGCTCCTCGGCACCCAGGTCACGGCGCGGCTGTATCAGGCGTTCGGCGTGACGTTGCCGCTCGAAGCGCTCTTCAGCTATCCGACCGTTTTGGATCTCGCGGCGCTCCTCCAGGATGCGGCCGGAGCCGTGGAATCCGGCATCCCGCGCCGCGCTCCCGGAGCCGCGCTTCCTCTTTCCTTCGCTCAGGAACGGCTCTGGTTCGTGGACCGGCTCAACCCCGGCGACACGGCCTACAACGTGCCGAACGCGATCCGGCTCCGGGGCGACCTGGACGTGGACGCGCTCGCCGCCAGCCTGCGCGAGGTGGTCCGGCGCCACGAGATGCTGCGCACCGTCTTCCGGGAGGACGCGACGGGCCAGCCGTTCCAGGTGGTGCGTGCCGAGGTTACCGAGGTCGAGCTGCCGCTGCCGGTCGTCGATCTCACCGGCTCCGCGGATCCGCAGGGCGACCTGCTGCGGTTGGCGATGGAGGAGGCGCTACGGCCGTTCGATCTCGGCGACGTTCAGGTAGGGACGCTGTTGCGCGCCAGGCTGTTCCGGCTTGGCGAGCGGGACCACGTCTTCCTGGCCACCTTCCACCACGTGGCGGCGGACGGCTGGTCGCTCGGCGTGTTCGTGCGCGAGATCGGCGCGCTCTACGCCGGTGCCGTCCTGCCCGAGCTGGCCATCCAGTACGGCGACTTCGCGCTCTGGCAGCGGGAGCACCTGGAAGGCGAGCTGATGCGGGCTCAGCTCGACTGGTGGCTCCGGGAGCTGGCCGGCGCGCCGCTCGTGCTGGAGCTGCCCACCGACCGGCCGCGGCCCGCGGTGCGGAGCGGGCGGGGAATCCAGGTCCCGGCGGAGATCCCCGCGAGCCTCCGGGAGCCGCTGGAGGAGCTGGCGCGGCGCGAGGGCGCCACCCTCTTCATGGTCCTGATGGCCGGCTTCCAGACCGTGCTCCACCGCCATGCCCGGGTGGACGACGTGCTCGTCGGCACGCCCGTGGCGAACCGCAGCCGCGCGGAGCTGGAGCCGCTGATCGGCCACTTCGTGAACAACCTGGTCCTGCGCGGCCGCATGGCGGAGACTTCGGGGACTCCGGGAACGGGTTTCCGCGGCCTGCTCGGCCGGGTCCGGACGGCGGCCCTGGGCGCCTACGGCAATCAGGATCTCCCGTTCGAGCGCCTGGTCGAGGAGCTGAAGGTGGGGCGGTCGTTCTCCCACAGCCCGATCTTCCAGGTGATGCTCACCTTCCAGAACGGCCCCGGCGCGGCGCTGGAGCTGCCGGGCCTGGTGCTGGAGGAGCTGCTCCTCGATCCGGGCGTCGCCAAGTTCGACCTGACCCTGATGCTGGCGGACGGCGCTGAGGGCAGTCTGGCCGGCAGCCTGGAGATCGACACCGATCTTTTCGACGCCGCCACGGGCGAGCGCCTGCTCGGTCATCTCCTGACGCTGCTCGAAGCCGCTACGGCCGATCCCGGCCGCCGGCTCGCCGACCTGCCGCTGATGACCGCGGCCGAGCGCGGCCAGGTTCTGGCGCTGGGCGAGGACGTCGAGGTTCCGGACCTCACCGTGGACCGCCTGTTCGACCTCCAGGCGGAGCGGACGCCGGACGCCCTCGCCGTGTTCCAGGGAGCCGTGTTCCAGGGAGAATCCTCCCTGACCTATGCCGGCCTGAGGAGCCGGGCCGAGGCCATCGCCGCCCGCCTGCGAAGCCTGGGCGTCGGACCCGAGGTCCGCGTCGGCTTGGCCCTGGAGCGGACGCCCGACCTGATCGCCGCGTTGCTGGGCGTGATGAAGTCCGGCGGCGTCTACGTGCCGTTCGATCCGTTCCACCCCCGGGAGAGGGTGGCGATGATCCTGGCGGACGCGAAGCCCCGGGTGATCCTGACCCAGGGCAGCCTCCTGGACCGGCTGCCCGGCCACGATGCCGAGGTGCTTCTCCTGGAGCGGGTGGGAGAGGCCTCCCCCGAGGGGCCGGCGAGGGTGGAGAGTTCCGTCTCCCCGGACAACCTCGCCTACATCCTCTTCACGTCCGGCTCGACGGGCCGGCCCAAGGGTGTCCAGATCCCCCACCGGGCCTTCGTCAACCTCCTGTTCTCCATGCTGGAGGTGCCGGGCCTGACCGCGGCCGACACCCTGCTCGCCATCACCACGCTGACCTTCGACATCGCCGGTCCGGAGCTTCTGCTGCCGCTGATCGCCGGCGGCCGGGTCGCCGTGGCCACGCGTGAGGATGCCATGGACCCCGTGGTCCTCGGGCGGCGGATCGACGAGAGCGGCGCCACGATCATGCAGGCCACGCCGGCCACCTGGCGCATGCTGCTCGACTCCGGCTGGACGGGCAAGCCGGACCTCAAGGGCCTCACCGGCGGCGACGCGCTGCCCGGCGAGCTGGCCGCGCGCCTGCGAGCGAGGCTGGGATCGCTCTGGAATCTCTACGGGCCCACTGAGACCACGGTCTGGTCCTCGGGCGGGGAGGTCCAGGCTCCGGATCCGGCCATCGCCATCCTGCCGATCGGTCTGCCGCTCGCGAACACCGGCATCTATCTGCTCGATCCCCAGGGCGAGCCGGTGCCCTTCGGCGTTCCCGGCGAGCTTTGCCTCGGCGGCGCCGGCCTGGCGCGCGGCTATGTCGGCCGGCCGGAGCTGACGGCCGAGAAGTTCGTGCCCGATCCATTCGCCGCAGCGCTCGGGGCATCCGGCGCGGGCGGCGCGCGGATGTACCGATCCGGCGACCTCGCGCGGCGGCGGGCGGCCGGCGAGATCGAGTTCCTCGGCCGCATCGACAATCAGGTCAAGATCCGCGGCTTCCGCATCGAGCTGGGCGAGATCGAGGCCGCGCTCCTCTCCCATCCCCAGGTCCGGGCCGCGGCCGTGCTGGCCCTGGGAGAAGGGGAGGAGAAGAGCCTCACCGCGTACGTGGTCCCGAACCCGGCGATCACCCCCGCCGGATCGATCGGAGCCGATCCGCTCCGTGCGCACCTCCGGGCCGCGCTGCCCGAGTACATGGTGCCGTCGGCCTACGTCTTCGTGGAGGCCTTCCCGCTCAACACGAACGGCAAGGTAGATAGAAAGATCCTCGCTGGAATGACCGGCGTGGCCGCGGCCCTGGTTCCGGCCGCCCCGGCCCCCTGGGTCGCCCCCCGCACCTCCGCGGAGACGAAGCTGGCGGCCATCTGGACCGATCTCCTCTCGCTGCCGGACGGCCGCCGGGTCGGCGCGCTCGACAATTTCTTCGACCTCGGCGGGCACTCGCTCCTGGGCACCCGGCTGGTGTCCCACGTCCGCGGCGGCTTCGGCGTCGAGATCCCTTTGCGGACGCTCTTCGAATCCCCCGTCCTGGCCGACCTCGCGGCGCGCATCGAAGCTGCCCGCCAGACTGCCCGCCAGTCGGCCCTTCCCCCGGCGCCTCCGCTGCGCGCGATCCGGACAGAGGGTGGCCGGCCGCTCTCGTTCGCCCAGGAGCGCCTCTGGTTCGTGGACCAGCTGGAACCGGGCGCGTCGGCGCTCAACGTCCACAGCGCAGTCCGGCTGGAGGGCGACCTGGACGTGGCCCGGCTCTCCGCCGCCCTGCGTGCGATCGTCGAGCGGCACGGCGTGCTGCGGACCACGTTCCATGGCGGCACGGACGGTCCGGCCCAGGTGGTCGGCCATCTAGGCGATCTAGAGATACCGGTGCTCGACCTCTCCGGCCTCGCCGGCTCCACCGCCTCAGAAACCGAGGCCCGCAAGCTCTCCGAGGAGGAGGCGTTCCGCTCGTTCGACCTCGCCGCGGGTCCGCTGATGCGTTGCGTCCTGGTCCGGCTCGGCACCCGAGAGCACCTCTGCCTGGCCACCTTCCACCACATCGTGGCGGACGGCTGGTCCATGGGCCTCTTCGTGAGCGAGATCGCGGCGCTCTACGCGGGCGCGCCGCTTGCCGAGCTGCCGATCCAGTACGCCGACTTCGCCGAGTGGCAGCGGCAGTGGCTCTCCGTCGAGGTGCTGGACGAGCAGCTGCGCTACTGGCGCGAGGAGCTGGCGGGCGCGCCGCCGGTGCTCGACCTGCCCTCGGACCGGCCCCGGCCGGCGGTGCGGACTCCGCGCTCCCACTGGCTGCCTTCGGAGCTATCGCCGCTGCGCGGACCGCTGGAGGAGCTGGCGCGGCGCGAGGGCGCGACGCTCTTCATGGTTCTGCTCGCGGGCCTCCAGGCGCTGCTCCACCGCTACACGCTCGCTTCGGACGTGCTGGTGGGAACGCCCGTGGCGAACCGCAACCGGGCGGAGCTGGAGCCGCTGATCGGCCACTTCGTGAACAACCTGGTGCTGCGCGGCCGGATGGCCGGCGACCCGGGCTTCCGCGAGCTGCTCGGCCGGGTTCGCGCCGCCGCCCTCGGCGCCTACGACCACCAGGATCTGCCGTTCGAGCGCCTGGTCGACGAGCTCGGGGTGGAACGCAGCCTGTCGGTCAGCCCGCTGTTCCAGGTGATGCTCGTGCTCCAGAACGTCCCGATCCAGGAGCTGGAGCTGCCGGGTCTGATTCTGCGGCCGGTCGAGGTGCCGGCGGGAGCCACGGCCGTCGACCTCACGCTGACGCTCTTCGAGCAGGACGGCGGGCTGCGCGGCGCGATGGACATCTCGGTCGACCTGTTCGACGCGGTCACCGGCGAGCGCCTGCTTGCGCACCTGCGGAATCTCCTGGAATCGGCCGCGGTGGACCCGGACCGCCGGCTCTCCGGCCTCGCCGTGCTCGACGCGCCGGAGTGGAGCCAGGTGATGTTCTGGATGCGCGATGCGCTCCCGCGCGCGTTGGGCACAGCCGGGTTTGCCGCTGCCGCAACCGGGATTTCCTCCGCGGAGACCTCGTTTGCCGCGCCCGCAAACGGGTTTGCGCCGACCCCGCTCACCCTTGCCGCCGCGGCAAACACGTTTGCGGCTGCGGCAAACGGGGTCCTGACCCCCGCCGTCCCGATTGCCGCCGCGGCAAACCAGGTCTCATGGGCCGCAAACCCGAACAGGGGTGGCGCCGTCTCGTTTGCCGGTGCGGCAAACCAGGTTGCCGCACCGGCAAACGCCACGCCGTCGCGCGCTCAAACCGCCCCGAGGGGCCATGAGGCCCCGCGCACCGAGGTCGAGAGGCGTCTGGCGGCGATCTGGTCGACGCTGCTGAAGCGAGAGGACGTCGGCATCTGGGACAGCTTCTTCGACCTGGGCGGCCACTCGCTGCTCGGGACGCGGCTGATCGCCCACATCCGCGATTCGTTCGGCGTCGAGCTGCCGCTGCGGTCGTTCTTCGAGGTGCCGGTCCTGGCCGATCTGGCAGTCCGCATCGAGGGGCTGATGGCTCCGAGGTATAGAGATGAAGGCATCTCGCGGGTGCCGCGCACCGGCGACCTTCCTCTGTCCTTTTCCCAGGAGAGGCTCTGGTTCCTGCACCGGCTCGATCCGGACAGCGCGGCCTACAACATGCCGGCCGCCCTGCGCCTCGAAGGCGACCTTGAGGTTCCGACTCTCCTCGCAAGCCTACGGGCGATTGTCCGCCGCCACGAGGTTCTCCGCACCTCGTTCCCCGCCGTCGACGGCCGGCCGGTGCAGCGGATCGCCCCGGGCGACGACGTGCCGCTCGCGATCGTCGACCTCGGCGCCCTTCCTTTAGATATGCGGGACATCGAGGCCCGCCGCGCCGTGGCCCACGCCGGGGTGCAGCCGTTCGACCTCGAGCGCGGGCCGGTCTTCCGGGTCGTGCTGCTGAGGATCGAGGACTCGGACTGGACCGCGCTCCTCAACCAGCACCACATCTCGGGCGATCTCTGGTCGTCGGGCATCCTGGTGCAGGAGCTGGCGTCGCTCTACGCGGGGGTGGAGCCGCTTCCGGAGCTGCCGATCCAGTTCGCCGACTACTCGGCGTGGCAGCGCGAGCAGCTCGAAACCGGGTCGGTCGGAGCGCAGCTCGGTCATTGGAAGAAAAAGTTGGCCGGAGCGCCGCGCCTGCTCGCCCTGCCGTCGGACCGTCCGCGGCCAGCGGTGCTGAGCTTCCGCGGCGGCGCGCAGCGCGAGATCCTGCCCGCTCGCCTGGAGTCCGGTCTCCAGGAGCTGGGCCGCCGCCACGGCGCGACGCCGTTCATGGTCATCCTCTCGGCCTACGCCGCTCTCCTGTCCCGCCACTCGGGCCAGCGGGATCTGGTCGTGGGCACGCCGGTCGCGGGCCGGACCCGGGCCGAGGTCGAGGGGCTGATCGGCTTCTTCCTCAACTCGCTCGCGCTGCGGATCGACCTCTCCGGCGCCCCGACCTTCCTGGAGCTGCTGGCGCGGGTGCGCGAGGTGACGCTCGACGGCTACGGCCGCCAGGATCTCCCCTTCGAGCGGATCGTGGAGGAGCTGGCGCCCGAGCGCGATCTCAGTCATGCGCCGCTCTTCCAGGCGCTGCTCGTGTTGCAGAACGCGCCGTTCGAGGCCCTGGAGCTGCCGGGCCTGCGGCTGTCGCCGATCGACGTGGAGACCGGCACCTCCAAGCTCGACTTGGTGCTCAACGCGACCGAAACGGGCGAGGGGATCGTGGCGCTCTGGATGTTCAACCTCGACCTCTACGATCCGACGCGGATCGCGCGCCTGCGCGGTCACTTCTCGGCGCTGCTCGACGCGGCGCTCGCCGATCCGAACGGGGCGATCCTGGAGCAGCCGCTGCTCTCCGCGGCCGAGCGCCAGCAGCTCCTTGAGTGGAACGCGACGGAGACCCGCTACGACGGTCCACTGGTTCCGGACTGGATTGCGGCGCAGGCCGCCCGGACGCCGGAAGCGGTGGCCCTCTCGTTCGAGGCCGAGTCGCTCACCTACGCCGAGCTGTGGGAGCGCACCGGCCGCGTGGCCGCCTATCTCGGAAACCGTCCTGACGAGCTGATCGGCATCAGCGCCGAGCGTTCGCTGGAGCTGGTGATCGGGCTCGTGGGCATCGTGCGGGCCGGCGCGGCCTATGTGCCGATCGACCCCGGCTATCCTGCCGACCGCATCGCCTACATGGTCGAGGACTCGGGCGTCTCTGTCCTTTTAGATAGGGAGACGATCCGGAGCCTGCCGGCCGCGGAGCCGGCCCCGTCACCGATCGACCCGGATTCGCTGGCCTACATGATCTACACGTCGGGCTCGACGGGCCGTCCGAAGGGCGCGATGAACCCGCACCGGGCGATCCGCAACCGGCTGCTGTGGATGCAGGAGGCCTACGGTCTCACGCCGACCGACCGGGTCCTCCAGAAGACCCCGTTCAGCTTCGACGTGTCGGTCTGGGAGTTCTTCTGGCCTTTGATGATGGGAGCGCGGCTGGTCGTCGCCCTCCCCGGCGGCCATCAGGACCCGGCCTATCTGGTCCAGACCATCGAACGCGAAGGCATCACGACGCTTCACTTCGTGCCGTCCATGCTGCGCGTCTTCCTGGACGCTCCCGGCGTGGAGTGCTGCACGGGCCTGAAGCGGGTGATCTGCTCCGGCGAGGCGCTGCCGGCCGACCTCGCGCGGCGCTTCGCGGAGATCCTGCCCGGCGTCGAGCTGCACAATCTTTACGGACCCACGGAGGCGGCCGTCGACGTGACGGCCTGGGAGTGCGGCGAGGAGACGCTGTCCGTTCCCATCGGCCGGCCGCTCGCCAACACCACGGTCCACCTGGTCGATCCCGCGTTCGACCTCGTTCCGGTGGGCGTGGCCGGAGAGCTGTGCATCGGCGGCGTGCAGCCGGCCCGCGGCTATCACGGCCGGCCGGAGCTGACCGCCGAGAAATTCATCCCCGATCCGTTTGGAGAAGCCGGTTCCCGCATGTATCGGACCGGCGACCTGACCCGCTGGCGTCCGGACGGAGCGGTCGAGTACCTGGGCCGGATCGACCACCAGGTGAAGATCCGCGGCGTCCGCATCGAGCTGGGCGAGATCGAGGCCGCACTGGCCGATCACCCGGACGTGAACGCCGCGGTGGTCGTGGCCGCCAAGGATCGCCTCGTGGCCTACGTGGTGGGGGAGACGGACCGCGAAGCTCTGCAGGCGTATCTTGCCTCCCGCCTGCCCGAGGCCATGATCCCGTCGGTCTTCGTCTTCCTCGACGAGCTGCCCCTCAGCCCGAACGGCAAGGTCGACCGGAAGGCGTTACCTGAGCCAGAGGCCGGGCTGTCCGGATCTCGGGAGAGGGTCGAGCCGCGCACGCCGCTCGAAGCGTTCCTCGCCGGCCTCTGGAGCGAGGGCGCGGGTACGGAGAGCATCGGCATCCACGATTCGTTCTTCGAGCTGGGCGGCAACTCCATCACCGGCGCCGTGCTGGTCAACAAGCTCCAGCGCGAGATCGGCGAGATCGTCCACGTGGTGGCGATCTTCGACTCGCCGACGGTCGAGGCCATGGCCCGGTACCTCGCCCGCGAGCACCGCGACGCCGTGGTCCGCCGGTGGGGCGTGGGGTCGCTGGGGGCAATCGGCGAAGGCGAGCAGGTCCGCATCGCGGTCGACGAAGAGACCGTTGCCGAGATCCAGGCGCTGGTTCCTGCCCTGGCTCCGATCCACGTGGAGAAGAAGAATCCGCCGGCCCTCTTCGTTCTCTCGCCGCCGCGCTCGGGCTCGACGCTGCTGCGCGTCATGCTCGGCGGTCATCCCGGTCTGTTCTCGCCGCCCGAGCTGGAGCTGCTGTCGTTCAACTCAATGGCGGAGCGCAAGGCCGCGTTCCCGGGCCGCGACAGCTTCTGGCTCGAAGGTGTGATCCGCGCCGTGATGGAGGCCCGCGGGGCCGATCCCGATGAGGCCAAGGCGCTGGTGGAGGTCGCCGAGTGGGAAGACTGGTCGACGCAGCGCTTCTACGCCTGGCTTCAAACCGAGCTGAAGGGTCGGACGCTGGTCGACAAGACGCCATCCTACGCGCTCAATCCGTCCGTGCTGGCGCGCGCGGAAGAGACGTTCGACCGGCCGCTCTACGTCCACCTGATCCGCCACCCGTACGGCATGATCCGCTCGTTCGAAGAGGCCAAGCTCGACCAGCTGTTCTTCCGTCAGCCGCACCGCTTCGGCCGCCGCGAGCTGGCCGAGCTGATCTGGCTGGTGAGCCACCGGACGGTCTCGGATTTCCTGTCCGGCATCCCGAAGGAGCGCCAGCACTGGGTCCGCTACGAGGATCTGGTCCGCGATCCGGAGACCGAGCTGCGCCGGCTCTGCGCGACGTTCGGCCTGGAGTACCACGCGGACATGGCCGATCCTTATAAGAAGGACGGCCGGTCGAGCCGCGCGCAGATGACCGACGGCATCTACGCCGAGGGCCGCATGCTCGGCGACGTGAAGTTCCACCAGCACCAGGGCGTGGACGCGAAAGCCGCGGAGCGCTGGCGCGAGCTGGCCGCCGAGCATTCGCTCGGAGAGGTCACGTGGCAGGCGGCCGAGGCACTCGGGTACGAACGACTGGCCGACCGGAGCCTGACCCCGATCGTGGCGCGGAAGCGGACCCCGGATGAGCAGCTTCCGCTCTCCTTCGCCCAGGAGCGCCTCTGGTTCCTGCACCGGCTCGACCCGGCCAGCTCCGCCTACAACATGCCCGGAGCGCTGCTCCTCGACGGCGAGTTGGACGTGCCGGCGCTCGCCGCGAGCCTGGGGGAGATCGTCCGCCGCCATGAGGTTCTCCGCACGTCGTTCCCCGTGCTTCCCGGGAGCGACCGGCCCGTGCAGCGGATCGACCCGGAGCCGCGCGTGGCATTGGCGACGGTGCCGCTCGTCGACCTCGCCGCGATTCCGGATCTGGATATCCGCGAAGCCGAGGCCCGGCGCCTGGCCTTCCGCGCCGTCCAGCGGCCGTTCGATCTCGGCACCGGGCCGCTGATGCGCACCGGCCTGCTCCGGCTGGCCGCGGAGCGCCACGTCCTTCATCTGACGCTGCACCACTCGATCTCGGACGGCTGGTCGCTCGGCGTGATCGTGGGGGAGTTGGGCGCGCTCTACGCGGCATTCACAACGGTCACAACGGTCACAGCGGTCGTGACGCCCCGGCCATCGCCGCTGCCGGAGCTGGCCGTGCAGTACGCCGACTTCGCCGAGTGGCAGCGCGGCTGGCTGACCGCCGACCGGATCGAGGCCGAGCTGGCGCACTGGAAGGAGCGCCTGGCCGGGGCGCCGCGCCTGCTCGCCCTGCCCGCGGACCGTCCGCGGCCGGTGGTGCTGGGCTTCCGTGGCGAGTCGCAGCGCGACCTGATCCCCGCCCGGGTGGAGCGCGGCTTCCAGGAGCTGGGCCGCCGCCACGGCGCGACGCCGTTCATGGTCCTGCTTGCAGCCTACGCGGCGCTGCTGTCGCGCTACTCCGGCCAGCGCGACCTGGTCGTGGGCTCGCCCGTGGCCGGCCGCACCCGCGCCGAGACCGAGGGGATGATCGGCTTCTTCCTCAACACGCTGGCGCTGCGCGTCGACCTCGCGGGCGAGCCGGACTTCCTCTCGCTGGTGGCGCGGGTGCGGCGCTCCACGCTGGACGCCTACGCCCACCAGGATCTCCCCTTCGAGCGCATCGTCGAGGAGGTGGCGCCGGAGCGCAATCTCAGCCACTCGCCGGTCTTCCAGGTGCTGCTCGTGCTCCAGAACGCCCCCATGGGCGCGTTGCGGCTGCCGGGCCTGACTCTCTCCGGCATGGAGCTGGACACGGCCACGGCCAAGTTCGACCTCGTGCTCAACGCGACCGAGACGGGCCAGGGCCTCGCGATCCACTGGATGTTCAACCGCGACCTGTTCGACTCGACCCGCATCGCGCGCCTGCGCGGCCACTTCGCGGCGCTGCTCGAAGCCGCGGTCGCGGAGCCGGGCCGGCCGATGCTGGAGCTGCCGCTGTTGTCTCCGGCCGAGCGTCAGCAACTCCTCGAATGGAACGCGACCGAAACCCGGTACGACGGTCCGCTCGTGCCGGACTGGATCGCCGAGCAGGCGAGAAGGACGCCGGCCGCGATCGCGCTCACCTTCGAGGGCGAGTCGCTCACCTACGCCGAGCTGTGGGAGCGCGCCGGCCGCGTGGCCGCCTATCTCGGAAACCGTTCGGACGAGCTGATCGGCATCTCCGCCGAGCGCTCGCTGGAGCTGGTCGTCGGTCTCGTCGGCATCGTGCGGGCCGGCGCGGCCTACGTGCCGATCGACCCCGGATATCCGGCCGACCGCATCGCCTACATGGTCGAGGATTCGGGCGTCTCTGTCCTTTTAGATAGGGAGACGATTCGGAGCCTGCCCCAGGCCGAGCCGGACCGCCCGTTGATCGATCCGGATTCGCTCGCCTACATGATCTACACGTCGGGCTCGACGGGCCGTCCGAAGGGGGCGATGAATTCGCACCGGGCGATCCGCAACCGTCTGCTGTGGATGCAGGAGGCCTACGGTCTGACGCCCGAGGACCGGGTCCTCCAGAAGACCCCGTTCAGCTTCGACGTGTCCGTCTGGGAGCTCTTCTGGCCGCTGATGATGGGCGCGCGCCTCGTCGTCGCGGTTCCCGGTGGCCACCAGGATCCGGCCTATCTGGTCCAGACCATCGAGCGCGAAGGGATCACGACGCTCCACTTCGTGCCATCCATGCTGCGCGTCTTCCTGGACGCCCCGGGCGTGGAGCGCTGCACGGGTCTCAAGCGGGTGATCTGCTCCGGCGAGGCGCTGCCGGCCGACTTGGCGCGGCGCTTCGCGGAGATCCTGCCCGGTGTCGAGCTGCACAATCTTTACGGCCCGACCGAGGCGGCCGTCGACGTGACGGCCTGGGAGTGCGGCGAGGAGACGCTTGCCGTCCCCATCGGCCGGCCGATCGCCAACACTTCGATTTATGTCGTTGAGCCCGCCTTCCATCTCGCGCCGGTGGGCATTCCCGGTGAGCTGTGCATCGGCGGCGTGCAGCCGGCCCGCGGCTACCACGGCCGGCCGGAGCTGACCGCCGAGAAGTTCATCCCCGATCCGTTCGGTGAATCGGGATCGCGGATGTACCGGACCGGCGACCTGACGCGCTGGCGTCCGGACGGAGTGGTCGAATACCTGGGACGCATCGACCACCAGGTGAAGATCCGCGGCGTCCGCATCGAGCTGGGCGAGATCGAGGCCGCGCTGGCCGATCACCCGGACGTGAGCGCCGTGGTGGTCGTGGCCGCCAGGGATCGCCTCGTCGCCTACGTGGTGGGGGAGACGGACCGCGAAGCTCTGCAGGCGTATCTTGCCTCCCGTCTGCCCGAGGCGCTGATCCCGTCGGCGTTCGTCTTCCTCGACGAGATGCCGCTCAGCCCGAACGGCAAGGTCGACCGCAAGGCCCTGCCCGAGCCGGACGCCCCGGTCTCGACGCGGGAGCGGGTCGCGGCGCGCACGGCGCTGGAGCGGTTCCTGGCCGGCCTGTGGAGCGAGGCGCTGGGCGGCGGCACCCTGGCCGCGGGGGACGTGGGCATCCACGACTCGTTCTTCGAGCTGGGCGGCAGCTCGATTACCGGCGCCGTGCTCATCAACCGGCTCCAGCGCGAGCTCGGCGAGATCGTCCACGTGGTGGCGATCTTCGACGCACCCACGGTGGCGAAGATGGCGGCCTACCTGGCCCGCGAGCACCGCGACGCCGTGGTCCGGCTGTGGGGCGAGGAGTCGCTCGACGCCTCTGCGGCCGACGTGGTCCGCGAGCGAGCCATGCTGGACACTGCGGCGGCCGACGAGATCCGCTCGCTCATCCCGGCGCTCGCTCCGATCCGCCTGGAACGGAAGAACCCGCCGGCCCTCTTCGTGCTCTCGCCGCCGCGCTCGGGCTCGACGCTGCTGCGCGTCATGCTCGGCGGTCATCCCGGCCTGTTCTCGCCGCCGGAGCTGGAGCTGCTCTCGTTCAACACGATGGCGGAGCGCAAGGCCGCGTTCCCCGGCCGTGACAGCTTCTGGCTCGAAGGCGTGATCCGCGCCGTGATGGAGGCCCGCGGCTGCGACCCCGACGAGGCCAAGGCGCTTGTCGAAACGGCAGAGCAGGAGGGCTGGTCGACCCAGCGCTTCTACGGCTGGCTCCAGCAGGAGCTGAACGGCCGGATGCTGGTCGACAAGACGCCGTCCTACGCGCTCAATCCGTCCGTCCTGGCGCGGGCGGAGGAGGCGTTCGACCGGCCGCTGTACGTCCATCTGATTCGTCACCCGTACGGGATGATCCGCTCGTTCGAGGAGGCCAAGCTCGACCAGCTCTTCTTCCGCCAGCCGCACCGCTTCGGCCGGCGCGAGCTGGCCGAGCTGATCTGGCTGGTGAGTCACCAGACGGTCTCGGAGTTCCTGGCCGGCATCCCGAAGGAACGTCAGCACTGGGTCCGCTATGAGGATCTGGTCCGCGATCCGGAAGGCGAGATGCGGCGGCTGTGTGAAGCGCTCGGGATCGAGTACCACGCCGACATGGCCGATCCTTATAAGAAGGACAGCCAATCCCGCCGATCCCGCATGACGGACGGCATCTACGCCGAGGGCCGCATGCTCGGCGACGTGAAGTTCCACCAGCACCAGGGCGTGGACTCCGATGCGGCGGAGCGCTGGCGCGAGCTGGCCGCCGAGCACTCTCTCGGGGAGGGCACCTGGCAGACGGCCGTCTCGCTCGGCTACGAACGGCTCTCGGATCGGAGCCTGGCTCCCATTCCGGCGCTCCGGCACGAAGCGGGCGAGCCCCTTCCGCTTTCGTTCGCCCAGGAGCGCCTCTGGTTCCTCGACCAACTGGAGCCCGGGAGCCCGCTCTACAACATCCGGATCGCGCTGCGGATCGGCGGCGGCCTGGATATGCCGGCCCTGGAGGCCTCCCTCGCCGAGGTCGTGCGGCGCCACGAGGCCTTGCGCACCACATTCTCATTCGGCAAGGACGGACCGGTCCAGATCGTCCACCCGCCGGCCTTCGGCCTCGCGCGCGTCGACCTCTCGGCGCTGCCGCCGTCCAAGAGGGAAACCGAGCTGCTGGTCCTCGGCCGGGCCGAGGCGAAGCGGCCGTTCGACCTCCAGGCCGGGCCGCTGATGCGCGGCACGCTCGTGGGGATGTCCGGGGACGCCTACGCCGTCCTGATCTCCATGCATCACATCGTGTCGGACGGCTGGTCGCTGGGCGTGCTCGTGCGCGAGACCGCGGCAATCTACGAGTCGTTCGCGCAGGGCCGGCCGTCGCCGCTGCCCGAGCTGCCCGTCCAGTACTCGGATTACGCGGCTTGGCAGCGCGAGCGGCTGACCGGCGACGTGCTCGACGCCCAGCTCCGATTCTGGACAGGCGAGCTGGCCGGCGCGCCCGAGGTGATCGACCTGCCCACGGACCGGCCGCGCCCGCCGGTGCGCAGCTCGCTCGGTGCGGTGGAGCCGGTCGCGCTGTCGGCGGACCTCGCCGAGGGGATCAAGCTCCTCGCCCGGCGTGAGGAGGCGACCCTCTTCATGGTGCTGATGGCCGGCTTCCAGGCCCTCCTGCACCGCTACACCGGGCAGCCGGACGTGCTCGTGGGCACGCCGGTCGCGAACCGCGGGCGGACCGAGACCGAGGGGCTGATCGGCTTCTTCGTCAACACCCTGGTGATGCGCGGCCGGTTCGATCCTCCGGGCTCGTTCCGCGATCTGCTGGCGCGGACCCGCACGGCCGCGCTCGGCGCCTACGCCAATCAGGATCTCCCCTTCGAGCGCCTGGTCGAGGCCATGGGCGTGGAGCGCAGCCTGTCGCGAAACCCGCTCTACCAGGTGGTATTTGCCTTCCAGAGCGCCCTCCAGAACGCTCCGGCCAGCCCGGCGGGCGCGGGTCTCGCGATGGAGCGCATCCTCCTGGAAGGCACCTCGGCGAAGACCGATCTCCTGCTGACCATCGGTGAAGCCCCGGGTGGCGTCCTGGCCGGCGGCTGGGAGTACAGCACCGACCTCTTCGACGCCGCGACGGTCCGCCGGCTCACCGGCCACCTGCGCGTGCTGATGGAGGGGCTCGTGGCGTCGCCGGGCGCGGACCTGGAGACCCTGCCGATCCTCACCGACGCCGAGCAGGCGCTGCTGCTGCGCGAGTGGAACGACACCGCGCTGCCGATCCGCCCGGCCTGCCTGCACGAGCTGTTTGAGGAGCGCGTCCAGGAAGATCCGGCCGCCGTGGCCCTCACCTTCGACGGAGAGAGCCTCACCTATGGCGGCCTCGACGCCCGCGCGCGCCGGCTTGCCGCGAGGCTGCAAGCCCTGGGCGTCGCGCCGGAGGTGCTGGTGGGCATCGCGGCCGACGAGGGCATCGACCGGATCGTGGCCGTGCTCGCCGTCTTCCTGGCCGGCGGCGCCTACCTGCCGCTCGACCCGGCCCACCCGCGCGAGCGCCTGGCGTTCACGCTGGAGGATTCGGGCGCCCGCGTCCTCCTCACCCAGGGGCATCTCCTGGAGCTGCTGCCAGAAGGCCGGGCCGAGGTGATCCTCCTCGAGGATTGGGCATCTGCTACCGACACTCCGGTGCCGGAGATCCGGAGCGCCGTCCGGCCGGACAACCTGGCCTACGTCATCTACACGTCGGGCTCGCTCGGCACCCCGAACGGCGTGCTCGTCCAGCACCGCGAGGCCGCGCGCCTGATCCGTCTGGCCGCGGGGCACACCGCCGTGGACCGCCGCAGCCGCGTGCTGCAATCGGTCTCGTTCAGCTTCGACGCCTCGGTGCTGGAGACCTGGCTCGCCCTGAGCACCGGGGCGACGCTCTGCATCTGCCGCCGCGAGGAGAGGACGGACGCCGATGCCCTGGCCGCGATGATCCGCCGCGAGGGGGTCACGATGGCCGTCCTGACGCCGTCGCTGCTCAATCTGTTGCCCGTCGACGGGGTGCCGAGTCTGGAGACGGCGACTGTGGGCGGCGACAGCTGCCCAGGCGAGGTGGCGGCCCGCTGGGCGCCGCGCCTGCGCCGGCTCCTCAACTGCTACGGCCCGACCGAGACGACGATCTACGCCACGACCTTCCCCTGCGACGTTGGAGTCTGGCGGCGCGAGCCGCCGATCGGCCGGCCCAACGCCGGCACGCAGATGTGGGTGGTCGACCCCCAGGGCGAGCTGGTGCCCGCGGGCGTGCCGGGCGAGCTGCTGGTCGGCGGCGACGTGCTGGCCCGCGGTTATCTGGACCGCCCGGCCCTGACTGCCGACCGCTTCCGTCCCGATCCGTTCTCGGACGGTCTGTTCTCCGGTATTGGGGGCGCGCGCGTCTACAAGAGCGGCGACCGGGCGCGCTGGCTGGCGGCCGGCGGCAACCTGGAGTTCCTCGGCCGCGTCGACCGCCAGGTGAAGATCCGCGGCCTCCGCATCGAGCTGGGCGAGGTCGAAGCGGCGCTGGCCGCGCAGCCCGGTGTGCGCGAGGCCGCGGTGTCGGTCTGGGGCGAGGGCGCCGACAAGGTGCTCGTGGCCTACGTCGTCGGCGAGGCGTCTCCGGACGCTCTCCGCACCTCCCTGCGTTCTTCGCTGCCGGAATACATGGTTCCGTCCTCCTTCGTGTTCCTCGACGCGCTGCCGCTCACGCCCACCGGCAAGCTGGACCGCAAGGCGCTGGCGAAGATCCGGCCGGACCGCGAAGCCGTGGCCGAGTTCGTGGCGCCGCGCACCGCGGTCGAGGAGCGGCTGGCCGCGATCTGGGCCGATCTTCTCAAGAGGGACCGGGTCGGCGTCCACGACAACTTCTTCGACCTCGGCGGCCACTCGCTGCTGGCGACGCGGATGGCGTCCCGGATGCGCGACGACTTCGGCGTCGAGATCCCGATCCGCGTCCTCTTCGAGGCGCCGGTTCTGGCGGAGCTTGCGGTCCGCGTCGAGGCCGCGACGGCGTCGACCGCGTTGGATGATCACGCCGCGGCGCCCGCGCTCGTCTCGGTGCCCAGGACCGAGACCCTGCCGCTGTCGTTCGGCCAGGAGCGGTTCTGGTTCCTGGATCGGCTCGCACCCGGCGGCTCGGCCTACAACATCCCCGTCGCGCTCCGGTTGCAGGGCCACCTCGATGTGCCGGCTCTCGCCGCGGCCCTGAACGAGATCGTCCGCCGTCACGAGGTGCTGCGCACGGCCTTCCCGATGGTGGACAAGCGGCCGTTGCAGCGGATCGCCGCCGAGGCGAGCGCCCCGGTGCCGGTCGTGGATCTCACGACGCTTTTGGATCGGCAGGATCGAGAGACAGAGGCCCGTCGCCTCGTCGCCCGGGCCGCGGCCGAGCCGTTCGACCTGGAGAGCGGGCCGCTGATGCGCGTGCTGCTGGTGCGAGTGGGGGAGACCGACTGGCTCGCCGCCCTCACCCTGCACCACGCCGTGGCGGACGGCTGGTCGGTCGGCGTGCTCGTGCGCGAGCTGGGCGCGTTCTATGAGGCCGCCGCGCATGGCCGCCCGTCGTCTCTGCCGGAGCTGCCGGTCCAGTATGCCGACTTCGCTGTCTGGCAGCGCGAGCTACTGATAAATCGCGGGCTCGGCGCCGATCAGCTCGCCTACTGGCGCGAACAGCTCGCCGGAGTCGCGCCGCTCGCGCTGCCCGCGGACCGTCCGCGGCCGGCGGCCCAGAGCTTCCGCGGCGCCTCCCAGAAGGACCGGCTGCCTCTGGTCAAGCGAGAGGGCGCCACGCCATTCATGGTTCTGTTGACCGCCTTCGCCGCCGTCCTTTCACGGCACAGCGGGCAGACCGACTTCGCTATCGGCACGCCCGTGGCCGGCCGCACGCGGGTCGAGACCGAGGGCTTGATCGGCCTTTTCCTCAACACCCTGGCGCTGCGGGTCGACCTCTCCGGCGCTCCAGGTTTTGACGAGTTGTTGAGCCGCGTCCGCGAGACCACGCTGGAAGCCTGGGCGCACCAGGATCTGCCGTTCGAACGCGTGGTGGAGGCGATGGACCCGGTGCGCGACCTGAGCCGCACGCCGATCTTCCAGGTCCAGCTCGTGCTCCAGAACGCGCCGATGTCGGCGCTGGAGCTGCCCGGCCTCACGCTCTCGCCGGTCGAGGTCGAGACGACCACCTCCAAGTTCGACCTGGCTCTGACCGCCGTCGAGGACGGAAACGACGTCGCCGTTCAGTGGGTTTACAGCCGCGACCTGTTCGACCCGACCCGCATCGCGAGGCTGCGCGGCCACTTCGCGGCGCTGCTGGAAGCCGTTGCGACGGACGCAAGCCGGCCCCTCGCCGAGCTGCCGCTGCTGTCCCTGGCAGAGCGCCATCAACTCGTGGAGTGGAACGCGACGGCTTCGGATTTCGAAGGCTCGCTCGTGCCGGAGCAGATCGCGGAGCAGGTGAGGCGCACGCCGGATGCGGTGGCCGTCTCGTTCGATCACGAAGACCTCACCTACGCCGAGCTCTGGGAGCGCGCGGGCCGGGTGGCGGCCCACCTCGGATCGCGGCCCGACGAGCTGATCGGGATCAGCGCTGAGCGCTCGCTGGAGCTGGTCGTCGGGCTCGTCGGCATCCTCCGGGCAGGCGCCGCGTACGTGCCGATCGATCCCAGCTATCCGGCGGAGCGCATCGCCTACATGCTGGCGGACTCGGGCGTCTCTGTCCTTCTAGATAGGGAGACGATCCGGAGCCTGCCTGAGGTCTCACCGGATCCGGCACGGATCGATCCGGACGGTCTGGCCTACATGATCTACACGTCGGGCTCGACCGGCCGTCCCAAGGGCGCGATGAGCTCGCACCGGGCGATCCGCAACCGGCTGCTGTGGATGCAGTCCGAGTACGGCCTGACTCCCGACGACCGCGTCCTCCAGAAGACCCCGTTCAGCTTCGACGTCTCGGTCTGGGAGCTCTTCTGGCCGTTGATGGTCGGCGCCCGTCTCGTCGTGGCGCTCCCCGGAGGCCACCAGGACCCGGCCTACCTGGTCAAGACGATCGAGCGGGAAGAGATCACCACGCTCCACTTCGTGCCGTCCATGCTGCGCGTTTTCCTGGACGCTCCGGGCGTGGAGCGCTGCACGGGCCTGAAGCGGGTCATCTGCTCCGGCGAGGCGCTGCCGGCCGACCTGGCGCGGCGCTTCGCGGAGATCCTACCCGGCGTCGAGCTGCACAACCTCTATGGACCCACGGAGGCTGCGGTCGACGTGACGGCCTGGAAGTGCGGCGACGAGGGCCTGTCCGTGCCGATCGGCCGGCCGATCGCCAACACGACGATCCATGTGGTCGATCCGGCGTTCCAAGGCGTACCGGTCGGCGTAGCCGGCGAGCTGTGCATCGGCGGCGTCCAGCCGGCCCGCGGCTATCACGGCCGGCCGGAGCTGACCGCCGAGAAATTCATCCCTGATCCGTTTGGAGAGCCGGGCTCGCGCATGTACCGGACCGGCGATCTGACGCGCTGGCGTCCGGACGGAGCGGTCGAGTACCTGGGCCGCATCGACCACCAGGTGAAGATCCGCGGCGTGCGCATCGAGCTGGGCGAGATCGAGGTCGCGTTGGCCGAGCATCCGGACGTGAACGCCGTAGTCGTCGTCGCGGCCAAGGATCGTCTGGTGGCCTACGTGGTCGGAACCACAGAGCAGGAAGCGCTTCGGATTCACCTCTCGACGCGCCTGCCCGAGGCCATGATCCCGTCGGTCTTCGTCGTCCTCGACGAGCTGCCGCTCAGCCCGAACGGCAAGGTGGACCGCAAGGCGCTGCCCGAGCCCGAGGCGCCGGTGCCGTCGCGCGAGCGGGTGGCGCCGTCCACGCCGGTCGAGCATTTCCTGGCCGGTATCTGGGAGGAGGCGGTCGGGGTTCCGGCGGGCAGCGTCGGCATCCACGACTCGTTCTTCGAGCTGGGCGGCAACTCCATCAGCGGCGCGGTGCTGGTCAATCGCCTCCAGCGCGAGCTGGGCGAGGTCGTGCCCGTGGCCGCCATCTTCGAGGCGCCGACCGTGGCGCGGATGGCCGAATACCTCGCGCATCGGCATGAAGGCGTCGTCGGTACCGTCGTGGATACCGTCGTTAGGCTGACACCGCTCGTACCGCGCAGCCAGGAGGCTGGCGATCCACTGCCGCTCTCCTTCGCCCAGGAGCGCCTCTGGTTCCTCGACCAGCTGGAGCCCGGCACGGCCGTCTACAACATCCCGCTGGCGCTCAAGCTCACCGGCCCGCTCGACGCGGACGCCCTGGAGAGCGCGCTGGCCGGAGTCGTCCGGCGGCACGAAGCCCTGCGGACCGTCTTCGGCTTCAAGGATGGCGGCCCGGTCCAGATCGTCCGGCCCGCTGACTTCCGCCTGGCCCGCGTCGAGCTGTCCCCCGAATCGCTTCCGGGCTTCCTGGACGCCGAGGCGCGGCTGCCGTTCGATCTTGCCGAAGGCCCGCTCGTGCGCGCCACGCTGGCGACGCTCGCGCCGGAGGAGCATGCGCTGCTCGTCACCCTCCACCACATCGTGGCGGACGGCTGGTCGCTCGGCGTGCTGATCGGAGAGGTCGCGGCGCTCTATGGGGGCGAGGCGCTCGCGGAGCTGCCGGTCCAGTATCCGGACTTCGCGCTCTGGCAGCGCGGCTGGCTCCAGGGCGAAGCGCTCGACCGGCAGATCGCGCACTGGCGCGGGACGCTGGACGGCGTGCCGCCGCTCGACCTCGTCGCCGACCGGCCGCGGCCTGCGGTGCGGACCTCCGCGGGCGGCACCGTTCCGGTTGTTCTGCCGGCCGAGCTGCGGGATGCCGCCTCCGAGCTGGCGAAGGGGAGCCAGGCCAGCCTCTTCATGGTGCTCATGGCCGCGTTCCAGGCCCTGCTCCACCGCCTCGCCCACCAGGACGACTTTGCTGTGGGCACTCCGGTGGCCGGCCGCACCCGCGCCGAGCTTGAAGGGCTGATCGGGTTCTTCGTCAACACCCTCGTGCTCCGCGCCGACGTCTCGGGCGATCCCTCGTTCCGCGGTCTCCTGGAGAGGACCCGCACGCGTGCTCTCGACGCCTTCGAGCACCAGGACGTGCCGTTCGAGCGCCTGGTCGAGGAGCTGGCGCCGGAGCGCGACCGCGGGCGCACGCCGTTCTTCCAGGTGGTGCTCGCTCTCCAGAACGCAGGCGGAGCCGTTTCGTCTCCTCCCGCCCCCCAGCTGCCGGGCCTGATCCTGGAGTCGCTGCCGGTCCACCCCGGCATCGCCAAGTTCGACCTTACGCTGACGCTCTCCGAGACTCCGAACGGCCTCGGCGGCGCGCTGGAGTACAGCCGGGATCTCTACGACGCGGGCACGGTCTCCCGGCTGGCGGGCTGGCTCGGCACTCTGCTGGCCGGCGCCGTGGCGCACCCGGACCGCGCCGTGGCCGAGCTGCCGCTCCTCGACGAAGCCGAGACCCGGCAGGCGCTCGTGGAGTGGAACCGCACCGACGAGGACATCCCGGCCACGCCGCTCCACCGGCTCGTCGAGGCCCGCGTGGCGTCCCAGCCCAAGGCGCTGGCCGTCGAGGCGGGCTCGGTCCACCTCACCTACGGCGAGCTGAACCGCCGCGCCAACCGCCTGGCCAACCGCCTGCGCAAGCTGGGCGTCGGGCCGGACGTCGTCGTGGCCTTCCGCCTGCCGCGCTCGCCGGAGCTGATCGTCGCGTCGCTCGCCGTGTTCAAGACCGGCGGCGCCTACCTGCCGATCGATCCGGCCCATCCGGCCGAGCGCGTCGCGACCATCCTGCGCGAGTCCGGCGTCCGCCTCCTGCTCACGCTCAAGGAGATGGAGTCCGACTGGGAGATCCCCGTCCTCGCCGTCGACCGCGAGTACCGGAAGGAGAGCGCCGAGAACCTGCTGGCGGCGCTCGTTCCGGACACCGAGCCGCAGCCGGACAACCTGGCCTACGTGATCTACACCTCGGGCTCGACCGGCACGCCGAAGGGCGCGCAGCTGCGGCACGAGAGCCTGTCGAGCCTCTGCGCCTGGCACCTCCGGTTCTTCGGCGCCGCGCCGGGCGACCGTGCGTCGCTGATCGCCGGCCCGGGCTTCGACGCCTCGGTCTGGGAGGTCTGGGCCAACCTGGTCGCGGGCACCTCGATCCACATCCCGCCGGCCGAGGTCGTCACCTCGCCGCCCGACCTGGTCCGCTGGCTCGGCGAGCACCGGATCAGCCTGTGCTTCGTGCCGACGCCGCTCGCCGACGCGCTGCTCGCCGAGGGAGTTCCCGACGGCACCCCGCTGCGCGCCGTGATGACGGGCGGCGACGTGCTGCACCGCCGTCCGCCAGCGGGCGCCTCGTTCTTCGTCAGCAACCACTACGGGCCGACCGAGTGCACGGTTATCATGACCGCCGGCCGTGTCGAATCCGCCGAGCGGGCGGGAGGCGGGCTGCCTTCGCTCGGCGGACCGCTCGCCAACAACCGGATCTACCTGCTCGACCGCGGCCTCCGGCCGGTGCCGGCGGGCGTGCCCGGCGAGCTGTACATCGCCGGAGTCGGCCTGGGCCGCGGCTACAGGCACCGCCCGGATCTGACCGCGGAGCGCTTCCTCCCGCATCAGTTCGGAAGTACTGGCAGGGGGGGCGAGCGCACCTACCGCACCGGCGACCTGGCGCGCTGGACGCCCGGCGGCGAGATCGAGTTCCTCGGCCGCATCGACCTCCAGATCAAGATCCGCGGCATCCGGATCGAGCTGGGCGAGATCGAGAACGCCCTCGCCGCGCATCCGGAGGTCCGCGAGGCCGCCGTCCTGTTCCGCAACAAGGCGCTGGTCGCCTACGTGGCGGGATCGGCGACGCCCCAGACGCTGCGCGAACATCTGGAAGCTCGCCTCCCGCTCGCCATGGTTCCCGCCTCGTGGGCGATCCTGGATGCCCTGCCGCTCACCCCGAACGGCAAGGTCGACCGCCGCGCGCTGGAGACGATCGAGCCGGCCTCCCTCCACGAGACCGGCGTGGACGGCGAGGACGTCGCGCCGCTGCGCACGCCGACCGAGGAGATGGTCGCCGTCGTCTGGTCCAACCTCCTCGGCGTGGAGCGGATCGGCGCGCAGGACGAGTTCTTCGAGCTGGGCGGCCACTCGCTGCTCGCCACGCGCCTCGTCTCCCGCTTCCGCGACCTCTTCGGCGTGGACGTGCCGCTCCGTCTCGTCTTCGAGCGGCCCACCCTCGAAGCCCTGGCCGCGGCCGTGGACGAAGCCGCCGCGCGCAACGAGGGTCTCCATCGCCCCGGCGTCGAAGCGGGCCGCACCGAGCCCGGCGACCGGGTGCCGCTCAGCTTCGCCCAGGAGCGCCTCTGGTTCCTCGACCGCCTGCAGCCCGGCCCCGGTACTGCGAGCTACAACGTGCCGATCGCGCTCCGTCTCACCGGCGCTCTCGATCCCATCGCGCTCGGCGAGGCGCTCGACGGCGTCGTCCGCCGCCACTCCGCGCTGCGCTCCGTGTTCGGTCAGGCCGAGGATGGCGACGGGGAGGCTTACCAGACGGTCCTCCCCATCCTGCCGCCCACGCTCGCGACGGTCGATCTCCGGAGCCTGCCGGAGCCCGGGCGGACCGCCGAGGCCGGGCGCCGGCTCCGGACCGCGGCCCTGCAGCCGTTCGATCTGACCCGCGGGCCGCTGCTCCGCGCCCTGCTGCTGCGGATGGAAGAAGAGGCCTGGACGCTCCTGGTCAACATCCACCACATCGTGTCCGACGGCTGGTCGGTCGGCGTGCTGGTGCGCGAGGTCTCGGTGCTCTACGACGCCGCAGTGGCTGATCGTCCCTCGCCCCTGCCCGAGCTGCCGGTCCAGTACTCGGACTACGTGCGCTGGCAGCGCGGCTGGCTCCAGGGCGACGTGCTCGCCGCGCAGCTCCGGTTCTGGGAGGAGGCCCTCGCCGGCGCCCCGACCGTGCTGGAGCTGCCCGCCGACCGCACGCGGCCCGCGATCCAGACGTTCCGCGGCGCGCGCGAGCCGCTCGTCCTGCCCGTGCCGCTGGCGGACGCCGTGCGCGCCGTCGCGCGCCGCGAGTCGTCGACGCTCTTCATGACCTTGCTGACCGCCTTCTTCGGCCTGCTCCAGCGCTACACCGCCGAAGAAGATCTGCTCGTCGGCACGCCCGTCGCCGGCCGCACGCTCGGCGAAACCGAAGGCCTCATCGGCCTCTTCGTCAACGTCCTGGTGCTGCGGGGCGAGGTCGATCCCGGGCAGCCGCTCTTCGGCCCGACCCTCGCGAAGGTGCGGGAACGGTCGCTCGCCGCCTTCGCCCACCAGGATCTCCCGGTGGAGCGGCTCGTCGAGGCGCTGGATGTCGAGCGCAGCCTGTCCCGGAACCCGCTCTACCAGGTCGTGTTCGCGCTCCAGAACAACGCGGTGGACGCGCCGCCGCTCTCCGGCCTGACCCTGGAGATGATCCCCGTCGAAGGCACTACCGCCAAGACCGACCTCCTCCTCTCGCTCGGCGAAGGCCAGGACGGCGTCTTCGCGGGCGGCTGGGAGTACAGCACCGATCTGTTCGAGGCGGCCACCATCCGGCGGCTCTCGGGCCACCTGCGCGCGCTCCTGGAAGCCGCCGTGGCCCGGCCGGACGCGCCGCTCGCCGAGCTTTCGATGCTCACCGGCCCGGAGCAGGCCCTGCTGTTGCGCGAGTGGAGCGTGGGCGCCGATCAAGAGGAGCCGGGCATCTGTCTGCACGATCTGTTCGAGGCCCGGGTCCAGGAAGACTCCGGGGCCGTAGCGCTGCGCTTTGATGGAGCTGGTCTCTCGTATGGCGAGCTGAACGCCCGCGCCGAGAGGCTTTCCTGGCGGCTGCGCGCGCTCGGCGTCGGACCCGAGGGGCTCGTCGGCATCTTCGCGGACGAGGGTCCGGACCGCGTCGTGGCCGTGCTCGCGGTGTTCAAGGCCGGCGGCGCCTACCTGCCGCTCGATCCGGCCCATCCGCACGAGCGCCTGGCCTTCATGCTGGAGGACTCCCGCGTCCGGGTCGTCCTCGCCCAGGAGGATCTGCGGCCGCAGCTTCCGGAGAGCGGCGCCGAGGTCGTGCTGCTGGGGACGGAGGGCGATTCGCAGACCGCTCCGCCGGTTCTCGTGGGGGAGGCTTCTATCGGGAACAACCGCGCCCGGCCGGAGAACCTCGCCTACGTCATCTACACCTCGGGCTCGACCGGCACGCCGAACGGGGTGCTCGTCCAGCACGGCTCGGCGGTGCGCCTCATCCGGCAGGCCGTCGAGCACTTCCGGGTCGAGCGCCGCAGCCGGGTGCTCCAGTCGGTCTCCTTCAGCTTCGACGCCTCGGTCCTGGAGACCTGGATGGCGCTCGCGAGCGGGGCCGCGCTGTGCCTCGGGCGCCGGGACGAGCGCACGTCCGGCGAGGCCATGGCCGCCCTCATCGAACGCGAGGGCATCACGACCGCCGTGCTCACGCCGTCCACGCTCGGCTTCCTGCCCGAGGACGGCGTGCCGACCCTGGAGACCGCCAGCGTCGGCGGCGAGAGCTGCCCCGCCGACATCGCGAGCCGCTGGGCGCCGCGCCTGGGCCGGCTGCTGAACTGCTACGGCCCGACCGAGACCACGATCTACGCCTCGGCCCACGTCTGCGCCGGCGCCGATACCGCCTATTCGAAGGAGCCGCCGATCGGCCGGCCCAACGCGGGCATCCGGATGATCGTGGTCGATCCGCACGGCCAGCCCGTGCCCGAGGGCGTCCCCGGCGAGCTGTGGATCGGCGGCGGCGGTCTGGCCCGCGGCTACCTGGACCGCCCCGCGCTGACCGCCGAGCGCTTCGTCCCGGATCCGTTCTCCGAATCCGCAGGCCAGCGGCTCTACCGCAGCGGCGACCGGGTGCGCTGGAACGCCCGGGGCGAGCTCGAGTTCCTCGGCCGGGTGGACCGCCAGGTCAAGCTCCGCGGCCTGCGCATCGAGCTGGGCGAGATCGAGGCCGCGCTCGGCGTCCATCTCGCCGTGTCCGAGTGTACGGTGCTCGTCCGCGAGGACTCCCTGGGTCCGCGCCTGCTCGCCTACGTCGTGACGCGGGCGGCGGAGGGGGGCCACGGGGAGAGGCCTGAGACGCCTGCGATCACCGCGGCCGATCTGTCCCGGCAGCTGCGCGAGCATCTCCGCGGCCGGCTGCCCGACTACATGATCCCCGGCGTCTTCGCCGTGCTGCCGGCGCTGCCGCTGACTCCGACCGGCAAGGTCGACCGCCGCGCCCTGGCCAGGCTGCGGACCACCGCCGAGCGCACGGACCGGACCGTCGAATCCGTCGAGCCGCGCGACACCCTGGAGCTTCAGCTCGTCCGGATCTGGGAGGAGGTGCTGGCCGTGCCGAGGCTCGGCGTGCGCGACAACTTCTTCGAGCTGGGAGGCCACTCGCTCCTGGCCGTCAAGCTCATGGCCCGCCTGCGCCAGGAGGTCGGCCGCGAGCTGCCGCTCTCGGCGCTCTTCGTGGGCGGGACGGTCGAGGAGATGGCCCGCCTGCTGCGTGAGGAAGAGGCCGAGGGGGCAGATCGGACGCCGTCCAGCCTCGTCCGCATCCAGCCCGCGGGCGACGCCACGCCGTTCTTCTGCGTCCACCCGGCCGGCGGCGACGTGCTCGCCTTCGCGGCCCTGGCCCGGGCGCTCGGCACAAACCGGCCGTTCTACGGCCTGCAGTCGCGCGGCCTCTCCGATGGCGAGCCGCTGACCGTGATCGAAGAGATGGCCGACGCCTACATCGGGGAGATCCGGACCGTCCAGCCCGAGGGGCCGTACCTGATCGGCGGCTGGTCGCTCGGCGCCATGATCGCCTTCGAGATGGCCTGCCGCCTCGACGCCGCCGGGGAGGAGGTCGCCCTCCTGGCCGTCCTCGACAGCTCCCCGCGCATCGCCGGGGGAGAGGAGCCGGACGACGTCGACGTGCTCCTGGATGTCGCCGGCTACGTCGAGCAGTTCTGGAAGGCGAGCGTCGGCGTCACCCGCGAGGAGCTGACCCCGCTGGAGCCGCAGCAGAGGCTCGACCTCCTCGCCACCCGCCTCCAGAACGGCGGCCTCCTGCCGCCCGGAACCGGAGTGGACCGGGTCCGCCGCATCCTGGATGTCTACAAGGGCAATGCGAAGGCCGTGGGCCGCTACGAGCCCGGGTACTATCCGGGCCGCGTGACCCTCTTCCGTGCCCAGGACGCCGCCCTGCCCGCCACCGGAGTCGAAGAGGATTACGGCTGGGGCCGCGTCTCCGGCGTCCCCACGGAAGTCTGCATCATCCCCGGCAGCCACACCGGCTTCCTGACCGAGCCCCACGTCCAGACCCTGGCCCGGGAGCTGGAAGCCCGTCTCGAAGCGGCGGCGGGGGAGGAGATGCAGGACGCCGGCTGAATGCGCCATTCGCGGGGAGCAAAAAAATCGGGGAGGTCCATCGTTCACGGAGGCACCCCTGGTCTTCGGAGGCGCCGCGCGGCCCTCACGCCTGCGCACACCTCCGGCCGTTTCCGCTCCCTCCCCGGCAAGCGGACCTCCCAGGTCGGAACGGCGGTGGCCTTGGACTCGGCAGCCGCCATCCCTCCAGATTGTCAATGAACCCTCCGGGCGGAATGCCGCCTCCGTCCTGGAGACGCGCACTCTATACGATTCACCGGAGCCGTCAAGAGCCAAAAAGTACATATTTTGTACGAACCACCCTGACTCCATCTGGAATGTGCGAGAAACCCACCTTCTGACTCTTGACTCTCTCGAATTTCTGTGTATCGTAACGATCAGGCGCGGCGGTTTCAGCACGATTTCTTCCGGAGCACACTCGTTTGCCGCTGCGAATTCTCCTTTGCGGCACAGGAAAACTCGTTTGCCGCTGCGGAGATCCCGTTTGCGGCAGCGGAAAAGGAGTTTGCCGCAGCGGCAAACGGGAGTGCGGGGGCGGAGACCTCGGCGGCGCGGATGAATTCGGGAGCGCGCGTGCGGCAACCGTGGTTGCGGCAGCGGCAAACGAGGTGGCCGCCCAGGAAAACGAGGCTGCGCCAGCGGCAAACGGGACGGCGCGGGCGGAAAAACCGCCTGTGCCTAAAGGTTCATTGACAACCGATTCACCGTAGTGCCGGGGGTTCGCTTTGCGGCCGGCGGGCCCCCGGCGTGGGGAGGGGTGTATTCACGCGCACAGGCTGGGGAGCGCGCACATGATTCGAGGCACACCGGTAGCCTCCATTGAGGACGATGCTGCGGACGAGCGGCGGCACGAGGTCCAGATGGGCTCCGGCGGCAGCGAAGGCGTCCCGTGCCACGCGGTCGCCGGTGGGGATCAGGGAGGAAAACCCCTCGGCGCGAAGATGGCCGTCCCGGGTCTCGACCACGACGTTGTTCCAGGTGATCAGGAACTCGCGGTGGCTGAAGTCCCCGCGGTTTTTCAGAAGCGCCACGGGGACGGAGAGCAGCGGCACCCGCCGGACCTTCATGCCCTCCCGGACCAGATGGTCGGCGGTCAGGTCCAGGAATGACGCAAGGCCGGTATCGGAAGTTACTGCGGCCTGCGCCTCGATCAGCGCTCGCTTGAGGGTGTCGCCGTCCGGCTCCAGGCCATAGCCCGCGCGGAGCGCCTTCCAGTCCTCCGGCGTCAGCTTCTGGAGAAGATCGCGCCCGGCGGCAATATCGGCGACAAGGGCGACGGGGGCGACGAGCGCCTCGGACGGCGGCAGGAGAGTCACGATCGAGTCGAGGTCGTAGCCCGCGCCGCCCCCGATCCGGCCCATCAACGCAGGGCCGTCCGTGGCTCCGGGCGCCGCGAGGGGCTCCGGAAGGGGATGAACGAAGCGCACGGGCCGGCCATAGAGATCCCGCAGCTCCTCGGCAGCCGTTTTTGCCGCGGCCACGTAGCGGTCGATCCCCGCTGGCGAGCCGAAGGATTCGACCGGCACCCGGTCCAGCTTCAGGAGAGCGAGGATGCGCGGCTCCAGGGCATGAAGGGTGATCCAGGCGGCCTCGCGGGTTGCCAGCACCTGCCCGTTGTGGAATGGAACCGGCGCCACGGCCCACGCGACTCCTCCAACCCCGCCCCAGGCGCGATCGAGATCCTCCGGCAGGTTCTGGATCAGCTCGGCGCCGAGGCTGGCGTCCTCCTCCCGGCCGGGCTGGAGGTTGGGGCGGACCAGGACCCGCACCGCGCCGCCCGCTCCAGACGCCGAACGGACCAGGCTGAAGGGGTCGCGAGGCCATGGGGAGTACGGGCGGCCGTAGGTCTCCAGAAGCGTGAGCTTCAGCCCGGCTCGCTCCTTCTGGAGCCGCCGATGAAGCGGCAGGTCGGTGAGGACGAGGAGCGGACGGTCCGGAGCCACCTTGCGGACTCCGGCGAGGAAGGCCGCGGCCTCGTCGAAGCTGAAGAAGAAGGACGGCAGCGAGTAGACCGACGCCGTGAGCGGGTGCTCGGCGTCGTCCTGGAAGAGCAGCCCCGCGGAGCTGTCCAGCCGCCGCTCCAGGGCGCGCCGGGGTATGGCACCCCAGGCTGCTTCGACTGCCTCGGACGCGGCGAAGTCGATCCCCCGGACCTGGTTCAGCTCATGGAGAATGTCGTCCCGCAGACGCGGAGGGGTGGAAGGATCGAGGGCGCCCGGCAGAACCGCCAGCACCCGCGCG
Organism: Holophagales bacterium; assembly: GCA_031390755.1. Lineage (GTDB taxonomy): Bacteria > Acidobacteriota > Thermoanaerobaculia > Multivoradales > UBA5704 > DATMER01. Next base: position 38,137 of record JANMTS010000059.1, read on the forward strand.
CGAAACGCGGGGTCGGCCACGAAGCGCTCCGGGTCCGCGAGCTGGATCGTGAGCAGGGCCTGGACATCGGCCGGAGTCCAGCTCCCCTGCCGAGCGAGCCGCCGGCAACGCGCCTTCGCAAGGTTCGCGAGGTGGTCGAGGCGGGCCTCCAGCTCCTCCGGGGGGACCGAGGGAAGCCCGGGCTCGGGCCCGCCAACCAGGGGGCCCACCACGGGGTCAACCAGGCCCGCGAGCAGAAGGAGGACGGCGAGGATATTCGGCATCTCCGCAGTCCTCCCTGGTTCGAAGACCGTTACCCCTTCTTCCCCGCCACCATCTTCTTCACGTTTTCCAGGCTGGCCTTCGCGGCGGCGTCGTTCGGGTTCAGGGCGAGCACCTTCTCCAGAAGGCGCTGGGCCTCCGCGGGCTTGTTCTGCATCATCATGACGACGGCGAGGTCGTTCATCGCGGCGAGGTGCTGGGGCGCCATCTCCAGCGTCTTGCGCAGATCCTTCTCCGCCTCGGACGCCTGTTGCAGCGCGATGTGCGCGGAGCCCCGGATGTAGACGAGGTCGGCGTTCTGCGGATCGGCCTTCACCGCCGCCTCCGCCGCCTGGAGGGCGTCCTGGAGACGCCGCAGACGGATGAGAAGCTGGACTTCCAGGATCCGGGCGCGGGCGTTCGCGGGGTTGGCGGTCCGCTCCTTGCGCACGGCTTCCAGGGCCTTCTCGGGCTGGTTGGCGGTCATCTGCCTCAGGGCCTCGGACATGTTCGCGCTGAGCGCTTCGCCGGCGGGGGCCGGGGCGGACGCCTGGGCGGCAGCCGCAGGAGCCGTATTCGGGCGCGCGGCCGCGGCGTCGGCGATCTCCTTCGCCTTCAGCCGGGCCTGGGAAGCGTCCTGGGGCCGGCCGGCCGCGGTCAGGGATTCCGCATAGACCTCCCAGGCCTCGCGGCTCGACGGATAGAGACGGGTGGCTCGTTCCAGCATCGGCACCGCGCCCTGCACGTCCTTCGCGGCCAGGAGAAGGCGGCCGTACTCCACCGCCACACCCGCGGCGGGCCGCGGATCGCCCAGCACGCGCGGATCGGTCGGAAGCTGGTCGACCAGCGGCTTCAGGATCGCCAAGGCGCCCTTGGAGTTGCCGGACATGCGCTGCGCCCGCGCCTGCAGGAGCAGCAGCGAGGGATGGCCGGCGGCCTGGCCTTCCAGAACCTTGAGCGCCGAGGCCGGATCGTTCGCGGCCAGGTGGGCTTCGGCCACGGTGCGGCGCACCTCCAGGTCGACGTTCGCCGGATGGTCCTTCTCGATGGGCTGCAGGATGGCCAGGGCGCCCTTGCCGTCGCCGCGCTGGATGCGCGCCTGGGCGCGGAGGAGCTGAATGGCCGGCTCCTTCTCGGCCAGACCCGAGAGGATCTCGTCGGCCTCGGCCGGACGTTCGAGCCGAAGCGCCAGCGTGGCCGCGGTGACCCGCACCTCCATGTCCGCCGGATCGCTCAGGGCCCAGGGCCGGAGATAGCGGTAGGCCTCCACGACCTTGCCTTCGCGGCTGAGGATGAGACCGAGCTCGCGCGACGCCGGAGAGATCGGCTGCCTGGCGACCGAGCGCTCCAGGTAGCGCCGCGCGGCATCCGGCTGGCGCATGAGCAGCGCCGCCCGCGCCGCGTTGTAGAGGACGGCCGGGTCGGCACCCTCCGGCGCGGCCAGGGGCTGGAGCAGGGTCATGGCCTCCTTGGCGCGCCCCTGCTCGACGTACAGGGCGCCGAGCAGAGACGCGTGATGCGGCTCCATCGGTCCTGCCTGCCGCGACTCCTCCAGGATCTTCACGGCTCCGGCCACGTCTCCCTTCCGGACCAGGCCCGTGGCGTCCACGAATCGCTTGCCCGCCGGGGTGAGCGCGGGCATGGCCTGATCCGCGGTGGCGGGCGGGGTTGCCGGGGTTGGCTGGACGGGCTGACCGGCCTGGGGCGCCGCGGGCGAGCCGCCCTGAGGCTCCTGGGATGTCGAGTCGGCGATCGCCGGAGCGTCGCCGGGCGAGCAGGCGGCCAGGAAGGCGACGAGAAGGACGGACTTGTGCATCTTCATCTGGGTGTGACTCCTGAAGGGTCGAACGAAACGTTGCGGGTCTGGCACGGGTGGCGTCAACCGGCCAGCGCCCGCAGCTCCTTGCTTTCCGGATGCGTGGCGATCGCATGGCGCAGCAGGGCGGCGGCGCCCTGCGGATCGCCGAGGATGCGGAGGGTCTTGACCGCGGCCGCATAGGCGGCCGGCGAGCGCTGGCTCTCCACGAGCGTGCGCAGCACGGACACGGCCTCCGCCGGCCGGCCCGCCGAGGCGTAGAGCACGGCGAGCCGCGCGTAGGCGGCCGAGTCGGCCGGGAAGTCGCGGATCTCCTGCAGGAAGGCCTGCTCGGCCTCCGCGGTGCGGTCCAGCCGGGCGAGAAGGTCACCGCGGACCAGGTAGAGCCCCGTGAACTTCTGGCCGGGCTTCATCTCGGCCAGGGCCTCGTCCGTGAGCTGGATCGCCTCGGCCAGCTTGCCCTGCGCCTGGAGGACGCCCGCCAGAGTCACCACCGGTGCGAGCCGGGAGCCGCGGGCCTCCAGGGCGGCGCGGGCCTCCTTCTCCGCCGCGGGCAGATCCTTGGCCGCCAGCGCGACCTGCGCCAGGAGATTGTGGGCCACGGCGGGGCTGTTGGCGAGGCCGATCTCGGCGTGCTTGCGGGCGTCGTCGAGCCGCCCCATGTCGAGCAGCAGAGAAGCCATGGAGAGCGCCACGTGACTCGCCCCGCCCGAGATCCGCATGGCCTCGTCGTAGGCCGCGAAGGCCTCCTGGTGACGGCCGAGCTTCTGGAGCGACTGGCCGAGGGTCTCCCAGGCGTCGAGCATGAAGGGGTTGGTCTGCGTGAGCTGCTGGAGTTGCGGCACGGCCTCGGCGTAGCGCTGCTGCGAGGCGAGCTGAAGCGCGCGGCCGAGCTCGTCGAGCGTGTGGATGCGGCTCTTGGGATCGGGCAGCGGCCCGTCCCCGGCTTTCACCGACGAGCCGAGATAGCCCAGCGAGGCGAGCTTGGCGGCGGTCTCCGCGTCCACCTCGGACGGCGCGGCCAGCGAGGTCTTCAGCGGCTCCAGCGCCTTGCGCAGCTCCGCGAAGGTCCGCCGCTCGCGGGTGAGGATGTTGGTCCGCTCGGACGGGTCCGCCGCAAGGTCGTACAGCTCGGCGTCCGGCGCCTCGATGTAGTGCGAGCCGCCGCGGATGACCGAGAACAGCTCGCTCCAGCCGAGGTGGAGCCGCGGATAGAACGTCTCGGCGTAGACCGTGCGCTCCCCGGTTCCGGCCCCAGTCCCGGAGAGACCGAAGAGCGATCGCCCCCGTGTCTCCGAGGGGGCTCCCGCGGGAACGGGCAGACCGGCGAGCGCCAGCAGCGTCGGGAAGACGTCCAGGAGCTGCGCCGGCTCCTTCACCGTGGTGCCGCCGCGCTCGCCCTTGGGCAGCTTGACCAGGAGCGGCACCTGCAAGGCCTCGCGGTAGAGGAAGATGCCGTGCTCCTGCTCGCCGTGGTCGCGGAGCCCTTCGCCGTGATCCGACAGCAGGACGATGACCGCCTTGTCGTAGACGTCCATCTCCTTGAGGCGGCTCAGGAAGTCGCCGACGATGGCGTCGACGGTGGCGACCTCGCCGTCGTAGGGGTCCGAGTAGCTCGAAAAGGCCGGCTCCGGCGCGTAGGGGGTGTGCGGCTCGTAGACGTGGAAGAACAGGAAGAACGGCTCCGCCGCGACCGTCTTCGTCCAGTCCAGGGCGATGCGGGAGGTCTCGCGGCCGGAGCGCTGGCTGTTGCCGAGCGACTCGGTGGCCTTGACCTCGATCTCCGCGTCGTAGCGGTCGAAGCCCTCCGCCATCCCGGTCTCCGCGCGCAGCACGAAGGTGGACACCGCGGCGCCGGTCTTGTAGCCGGCCTCGTGCAGCAGCTTCGGCAGGTAGGGATTCTTCGCCGCCGAGAAGACGTAGCCGCTGTTGTCGCGCACGCCGTGCTCTCCCGGAAGCAGGCCGGAGAGGATCGTGGCATGGGACGGCAGGGTCAGGGGGACGTGGCTGTAGGCGTGCTCGAACAGCACCGCATCCTTGCGGAACTCGTCGAGCGCGGGCGTCTTGACCTTGTCGTAGCCGTAGGCCGGAAGCCGGTCGGAGCGCAGGGTGTCGACCGAGATCAGGATGATCGGCGCGTTCCTGAACGGACCGGGCTCGCCCGAGCTTCCAGTACCGCCGCATCCAAGGGAACTGAGCGCGCCAAGGGAGAGGCCGAGCAACCCCAGTCTTGCCAAACACCTCATCCGCCGATCTCCTTCAGGATTCCCTGAGCCTTCCGAATGTCGGCCGCGAACTTCTGCGGCGGCGCGGTTTCGACGAACTGGCGCAGCGCCCGGCGCGCATCCGCCCGCCGTCCCTGGCCTGCCGCCACCAGCCCGAGGTTGTAGAGGGCGTCATACTGCTTCGGGTCCAGCTCGACCGCCCGCTGCCAGGCCTTCACGGCGGCGTCCGGACCTTCGGTCTGATAGAGCGCTACCCCGAGCGTGTTCCAGGCGATGGGCAGCTTCGCGTTCAGGTCCAGAGCGCGCCGCAGGTGATCGCGCGCCTCGGCCGGGCGCTGCCGGCGCAGCTCGACCATGCCGAGAGTCTCGTAGGCGTGGGCGTTCTGGGCGTCCTTCTGGAGCACCTTCTGAAGGATGGCGAGGGCCTCGCCGTGGCGGCCGGCGTCGGAGAGGGCGATGGCCAGGGCGTTCAGCGTGGCGGGCTCCGCGCTCTCCAGGGTCTCCGGAGTCGCCGCGAGCGGCTGGAGCAGGGCGATCGCTTCCGCCGGCTTGCCCTGCTCGGAAAGGGAGAGGGCCACCTGGCGCCGCATCGCCTCGCTCGCCGTCCCCTCGGCGATGGCGCGGCGGGCCAGCTCCATCGAGGCCTCCCCGTTCCCCTGCTGGAGCTCGATCTGGAAGAAAAGCTCGTTCGCCTCCTTCGGGAACTGCTTGACCGCCAGCTCGGCGTGCGACCGGGCCTCGCTGAAACGGTGCAGCTCCAGCATCTTGGAGGCCGTGGCCAGGGCGAGCTGCGGCGAGCCGCCCGACAGCTTGAGCGCCTTTTCGTAGGCCGCCGCCGCATCCTCCTGCCGCCCCACCTTCTGCAGGGACGCGGCATAGTAAGCCCAGGCGTCCTGCATGTCCGGATTGGCCGCCAGCAGCCGCTCGAACACGACGATCGCGTCCTCGTGGCGCTGCTCCTGGACCGCGGCGAACGCCCGTTCGAGATCGGCGATCGCGTGGCGCTGGCTCTTCGGATCGGGCAGCGGCCCCTCGCGCTCGGCCATTGAGCCGCCGATGTAGCCGAGCGCGGCCAGCTTGCTCGCCGTCTCCGGGTCGACCTCGGAAGGCGCGGCGAGTCGGCGGTCGTACCCCTTCATGGCCTGGCGCAGCCCGGAAAAGGCGCGGCGCTCGGAGGCGGCGACGTTGCGGAGCTCGTCCGGGTCCGCATCCAGGTCGTACAGCTCGGGCTCCGGCGCCTCGATGTAGTGCAGGCGGCCCTCGACGATGGAGGCGAGGTCGCTCCAGCCGAAATGGATCCGCGGATAGAACGTCTCGGCGTACAGCTTCCGGGCCGGCGCCTTCGGATCGAGATCCAGAAGAGAGGAGCCGGGGAGCCCCTCGGGAACCGCGGCGCCGGCCAGGGAGAGCAGGGTCGGGACCACGTCCACGAGCTGAGCCGGAGCGGCGACGCGGGTGCCGCCGCGATCCGATCCCGGCAGCTTGAGCAGCAGCGGCACCTGGAGCGTCGACCGGTACAGGAAGAAGCCGTGCTGCGTCTCGCCGTGCTCTCCCAGCCCCTCGCCATGGTCGGAAAGGACGACGATCACCGCCCGGTCGTAGATCCCGAGGCGCTTCAGCTCGGCAAAGTAATCGCCGAGAACCTGGTCGGCCGCAGCCACCTCCGCGTCGTAGGGATCGCCGTAGCGCGAAGCGAACGGCTCGGGTGCCGTGTAGGGAGTGTGCGGCTCGTAGAGATGGAGAAACTGGAAGAACGGCTTACCCGCTTTATCGCCGCGCGCACGCAACCATGGCAGGACGGCCTGGAGCGTATCCGGACCGGTTCGCTGGACCAGGTCGAGGGACTCACCCGCCTTCGGCTTCAGGTCGCTGTCGTAGACGTCGAACCCTTCGGCGAGCCCCGTCTCGCGGCGCAGGACGAAGGCGGAGACCGCGCCACCCGTGTCATACCCTGCCTGCTTGAGGAGCCGCGGCAGATAGGGATGCTTCGCCGCCTCGAAAGGGTAGCCGGCGTTGTCGCGCACCTTGTGCTCCGGCGGCAGCTGGCCGGTGAGGATCGAGACGTGCGACGGCAGCGTCAGGGGATAGTGGCTGTAGGCCCGCTCGAAGACGATGGCGTCCTTCGCGAACGCATCGAACGCCGGCGTCGCGACCTTGTCGTAGCCATAGACGGGCAGCCGATCGGAGCGCAGCGTATCGATCGAGATCAGGATGATCGGCGCCCCCTTGGCGCCCTTCGCGCTCCCCTTGCCGCCGCAGCCGGCGAGGGTCAGCCCCACCACCACCCCTGCCAGACCCGCCAGGACGAGAAACCCTCTCTTCATCCTCCGATCCCCCGGAGAGCGGCTTCGGCCTTGGCGATGTCGGCGCGGAAGCGCTGCGGCGGCGCCGTCCGGACGAACCGGGTGAGCGCCTCCCGCGCTTCGTCGCGCTTTCCCAGGCTCGCCGCGACGAGGCCGGTGTTGAACAGTGCGTCGTATTGCTGGGGATCCAGCTCGTAGGCTTTCCGCCAGGCCGACAGCCCCGCCTCCGGCCCTTCGAGCTGATACAGCGCCACCCCGAGGGTGTTCCAGGAGATGGGCAGGGCCTCGTTGAGGGCCAGGGCCTGCCGGAGCTGGTCGCGGGCCTCGGCCGTGCGGCCCATGCGCAGCAGCACGATGCCCAGATTCTCGCGGACCTTGGGATCGGAGTCGTCCCGGGCGACGAGCTGGCGCAGCACGCGCTCGCCTTCCTCGTTGCGCCCGCTGTCCGACAGCGCGATGCCCAGGGCGGCCAGCGTGGAGGGCTCGCCCGACCGCTCGTACGGCCGCAGCACCTCGACCGCCTCTCCGGCCCGGCCGGACTCGGACAGCGCCTGCGCCAGGTGGCGGCGGAGCGACTCGTCCCCCACCACCTTGCCCAGACCGCCGCGCAGCACGGCGACCGCCTCGTCCTGCCGTTCCAGCATCTGGAGCGAGAGAGCGGCGTGCTCGTAGGCCTCCGCCAGCTCGGGCCTCTCCGCCAGGATCTCCCGGGACAGCGCCGCGGCCTCTTGATAGCGGCCGCGGGCGTAGAGATCGATCACCTGGTGAAGCTTGCGGTCGATTCCGATCAGCCGCTTGGGATCGTCGTCCGCCGTGTAGGCCGTCTTGCCCGAAGCGCTGCCGACCGAATAGCCGAGACTCCGGAGGCGGCTCTCCTCCTCCGCCGAAACGGCGCCCTTGCGGGGCGGCCAGACCGCTTCCTCGGGGAGCGAGGCGCGCAGGGCGGCGCCCGTCCGCCGGTCCTCGGCCGCGAGGTTCTTCTCCTCTTTCGGATCGGCAGGCAGATCGTAGAGCTCGGGGATCGGCAGATCGATCCACTTGCGGCCGTCGCGCAGCATGCCGCGCAGAGGAGCCCAGCCGCGGTTCAGGTTGGTGGACAGAGCCTCGAAGTAGGAGCCATCCGGCTCCCTGGGAGGCGCCTCCAGCAACGAACGGCCGGGCAGCCCCTCCGGCAGGTCGAGCTCCAGACGATCGAGGACCGTGGGAACGATGTCCACATGGCGAGCCCAACGCTCGTCGCGGCCCGGGTTGACACCCGCTCCCCAGACGATCAGCGGCACGCGCAGAGTCGCCTCGTAGGCGAACAGGCCGTGGGTCATCTCTCCGTGCTCCCCCAGGGACTCGCCGTGATCCGCAGTGACGATCACCAGCGCCGGAGCCTCCCTCCCGTCGAGAACCGGCTCCAGCAAAGGCGCCAGGAACGAGTCGGCCGCCGCGACCTCGCCCAGGTAGGGCTTGGCGGCGAAGCGCGACCGGAACGGCTCCGGCGGATCGTAGGAGGCGTGGGGGTCGTACAGGTGAACCCAGAGGAATCGGGGGCGGCCGGCCTGCGACTTCCACCAGGCGAGCGCCGGGGCGATCACCTGGTCGCCGCGGCGCTCGTCCATCACGAACTCGGAAGGGTTCGCCCCGCGCGGAAATCGATCGTCGTAGACGTCGAAGCCGCGGCCCAGGCCGAAGCGGGAGTCCAGGGGATAGGCGCCGACGAAGGCGCCCGTGGCATACCCGGCCTGCTTGAGCAGCGTGGCGAGCGTCGGCACGGTGTCCGGCACCACGAAACCGCTGTTCTCCCGCACCCCGTGCTGATAGGGGTAGAGGCCGGAGAGGATGTTGACGTGCGAAGGAAGGGTGACGACGTTGTGGGCGTGGGCGTGGACGTAGGCGCGGCCCGCGGCGGCCAGGCGGTCCAGGACCGGGGTGGAGGCTTCGGCGTTGCCCGAGAAACCCAGGGCGTCGGCGCGCAGCGTGTCGATCGTCACCAGGACCACGTCCACCGCTTTCGCGGGACGGCGCCCGGCGAGCTCCCCGGTCTCCCCCCCCTGCCCCTGCGAGGCCCCCGGAAGGGACGCCCGCCCGCCCCGGAGCCACCAGGCGGTGGCTCCAAGGGCGACGACGACAATCAGGGCGAGGAGAACGGTGAGCGGGCGGCGCATTCGAGGGGACTACATCGACTTCAGGAACTCCTGAGCATCCTTGGCATTGGGATGATTCGGATCGAGCTCGAGGAGCTTCTGGAAGTCCGCCTTGGACTCGGCCGTCTTGCCGGTGGCGAGATAGACGAGACCGCGATAGTAGTAGGCGTCCGGCAGCGTGGGGTTTTCCTTCACCACGCGCTCGAACTCCGCCAGGGCCTCCGGCATCTTGCCGTCGTTGTAGTGCTTGATGCCGATGTTCAGCAACGTGGCCGGATCGACCGTCGACCCTGCCGGGAGCTTGGCGATGTACTCCTGCGCCTCCGGCTCCTTGCCGCTGGCGACCAGCAGATTGACGATCAGACGGAGGCTCTCCACGTCGTCCGGCTTGATGGCCAGAGCCTGCTTGAGCGTGTCGACCGCCTTGTCCAGCTGCTTCTCCTGGAAGTAGGTGCGGGCGATGCCGCGCAGGATCGGCGGATGGTTGGCCGGCTCGAGCTGGGCGATGGCCTTCTCGTACTCGCCCCGCGCCTCGGCATACTTCTCCTGGGTCAGCAGAGTGTTGCCGCGCTCCAGGGCCTCCAGCGCCTCGTTGCCCTTGACCGCCTCCGCGCTCGCCTTGGGAATGACCTTGAGCGTTGTGACGATCGGGGGCGGCGGTGCGCCTCCTTCGAGCACCTTCACCTGGCCTTCGGAGGCCAGATAGCCGTCCTTGATGATCAGCACCCGCCAGTTGCCCTGGGCGAGGCCGAGAATCGACCACTTGCCATACTTCGTGGTGGTCACCACCCCCGGGCCGTCGCCGGGGTTCGCGGGGTCGATCGCTTCCGATCCCATGCGGAACCAGACCTTGGCGCCCTCGACGGGCTTGCCCTGCTCGTCCTTGATCTCTCCCTGCAAGCGACCGCGGCCCGCCCACGACTGGGCGAAGGCCGGCAGCCCGGCGAGGAGAAGCAACAGCAACAGCGAAAAAACCAGATTCTTGTGGCGCATCGTCTCTCCTTGGGTGTGCTCTGGTCCACATGGCTCAACAGAGCCCCACCCGTCTTTATTGCGCCGTCGGCGCGGCTCGGGAGCATACCACCAGGAGCAACCCGCTACGGAAGAAGCGAGCAAAAGGGAGGAGGCGCCCTCTCTCCCGCAGGGGGAGAGGGACGGGGAGAGGGGAATGGGATCAACCCCCCAACAAAAAAACGCCGGGAGGGTTTCCCCTCCCGGCGTCCAGAGTACGACGGTACGTCTTACCGGAAGCTCAGACGCGCGCCAACACGGAAGATGCGCGGGCTGAGGATCTCGGTGACGCGGTTCGACGTGCCGATGCCGAGCCGGTGCTGACGCTGCAGCACATAGGCCTCGTTCAGCGCGTTGAACACATCCACGCCCAGGGTCAGGCCGAAGTCGGAGAAGGTGAACTCCTTCTCGACGCGGGCGTCGAGCACGTGGATGTCGGGGTTCCGGAACTCGTCAGGCTCAGAGATCTGAACGTTGACGGTGCCGGGGATGTTGTTGCGGGCCGTCCGGGCGAAGTACGGAATCGGATAGCCCTCGCGGCCGGTCAGGTTGCCGGCGACGTTGAAGCCCCACGGACGATCCGGGGCGACCTGGTACATGCCGTTCACGCTGTACGACCAGTTGGAGTTGATGTAGATGCCGCCCTTGGAGCCCGAGCCGGTGCCCGAACCCTGGAGGACGGGCTCACCATCGTGACCGCCGCCGAGGAAGTGGGTCTGATCCTCGAGCTCGCTGTCCGGGGTGTTCCAGGTCCAGTCCTGCCAGGAAACGTTGCCGCGAACCATCCAGCGGTTCGAGAGACGCTTGTTGAAGGTGAACGAAGCACCCAGGTACTCCTGCTCACGGTCGCCGTTGGTGAAGAAGACACCGTTGCGGGTGGTGACACCCGGCTTCAGCTCATAGACGGTCACGGTCCGCTTCTCGCCGCTCGGCAGCGTCGCGGTGACCTGCTTGGAGCGGTAGTCGGCGCGGGTGTGAACCCGGCCGGTGCGGTTGAGGTTGGCGTCGGAGTAGGCGTCGCCGTCGAAGACGAGGCGCTCGGTCTCGACCAGGTCGGAGGCCACACGGTAGGTGAAGTTCAGGCCGACCACGAACTCCGGACGGAGGGCGTGCTCGACGCCGAGCAGCAGCTCGTCGGTGATCGGCGCGCTGAAGTCGGAATCGAAGTTGTTGGAAACGAGGAGACCGCCGGTCTTGGGGTTCACGTTGCCGCTGCTGAACAGCGGGCCACCGCTGGTCAGGACTTCGTTCGGCTGCGCATGGCCGTCGTTGTTGAGGTCGTTGTAGTAGTAGTACGTATAGCTGATCGCATACAGGGGGTTGCCGCCGACGCTGTTGCCGGTGCCGAGCTGGTCGGCGAACCGGGAGTAGCTGGCGCGCAGCAGGGTCTGACGGCTCTCGCCGAGAGCATAGGTCAGGCCGAGGCGGGGGACGATCGTCTCCCACTCGAACCCGATGTCACCGCCGCCGTAAGCAACCGCGGGCAGGATGGTCGGGAACGCCGGGTTGGCAGCGGCCGTCTTGGCCAGGTTCTCGCCGCCCTGGTTGTCGTAGCGCAGACCGAAGTTGGCGGTGAGGTTGCCCATCGTCAGCGTGTCCTGGACGTACGCGCTGGTGTACTTCTGGGTGATGGACGGGAACGCGTCGCGGGTCAGGCCGACGACGTTGTAGCTGTACCCGAAGGACTTGTAGAAGTTCAGATCCTGGCCGAAGCCGGGCCAGCGGGACAGAGTGTTGACCTCGGCCTCGCGGTAGCCGGCGCCGAACTTGAGCTCGTGGCTCAGGTTGCCGGTGTTGAAGAACGACGACGCGTCCGCCTTGAACTGCTCCTGCGGGCGCGTGGTCTGATAGAGGAGGAAGGTGTTGTGCCAGATGAAGTTCGCATCCAGCGAGGCGTTCACATTGTCTCTCCCGGCGCCGCCCTGCGGCACGAGCTCGAAACCGCCGTTGACGATCGAGTACATGCCGGTGAGGTAGAAGGCGGACGAGAAGATGTGGGTGTCCTCGAGCTTCCAGGCCGTCGGATCGTCACCGAACTTCGCCTGATTCCAGGTGGTCTCCTGAGGACGCGTCGGACCGGCGTTGCGGCCGATCTTGACCTTGTCGCTGTTCAGCGCGAAGAAGGTCGCCGAGTTGCTCGGCGCGATCTGGGCGTTGAACTTCAGGTTGGCCGTCTTGAGGTCAGACTTGTCGGCGACGTCGGCGATCGTGAGCAGCTCGATCTTCTGGCGGCCCATGGAGCCCCAGACCCAGAGGCGGTCCTTGATGATCGGACCACCGACCTCCGCGCCGTAGTCCTCGACGGACACGATGCGGTTGCCCTGCTTGAAGGCGGTCTGAGCCTCGTTGGCGGCCGTACCCGGGATATCCTTGCCCAGCTTGACGCTGCCGATATCGAGGTCCGACTGCCAGTCCTGGTCGGCCGTGTAGTAGCGGCCCGAGCCGCGCCACTCGTTGGTGCCCCGCTTCGTCACGATGTTGAGCGTGACGCCCGGGGTGGCGTTGGTCGTGTCCGAACCGCCGGTGGAGACCTGCATCTCCTCGAAGGAATCGAAGTCGAAGTAGGCCGGGGTGGAGCCGAGGGCCGCCATGTCGGTGATCACCACGCCGTCCACCGCCCAGACCGACTGGTCGCCGCCGGCGCCGGGGCCGACCAACGACGACTGCTGACCGCTCTCGTTGCCGCCCACGTTGACGCGGTCGGTGAGAACGCCGGGGGTCGTCTGCAGGATGGCCCAGGGGTCGCGGGCCGTCGGGATCTTCTCGAGCTCCGTCTGGTTGACGGTCGCGCCGGACGAAATCCGGCGCTCGTCGAGCAGCGGCGACTCGGCCGTGACCGTGATCACGTCCTCGACAGCCGCGTTCATCGTCACCTCGATGTCGGTGTTGCGACCGACGCTCGCGGTGATGTTGGGATACTCGACGCTGGAGAAGCCCTCGAGCTGAGCTTCCAGCCTGTAGGAGCCCGGCGACAGGTTCAGGAACCGGAACTTGCCCTGAGCGTCCGTCACCTGCACCGCGGGCGCGCCCTGACCCGTAAGGGTCACGGTCACACCCGGCAGCGCTGCACCCTGGTCATCGACGATCGTGCCGAAAAGGTTACCGGACTGCAACTGCGCAAAACCCGGAACCCCGACCAGGAGCAACAAAGCGGCGACGGCAACCACCCGTCCCCAAAGATTGATGCTCTTCATTTCAGTTGAACCTCCCATGTGTGGTTGGTGGGACCCTGCGCCGCACGCGCGAGGCCCTGAAAGGACGAAGTAGGAAAAAGCTCGTTGCGCTTTCTCCAGGCAACACCTCCTTTCCGATCCTCCGATTGAGGATGCTCAAAGCCGTTTGAACGTGGAACTGTAGCCAACATCGCACTTCCGGGTCAAGCAAGCAGGGTGCCATGGAGCCGCCCTCGCCAGCAGCGGCGGCAACCCCTTCTTTATCAGTGCGTTGAAGTGGGAGAACGAGGCTACGGGGGCGCTCCGGATGCCGTTTGATCCAGAGGTTTGGACGGCCTTGATCCAAATTTATGAAGCACTTGCGGCTCTGGCTCCGGCGTCCGCTTTCCCTGGTATAGTTTCAGATCCCATGACTTCCAGGACTCGCCGTATGCCGTTCCTGACCCGGGCCGCCGCCGTTCTCGCAGCCCTCCTCCCGGCCCTCTTGCCATCCCTCGGCTGCGCCACCTACCAGCCGTTCGACTCGGCCGCGCATCTCCGCCAGGAGTATGCCAAACAGATCGGCCAGCAGGCGGCCGCCCAGGCCGAGGTGCCGTTCGAGGTCACTCCCGAGATGCGCACGAGCCTCGAGCAGCGCCTGCGCCAGGCGCCCTCGGAGCGCAGCAAGATCAACGAGGTTCTCCGCTTCGTCTTCGAGGATCTCGACCTGCGCTACTCCCTGACCCCGACGCGCAACGCCGTCGAGACGTTCCAGACGAAGCAGGGCAACTGCCTGTCCTTCGTGAACCTCTTCGTCGGCGTCGCCCGCGAGCAGGGCCTCAGCCCGTTCTACGTCGAGGTCACGGACTACCAGAAGTGGAACCACCGCGAGGGGATGGTCGTCAGCCAGGGTCACATCGTCGCGGGCATGTACCTGGAGGGCGAGCTCAAGACCTACGACTTCCTCCCCTTCCGGCCGAAGGCCTACAAGGCCTTCAACCCGATCGACGACCTGCGGGCCGCGGCCCACTACTACAACAACCTGGGAGCCGAGGCTCTCATGGCCGGCGACCTGGAGAAGGCCAAGGGGCTCCTCGCGATCGCCACCGGCATCGCTCCAGGCTTCGACAAGGCGCTCAACAACATGGGGGTCTGCCTGGCGCGCGGCGGCGACGACGAGGGCGCCCTGGCCTACTATCAGAAGGGTCTGGCGATCGATCCCGACAACGCCATGCTCCTGACCAACCTGACCCGCCTGTACCAGCAGACGGGCCGCGCCGCCGAAGCCGAGCAGCTCCTCACCCGGCTGGAGGGGAGCAACGCCGCGAACCCCTTCTTCTTCATCTATCAGGGCGAAATGGCTCTGAGCCGCGGCGAATCCGGCAAGGCGCTCGACTACATGGTCCGCGCCCTGCGCGAGGACAGCGAGCTGCCCGAGGTCCACGTCGGTTTCGTCAAGGTCTACGTCGCGCTCGGCGACCTCGAGAAGGCGCGGCATCACCTGGAGAGGGCGCTGAAGCTGGACGCGACCAACCAGGACGCTCTCCAGTACGCCCGTCTGCTCGGCCAGTGACCGACCGCGGCCCCATCGCTCTCAGGAACCTCCGGCCTCGACAGCCGGTCAAAGAGGCTGACGACGACTTCCGCGCCCGCGCCCGGCCGGGGTTCCGTCTCCGGCCACTCAAGGAGGCTGCCATGAGCCAGGTCCGACATGCTTCACGAACCGTCCTCCTCGCCCTTGTCGTCCTGCTCGCAGCCCCGCCCCTGCCGGCCGCGCCGACGCGACCCGGCCCCGGAGATCCGGCGCCAGCGAACGAGACGGCTTTCGAGGACGTCTCCCAGGTGGTCGCCGTCGAGGTGCCGGTCAACGTGGTCGGCCGCGACGGCAAGCCGGTCCGCGGCCTGACCGCCGCCGACTTCGAGGTGCTCGACGCGGGCGTCGCCCAGCGCATCACGGGCTTCGACATGGTGGATCTTGATCCTCCCGCGAGCCCGGGGCCCGACCAGCCGGCCGGGCAGCCCGATGTCGACGCGATCGACGTGATCGAGGGCACCGCGCGGCGCCACTTCCTGCTGCTTTTCGATCTCTCGTTCTCGACGCCGACCGCCATTCTCAAAGCCCGGCTGGCGGCGCGCGACTTCCTGCTGAGCTCGCTCCATCCGTCGGACCTCGCCGCGGTGGCGACTTACTCCATCGAGCAGGGGCCGCGCCTCGTGGTGACGTTCACCCCCGACCGTGCGCAGCTCGCCCGCGCCATCGACACCCTGGGCTTCAACCCGGCGACCCGCGAGGGAGCCTTCAAGAGCGACCCCCTGCGCTTCATGATCGCGCCTCCGGCGACGACCCGGGTCGAGCTCGCTTCGCCCCGCAGCAGCCCCACCGGGCGCGGGCAGGAGCTCCGAACCCAGCGGGATCAGGCGGCGACGGAGTACATCTCCGCCCTTGCCACCACGTCGGAGCGCGACGAGCGCACCTTCGAGCGCAGCCGCATCACGACCTTCACCAAGGCCCTGGCCGCCATGGCGCGGACCCTCGATTCAGTGAACGGCCGCAAGCAGATCGTGCTGTTCTCCGAAGGCTTCGACAGCAAGCTCGCGCTCGGCCGCCACGAGACCGGCGGCGACGACGCCGAGCTCGAGAACCAGGCGACCCTGACCGGCCGGATCTGGATGAACGACAACGACCAGCGCTTCGGCAACACCGAGCTGCAGAACGATCTTAACCGGATGCTGGACGAGTTCCGCCGCGCCGACTGCGTGATCCAGGCCGTGGACATCGGCGGCCTCCGCACCAGCAGCGAGGCCGCCGGCGGCAGCTCCCGCGGCAACGGCCAGGAAGGCCTGTTCTACATGGCCAACGAGACCGGCGGCGAGCTGTTCAAGGACACCAACAACCTGAACCTCCAGCTCGACAGCGTGCTCGACCGCACCAGCGTCACCTACCTGCTGACCTTCGAGCGCTCGGACCTGAAGCTCGACGGCTCCTACCACCGCATCAAGGTGAAGGCGAAGCTGCCGCCCGGGGCCCGCATGTCGCATCGCGCCGGCTACTACGAGCCGCGCCCGTTCAAGGATCTCGATCCGCTCGAAAAGAGCCTGCTGGCCTCGAACGCCATCGTCAACGCCACGCCTCGACGCGATCTCGACATGAACCTTCTCGTGGCTCCGTTCCGCTCGAACGAGACCATGGCCTACGTGCCGGTGATCATCGAGGTCCCGGGCCGCAAGCTGCTCGCCGGGCACACCGACGACAAGCTCAACGTGGAGTTCTACGGTTACGTCAACGACCGCCTCGGCGCGATGCGCGCCTTCTTCTCCGAGGTGGTGAGCCTCGACATGGGCAAGGGGCGCGAAGGCATCGAGGAAGGCGGGATCAAGTACTACGGCCACTTCGACCTGGAGCCCGGCGACTACCGGGTGCGCGTGCTGGTGCGCAACGCCGACACCGGCCGCACCGTGGTCTCGACAACTCCGATCCATGTGCCGACCTACACCCCGGCCGACCCCGTGCTGCTGCCGCCGTTCTTCATGGACGAGCAGCGGAGCTGGCTGCTGGTGCGGGAGAGCTCGGAGGTCGCCGGCCGGCAGTCGGTCGTCTACCCCTTTACGGTCAACGGCGAGCCCTACGTCCCCTCGGCGAAGCCCGTCCTGCGGCCGGAAGGCCAGTCGAAGCTCTGCCTGGTGGCCTACAACCTCGGCTCCGGCAGCGTGGCCCTCGACGCGCACGTCACCGGCCCGGACGGCAAGAGGCTGCCCGGCGGACGCATCGACCTCGTGGAGCGCACGGCCACCGGCATCGCGGGGGTCGACAAGCTGCTGGCCACCTTCGAGCCCACCGGGCTCGCGGCCGGCGACTACGTGCTCCAGGTGGCCGTGACGGACCCGGCGACCGGGGCGGCCGAGGCGAGCTCGCTGCCGTTCCAGGTGCAGCGCTAGCGCCCGGCGCCTCTTGGGCGTACCATGGAGGGACTGAAGTCGATCCAGGTGCAGGGGGCTGTTTCAGGAGGTTCCATGAGAGCAGGCCAGGCGTTTCGCCTTGCCGCGGCCGTGGCGCTGGCATCCGTCGGCGTTCTCGCGATTTCCGCGGTCCCCGCAGTCGGTCAGACGTTCTCCGATTCGACCCAGGTCACCGCAGTCCAGATTCCGGTCCAGGTCGTCGCCGACGGCAAGCCCGTCCGCGGGCTGACCGCCGCCGACTTCGTCGTCTACGAAGGCCGCCGCCAGCGGGCGGTGGTCGGCTTCGACTCCGTCGACCTGCAGACCCTGCCGGCCGGCACCCACGTTCCGGGAGCCGCGCGCCGCTACTTCCTGATGATCTTCGACATGGCGTTCTCGGATCCGAACGCCATTGCCCGCGCCCGGCTCGCGGCCATCGAGATGCTGCCCAGCCTTCATCCCACCGACCTGGTGGCCGTGGCGACCTACCGGCGTTCGACCGGGATCGACATGGTCCTGGGCTTCTCCTCGGACCGGGGCCAGGCCCGCGTCGCCCTCGACAGCCTCGGCCTCGCCGAGATGGTCAACCGCGTGTCCGATCCGCTGAAGCTGATCGTCGTCGACCACGATCCCTACGACTTCGGCGACCTCGGAGGGATCGAGGGCGGCCCCAAGGGCAAAGAGCGCGAGTTTCGAGTCGTCATCCCTCCGACGACCACCAACCAGGCCTTCGTCGGCTCCGTCCGCACCCGCAACCCGTTCTCCGGCCTGATCGATCCGATGTTCCGGGCCAAGCAGGAAGAGGACGCGATGAACCGCGAGAACCAGAAGGCGGCGGTGGACGCCCTCGCCGACTCGTTCTCCCAGCTCGCCCGGCTGATGCGCAGCGTCTCCGGCCGCAAGGAGGTTCTGTTCTTCTCCGAAGGGTTCAGCAGCGCCCTCGTGCAGGGCAATACGAACCAGGAGGAGCAGGACCGCGTCTACCACGAAGGCACCGAGACGGGCGCCGTCTGGCGCGTCGACTCCGACGACCGTTTCGGCAGCACCCAGGCCGCCGCCGACCTGGAGCGCATGCTGGAGGAGCTGCGGCGCGGGGACTGCCGCGTCCACACCATCGATCTCTCCGGCATCCGTTCGGTCAACTCTCTCGCCCAGGCGGACAGCCGGGGAGGCCGCGACAGCCTCTTCCAGCTCGCCCATGACACGGGCGGCGAGATGTACGAGAACTTCAACAACCTTTCGGAAGCCGTGGGCAAGATGCTGGAGCGCACCGGCGTCACCTACGTGCTCACCATCCAGCCGGACGACCTCAAGACCGACGGCGCCTACCACGAGCTCCAGGTGGAGCTGAAGCGCGGCGCCGGCCCGCGCGGTGCGCGCGTGGTACACCGCCCCGGCTACTTCTCGCCCCGTCCCTTCGCCGAGCGCGGCAAGGAGGACCGGGCCATGCTCACCGGCAACCGTCTCATCACGGGCGACGAGCCCGGCGAGATCGCAATGTCGGTGCTGGCCACGCCCTACCCCAAGAGCGGCACCATGGCCTTCGTGCCCGTGCTCATCGAAGCCGACGGTCCGGCGCTCCTGAAGGACAACGGCCCGGGAGACCTCCTGGCCGAGATCTACATCTACGCGCTCGACGACCAGGGGGCGGTGCGGAGCTATGTGGCGCAGGCGCTGTCGCTGGAGCTGGCCAAGGTCGAGGCCGGCCTGCGCCAGGGAGGCCTGCGCTTCCTCGGTCACGTGGAGCTGCCTCCGGGCACTTTCAACCTGCGCATCCTGGCCATGAACGGCCGCACCGGAGCCTACGGTCTGCGCGTGGCCCGGGTCGAGGTGCCGGAGATGGGAGCCGGGCGCGCCGTCCTGCTGCCGCCGCTGTTCCCCGAGCCCCCCGGCCGCGGCGTGGTCACGCGCGAGGCCGCGATCGACGGCCAGGAGATCCCCTTCCCCTTCACCCACGGCGGGATCTCGTACATGCCCAGCACCCGGCCGGTGCTGCACGACGGCGTCGAAGCCGCCGTGGCGCTCGTGGGCTATCAACTGCCCGAGGGCGACCTCCGCATCCGGACCGCCGTGCTCACCGTCGACGGCCGCGAGGTGTCGGAGGGCGGGCTGCGCGTGCTCGGCCACGAAGGCGGAGCGGACGGTTCCAAGCGTCTGCGCGCCGCCTTCAAGCCGTCGAACCTGGCGCCTGGGGACTATCTGCTCCGGATCACCGTCAGCGGCGGCGGCGGCGGCGGCGACGGAACCGAACGCGTCAGCAGCGCGCCGTTCGCGATCGAGACCCCCTTGAACACTCCGGGCGGACTCTAGGAAGAGATCGTCATGCGTACCCTGAGAACCCTGCTCGCAGCCCTGGCCCTCTCCTGTGCAGCCCCGCTTCCCGGCGCGGCCGCTCCGGCGACACCGCCGACGCCAACGTATTCCGATCTCACCGAGGTCTCGGCCGTCGAGATCCCGGTGCAGGTGCTCCAGGACGGCAAGCCCGTCCGCGGTCTCACCGCCGCCGACTTCGTGGTCTACCAGGAGAAGACGAAGCAGGAGATCACCGGTTTCGACGTGGTCGACCTGTACGGCGCGGCTCCGACGCCCGACGCCCCGGCTCCGGCCGCGGCGGTCCCGGCTCCCGCCCGCCGCCACTTCCTGTTCCTCTTCGACCTCTCGTTCTCCGAGCCCAAGGCGATCGTGCAGGCGCGGGACGCCGCCAAGACCCTGCTCACCGACCTGCACGCGTCCGACCTCGCCGCCGTGGCCACCTATTCGGCCTCGCACGGCTCGGAGCTGGTGATCGGCTTCACCTCGGACCGTTCCCAGGTCCAGGCCGCCATCGACACCCTCGGCCTGCCCGAGCTGGTGGACCGCACCACCACCGACCCCCTCCGGCTCATCGTCGAGGATCTGCGCCTGGAGATGCGCGAGGCCGACATCCCCGGCAGTAGCGGCGCCATCGAAAATCGCGCAGGGTTCAAGACGATCGTCCTCGATCGGCTCGAAGGCTTCCTGCGCGACTCGGAGCGCGCCACGCTCGAGAACGAGAAGGACAAGGTCTCGGCCATGACCCGGTCGATGACCGATCTGGCGCGCCTCCTGCGCGGCGTCTCCGGCCGCAAGCACGTGATCTACCTCTCGCAGGGGTACGACGGCTCGATGCTCACCGGCTCGACCGACGAGACCTCGAAGGCGGAGATGCGCGACGCGGGCAACCGCGGAGAGGTCTGGAAGGTCGACGGCGAGCGCCGCTTCGGCAGCGCGGGCCTGGCCGGCGACGTGGAATCCATGCTTCGGGAGCTGCGCCGCGCGGACTGCATCGTCCAGGCCGTCGACATCGGCGGCCTGAGCGCCACCGTCGGCAGCCGCGGAGGGCTCGGCTTCGAACGCAAAAACGGCCGCGACAGCCTGTTCCAGATGGCCCACGACACCGGCGGCGACCTCTACGAGAACTTCAACGACCTCGGCGCCGCCATGGGCCAGATGCTGGAGCGCACCGGCGTCACCTACGTCCTCACCATCCAGCCCAGCGTGCCGGCCGACGGCGCCTACCGCACGCTGCGGGTCGAGCTGAAGAGGGGCATTCCCGACAGTCGCAACATGCGTGTGGTCAGCCGGCCGGGCTACTACGCACCCCGCCCCTACGCCCAGCGCAGCCGTTACGAAAAGATGATGGCCACGGCCGGCGAGGTGCTGCTCGGCGCCGAGGGCGGTCCGGTCCGGCTCTCGGTCCTGGCCGCGCCCATGGCGGCTCCGGGCGGGGCGTCGGCGGCGAGCACCACGGCCGACGTGCCGGTGAGGATCGAGATCTCGGGCGCCTCCCTCCTCCATCTGAACCAGGGGGGAGATCTCCCGACCGAGATCTACGTCTATGCCTTCGACGGCCAGGGCCAGGTCCGCGACTTCCTCGCCCAGGCCCTGACGCTCGACCTGTTCAAAGTGGAGGCGCGCCTCCTGGAGTCCGGTCTCCGTTTTTACGGACACCTGGAGCTGCCCCCCGGCAGCTACACCGCGCGCGTGCTGGTGCGCAACGGCCGGACCGGCCTGCACGGCCTCAAGGTGGTGCCGCTGGTGGTGCCGGCTCTCACCGCGGCCAGCCTGCCGGCCACGCTGCCGGCGATCTTCTCCAACAACCCCGATGCGGCCGGATCCTGGCTCGTGACGCGGGAAGCTCCGCGGCCCGGCCGCAGGGAGATTCCGTTTCCGGCGCGTCCATGATGCCGGGAGCCCGGGGTGCGCTTTGAAGGACTCTGAATTGATTTGATCCAGGGATGACCCCAAGCGAGGGCGAAAAGGGGACTTCATGAAAGCAGCTAAGGTTATCCCGCTGCCAATAACCTTATCCCGCGGCAGATAACCTTATCCCGCGGCAGATAAGCTTCTCCCGCCGCCAATAAGCTTATCCCGCGGCAAATAAGGTTCTCCCGTTTCAGATAAGCTTACCCGGTCATCGGGAAAGCTTATCTGCCGCCGGAGAACCTTCTCGAAGCCAGAATAAGGTTCTCCCGGGGCGGATAACCTTCTCCCGTCGCCAATAACCTTCTCGGCCGCGGGATAAGGTTATTTCCCGCCAAAGAACCTTTCCCGATGACGGGGAAGCCTTCGTAGCCGCGGGAGAAGCCGACTCTGGCCCCATGGGCCGATCCGGATGTGCGGTAAACGCAACAGCGCCCGGTCGGCGGACTCGAGAGGCCGCCAGCCGGGCGCGTGTCAGGGGATAAGCCAGAAAAGGGCTTACCGCTTGGTGATCGTGAACTTGCCGAAGCTCACGCCGAGCTCAATGCCCGTTCCGGTGCCGGCCAGGCCGAGGGAGACCTCGCCCTTGGTCATGGCCTGCGCCTCGGACGACTTCACGGCGCCCGCGGCGGCGCTGGCGGTGACGTACGTCCCGAACAGCTCGCGGATGTCGGCGACCTCGGAGAACTTGCCGGTGCCTTCCCGGACCTCCGACTTGCCGGCCGTCAAGCCGCCGCCCTTGGCGGAGATCTTCACGTTGGCGGTCTGGCCGTTCGTGCAGGTGATCGTTCCGGAGCCCTTCGAGGTCTTATAGAAGGCCGACCAGCTCTTGAGGTTGTACGTCATCTGGCAATCCGTCGTCTCCGCGGCCCGGGCCGGGCCTGCGACAGCGAGAGAGAGAAGTAGCGCCGGCAGAGCCAGCATCAAACGTCGTTTCATGGGGAAATCCTCCAGCAGATCGAAAGAACAGGGAAAGCCTCACGCGCCGATTGGTGGAGGAGCTTCGCCTTGATTCTGGGAGATTGCAGGAAGCGGGCCAATCGCTGAGTCTTGTTCCGACCTCCGCGGTCCGGTGGTGCTTCGGCGCCTCCGGATCGCCGTCCTCCAGCATCCGGATGCCTATCGGAAGCTCAAGATTTTCTGGCACGGCAGGTGCCGAAACGGCAGGAAGCTGGATGGCTCCGGGGGAAAGCCGGTGACGCGGAGTGTCCTTTTCCTGAGACGGCGACCGTCTCCGGATGCTCTCCGCAAACCGTCCACGCCAGGAGACAGGCGGCGTTTTTCCCTTTCCCATATGGGTTTTGAATACCCCTACCCCCTACCTGATCCGGTTGGCACCGTCTGTGCGTATCCATGTTGGCCGAGGAACCGAGGATAGAAGGGGGGAAGCATGCCCAAGGAAAGCGCAAACCACCAAAAAGGGTGGGACTTCGAAGCGGCGGCCATGCCGTTCGTCGATGCGCTCTATAACACCGCCTACCGGATGACGCGTAGCGCGGAAGACGCCGAGGATCTGGTCCAGGAGACCTACCTCAAGGCGTATCGGTATTACGACAAGTTTGAAGAGGGGACCAACTTCAAGGCGTGGTTGTTCAAGATCATGAAGAACACCTTCATCAACAACTACCGCAAGAAGCAACAGGCTCCCGCTTTGAGCGATTTCGCGGAGATCGAAGAGTCCTTCGAGACC
Source organism: Holophagales bacterium (assembly GCA_031390755.1). Lineage (GTDB taxonomy): Bacteria > Acidobacteriota > Thermoanaerobaculia > Multivoradales > UBA5704 > DATMER01. Next base: position 60,863 of record JANMTS010000059.1, read on the forward strand.
CAGGTCAGCGAGGACGCCGCGCGCCCGACGAAGAACCCCGAGGAAGAGCTGCTGGAGAACGTCCTCGATCAGGATGTCCAGCGCGCTCTCGACAAGCTGCCGCCCGACTACCGCATGGTGGTCCTGCTGGCCGACCTGGAAGGCTTCTCCTACAAGGAGATCGCCGAGATCCTGGAGGTGCCGGTGGGGACCGTCATGAGCCGTCTCTACAGGGGCCGTCGATTGATGGAAGCCGCGATGCTGGAGTTCGCCCGGGACCATGGCTACCTGCGGGACGGAGAACCCGCCAAGATGCGGAGTCGTAGCGCGAGCGCCAAGTGACCGTCAGCCGCTTCAAGACCGAATGCTCCGAGCCTGGAAATATCCGGCACCTGCCGGAAGTTGATCTAGACGGTACACGGAGGCTCATCATGAAGACTACGGCTGCTTGGGATCTCGGAGGCTGGTGATGGATTGCAGAGAGGTCAGCGTAGTGCTGTTCCTGTTCTTCGACAACGAAATGGAAGAGGCATTGCTGGCCCCGTTCCGCGACCACATGGCGGGCTGTCCCGACTGCGCCCGGCACATGGACTACACCCGCAAGCTCCTGCTGGTCGTCCGGGAACGCTGTGTCCGTTGCTCCGCCCCGGAAGGGCTGCGAATCCGCATCCTGACCAGCATGCCGCATCGCCTCGGCGGTTTTCCCGAGGCCCACTGAGCCCTTCGGGGCCGTATTCGCCAAGAAGCATCCGCCATGAAGATCAACCACCGCATCCACAAGCTCACCCTCGCCGCCGTCCTGATCCCGGCGTTGGCCGTCTCGGCGATGCTGCTCTCCGGCGGCCTGTCGCCGGCGGCGGCTCAGGGCGTGGCGTTGCAGGGTCTCGGAGGCGAGCGCCTCAGCGAGGCCGATCTCAGCCAGGGCTCGACGATCGTCGTCGTCTGGGCCTCCTGGTCGCCCCGGTCCCGCGACATCGTCGGCCGGGTGAACTCCCTCGTCGACAAATGGGGCGGGAAGGCCCGGGTCGTCACGGTGAACTTCCAGGACGAGCGGTCGAACGTGGAGCGCTTCCTCACGGGGAAGGGCCTCAACGCTCCGGTGTTCCTGGACCTGGAAGGAACCTTCTCCAAGAAGTACGCCGTGGCCACGCTGCCGGGGCTGCTGATCGTAAAAAACGGCAGGGTGGTCTTCAGCGGCAAACTGCCGGACGACCCCGACCGGACGATCGCCGAACGCCTCAACTGACGCTTGGTTTTTCCCTTTTGCTCTGCAATCTTGGGTTCGTGTAAAATTTGGGGTTGCCAGGGCGTGCCGGCCTTGCTAGTATGCAAGCCGCACGAAGCACTGAATCTATGAAGTCTTGAGCCGTCTGTCCCCCTATTCAGAGGGTTCGCCATCCAGGAGGTCTATACGGGATGCAGTGGAAGAGGATCAAACGTGCCCCACACATTCTTCGCCTGGGGCTCCCACTGGGGCTCATCCTGCTGGCTGGGGGGCTCGTCCTCAGCACCCGCGATCTGGAGGCCTACCACAAGTCTCCGTATCCGCTACCTCCCACGCCCCGGTTCAACGAGAGGATCACGCTTCCGACCGAAGCCACCGGCCTGATCGACCAGGCGCGGATTCCCGTTGAGTTCAAGCTGCTGCGGGGCGAGACGGTCACCCAGGTCTTTGAAAAGCTTGGACTGCAGAGCACGGAGGCGCGCGCCGCCACGAACGCCCTGTCCGAGCGCCTGAATCTTCGCAAGCTCAAGGCCGGCAACCAGTACTCGGCCTACTTCAACCCCGATTCCAGCCTTTCGTCGTTCGAGCTGACGCTCGACGGCAGCGGCCGCGTCGCGATGACGCGCGCCGATGGCGGCGTTGGCGGCGTTGGCGGCGTTGGCGGCGATAACCCCGGCTGGAAAGTCGACTGGCAACCGTTCGAGCGCACCACCCGGATGCGCGCCCTTCGCGGCACTCTCGACGGCTCCCTCGACACCTCGATCCGCCGGGCCGGCGGCCCCGCGGGCCTCGCCTACCGCATGGCGGACGTCCTCCAGTGGGACCTCGATTTCACGCGCGACCTCAAGCGGGGCGACGGCTTCGAGCTTCTCTACGAAGAGATCCTGCTCGAGGGCCAGCCGCACGCGGTAGGCTCCGTCTACGCGCTTGTCTACGAGAGCCAGAATCGCCGCCACGAGGCGTACCGGTTCGGCGACTCGGGCACGTACTACGACGGCGAAGGGCACCCGCTCCGGAAGATGTTCCTCCGCTCGCCGCTTCGCTACTCCCGCATCACCTCCGGCTTCACGACCCGCCGCTTCCATCCCGTGCTGAAGTCCTATCGGCCGCACTGGGGTGTCGACTACGGCGCGCCCGTGGGCACGCCGGTTCAGGTGACGGCGGGTGGCGTGGTCACATTTACCGGTTGGGATCGTGGGGGTGGAAACGTCGTCAAGGTCCGCCATGCGGGCGGCTACGTGACCGCGTACCTGCATCTGTCCAAGTTTGCGTCCGGAGTTCGCACGGGCTCGCGCGTCCGCCAGGGCGACATCATCGCCTACACCGGTGCGACCGGACTGGCGAGCGGTCCGCATCTGGACTATCGCGTGCAGCACAATGGAGGCTGGATCGATCCCCTGACGCTGAAGAGCGTCCGCGACGAGCCGATTCCGGTGAGCCAGCTGGCCGCCTTCCGCGGCTGGCGCAAGGACGTTCTTGCCGGCATGCAGAGCGGGAAGCTTCCTCCTGAGATCGAGCGTGCGGGGCGCAGCCCCGAAACCCGGCTCGCCACTCAGGTGCTGGCGACCGCCCAGGCTCCTGCAACCCTGACCGCCCGCTGAACCGCGGGCGGCCGTCTTCCCCTCCCCAACAGACATGGTTACGGTCAGGACGTGGTGCCGGGTTGATCTCGCCGGCGGCACTCTTGACCTCTGGCCCATCGGTCTGCTCCATCCTGGTGCCCGAACCGTCAATCTCGCCGTCGACCTGGCTGCTACGGTGCGCCTTCAGGGAGGCCACGGCGAGTATGTCGTCATCCAGGGTGAAAGCGAGATTCGTGCCAACTCCGCCGCCGAGCTGCGTGCGCATCCCGAGGGAGCCCTGGTCGGCGTCGTGGCCGAAGCCCTCGGATTGCCCCCGGTCACGGTGGAGCTGAGCAGCGATTCGCCGCGCGGTGGAGGCTTGGGAGGCAGCTCGGCGCTCGCCGTGGCCCTGATCACGGCGGCCGAGGTGGAGCTGGGGCTGCCGTCGACCGGAGCGGCGGAGCGGGTCCACCTGGCCCGCGATCTGGAAGCCCGGCTGATGAGCCTGCCCACCGGCGTCCAGGACCACTATCCGGCGCTTCTGGGAGGAGCATTGGAAATTCTGCAACTGCCCGGGGGGGAGAGGGTGCGGCGCCTGGAGGTCGACCTCGACACTCTTGGCGAGAGTCTGCTGGTCGTCTACTCGGGGGCCAGCCACTTCTCGGCGGGCAACAACTGGCAGGTGATCCGCCGCCGCCTGGATGGCGAGCCGGAGGTCATGGCCCTGTTCCAGGGGATCGCGGACGTGGCGGCCGAGCTCGTCCCGGCGCTGGAGGGCGGAGACTTCCGGCGGACCGGCGAGCTGATGAGCCTGGAATGGAGCCACCGGCGCCGGCTTGCCGAGGGCATCTCAACGCCTCTGCTGGAAAGCCTGATCGAGACGGCGATGTCGCTGGGAGCGTGGGGAGGCAAGGCGTGCGGGGCCGGCGGGGGAGGATGCCTGGCGTTCCTGTGTCCCCCGGAGAGGCGTGAGGCCATCGCAGGGGGACTTCAGCAGCTCGGCGGGGAAGTACTTCCGGCGCGGCCGACGGCCGCGCCGATTCTGGTCTCTACGTCCTAGCGCTGGCTCATCCGCTCGCCAAGAATCCGGTAGGCCCGGGCGAGATCGACCGCTCCGGAGAGCGCGATCTCCTTGGACTGGCTCCATCCCAGGCCCTGCGTCTCCCGGTAGCGGACCCGGCCGTTTTCGACCCAGGCGATGAGCAGGGCATTGCCGCTCTTCGAAGGGAAGAAGCGGACCAGCAGCCCCTCCGTCTCTTCCGGGACCGGCCAGGAAGCGGCCACCCGGAAGCTGAGAAGGTGCGCGGAGCGCTCCGGCGCGGCCAGGGAGAGAAGGCCGGGGACCGGCTGGATCGAGGAGGTGGAGGCGCTGTTGCTCGAGCGGAGGCCCCGGTCGGAGAGCTTGGCGCCGAGGTCGATGATGTGCATCCGCGCCTGATCGGCGACGAAGTCGATCGTGTCGGTGCCCCGGTTCGCGAGGATCAGGTCACTCACCTGCTGGGCCATCGCCTGGGCGACCTCCGTCTGGAAGCCCTTGTTGCCGAGGTCGATGATGTGCATCCGGGCCAGCTCGGCCACCTTCTTGTAGCCGGAGGGGTAGGAGCTCCTGGCCCCGAGATCGATGATGTGCATCCGGGCTTCCTCGCTCAGCCGGCCGAGCTGCTCGGGAAGCACGTCGATCTCCAGATTGAGGAGACGGTTGGTCTTCGAGGAGACGAAGGCGACGACCAGGCTCTGGCTGTGCTTGCCGGGAACCAGGCGTGAGACCGGGACGAGGCCGGCCGGCAGCGCCGCCGACACGCCCTTCGAGTCGTCGAAATCGGCCAGGTGGAAGACGAGGGGCTGGGCGCCGGAGAAGGCGCCGTTCTCGAACAGCACCGGCGAGTAGTACGTCTCGTGCGACCCGGCGCCGTTCTGCTCCTCCCAGACCATGTGCAGAAAGGTGCGGTCACGGGGCGTGGTCTCGCCGGGCACGACGTAGGAATCGTGCGTGATCGAGAGCTGGGGGGACGTCTTCACCGCCCAGGGGTTGCCGATCACCGTCACGGGATCGCTCCACCCGTCTCCGTCGAAGCCCGAGAGCTTGAGGGCCGGATAGTCGTCCCAGGCTTCCCAGGCCATGAACAAGGTGTGCGAGGAATCCTCGAACAGCAGAGAGGAGGCGTGCTCGACCTCGCTGCCCTCGGTCTCAGGAACGAGGAACCGCTTGGCGGGCGCTCCTGGATACTGCACCTCGAGGGCGAGGACCGAGTGGGTCGGGTCGACGCCCTTCAGGCCGGGGAAGAGATTGCCGAAGGTGTCGGCCCGCGTGATGTACACCTCGCCGTCCGACCCGAACACCGCCTCGGACTGCGCGGTGACGCGTAGCGAGATGGCGAGGAGCCCGAAGGCAAAGGCGAGGAGGAAACGTCTGGTTCCGTTCATGGCTCTGATCTCAAGCATGCAGGTTCACGAGCTTGCGGACATCGACCGCAAGCAGGAAACCGGGCAGATAGGAGGCATCCGGGAAGAACTCCCGTTGAAGCCGGAGAAAGTAAGCGTGCGCGGCGTCGGAATCCCCGCGCAGGTTTTCCACTTCGCCCACGAGGTACAGCGCGTTCTTCACCGAATCGGGCTCGCCCAGGCGTTCGGCCAGCTCCAGCGCACGGATTCCGTGCCGGAGGGCGTGGTCGTACCTTTCGGTCTCGATGTGGAGGAAGCAGAGATCCAGCCGCGGCGGGATCTGATGCACCTCGGGTCCGAGGCGGCGGAACAGGCGCAGGCTCTGGTAGAGGAGGCTGTAGGCCTCCTCGTGCCGCCCTTGCAGGATGCGGCAGTACCCGAGGTTGTCGAGCACCATGCCGCGCGCCACGCTCGGGCCGTCCGGAGTCAGCTCCAGGGCGCGCTCGTACTGCTCGGTCGCCTGCGGGATGAGGCTGTCCGCCAGGAGCGTGTTGCCCATGAGGTTGCAGCTGGAGGCCAGCCAGTCGCGCCGGCCGAGGGTCTCGGAGCGGTCGCGGGCGAGCCGGGCGTAGAACAGGGCCTTCTTGTTGTTCTTGCCGAGCTCGTAGAAGCGGGCGATGTTGTAGGCCGCGACGCGGCAGTTCGTGGGGTCTGCGTTGCGCAGGAGGATCTCCCGGAGCTTCGGGATGTCCGCCGCGCCGCGTCCCAGCTCGATCGCGACGGCCGCGCGGTCGCAGAGAACCAGGTCGACCAACCGGGGCTCGTCGTGCTCGACGGCCCACGCATGCGCCTCGTCCAGGATCTCGATGGCCTCGTCGAGGAGGTCGGTCTCGACCGCCTTGTGCCAGCGTTGCCGGAGATCCTTGAAATCGGGGTGACTGCTCTCCCAGGCCTCCCTCATGCCCTTCCCTTCTCCCTTCCGTCGAAACGATCGCGGGGGTCGTGGTGGTCGGCGGCAGGGCTCTCGCCCTGCAGGCTCTGCGCCCGCTTGAACGCGATGAAGCTCTCGACTTCCTTCTGTGCGTCTTCCGGAAGACTGCTGAACTGCTGGACGAGCTGCACGTCCCTCGGGGTGATGCTCTCCCGGGCGACGACCTCCTCCCGGGCGACATCCTCGAAGAACTCGCCGATGCCGACCTTGAATTCGGCGAGGATGCGGAAGAGGGTGTCGAGGCTGACGCGGTACTCCCCCTGCTCCATCCTGGAGAGATCCGACTGCTGGATGCCCAGGCGCTGGGACAGCTCGACCTGGGTCAGCTTGTGCTCCTTGCGGAGCTTGCGGATCTTCTGCCCGACGAGCTGGATCTGTCGGACTTTGTTGGTGGAGGACATGAGGGGTTTGCTCGGGATCGAGTTTATGTCAGACTGCCATATCGCGTGCTGCTGTCCTGATGGTACGGCCACGCCGGGATGCTGTCAATCCCGTAGAAGCAAACGAAGCCCATAGAAGCTCTACAGACCCCTATCTGGCCCGACGAGGATCTTTGCGCGGACACATTTTCCTTCTGCGGGAGCTGGTGAGGCGGGATTTCCAGGGACGTTACGCCGGCTCGCTGCTCGGCTTCGTGTGGTCCCTGGTCCAGCCCCTCTGGCTGCTGAGCCTGTTCACCTTCGTCTTCTCCACGGTCATGAAGGTCAGTCCGGTGGGGGAGGTGCGCACCCAGCACTTCGCCATCTTCCTGTTCGGCGGCCTCCTGCCCTGGATGGCCTTGCAGGAGGGGGTGCTGCGCTCGTCCACGGCGATCACCGACAACGCCACCCTGGTCAAGAAGCTGCGCTTCCCCTCGGAGATCCTGGTTCTGGCGGTGGTCCTGGCCGCCCTCCTGCACGAGGCGATCGCGGCGTCGATCTTCCTGGTCATCCTGATCTCCATGGGGGATCTGTCCTGGGGAGGGCTGCCGCTGCTGCTGGTGGCCGTGCCGCTGCAGATCGCCCTGACCCTGGGGCTGGGGCTGATCATGGCCGCCGTCCACGTCTTCTTCCGCGACACCGCCCAGCTGCTCGGGATGGTGCTCAACGCCTGGTTCTACCTGACCCCGGTGGTCTACCCGCTGGCCCTGGTGCCCGGACGGTTCCGCGGCTGGCTGGAGCTCAATCCCCTGACCGCGCTGGTCGGCCTGTATCGCCAGGCCCTCCTGGGCGGCAGCCCCGTCGCCGCCCGCGGGACCGTCACGCTCGCTCTTGTAGCGGTCGTGCTACTATCCACCGGCCTCTGGCTGTTCCGCCGCCTCAAGAAGGCCTTCGCCGATGAGATCTGACCTGCGGCACGCCGGCGAGGGTTTCCTGGTCGCCGCTTCTCCCCCAGTCCCCGGATTCGATTTTCAAGACAGATGAGGAACGACCATGGCCATGCCTGAAGGTCCATCATTCATCCCCGCCTTCGGCCGTCTCGCGGCCGCTGCCGGGATCGCCCTCCTTTGCGCCTGCTCCGCGCAGCCCGGTCCCGGGGCGGCTTCCCAGGCCCCGGCGACCGCGGCTCCGTCGGTTTCGGCGCCGGTACCCGCTGCCCCGGCGGCCGTTCCCGCTCCCGCCGCCACCCCCCCGGCGACTCCGGCGGTATCGCAGGGGTCCCAGGCGGCCCAGATGACCATGGAGCCGCCCGATGGGAAATGGCTGACCGACGGTCAGGGGCGGCAGTACTTCCTGCGGGAATTCCCCAAGGTCGAGGGCTGGTATCACTGGCTCAATGAGGAAAAGACCCAGGTCCGGGTGCAGTACGGGCTCGTCTTCGACGTCGTGAGCTATACCGACGACACTTTCCAGGTGAAGGTCTACAAGGTGGACCAGGAGGTCGCGCCGCCGAAGCCCCAGGGGCCCACCGCCGCGGAGACCGAAAAGGTCGCCGCCACCTACCGCAATGCCACCGGTGCTTCGGACCGCCTGAGCTTCGAGCCTTTCGGCAACGGCCTGCCGAGCCGGGGCCAGTGGCGCAACGGCTTCAAGATCGCCGACATGAACGGCGACGGCCACCCCGACATCGTCCACGGCCCGGCACGCAAGAGCAACAGCGTGCCGATGGTCTTCCTGGGCGACGGCAAGGGCAACTGGAAGCGCTGGGCGGGGCTGACCTTTCCGCGCCTGGCCTACGACTACGGCGACGTGGCCGTGGCCGACTTCAACGGCGACGGCCGCCTCGACATGGCTTTCGCCGTCCATCTGCACGGCCTGCTCGTCCTGGTGGCCGACGGCCCCCTGAGCTTCAAGGAGTGGGGGAAGGGGGTCGAGTTCCGGGTTCCCGGCAACGGCGGCGACGCGAGCGGCTTCTCCTCCCGGACCCTCGAGGCCGCCGACTGGAACGGTGACGGCAAGCCCGACCTGGTCTCGATCGGCGAGGGTCCGCGCCTCGCGGGCCGCCCCGGTCCCGGAGAGGGGGATTCCTTCGCCCCGGCCACGGCCTACGGCGCCCTCGTCTACCTCAATCAGGGCGATGGAAGCTGGGTCCGGCAGGATGAGCTGAAGACGAGCCCGCGCCTCTTCGGCGAGGACATCGCCGTGGCCGACTTCACGAACGACGGTCACCTGGACATGCTCCTCGGTTCGAGCGTCCTCGGCGCGGGGGAGCTGCTGCGGATCGGCGGCGGCAAGGGCGAATGGACGGAGGCCACGCTGCCGGATCTGCGGCCCAGCTCCTACGTGGGCGCGGTGGACGTGGCCGACCTCAACCGCGATGGCCGGCCCGACCTGGTCATCGGCTACCTCGCGAGGGAGCTCGGTGCCTGGCGGACGGGCATCGACGTCTACCTCGCCAAGACGGCCGGCGGCTGGGAGCGGCGCGCCGTGGCCATGGTGGACGGCCGCCCCTGGTTGACCGCCCTCGACTCCGGAGACCTCGACGGGGACGGCAATCTCGACCTGGCGGCGGCCACCGGCGAAGGCGAGGTCTGGCTCTTCCTGGGCAAGGGCGACGGCACCTTCGAGCGCGAGGCGTCGCCCGAGATTCCGCCCTACGGCGGCGGCTGCCGAGGCTACGACATCCAGATCGCCAATCTGGACGGGGATCCGACCGAGGAGCTGGTGGCGGAATTCGCCGGCGAGCCTTCGGCGTTGTTCGCCCCGGAGCAGTGCATCAGCCAGGGTGGGATGGGCGCCTGGAAGGCGACCCCAAAGAAATAGCGGCATCTTCTTGACAAAGCGGCCGGGAGCTGCCTATAGTGCAGAAGCATAATTCATGGCGGAGGTTCCCTGCGTGTCGGGGCGACAGCCCGCTGACCGGCTTGAACGAAGCCGTAAACGACCTTTGATATCAACGAGCAGGGTCGCAGCCGAGCCCACGACGGGCTCCGGAGGCGCCGGCTCTCAGCTAGCGAGTTCGAGAGTTCGACTCTTTAATCAGGAGGTGATGGCATCAACTCGAAGAGCGGAGTTAAGCAGTACTCGCAGTGTGAAATGTCAACGGTAACTCAAGGAGATTGTCTGAAATGAAAAAGATTTGCCTTTGCCTCGCTCTTCTGAGCCTGCTGGGCTTGGGCGGCCAGGCGTTCGCGGCCATTGGAACGATCGACGCCGTTCCCGCCGCGACCCTGCTTGTGCCGTACTTCGAGGTCGACATTGCCAACGCGGACGGGATCAACACCCTGTTCTCGATCAACAATGCCTCGGCCACGGCCGTCCTGGCGCACGTCACGATCTGGACCGACCAGTCGGTTCCGGCCATCGACTTCGACGTGTACCTCACCGGCTATGACGTGCAGACGATCAGCCTGCGCGACATCTTCGTCAACGGCAACGTCCCGATCACGGCCTCCGACGGCCAGGATCCGAAGGACACGATCAGCCCGCAGGGTCCGGTGTCGCAGGACATCAACTTCGCGAGCTGCTCCGCCCTGCCCTACCCGTCGCCGTACGTGAGCGTGCCGTTCCGCGCCCACCTCCAGGCCTGGCTCCAGGGCAACCAGTCGCCGGCCACCGGCAACTGCGCGGGCTCCAAGCAGCAGGACAACATCCTGCGCGGCTACGTCACGGTCGACACCGTGAACGCCTGCAACCTCTTCTTCCCCTCGGACTACGCCTTCTACGGTCCGTTCATCACCAACCAGAACGTCCTC
>JANMTS010000076.1:0-7642 GCA_031390755.1 Holophagales bacterium
TTCCCCTTCCCGAGCCGGAGATGATCGGCGGGCCTTCGCAAGCCAAGGGGTCGCCTCGTTTGTTGGTTGCTAACCGGGCACAGATGGAATTACTCCCCGTGGATCTGGAGAGTCTCCTGGCGCCGGATCACGCTGCGCGGGCGGTCTGGGAGTTCGTTGAATCGCTGGACTTGAGCTCTCTTTACGCCGCGGTGCAGTCGGTGGAGGGGAGAGCAGGTCGTCCGGCGATCGACCCGCGGATCTACTTGGCCTTGTGGTTGTACGCCACGATTGAGGGAGTGGGCAGCGCGCGAGCCCTGGAGCGCCTGACGCGCCAACACGACGCCTATCGTTGGATTTTGGGGGGTGTGTCGGTCAACCACCACTCTTTGTCGGACTTTCGTGTGCAGCATGGTGAGTTTCTCGATCGGGCTCTGACGCACAGCGTAGCGGTCTTGATGGAGCAGAAGTTGGTAACTCTGAAACGGGTGTCGCAGGACGGCATCCGTGTGCGAGCCAGTGCTGGTGCGTCGTCGTTTCGGCGTCAACCGAGCCTGGAGCTTTGTCTACAAGAGTCTAAGGAGCAGGTCGAGCGTCTACGTCAAGAGTTGGAGAAAGATCCGGAGGCGACGAATCGTCGTCAGGCGGCAGCCCGGCAGCGTGCTGTGGAGGATCGGCAGCGTCGCGTCCAGGCGGCTTTGGGACAGATGGCGGATGTCGCGGCGAAGAAGCCAGCGGCCGAGAAAGGCAAGGCGCGGGTGTCGACGACCGATGCCGAAGCCCGGGTGATGAAGATGGGTGATGGCGGATTTCGTCCAGCGTACAACGGTCAGTTTGCGGTCGACACCGAGACGCAGATCGTGGTGGGCGTCGATGTGAGCAACAGCGGCAGCGATCAAGGTCATTTGGTGCCGATGCTCGATCAACTGCAAAAGCGTTATGAGACGATCCCGCCCGAGAGTCTGGTCGACGGTGGCTTTGCTGGCTTGAAAGATATTGAGAAGGCCAGCGAGTTGGGCACCAAGGTCTATGCGCCGGTGGCCAAACCCAAGAACAAAATGCGCGATCCCCATGCTCCTCTTGTGACCGATTCAACGGTGATCGCACAATGGCGCCAGCGCATGGGCACGTCAGAAGCCAAGGAGATCTACAAGCAGCGGGCATCGAGCGTGGAATGTGTCAACGCTCTGGCTCGCAACCGCGGGCTGCAGCGTCTGCTGGTGCGGGGTCTGCACAAGGCCCGAGCGATCCTGCTCTGGTTCGCCATTGCCCACAACCTGATGCGCGCCCTTTCCTTGGCTACAAACTGCGCCGCGGCAGCGTAAGATCAAGCCCTCAGGGGCATAAAGAGGGCGGTAGTCTCTCCCTCTGAGCTTGTTGCGCCCCTCGCAAACGCTCCAAGTCCAGTCACAGGTACGGCTTACACCGGTCGTTGCTCCACGCTTCCCCCCGCGGGCCGCGATTCATTCACGGGCTCTCAGCCCTGAGCGTTGCGCCGAAACCGGGCAAGCTCTTCCTGAGCCGCTTGAAGCGCCCGCTGCGTCTCTTCGATCCGCAGAAGCGGCTGGCGGGTCTCGGCGTCGATCAGGCGGACTCCCCTCTCCTCCCGTCTGAACAGGAGGCCGGTCGTCCGGCTCAGCAGAGAGCCGTCGGCCTCCGGCGCGATCGGCTCGTACTTCCCCCGTACCAGGCGATACCCCTGGAGGGCCGGCGTCAGATACTCGTCCAGAGGATCGTCGAGAAAGTACTCCTCGACGCCGAGGCGGGCATAGAGATTCTTCTTCTCCTGATCCTCCCGCCGCGAGCCTGCCGAGGTCACCTCAATGACCATCGAAGGCGGACGGCCTTCCCGCCAGAGGAAGTAGGAGCGCCGCTCGGGCTCCTTGGGAATCCCGAAGGTCACGAACACGTCCGGACAGACGCACCGGCCCGGGTTGCCCTCGGCGTAGTAGAGCAGCATGTCGCCGCCGACGTAGACCTCCGCGGCCTCGCGATAGCGCTGCTCCAACGCGGCAATCAGATCCATGATCTCTTTGCGGTGAGCTGGCGTCTCGCCCATGGGCTGTCCGTCGGACTCCGGGTAGTAGGTTGCCTGCGTCAGGGGAATCGCTGCCATGGATGACGTCCTTTCTCCCGTGGACCGTGGGGAGAGCATCTTTTCCCGCCAGCAGTATAATCTCATCCGGAGTGCGAGCGGGGCGTCCCGGACATTCTGGCATGAACCGCCGGTCCGCTGGAATCAACGAAGATGGCATCCCATTCCGCTACCGTCACCCTTGCGACCGAAGTGCCTCTCCGGCTTCTTGGGGAGATGCGGTCACTCGTCGAGGCCGGCTGGTTCCGAGATCTCGATGAGCTGGTCCTGGAAGCCTTGCGCCGATACGTCGAGACGCACCGCGACGACCTGATGGAGCCGATGCTCCGAGAGGATGTGGCGTGGGGTCTTCGTGGTGAAGATTGACTCTCCAATTCCCTTCGAGCTCGTCGACAGCGACGGGATACCCTTGGACAACTACTGGCAGCGCATCCAGATGAACCTCCTGATCGGCCTGATCCGCCAGGCCATGGCGGTTCGTGGCCGGACCGACTTCTTCGTCAGCGGCAACATGTTCGTCTACTACTCCCTGGAGCAGGCGCGGGACGTGGCCGTGGGCAAGCCGTACCTCCGCGGGCCGGACGTGTTCTTCGTCGATCACGTCGAGCCGAAGCAGGAGCACCGCAAGGCCTGGGTCTCCTGGGAGGAGGGAGGCCGGCTGCCGGACTTCATCGTGGAACTGATGTCCCCGACGACCGAGAAGATCGACCGCAACGACAAGATGAAGCTCTACTCGCGGACGTTCCGGACCCGGGACTACTTCCTCTATGACGTCGACTCCAAGATCCTGGAAGGCTACCGGCTGGCCGGCGACCTCTACCAGCCGATCCGGCCCGACAGCCAGGGCCGGCTCCGGAGCGAGGTTCTCGGGCTGGACATCGGCCGCTGGCAAGGGAAGGTCGAAGGCCAGGAGACCACTTGGGCGCGGCTCTTCTTCCCGGATGGTGGATTGGTCCCCACTCTGGACGAAACTGCGAGTCAGCGCGCCGAGATCGAGAGCCGGCGCGCCGAGCAGGCCGAAGCCGAAGTCGCGAGACTGCGGGCGCTTCTGGACCGCTCCGGAGGCGGCTGAGACTCCTTTTGGGCAAGCGCCATGCCTGCTCGGAATTGCCCTGTTCAGTACGGTGGGATTGCGACTCCCCACCTCTCCGGACATCTTGGCGCCCCGAAGGGGCCGCAGGGATAAAGCCTGGCATTTCAATGCCAGGGAAGCGTCATCAACCTCGCCCCAAGTCCCGAAGGGACGGCGGGATGACAACCCTTCGATCCCGCAGGCGCAGAGGATGTGATCCCTGCGTCCCTTCGGGACTTGGGGAATGGGTGGGTGGGGGCATGGTCCTGGCAATGAATTGCCAGGCTGTACCCTGGCGCCCCTTCAGGGCGAAAAGCCGCCCTGGCTTGGGATCCTGAGCTATCCTGAAATCTGCGGCAACCTCCCAACAAAACCGCTTCCCTTCGTGTCTGGAAGAGAAGAGCGTCTTCAGGCGACCGCACCGGGCCACCTGGCTCCTTGACAACTGAATCGGAGAAGAGCACTCCTCAAGCAAACGTCATGCCTGACAAGAATCATGCCAGGGCCAAATCGCCCATTTTGGCGAGGGGGTAACGGCGGAGACCGGAGGTCTCTTGGAATCAAGGGTTTGCCGCATTCGCCGAAGGCCCCGAGAGGGCGTGGACAAGGCTGTAGAGCGTCGCTTTTTGAGGGGTAACGGAAACAGGCAGGTTAAGTCGCTAAGATTCAGAGGGTTGCAGAGGCGGCTTTCGGAATTGCCCTGGTCAGTCTGGTGGGATTGCGACGGCGACAACGGGCTGGGCCTCGATGCGATGCTCAAGCTCCTTCGGAATTGCCCTGGTCAGTCTGGTGGGATTGCGACTTCTCGAGGTCGGTCACCTTTCCGCGAAGCTCTGAAACTTCGGAATTGCCCTGGTCAGTCTGGTGGGATTGCGACTATCTCCAGTGCCAGTGTCGGTAACCTCCACTTCAACTCGAAATTGCCCTGGTCAGTCTGGTGGGATTGCGACCGAACCCGTAGTTCCCGGCATGAACTCCGCTGCATACCCTCGGAATTGCCCTGGTCAGTCTGGTGGGATTGCGACACCATCACCACGGGGAAGGTTCGGACGGTGCCTGTCAGAACCTCGGAATTGCTTGGCCAGCACGGTGGAACCTGCTGATGCGGCCGTTCGTGTCGTGAACGGCCCCTCCCCAACCCTCCCCCGCTGCGCGGGAGAGGGCGCCGCCGCCCGGCAGTGCGGGCTTAGGTGAGGGAATGCCGATGGGACAGAGGGGCCGGCCCTACAGCACCAACCCCGACCGCCGGACCAGCGCCGCCAGGTGCCGGTCCGACTGCCGGAGAATCTCCTCCAGATCCAGATGCGTCAACCGCCCGTCCTCCACGAGCGGGCGGCCGGCGACCAGGACGTGGCGGACGGCGGCTCGCGAGGCTCCGAAGGCGACGAGGTCGTGGGGATCGACCTGGGGGGCGGACCACATCTCGGGGCGGGTGAGGGAGAGGACCAGCAGATCGGCGGCCTTGCCGGTCTCGATCGTGCCGATCTCGTCCTGAAGGCCGAGGGCTCGCGCTCCCTCGCTGGTGGCGAGGCGCAGGGCGTCCAGGCCCGAGAAGGCGTCCGGGCCGTGCTTCAGCTTCTGGAGCAGCGCGGCGAGGCGGACCTCCTCCAGCGGGTCTAGATGGTTGCTGCACGCGGCGCCGTCGCAGCCCAGGCCCACGGGGATGCCGGCGCGGCGCAGGGCCGGCACGTCCGCGATGCCCGAGCCGAGCTTCAGGTTCGAGCTGGGGCAGTGGACCACGCTCCAGTTCGCCGTGCGCATGCGGTCGAGGTCGGCCGCCGTGAGCCAGACCCCGTGCGCGAGGCGCAGGTCCGTGGCGAGCAGCCCCTGGTCCGCGAAGTACTCCACCTCGTCCCGGCCGTTCTTGAGCGCCCGCACGGCCAGCGTCTCGTCCTCCTGCTCCAGGGCGTGCGTGTGGATCGGCCAGCCGTGCTTGAGAGACAGGTCGCGGATCCCCTCCCACAGCGGATCGGAGCAGGACAGGATGAAGCGCGGGTTGAGCGCGAAGCGGAGCCGTCCGTCTCCCGAGCCTTCGAAGGCCGAGCCGAGCGACTCGGCGTCCGCGAGCCCGCGGTCCGTCTCCTGGCGCAGGCCGTCGGGGAGCCCGTCGCCGCTGTCCATGAGGCACGGACCCGCGAACGCGCGGAGACCGGAGTCGGCGATGGCGCGCAGGAGGCCGCGGGCGCCGGGTCCGATGCCGATGTCCTGCAGCGTGGTCGAACCGCCGAGCAGGCACTCCGCCGCGCCGAGCAGCGAGCACCAGTAGGCGCTCTCGTCGTCGTGAGCCGCTTCGAGCGGCCAGATCCGCTCCCGCAGCCAGGCGAGGAGCCGCCGCCCTTCGGCCAGACCTCTAAAGAATGTCTGCCCGAGATGAATGTGCCCCTGGATCAGGCCGGGAAGCACGAGATGGCCGGAGACGTCGAGCACGCGCGTCCCGGGAGGGAGATCGGTGACCCCGCCGATCCGCCGGATACGGCCGCCCTCGACCAGGATGTCCGTGGACGGCAGCACCGTCGCCCGGGCGTCGAGGGTCAGGACCGTCCCGCCGCGCAGAAGCAGGGGAGGGGCAGTCATGATTCGGGCTCCCAGGCGATGGGATCACCCAGGCGGATCTCGCCGCCCTCGACGATCTCGGCGCAGGCGCCGCCGCGCCAGTGGGGGCGAAGCGCCTTCTGAAGACCGGGATGCACCTCGTCCATGCGCTCGCACGGCTGGCATTCCATCCAGATCCGGAGCCGGCAGTCGCCGACGCGCAAGGTCTTGCCGCGCGTGCCTTCGAAAGCGATCCCGGAGACCAGCAGGTTGCCGCGCCGCGCCGACGGATCGACCGGAGATCCAACCTCGGCGACGGCGTCCGCCCACCCTTCCTCGGCCACCAGCACCACCTGCCGCCGGCCGCGCTGGTTGGCGTTGCCCACGATCCCCTTGTTGGCGACGAGGACGGCTTGCTCGGCAGGGTCCATGGGGCCGCGCTTGGAGCGCTTGATCCAGATGGAGCTGACGGTGGCGGTCATGCCGGCGATCCTAATACACGGTTGCCCCCATATCCTGGCCCGATATCCTTCCCACCGCGATATCCTTCCCGGCCATGAATGGAAAGCTCCTCTACGCCGCTCACGTCCCCGCCGGGGATGGTCCGTTTCCGACGGTTCTCCTGCTTCACGGCTGGGGGGCCAACGCCCACGATCTTCTCGGCTTCGCGCCGCACCTCTTCGGCGGCAAGGCCCTCGTCCTCTGCCCGCAGGGGTCGGTGGAGCTGCCCATCGGCTACGGCGTCAAGGGCTACGGCTGGTTCCCCCTGGTCCCTGGGCAGGAGCCGGATCGCGATGCCTTCAAGCGCGGCGCCGACGCCCTGCGCGAGTTCCTCGATCTCGCCCGCGAGCGCTATCCGATCGATCCGGATCGCCTTGTCGCCATGGGCTTCAGCCAGGGCGGCACCATGGCCTACGATCTTGCCCTGCGCGACCCCGGCCGGTTCTCCGGCCTGGCCGCGCTCTCCTCCTGGTTCCCGGAGCTGCTGGCCGAAACCCTGCCCAAGGTGCCGGAGCACGAAGGCCTGCCGGTGCTCGTCGTCCACGGCACGAGCGACAACATGCTGCCGGTGGAGAAGGCGCGGGAATCCCGCGAGACCCTGCGGCCGTATGGAGTCGCCATGACCTACCGCGAGATCGAGGGCATGGGCCACGAGATCCGCGAGGAGGCGTTGCGGCTCATCCTGAAGTGGCTGGAAGAGAAGACGCAGAAGAAGGGTTGAGGGATGGGGAAGGCCCAATGGGCCGCCCCGCGTTCCCCGAAAGAATCTCAAACTGGGGGCTGGACAACTTCGCCGGCCTCTGGCAGAATAACCGTCCCTCTCCCTGGGGCTCCCGCCTTTGGGACTCCTGACGGGAATCTTTGCTCCAGGATGGTCAGATTTTCCCCAAGTGAGCGAAGGGGCTTTACATGAGGTGGGGGCAAGAGTAAGATCGCGCGGTTTTGACCGTCGATGGCCGCCCGGACACGGGTCCGGAGCGAGCCTACGGCTGTCTCAAAAGCCCACGTGGCTCAGTGGTAGAGCACTTCCTTGGTAAGGAAGGGGTCACCGGTTCAAATCCGGTCGTGGGCTCCATGATTCAATCGGTTACGCCGTGCTCTCGGATAACAACCAAGCTTGAGGAGGCAGTCGAAACGCCATGGCGAAGGAGAAATTCAACCGTTCGAAGCCACATGTCAACGTGGGGACCATCGGCCACGTCGACCATGGGAAGACGACCCTGACGGCGGCGATCACCCGGGTCCTGGCTTCCAAGGGCTTGGCCAACTTCATCGCCTTCGATCAGATCGACAAGGCCCCTGAAGAGCGCGAGCGCGGCATTACGATCGCGACGGCGCACGTCGAGTACCAGAGCGAGAAGCGCCACTACGCGCACGTCGACTGCCCCGGCCACGCCGACTATGTGAAGAACATGATCACCGGCGCGGCGCAGATGGACGGCGCGATCCTGGTGGTATCCGCG
>JANMTS010000129.1:0-56437 GCA_031390755.1 Holophagales bacterium
GAGCTTCTCCGCCGAGATGCCGTAGTGCTGCTTGACGGCGAAGCGCAGCACGGTCCCCAGACGCTGCCCCTCCGTCACCACGATCCTGAGCTCCTGGGTCTTCTCCTGCTTGCTGGCCGTCAAGGCTGCCTGCTCCTGGGAGAGCACCTGGACCTGAGACACCAGGCCCTCGAGAGAGGAACGGCTCCCCTCCAGGTGCTGGAGATCTCCGGCGTTGGCGTTGAACGCCGCAAGCAGACGCTGCAGGTCTCCCACGATCTCCGAATACGATTTGCCGTTCGGCATTTCATCCTCCTTGGCGGGGGGCGCATGGCACCGGAATTGGCACCGAGGCGCTCCTCGCATCTCGGAGAGCAGATTGCCCGCAGGAAGGCAAGCCTGCAAATCGGGGAGAAGGAGATTTCGGCGTAAGCTTCACAAGACAAACAAGCTCAAGGGTTCAGGGGCAGGGAGAATCGTAACGATGAACGTTACGATTTCGCGGCTGGAGCTGCCAGAAGAAGGTAGAGTCGGCGGCGGGCGCGGTGGCTATAGGCCGAGGGAGTAGCTGTTTCCGGCGGCTTTCGCCGTAGTGCCGGAGCCTCAGTCTCGACCCTGGCTCCGTCTCCCGCCGCCGCTCATCGAACCGGAATCCGACCACGGCCTCCGTCGCGGCGGCGGACTCCGCCTCGGCCTCGCGCCGGCTGCGCAGGGTCTTGAGCTCCGCGACCGCCCCTTCGAAGCCGGTCTTGTACTGGTCGCGCTCCTTTGCCACCGCGGCGAGCTGCTCGCTGGGATTGTCCCCGATGGGAGTGGGCGGGCAGGCACCGCGCCGACTGCAGCTATGTGAAAGGAAAGGCCATCCCGCTGCCCCTCAAGGAGGCCCGGGACCTGGGACTCACCCCCTGCAAGGTCTGCCGGCCTCCGACCTCTCCTGCCGCGCCGGATTGAAGCTTTGCGATAGCATGCGGACGTGCCTGATTCCACGTCCCCTCCGCCCCTTCTGATGATCCCCGGTCCCGTCGAGATCTCTCCAGCCGTGCTGGCCGCGGCGGCGGGCGCTCCCCCGAGCCACGTGTCTCCCGCCCTGATCCAGGCCTTCGGCTCGTGCCTCGGGCGCATGCGCCAGGTCTGGAAGGCCGATGCCGAGAGCCAGCCGTTCCTCCTCGCGGGCAGCGGCACGCTCGCCATGGAAGCGGCGGCGGCCAACCTGATCGAGCCCGGCGACCGCGCGCTCGTCCTCGTCACCGGCTACTTCTCCGAGCGGATGACGGAGATCCTGCGGCGCAACGGTGCGGAAGTCGTCGAGGTGACGGCGTCGGTGGCGCCGGTGGGCGACGCGCCGTCTCCGGACGAGGTGCGGGCGGCGCTCACCCAGGGGGCTCCGTTCAAGGCCCTGTTCGCCACCCACGTCGACACCTCGACCGGCGTCCGCGTCGATCCCGAGCCCCTCTGCCGCATCGCCCGGGAGGCCAACGTCCTCGCCGTGTTCGACGGCGTCTGCGCCACCGGCGGCGAGCGTTTCGAGATGGCCGACTGGGGTGCGGACCTCTACTTCACCGCCTCCCAGAAGGCCCTCGGCGTCCCGCCCGGCCTCGCCCTGATGGTCGCGAGCCTTCAGGCCCTCCGGGTGCGGGCCAAACGCAAGGCCTGGGCGCCGCCGCTCTATCTCGACTGGCATTCGTGGCTTCCGGTCCATCGCGCCTACGAGGAGGGCTCGCCGGCCTATTTCGCGACCCCGGCGACGTCCCTCGTCAAGGCCCTGGACGCCGGCCTCGGCGAGATCCTCGTCGGCGAGAACGCCGGGGTCGACGCCCGGATCGCGGCCCACGCCCGCGCCGCAGCCGCCCTGCGCGCCGCCTGGCGCGCACTCGGTCTGCGCTTCGTGCCGCGCACCGACGAGGTGACGGGCAACACCCTCTCCGTCCTTCTCTATCCCGAGGGGATCGACGCCGGGCTCCTCCCGAAGATCGCGGCCCGTGGCGTCATCGTGGCCGGCGGGCTTCACCCGGCCGTCAAGACGACGTCCTTCCGCGTCGGCCACATGGGATTCACCGTCACCCGTCCGGACTTTCTGCGCCGCGCCGTGGAAGCCGTCGGAGGAGCGCTGCGGGACCAGGGAGCGGACGTGGACGTCGACGCCGCCCTCTCGGCCCTCGCCTCCGGACTCTCAAGCTAGCTGGAGCTCACCCTGGAGGTCAACCATGGAAACCCGAAAGATCGAATCGCTGGACGTCTCCGTCGTCGGCCTGGGCTGCAACAACTTCGGCTGGCGCCTCAACGCCTCGGCCACCGAGCGGGTCGTTCATGACGCTCTCGAAGCGGGCATCAACTTCTTCGACACGGCGGACATCTACGGCACCGGCCAGAGCGAGGAGTATCTCGGCCGCGCCCTGGGCAAGAAGCGCTCCCAGGTCATCCTGGCCACGAAGTTCGGCATGAAGATGGACGAGCAGCGCCAGGGCGCCAAACCGGCCTATGTGCGCAAGGCCCTGGAGGACAGCCTCCGCCGTCTCGGGACGAGCACGATCGATCTCTATCAGCTTCACCAGCCGGACCCGGACGTGCCGATCGCCGATACCCTCGGCGTGCTCGACGACGCGGTCAAGGCCGGCAAGGTGCGTTTCATCGGCTGCTCGAACTTCTCGCCCGAGCAGCTCCGCGAAGCCGAAGCCGCCGTGCCCAAGGGGGCGGCGCGCTTCGTCAGCGTTCAGAACGAGTACAGCCTGTTCCAGCGCGAGCCCGAGCGCGGCGTCCTGGATGAATGCGAGAAGCTGAGCCTCGGCTTCATCCCCTTCTTCCCGCTCGCCAGCGGCCTCCTCACCGGCAAGTACCGAAAGGGCCAGCCCGTCCCGATCGGCACCCGCATCTCCCCCGGCGGGCGCTATGCCGAAATGCTGTCGGACGAGAGCCTGGACCGCGTCGAGAAGCTGATTGCCTTCGCCGAATCAAGGGGCCACACCCTCCTCGAGCTCGCCATCTCCTGGCTCCTCGCCCGCCCCATCGTCGTCTCCGTGATCGCGGGAGCCACCTCCGGCAAGCAGGCCAAGGCCAACGCCGCGGCCGCCGGCTGGCAGCTCACCGAGGAGGATCTCGCGGAGATCGACAAGATCGTGCCGGCGGCCGGCTGACGCCTCGTCACGACAATCGGCGTAAGATGCGGTAGAGGAAGATTGAATCCGATGCGAGCGATAAAACTCAACACCCACGTGGCCAAGACGACTGAGCGCCCCGCTCAAACCATCCAGGACTTTCTCGCCGAGCTCTCAGCCCGTCCCCGTCGCATGCGCTCCAAAGAGGAGATCGACCGGGATTTGAATCACGAGCGCGAGAGCTGGGACTAGCAGGGTGTTTGGAAGGCTGGTTCCGAGGCCCGAGGAAAGGGACTTTCCAATCGCCCTCAAGGTTCTCGCCTGAGCCATGAAGCTCCTCAAAGGCGCCCTCTACGCCGTCCTCCTCCTCGGAGCGCTCGCCGCCTTCGGCTGGTTCTTCGTTTCGCAGTTGGGCTCAACCGGAGGCTCCGACGAGCTGGCGGGCGTGCTTCTCTCCGCTCCCCCTGACTACGCGGTGGCCGAGCACGGCGAGCTCGCCCCCACCACCGCTGCTGCCGAGCTTGAAGCCCAGGCCCTGCGGCCGGGAGCCGGCAAGGTCGGAATCCGCTTCAAGAGACAGGGCGCCGAGGTCTACTGGCTCGCCGATCCCGCCGCGGATGTCCTCGAAGAGCGCTCTGCCGGGGCGTCCGGCACCCGGCTTCAAACGGTCTGGAAGGGCGGGATGAGGGAACGGCTGAGCTGGGCCCGGACGAACGGCAGCTTCGACGCTCCCGGCCTTTCGGCCGGGGAACGGAAGAACCTCTACCACTGACGTCTCTACGCAAGCCTGGTCTGCGGGAGACGCCCAGCCCCAGCGCCTCCCGCAGACCACGGGTCAGACTAGTAGCACTGGCGAGGCGGACAGGGAGTGCAGATCGCCGACACGGTGTCCTGCGTGCAGGCCGCGGTGGCGCCGCCGACGGCGGTGCGCAGGCTCTTCTCGTCCAACTCGATCAGACCGGAGGGATGCGCGCCCAGGCTCGCCCGATCTTCCTCGCTCAGTCCGAGGTAGTACTCCTCGTCCCGCCAGGCCCGTGCGACATCGAGATTCTTCTTCATAAAGTCTCCTTGCGCGAAACCGTCGCGAGATCATCTCGGACGGTGGAAAGTCTTCCCGTTCTCACGGGAGGGGCCAGCAGGAGGACCGGCGGCACGCGCTGCGGCTCGACGTGGCGCAGCAGGCCGTAGCCGATCCCCGCAAGGCCGACCATGAAGCCGGGCGGCTCGGTGCGCCCGGGCACACCGAAGCGCCACCCGTTGGCCCGAATGTCAGCCAGGGTTCCCCCGAGAAACCGGCCGATCTCGGGCTTGAGGTCCAATCCGAGCTTCTCCTGAGCGACGAGGAGAACCTCGAGGTTCCCCAGATCCCCATGACACTGGCAGTGGCCGCGTCCGAAGCCTTTCGCCAGAGTGGTCTCCAGGCCGGCGGCGATCTCCTCCCGCACAGTGGGGTCATCCAGATAAGGAAGCCCGTCCAGTCTCGCCAGGGCGATGCCGGGCGCGCCGTGGCACCAGGCGCTCATGAAGTGGGGCTCCCGCGTCGGCTTGCGGCTGTCGAAGCGCAGATCCGGCCAGTTGCGCTCCTCTGGATCGAAGAGCGCTCTCTCAAAAGCCAGCGCCTCCAGCGCTGCCTTCCGAAAGCGGACGTCCCCGCAGGCCGCTTCGAGTTGCAGCAGCGCCCAGGCGATGCCCGCCGCGCCGTGCGACATCCCCGCCAGAGGATCGGGACCGGCGATGCCGAGAATCCAGGCGATCCCCGGACCCGCGGGCACCGCCGTGTTCAGAAGGCGCTCTCCGCAGCGCACCGCCGCCGCAAGGGTCGCCTCCGAAGGCCGCAGCTCCCACAGCCGCAGCAGGCAGACCAGGCAGCCCGCGGCGCCGCCCACGACGTCGTTCATCTCGTCCTTGTCGATAAGCTCGGGCAGGAACGCGACCACGGCCTCGGCCCGATCGAGCCACTCGTCCTCGCCCCACAGGACGGCCAGATGCGTGAGCACATAGATCGGGCCGCCCCAGCCGCCAAAGGCGCCGACGGGCAGCGGAGGCCGGGGAGTCTCCTCGATCCACCGGCCCAGCATGGACGCTCCGTCCCGGGCCAACTCCGTCCAGCGCTCCTCGCCGGTCACTTCGCCCAGGTAGGCCAGGAAGAGGACGATGCCCGGCAGACCCAGATGCAGGTCGGGACCGGAGAACCCCAGGCTCCAGTCCGAAGCCGCGCCGTGGGTCTGGACGCCGAGCCAGAACACCTCACCCGGAGCCCGCAGCGCCACTTCCTCCAGGCGCAAGCCGACCTGCCGGGCCGCTTCCAGGATCTCCTCCCGGGCCGGCGCCTCGACCGCGCCGGTCTCTGGAACCAGTTGAGGCGGGAGCACCGGGTCGCGCAGCACGGTCGCCTCCAGGGCGTCGTGAAGGATCCGGGACTGGCGCCGCAGATCCGCCTCGTCCCACCGGGCAAGGCGGGACCGGGTCTCCTCCAATCCCGAAACCCGGAGCAGGCCGGGCAGGCGATGGCCGTCCGCGGTCCACAGGTCGCGGCTCTCGGGCCGCGCCGTGAAGATCGGGATGTCGCCGCGCTGCAGATCGAGCCGCTCGGCCGCCACGATCGGAGCGAAACGCGGGCGATCGACAGCCTGCC
Organism: Holophagales bacterium; assembly: GCA_031390755.1. Lineage (GTDB taxonomy): Bacteria > Acidobacteriota > Thermoanaerobaculia > Multivoradales > UBA5704 > DATMER01. The sequence goes on from JANMTS010000129.1 coordinate 5,707, forward strand.
AGAGCCGATCGAACAGACGGTCCCGATCGAGCGCGTTGCCGAGAGAAAACGGATGCTGAGCCTCGACGAAGAGCATCCCGTAGGTGCGCGTGGGCCGCACGATCACCCGCACCTCGGCACCGAGGAACGCGTCGAGCACGCCGCCGGATCTGGACAGCTCGTCGCGATGCCGCACGATCAGCCGGTACAGGTCGGAGAATCCGCCCGACAGAGGCTCGAGAAAGTCGCAGACCGACACCTCGGCGCCGTCCAGGGTCGGCCGCCCCAGTCCGAGATGCATGACCACGGAACGCCGGACGTAACGCATGGAGTCGGTGCCGGCGTTCTCGCTCATCAGGGACGGTTGCGAGACGACTTGCGATGCGGGCGCGGCCAGTCCGCTGAGATCGATCCCGACCGGATCGTCCTCGGTCTGCCAGGTCCGCATCGGCAGCATGCCACTCTGAAGAACGGATTCGAAGAGAGGCCGGCCCGGCCGGGTCTCGCCGGGCTCGCGGCCGATGTCCTCACCCCAGGGGTGAAAGAGCGCCTCCAGGTCGACCAGAACCGGATGCTCGCCGGCCGCGATCAGGTTTTCGGAATGGAAGTCGGTCGCCGACAGCAGATACAGCAGGGCCAGATACCCGCCCTGGCGGCGGTAGAAGCGCTCGAGCTCGTCCCGGGAGGCGCAGGGCGCCGCCTCGACCCACTCCACCCATCCATGGTCGCCGCCGTCCACGAGGCGAAGACCTCGGAACGCGGGCTCGAATCCCTTCTCCACCGCCCAGGCCAGAAGTCCCTGGAACGCCGATTCCACCTGGAGCGACTTGGGCTTGTGGACGACGCGCAGCCCGGACGCGAACGTGAGCTTCGCCACCGTCCGGCCGCCGCGGTGGGAGTCGCCGAGCCCGCAGTCCAGCTCCGTCAGAAGCCCGGGATCGGAATCGGGAGACAACGCCGCCCGGATCGCAGGGGCGTCGTCCCGCAGCTGTCGCAGGATCTCCAGGCTCGTCTCCACCCAGCGGTCGACGGTCTCCACGACCTGCCGCGCCAGCACGGGATAGTGCCTGAGGATGCCGAGCGCCGCCTCCGGATCTCGGAGCGACTCCGTGAACGCCGCGAAGCGGGCCTCGGGAGTCTCCCCCGCCAGCCGCCCTTCCCGGGCGGCCAGGTTGAGCTCGAGGACCATGGTCCGTCCGAGGAGAAGAAGAAGGGGTTGGGCGACGCTCCCGCAGACGAGAGTCGCCGCCGTTCGCGGATCGAAGGGCAGCCCGCTCCGGCCCGCGGCCAGCGCCTGGATACCCTCTTGAAGCCGGAGAAAACCGCGATCCAGAAGCGGCCGGACCGCGTGCAGGAAGCCCATGTGAGGCCGCGCCGCCTCGGCGACGGGAGGATCCACGAAAGCGCCGGAGGCTGGAGTCGAGAACGCCTCCGCGAGAGTCGTCAGCCAGGCCGGAGGCGCCTCCATCCGCGCCGCCAATCCCGCCTCCGGCTCACCCAGAAGCCGCCGAAACGATCGTTCGGAGAGGCCGGCCGAGGCAAGCCGGCGAGACAACGCGTCCTCCTCGGAGAACGGAGGTTGCGAGCGCCACCGGAGAAACCGCCGGTCCGCGAGCCCCGGATCGCCAGGAGCCTCGGAAGCTCCGCCCGGATCCCGCGCCAGGAGATCCGCCCGCTCTTCCAGGGTCAGAGCCCGAAGCCAGTCCGCGTCATCCCAGAGTCCGTCCATCCGCCCTCCCTCAGAGAGCGTGGAGGATAGAATATTCTGATTCGCGAATCAATCGCAGGACTGCCTGGCCTCGTCTGCGTCCGAGCGCAACGAGCTCGCGCTCACGCGACGGACGTGATGCGGACCTTGTGGAACATCCACCCCGCGTTGTCGCCCGGCTCGTTGCGCTGCTGGATCGAAGCGCCGAACCCACTCGACAGCTCCTCGAACGGAGGCACCAGCGTCGTGATGACCTGGCTCGTGGTGATGGCGATGTCCTGAAAGGTGGCGAGAGGGTAGGAAAACACGCGGAACTTGTAGGTCTTCGCCTCGTTCAGGGTCACGTGGAACTCGACCAGGTGCATCTTGTTCTTCTTGATCGGTTTGAACTCCACCTGGACCCCCGGGAACACCGCACCCTGGAACGCCGAGCTGAAGAGGGCGATGTCGTTGCTGGGCAGCGGATCGGCCAGCACCATCGGCGAGGAATAGAACGAGAGAAAGCCCTTGCTGGTGCTCGGCTTCGAAGGCTTCAGCTCGATCGAGCTGCTCATCAGCTCGGGCCTGACCTTGAGCAGCCGCGCGCGCTGGATCTCGGTCAGCTCCTTGACCTTGATCTTCTCCAGCTTCTTGGCATCCACCCCCAGCGTCTCCATCGTCTCGATTCGCATCGTCCGTCCCATTTCGCCAGCCATATCGCACACCTCGCGGTAAGTGGTTATGGCAGGTTGGGCGCGGAGGGGGACGGCTCGTTACAGCCGACCCGGCCGTTGAATCGGCAATGCGGGTCAGGAGCCATGCCGGGCGCCGCTCCTGACCCGCCGGGCTCGGCCGAGGGGGACAGCCGGCCCGACTACTTCTTCCTGCCCAGGATCTGATCCCGGATCGTCGAATAGTCCACCGTGAAACCGATGTGGCCTTGGACCTCGTCCTCGTCGGTGATCAGATCCTTGTGATTTGCCCAAGTCACAGAGATCGGAATCTCCACACCCTCGGTTACCGGGATGCTGAACTTGGCGTTCAACTTGCTGATCGTGTCATGGGCAGCCTCAGGAACATCTTCCAGCTTTTCATAGGAGCCAGCCACCGCCAGAGTCACGCCGTCCTTGGAGAGCTGCGAGCCCTTGAGGAATGATCGCGAGTAGCTGTAACCCAGCTTCCAGGTGACCGCGTCCTCAAGCCCCAGGAGGCTCTCGACTTCATTCCACGAAAGCTCGGCGGCGTTCGTCCCCCCAAGCCACGGAAAAGCACCTCGTAGTGCCGCGCTGCGCTTATCAGCGCCAAAGCCTTCTGTTTTTTCGGTTCCGCCGACGGCCAGGGTAAGAGTAGGTTTGGCGTCAACCGTCTTGAACGCCTCCTTCGCGACGGCTGTGTACTCTGCGTCGATCTTCTTCAGAGCCGCCAGTTTGTCTTCCATCTCTGGACTTGCAAGGACCTTCCTCATCTCAGATACCAGGGCGCACCCATCGGCATCAACCTTTCCGCCTGCCAACGCTGCATCCGCGGCAAAGCCTGCAGCCGCAAGGGCGGGAAACATCCTGACAGGGAGGTCGGCCTCCTGTATCGCGTTGTCGAAAATGTCGAAGTTTTCCCGTGTGCGCCGGTCCCGGCTGCCGAACTGATATTTCACCTCCCACGTCACGATGTCGTTGAAGTCCTTGGTTTCAAGCGCCTGGTCGGCTTCGCCATCGCCGTCCCTATCGAAACTTTCGCCCTTTCCGCCAAACGCGAGTGTCCCTCCCCAACGCCGCAGATTGCTCGCCTTCATGTAGAGCTCTTGATCAGAAACGTACTCCGGTCGAACCAGCGCCAGGAAGGAAAACGGAGTCAGACTGATCGAGGTGACGCCGTCTTTCGAATTGACCAGCCCCTGCTCTTGCGCCAGCCCGAGCAGCGACACGATTCCGGGCAGAGTTACCTCAGTGCCTCCGGAAGCAGTAGCAGGAGCCGCCACCTGCGTAGCCGATGGCATGGTCAAGGCAACTTCAGCGTTGGCCTTCACTACCGTCTCTTCCCGCTTCTTCTTCTCCTTGTCCTGATCCGAGACTTGAGGAAGCGCTCGGGCTTTCCCATTTGGATCGACCAGAGGTTCTCCCCGGAGGTGCAACTCGATTGCGTCCTGGGGTCGGATCTTCCCATCCCCGCACTGTCCCGTGGCAGGGGAGGTATTGACCAAAAGGACGAGAAGGACGATAGCCCCCACCCCCCCACGTATCGATCTCATGAGTCAACCTCCATGAAGAGGAAGCCGCGAGTGGTCGGCAGCGTGCTCTTGGAGCTCTTGTACTGCCGGAAGAGGACGACGCCGTTGACCGCGACCTCGACCACCATCTGCCAGTCCGGGCCGGTAGGGAAGAGCAGCCACAGAAGCATGTAGCGCCCCAACGGCGCCGGCGGGGGCATGACGTTGGCCGTCAGCGGATTCGGAGGGGGCACGGCCTGGTTGACGATGATCTTCTGGTGCCCCATCGCATCGGCGATGCCGAGAACGGCACGGGCCGGAGTGTTGCAGAGGTAGACGCGCCACGAGACCTGGTCGGTCCGCTTCACCGAGATCTCGTGGGGGAGAATCTCGTTCTCGCCCATCACCTCGCACGGCGTCTTGGCCGCTGCGATGCCAGCTGCAGCTCCCAACGAGGACAGCCCGTCGGGAACAATGGAATCCTGGTCCGTATCCTTGGTCTTCGCCATGACATCTCCCTTCTGAGGCCGCCGGAATGGCGGGTTCTTGCTTTCCCCAGGAGACGGACGCCCCCGCCGATTTCCCGCCGGCGCGCAAACAGAGGGCATCACCTCCTCAACGCCCGCCACCGCCCGCCCACGCCGGGACTTCGCGGTGCCCCACGATGTCCCCTCCTCCCGCGCGACCCTTGTCGCGTCCTGCCCAGGGCTGGCCGCGGGCCGCCCGGCCCTTCCCGCCTCGCGCGAGCTCCCTCCCGGCTCGTGCGTTGCCTCGCTCCGGCGCTGACGCACTGCGCTCACGGGCTCGGCGGGGCCGCTCACGGGGTGCCGCTGGCTGCGCACGTGGCGCACAGGCTTGCTCACGGCGTGCAATTCCCGCCGGCATTGGTGCCCATGCCTCAGGTTGGAGCAAAAGTCAATACCCCAAAAAGTACAGAATATAGACTTTTTGGTCCCGAGAATCTCTCGAAAAAGTCTTGACGCGCGGATTCTCCTCCTTCATCATCCCGTTGCTGCATGGGAAGCAGCTGTCACAGCGACAGACTCGATGCGATTCGCGCGCCGAGTCCACATTGAAAGGAGAAGCACCATGCCTCAGACCGCTTCGTTTGCCGATTTCCTCACCGACTGGGAGCGCCTGCTCACGGCGGTGAACAACAACGAGACCAACCTGCCGGATCTCACGCTTCAGTTGGGGTCTCTGGAGGGCATCCTGCAGGAGGCGAAGGTGGTGAGCGTGCGCCAGGATGTGTCCCGGTCCCAGCTTGCGGCGGACTCGAAGCGCCGCCGCGAGATCCTGTTCGAGGGCCGGGCCGCGGCGTCCCGCATCCGGTCCGCTCTGCGGGGTCACTTCGGCGGCCACAACGAGGCTCTGGTGGAGTTCGGGGTCCGTCCCCATCGCCAGCGCCGCTCGTCACCCCTGGTCGATCCGCCGCTCGCGATTGAGGATCCGGCTCCCGTCCCTGAATAGGTGACGCCGGAAGGGGAGCCCGCCGTCCGGGGCTCCCCTCCCCCGTCTCTCTCCAGCCGAGGCCGACAGACATCCGGTTTCTGCTACATTACCCGCCACTCCGAGCCATGCTGTGAACGAGACGTCTTCTCTCTGGCAACAGATCGCACCGTCCGAGTTTCCCTGGGAACGCGAGGCGCTGGACTTCGTGCGCGCGGGCCTTCCCGACCACGAGCCGTTCCGCGCCTGGGCCAATTTCGAATTCGTCTCCGAGGACGCCACCATTCATGAGGTCGACCTCCTCGTCCTCTCTCCCAAGGGGCTGTATCTCGTCGAGATCAAGAGCTGGAGCGGCGCGCTCGAAGGGGATGCGTCGACCTGGGAGGTGCATCAGGACGGCCGGGTTCACGCCCACGACAGCCCGCTCCTGCTCGCCAACCGCAAGGCCCGGCGGCTCGCGTCCCTGCTGAAACGGCAGAAGGCTCTCCAGAAGGTGCGGATGCCGTATCTGGAGCCGCTGGTGTTCCTCTCGAACCCGGCGCTTCAGTGCAGGCTCTCGGGAACGGCCCGCCAGGGCGTGCATCAGCGCGCCGGCATCCTCGACGCGCTGAAGACCTTCGATCCGTCCGAGCTGTTCCGCACCGGCAAGACGCGGCTCGACCGCCCCATCGCGAAGGCGGTCGCCCGCGCGCTGGAGGAGGCCGGAATCCGGCCCACTCAGCGGGTGAAGCGCACCGGCGACTACCTGCTCGACGCGCTGCTCGAAACCGGCCCGGACTATCAGGACTGGCAGGCGCATCACGTGTCGTCGGACCGCATCTGCCGCCGCATCCGCATCTACACGGTCGCCCAGGCGGCGAGCGGCAGCGCGGCCCGCTCCCGGCTCGAACGGGCCGCGCGGCGCGAGATCGAGGCTCTCGAGTCGGTCTCGCATCCCGGGCTTCTCAAGCCCCTGCATCTCACGCAGCACGATCTGGGGCCGGCGCTGGTGTTCGAGCACGACCCCAAGGCGCTCCGCCTGGATCACTTCCTGAAGCGCGAGAGCGCCCGCCTGGGCTTCCACGAGCGGCTCGGTCTCGTCCGCCAGGTCGCGGAGACGCTTCGCTACGTCCACGAGAATCGCCTGTACCACCGCGGTCTGTCGCCGCGCAGCATCCTCGTGTTCGAACCCGACGAGCCGTCGCCCCGCCTGCGCCTGCTCAACTGGAAGACGGCCGCGCACGAGGCGTTCACGGTCGGGGCGGGCCGGCCCGGGCTGAGCGGCACGTCCCACCTCGATTCGCTCGTGGAGGAGGAGGCCCGCGTCTATCTCGCTCCCGAGGCGCTCACCGTGGCCGACGCCTCGCCCGAGACGCTGGACGTGTTCTCCCTCGGCGCCCTGGCCTTCTATCTCTTCTCCGGCCGTCCGCCCGCGCCGTCGGTCCTGGAGCTGCACGAGCAGCTCCGCGTCGGCCAGGGTCTGCAGCTCGCAGCCGCGATGGACGGCGTCCATCCGGACCTCAGCATGCTCATCCAGCTCGCCACCCATCCGGTGGTCGGTGAGCGCTGGCCGACCGTGGCCGACTTCCTCAAGGAGCTGGACAAGATCGAGAGGCTGTTGCCCCGACCTGGCGAGGAGTACGTGTCCGACCCTCTCGAGGCCCGGGCCGGCAACCGCTTCCGCGAGGGATTCGAGATCGTCAATGTCCTGGGCAAGGGCTCGACGTCGATCGTCTTCCTCGTGACGAAGGGGGAAGAGCAGCACGTCCTCAAGCTCGCGGTGAATTCCGGGTCGGACGACCCCATCCGGACCGAGGCGGAGATCCTCCGGCGCCTCAAGCATCCGCGCATCATTCCGCTTCAGGACACGGTGACGGTCTGCGGCCGCGCCGGTCTCCTCCTCCCCTACGCGGGCGAGGACGGCACGATCGTGCAGCGGCTGCGCAAGGATGGCCGCTTCCAGGCGGAGCTGCTGCAGCGCTTCGGCGAGGATCTGCTTCAGGCGGTGTCGTACCTGGAGCGCGAGGGGGTTCCCCACCGGGACATCAAGCCGGACAACCTCGGTCTCCTGAGGTCGGGCCGCAACTCGGAGCTTCGCCTGGTGTTGTTCGACTTCTCGCTCTCGTCGACTCCGGCGGACCGGATCTTCGCCGGCACCCGGCCGTACCTCGATCCTTTCCTGCGCGACCGCAAGCGGTGGGATCTTCAGGCCGAGCGCTACTCCGCCGGCGTGACGCTCTATGAGATGGCCACGGGCGCCCTGCCCCGCTGGGGCGACGGCCAGACGGACCCGGGGATGATCCCGGACGAGGCGCGGATCGATCCCGAGCGGATGGACTCGGCCGTGCGCGAGCCCCTGGCCCTCTTCTTCCAGCAGGCGCTTCGCCGCGATCCCGGCCAGCGTTTCGACAACGCCGAGGAGATGCTCGCCGCCTGGCGCCGGGCGTTCCAGGAGTCCGGCCGCCCCATCACGTCGACGACCACGGACCAGCCTCCGCCCGGGCAGCCGCACGCCGAACGCGCCGAGCTCGAAGCCGCCTGCAACCGCGCCCATCTCAGCACGTCGGTGAGCCTGCTCGGCCTCTCGCCCCGCGCCGTCAACGCCCTGGAGCGGGCCGACGTGTTCACGGTGCAGGGCCTCCTCCGGCTCCGGCCGTCCGAGATGAAGGGCATGCGCGGCGTCGGCAGCAAGACGCGCAACGAGCTTCAGGAGGCGAGCGATCTGCTCGGCCGGCGCCTCGGCCGGCCCGAGCCCGATTCGGCCGAGCCCGCCCCGGCTCCCGAATACCCCCTCGGGCTCAAGCTGTCGATCGTCCGCCTCGACCTCCTCGTCAAGACGCTTCTCCCGGCCCGCGCCGAGGGGGAGCAGCGCATCCTCGAATCGCTCTTCGGAATCGAGCCCGAGACTCCGGCGACCCGATTCCACTGGCCGAACCAGTCCGAGGTGGCGGCGGCCGTCAGCCTCACCCGGGCCCGGGTCAGTCAGGTTCTGGTCCGCGCCCGGGAGCGCTGGCTGCGCAGTGTTTCGTTGACGCAGGTCGGGGATCAGATCGCCGCTTCGATCCGGGTCCAGGGAGGAGTGGCCCTGGCCGAAGAGCTGGCCGAGATGCTTCTCAGCAGCCGCGGCTCCGCGCCGGAAGAGCCCCTGCGCACTGCCTTCGCCGTGGCAGCGCTGCGCGCCGCGACGGAGGTCGAGGAGACCCGCGAGAGCCCGCGCTGGAAGTCCCGCCGCTCCCACGACCGCATCCTGCTGGCCCTGACCGAGACCGAAGGCGAGGCCCTGTTCGATTCCATCGCCGCTCTGGGCCGCAAGGCGGACGAGCTGGCCGTCCAGGATCCCCTGCTGTCGTCTCAGCGGGTGCTGGAGGAGTTCCAGCCGCTCTTCCGTCTGCTGCCGTTCCCTCTCTCGGCCGACCGCCTCCTGAGCCTGGCCGCGGGTGCGTCCCGCAACGCCGCTCTGTCGAGCCGTCTGGAGCTCTATCCTCGCGATCTGCCGCCCGACCGCGCCATCCGCCTCGCCTCGGGCAGCCTGCTCGGAGCGCGGGAGCTGACGATCGAGGAGATCCGCAACCGCGTCGCGAGCCGCTTCCCCCAGGCGCTGCCGCTCCCCGGCCGGCCCGAGCTCGACGATCTGGTCGAGGAGGTCGGGCTCCGGTGGAATCCGGATGCCCGCGAAGGTGAGGGCGTCTTCGCCATGCCGCCCCAGGCCTTGACCACGCTTTCGGGCTCCACCACCTACCCACGCTCCACGGTGCAGCCGCCGGCCGCGGCCGAGCTGGCGCCGGTCGACGTGGAGTCCCGGCTGTTCGAGGAACGGCTGAGCCGCTCCGCGCGGGAGGGGACGTTCCTGGCGCTGGTGGTGGACTACCGCTCGCTCCTCCGGGCCGAGGCGCGGCTGGCCCGCCGCTTCCCTGTGGAGCTGGTCAGTCTGGAGGAGCGCTGGCTGGAGGCTCTGCGGCGCCTCGCCGACCATCATCAGATGGCCTGGGACTTCGTGCTGCAGGCCGACGCTCGGCCGCACGACGACCCCGTCGCGGTGACGCTGCGCCGGTTCGCGGCCGAGGCGTTGAAGCAGGTGGAGACGGACCTTCGAGGCTCGACCCGGACGGTGCTCCTCTCCCGGCCCGGTCTTCTCGCCCGCTATGGCCGGATGGAGCTTCTCGAGAGCCTGCGGGATCGCCTGGCCCGCCCTTCCACGCCAGGCAAGGACGGGCCTCATGGACTCTGGGTGCTGGTGCCGATGGATGGCTCCGCCACGGGGCCGAAGATCGACGGCGAAGCGGTCCCGGTCATCACTCCGGCGCTGTGGACCCGGGTGCCGGGCGAGTGGATTCACGGCGGCAGCCACAACGAGACCGGGAAGGAGACGGCTTGATCGACGCCCCTGCTCTTCTGAAGGACTGTCAGCGCCTGGTGCGGCGTCTGGAGGACGATCTGCGCGAGCGCCTCGGGGAGCATCCGGATCTGGATGCCCGCGTGCGAGCCGAGCACGAGAACGCCAAGACACGGCACCGCACGGGCCAGAGCTATGCCGTGTGGCGCGACGAGTACCTGACGCAGGTGGCCGTCCACTGGATTCTCGCCGCCGTGTTCGTGCGCTTCCTGGAGGACAACGAGCTGCTGCCGGACCCGTGGCTCGCCGGTCCTGGCGAGCGCCTCGCCGAGGCGCGGAGCCGTCACGAGCGCTTCTTTGCGACGCAGCCGGCTGCGTCGGACCGAGAGTATCTCCTCGCCTGCTTCCGCGAGGTGGAGGCGCTGCCGGCCATGGCGCCGCTCTTCGACGAGCGGCACAACCCTCTCTTCAAGCTCGGCCCCACGGCGGACGGTGCGCGCTGGATTCTGGATCTCTTCCGGAAGATCGATCCCGCGTCCGGCGGCCTCATCCACGACTTTGTGGACGAGAATTGGAACACGCGCTTCCTGGGCGATCTATACCAGGATCTCTCGGAAGCGGCCCGCAAGCGCTACGCCCTGCTCCAGACGCCGGAGTTCGTGGAGGAATTCCTGCTCGACCGCACGCTGGAGCCGGCCATGGACGAGGTCGGTTACCAGAAGGCCACGCTCATCGATCCCGCCTGCGGATCGGGGCACTTCCTGCTGGGCGCATTCCATAGGATCTTCGGGCGGTATCAGAAGGCTGATCTGACCACAAACCCTATTGCGCTCGCTCAGAGGGCCTTGAAGCAGATCGCAGGCGTGGATCTGAATCCGTTCGCGGTGGCAATCGCTCGGTTTCGTCTGCTCATCGCGGCGCTCAAGGTGTCCGGAGTTACCCGCATGGCTGACGCTCCCGCGTTTGAGCTCAACGTCGCAACGGGAGACAGCCTGCTTCACGGGGGGGCGCGTCCGGGGCACCTTTCAGGTCAGACTCGAAAGCTCTTCGGAGCCGACGAATACTCTCATTACTACGAGACCGAGGATGAGGACGAGTTGCGGAAGCTTCTTGGGCAGCGGTATACGGTGGCGATTGGAAATCCGCCCTACATTACGCCTAAGGATCCGGCCCTGAACAAGCTTTACAGAGATCGGTTCGAGTCGTGCTCTGGCAAATATTCTATTGCAGTACCGTTCACCGAACGTTTTTTCGACTTATCAGTCTCCTCCGGCTGGGTTGGAATGATTACGGCGAACAGCTTCATGAAGCGGGAGTTCGGGAAAAAACTGATTGAGAAATACATACCCCGGTGGGACCTGACTCACGTCATTGACACGTCTGGAGCTTACATTCCAGGACACGGAACACCAACTGTCATATTGTTCGCGCGAAATCGCGGAGCTGAACAAGATTACGTTCGGACAGTTATGGGCATACGCGGAGAACCGGAAACTCCTGAAGATGCGAGCACGGGCCTAGTATGGTCAGCATTAATTGGTCAGATCAACCATCCGGGATCTTCAAGTGATTTCTTGACGGTCGCAGATGTCCCTCGCATGAAGTTCCATCAACACCCTTGGACCATCGGCGGCGGCGGCGCTGCGGATTTATTGGACGCCATTAACTCAGGAGCTACTACACGCCTTGATAAGGTTACTTCCGCAGTCGGCGTTATGGCCGTGATCGGTGAGGACGAAGCGTTCATCGCCAGCGGGGCCAAGACATGGGCCAGAAAGCGAATCGACAAAGAGGCAGTCAAACCTCTTGTGGTTGGTGAGGACATACGCGATTGGGGCATCTCTGCATCATCCTGGGTAATCTACCCATACGATACCGCTGGTCGATTCATTGTGACCAAAGGAGCCGAGAGTCACTTTTGGCCATACCGCACCAACCTAAAAGCGGGGATTTACTTCGGAAAGACAAGAGAACAGAGAGGCCTCAACTGGCGCGAGTTCGGGGTTCTGGTCAAGGACAAGCTTGGTTCCCCCACCTCTATCGGCTTTGCTTTTGTATCTACACATAACAATTTCGCCCTCGACCGAAGCGGAAAAATCTTCAAACAAACAGCACCTGTCATAAAGTTTTCAACCGAATCCAACTCCAATGATCAATATGGAGTACTCGGACTTCTAAATAGCTCCACAGCCTGCTTCTGGATGAAGCAAATCTTCTACCCTAAGGGTGGCGATCATGTCGGGAATAAGGGTGCCCGCGTCCGCAAAACATTATGGGACGAGCGTTTCGAATTCGATTCGACGAAGATCAAGGCGCTTCCACTTCCGCCGAAACGGCCAGCCCGCTCAGCAGAAACTCTAGACGACTTGGCCCAGGTGCACAAGGCTCTCCTTTCTCAATTATTCAATATTAACCTCCTCAACCAAGAGCGACTCGAAGAAATACGCATTGAAGTAAATCGCGCTGAAAAAGCGTTGATTACGCATCAAGAAGAGATCGATTGGCAAGTCTATCGGCTCTACGGCCTACTCGACGCTCCTCTCGAAGCTGCTCCTGAGTCGCTCCCCGAGGTCAACCTCGGTGAGCGCGCCTTTGAAATTGTTCTCGCTCGCAAGGTAGAGGCTGGAGAGATTGAGACCCAATGGTTCGAGCGCCATGGCTCAGGCCCTAAGACTGAAATCCCTTCTCACTGGCCCGAGCCCTACCGACAACTCGTCGAGAGGCGCATCCACGCCATCGAAACCAATCCATGGATCGCTCTGATCGAACAGGCGGAATACAAGCGCCGCTGGAACCGGGAACCCTGGGAGGAGCAGGAAAAGCGCGCACTGCGCGAGCGGCTTCTCGACCGCCTCGAAGAGCCGCATTACTGGCCCGAGCCCCGGGTCACCAGCACCGCCCGCTTGGCGGACCACGCTCGGCAGGACGAGGAATTCCGTCAGGTCGCCGCGCTCTACTGCGGTCGGGATGACTTCGACTGGACCGACCTGATCACCGAGCTCGTCCTCGACGAAGCGGTGCCGTTCCTCGCCGTCCATCGGTACGTCGACTCCGGTCTGCGCAAGCGGGCCGAGTGGGAGGAGACCTGGCGCCTCCAGCGGCTCGAGGATGCAGGCGAAAAGATCGATCCCATTCCGGTCCCACCGCGCTACGCCTCCGCCGACTTCCGCACGTCGGCCTACTGGCGCCTGCGCGGCAAGCTCGACGTGCCGAAGGAGCGCTTCATCCTCTACCCCGGCCTGGAGCGCGCAGGGGACAGAACCCCCGTGATCGGATGGGCGGGCTGGGATCACCTCCAGCAGGCGCAGGCCCTCGCCACCGCCTACCAGGATCTGCGGGAGCAGGAAGCCTGGACCGCCGACCGCCTGGCGCCAGTCCTCGCCGGCCTCGCGGAGCTGATACCCTGGCTTCAGCAGTGGCACAACGAGCCGGACCCCGCCCACCACGGCGAAAGGCTCGGCAACTTCTTCGCGGCCTACCTCGACGAAGAGGCCCGCGCCCTGGGCCTCACCCGCGAAGCGCTCGCAGCCTGGAAACCGGAAACCAAGGAAAAGAAGCGCGGCCGGAAGAAGAAGGGCGAAGAACCCGAGTTGTTCGAAGGTTGAAAATCATCATGGCGAAACTGATCCGAGATCTGATCGAGATCCCCGAGAGGGTCCACCAGAGCGACTTCGTCCTCCGCCTGTCCGAAGGGATCGAGAGGCCGGAGGAGACGCTGCGCAGCTACGTGGTCACGGACCAGCTCCGCAACGCCTTCCAGCAGGCGCTGGACCTCGTGCGGCGGGCGCTCGAAAGCCGCTCCTCCATGGGCGCGTACCTGCATGGCAGCTTCGGCAGCGGCAAAAGCCACTTCATGGCCGTGCTGCACCTGCTCCTCCAGCACAACGCCGAAGCGCGGTCCGTGAAGGAGCTGGCGCCCGTGGTCGCGAAGCATGGCTGGACCGAGGGCAAGAAGTTCCTCCTCGTGCCGTATCACCTGATGGGCGCGAACAGCCTGGAGCAGGCGGTGCTCGGGCGCTATGTCGAGTACGTGCGCACCATCCGGCCCGACGCGCCGCTGCCCGCGGTCTTCCTGGCCGAGCCGATCTTCGAGAACGCGGACGGGCTGCGCGCGCAGATGGGGGACGAACGCTTCTTCGCGCCGCTCAATGCGGGCAAGACCGTCGGCGGCTGGGGCACGTTCGGCGCGGGCGCGTGGGACGACGCCACCTACGCCGAAGCCAAGGCGGCGGAGCCCGGCAACGCGCGCCGGCTGGAGCTGGTGAGCGATCTGATCACCCACCACTTCACGGCCTACCGCAACCTCGCCGCGAGCGGCGGCGAAGCCTACGTGCCGCTCGACCAGGGCCTCTCGGTGATCTCGAAGCACGCGCACGCGCTGGGATATGACGGCCTCGTGCTCTTCCTCGACGAGCTCGTGCTCTGGCTGGCGAGCCGGGTGGCCGACCTCTCCTTCATCGCCCGCGAAGGCGCCAAGGTCGCCAAGCTGGTCGAGGCCGAGACCTCGGACCGGCCGGTGCCGATCGTGAGCATCATCGCGCGGCAGCGCGACCTTCGCGAGCTCGTCGGCGATCATCTGCCCGGAGCGGAAAAGCTCAGCTTCTCCGACACGCTCAAGTGGTCGGAAGGGCGGTTCGAAACCATTTCGCTCGACGACCGCAACCTGCCGCACATCGCGCGGGTCCGCCTGCTCAAACCCAAGAACGACGAGGCGCGGCGGGAGATCCAGCAGGCTTTCGACGAGACCAGCAAAGTGCGCCAGGAGGTGCTCTCCGCGCTGCTCGGCCGCGAGGGCAACCCGGAGAGCTTCCGCGACGTCTACCCCTTCAGCCCGGCGCTGGTGCAGGCGCTGGTGGCGATCTCCTCCGTGCTCCAGCGCGAGCGCACGGCGCTGCGGGTCATGCTCCAGCTCCTCGTCGAGCAGAGAGACACGCTCAGGCTCGGCGAGCTCGTGCCGCTAGGCGATCTCTACGACGTCATCGCCGAGGGGGACGAGCCGTTCACCGAGGAGATGAGGATCCAGTTCGACCGCGCCCGGCGGCTCTACCTCCAGAAGCTGCTGCCGCTGCTGGAGAGGACGAACGGCATCACGCGGGACGAGGCGCGGAACCTGCCGGACGACCCGCGGGCCGCGGCGTTCCGCGGCGACGGCCGGATCGTCAAGAGCCTGCTGCTGGCGGCGCTGACGCCGGAGGTCGAGACGCTGCGCGGCATGACCGCGGGCCGGCTGGCGGCGCTCAATCACGGGTCGATCCGCGTCCCCATCCCCGGCACCGAGAGCCGGAGCATCCTCAGCCGCGTGCGGAACTGGGCGTCGAACGTGGGAGAGATCAAGATCGGCGACGATCCTGTGAACCCCACGATCGCGCTCCAGCTCTCGGGAGTGGACACCGAGACGATCCTCGAGAAGGTGCGAGAGGACAACTCGGGAAACCGGAAAGCGACCATCCGGAGACTCCTCTACGAGCAGCTCGGGCTGCCGGCCGGCAACGACCTCTTCCTCGTCCACACCTTTCTCTGGCGCGGGACGCAGAGGAAGGTGGAGGTGGTGTTCGCGAACGTCCGCGAGCTGGCGAACGACTCGCTGCGGAACCGGGGCGAGGACTGGAAGATCGTCGTCGACTTCCCGTTCGACGAGGAGAGGTACACGGCGCGGCACGACCTGGACCGGCTCGACAACTTCCGGTATCAGGACCGGGATTCGGCGCGGGACCAGTCGAGGGACCAGGAGCCGGACACGGCCACGTTCTGCTGGGTGCCGGCCTTCTTCACGCACGAGACCCAGAAGGATCTGGGCACGTTCGTGAAGCTGGACTTCCTGCTCACCGGCGAACGCTTTGCCGGGTTCGCCTCTCACCTGTCCGAGGTGGACAGGGCCTCGGCGCGGGCGCTGATGGACAACCAGAGGAGCCAGCTCAAGCAGAGGCTCATCTCCTGCCTGGAGGCCGCGTACGGCGTGATCGCCAATCCGCAGGCGGGGCTGGTGGAGCCGGGTCTGGAGCTGTCCGAACGCTTCCAGTCGCTCGACTCGCGCTTCCGGCCGCAGCCGCCGGCCGCGGCCAACCTGCGGGAGGCCTTTGCCGGCATCCTGGATCAGATCTTCGGCCATCGCTTTCCGCGGCATCCGAAGTTCGAGGCGCCGGTGCGGACGGCCGACCTCCGCAAGGTGCTCGCCGTGGCCGTGGCCGCGGCACGCACACCGCAGAGCCGGGTGGACGTGGAGAAGGAGCTGCGGCAGACCGTGCGGCAGATCGCCAATCCGCTGGGCCTCGGGGAGATGCACGAGGCCGCGTTCGTGCTCCACGACACCTGGAAGCACAACCTGACCCGGGCGGCAGCGAAGGCGGCGAACGCAGGCGACGCGGTCACCGTACGGTGGCTGCGCGAGGCGATCGACGAAGACCGGGGGGGACTGCCGCGGGAGATCCAGGATCTCCTCATCCTGACCTTCGCGGAGCAGACGAACCGGTCCTTCTTCCTGTACAACACGGCGCAGAAGGCGGACGTGGGCTCACTGGAGGACGGCTTCGAGCTGAGGGAACAGAAGCTCCCTTCGGACCAGACCTGGAATGCAGCCCGGGAGAGGGTGGGACGGCTGTTCGGCGAGGCGCCGGCGGGTTACGTGACGGCGTCGAGCCTCAGTCTTCTGCGCGAGACGCTCAAGAAGCAGGCGGCGGCCTGGCGGGGGCCGGCCTCGGAGCTGGTGGACCGGTTGCGGACCTGGATGGAGGCTTTCGGCGTGGATGCCGGCGCCGCGCCGCGCCGGAAGACCGCCCGGAGCGTGCTGGCGCTGGCGGAGGATCTTCACGAGGCCGAGCCGGACGGGCTGCTCGACGTGCTGCTGGCGGCGGAATCCGGACCGGACAGGATTCCGGACGAGGTGCTCGGCAACGCCGGCACCAGGGCCCAGGCGATCGTCAATGCCCTCCAGGCGGATCGGCTGGAGCTGCTCTCCGCCCTGCGCCGGATCGAAGACCACCGCCAGCCGCGGGCCGAGGCGATCCTGTCCGGTCTGCGGGAGGCGCTGGAGAGGGATGAGCTGGCCGTGCCGCTGGAAGACGCGGTTCGCAAGGCCAGCTCCGAGGCCGCGCGCCTCCTCGCGGACACCGGGCCGCAGCCCGAGCCCACGCCCAGGCCGAAGCCGCGGCCCGGCTGGAAGGTCGTCGAAAAGCAGTCGCGCGAAGTGGCCGATCCCGCTGCCGCCGCGGAGCTGTTCGAGAGACTGCGCGGCAGCCTGGGTCAGACCGGGAAGCGGCGGCTGCGCGTCGACTGGACGCTGGAGGAGAGCGAGGAGTGACCAGCCCGTCGAGCCCGCGCGATCCTCGCACCCCGTCCGCCGGCGTCCTGGAGGCGCGCGTGGCCGAGATCCGCAAGAGGCAGAAAGCAAGCTCGAAGGAGCCGCGGGCGATCGCCTTCCAGCTCTCCGTCCCCTGGACCTGTCCCAGAACCGTGACGGTCGATGGCGAGGAGCTGCCGGTGTGGCTCTGCCGGTCCGTGCTGGCCTTCCGCGAGAAGCTCGCGCAGAGCGAGGGGGCGCCAGTGCCGCCGGTCCTCCTCACCAATCAGAAGCGCGAGGATCTGGGGCAGGACGTGCTCGCCCGGCTGGACCGCAGCAAGCTCCACCGGCTCGACGCCTGGGATGCGCTGCGCGACCGCTTCGGAGTCCGGGACCTCGACCCGAGGCTGACCGGCAAGGGGTATGGATGGATGCCGGAGCGGCTGCTGGCGATCCCGCCGTCCGAGATCGCGAAGCCGGCCAGCGGGTTTCTCGATCTGGACGAGGCCTGGCAGCTCCTGCTCTCGCCGCTGGGGTTCTCGACGGCGTCGCCGGACCTCTGGAGCCTTCTGGAGTGGACCACGCGCCCGGAAGGGCTCGCGGCCTTCATGCTGCTGCCCGCGGACGCGCGCGACGCCTACGCGCGGAGGCTGGCCTCGGACGGCGCGAGCGAGGCCGTGCTCCAGCTCGTCGGGGCCGGACGCGGGCGGGAGGCGGTCGCGGCGGGCCTCGTCTGCGAATTGCTGTTTTCCAGGAACGGACCGGAGGACCCGGAACGGTCGCGGGCCACGGGCCGGTTCGAAGCGGCGCTGCTGGGGCGCTCGACGCTCACGCCCGGGGCGGGCCGGGCCTGGGCCGAGGCCGCGGCCGAGCTTACGCGCCGGCGGCGGGAAAGGGACGGAGAGGCCGGCGCCCCATGGCTCAAACAGGCCGGCGAGCTGCTCGCGGAGCTGAACGTGACGGGCCTGGGCAGGCACAGCGTCTGGCTGCCGGCCGGCCTGGACCACGCCGCGGCCGGATTCGCGGAGCGGCTGGAGGCCTGGCTCGGGAAGCCGGACGCGGCGCGGCTGGCCGAGGTGAAGGCGGCCGGCCGGTCGGTGATCGACCATGGCCTCGTCCCGGCGCCGGCCGTTCAGGCCGTCGAGGGTCTGCTGAGGCTGGTCCGCTGGCTGACCGCGCGCAAGGGGAAGGCGGCGGCCGGGTCGTTTGCGGAAGCGGCCTCTTCCTATGTGGAGGAAGGCTCCTGGGTGGACCTGGCCCGCGTCGCGCTGGCGGACGCGCCGCTCTCCGGAAGCGGTGGATCGGCCGGCGGAACCCTCGGAGCGGCGCGCGACCGCCTGCTTCAGGCCGTGCTGGAGAAACGGGAAGAGGAGAACCGGCGATTCGCCGAGCTGCTGGCGAAGTGGTCCGAGATCGGAGCCGCCGCCGGTCCCATGGTGCCCCTGGAGGCCGTGCTCGACCGGGTCGCGGCGCCGCTGGCGGACGAGAACCCGGTGCTGCTCCTGGTGCTCGACGGCATGAGCTTCGCCGTCTACCGCGAGCTGGCCGAGGATCTGGCGGAGCGGCGGGGCTGGGAAGAGATCCGGCCGCAGGACGAGCCGGCGGAACGGTTCGGCGTCGCGCTCCTCCCCACCGTCACCCAGGTCTCCCGGGCGAGCCTGCTGAGCGGCGAGCGGAGGACCGGCGACGCCTCCCAGGAGACACAGGCGTTCGCCGTGCATCCGGGGCTGCGGCGGCGCTCCTCCGTCAATCTGCCCCCGGTCCTCTTCCACAAGAAAGACCTCACCGGCGACAGCGGCGGGCTCTCCGCCACCGTCCGGGAGGCGGTGGAAGCCGAGAGCCTCAAGATCGTGGGCGTCGTCCTCAACGTGGTCGACGATCAGCTTCCCAAGGGAGGCCAGCTCCTGCCCCGTTGGGAGGTTTCGGCCATCCGCCATCTGCGCGAGCTGCTGGAGGCCGCCGTGGAGGCAGGACGACTGGTGATCCTCACGGCCGACCACGGCCACCTCCTCGAAAGCCGGACCGAGCTGCGCCGGCCGGAAGCCGTCGGCGCCTACGGAGCCCGATACAGGTCCGCGTCCGGCGCCCCCCTGCAGGCCGGAGAGGTCGAAGCCCGGGGGCCGCGCGTGCTGCTGGGCGACGGAACGGGCCTGATCCTCGCCTGGAGCGAAAGCCACCGGTACACCGCGAAGCAGAGCGGCTATCACGGAGGCGCGTCGCCGCAGGAGGCCGTGGTGCCGCTCTCCGTCTGGGCGGCCGCGGGCAGGATCGTCGAGGGCTGGAGGCCAGGGAGGGTCGATCGGCCCGGCTGGTGGGACGACGAAGGCGAGCGCCTCCCGGTGGCCGTCAAAACCAAGGAGACGGCCCGGCCGAAGGTCCGGACGGAAGCGGCGCCTCCGCCGCAAGCCGCCCAGGCCAGCCTCTTCGTCCTGGATACCACTCCGGACCGCTGGCTGGAAGACCTCTTCGCCTCGCCCGTCTACCAGGAGCAGAAGCGCAGGGCGAGCCGCCAGCCGCTCGCCGACGACGACGTGGCGGCCGTACTCAGGGCGCTCTCGGAGCGGGGACGCACCCTGACACTGGCCGCGCTGGCGCGTCAGAGAGGGACCACCGTAATGCGCATCCAGGGAATGGTCGCGACCCTCCAGAAGCTGCTGAACGTGGAAGGCTATCCCGTGCTCGAACTCGATCCGACCACCGGGAGCGTGAGCCTCGACCGAGGTTTGCTGAAGACCCAGTTCCCGGCCGAGGAGACCCGGCCGTGAGCGTCAGCCCGCAGCGCCGTCAGGATGTCCTGGACGCCCTGCGGCGGGGCACCGTGCCCCAGCGCGGGCTCGACCTGCTGGCGGTGGGCCTCGGCCGCTTCGAGCCGTCGGTCGGCCAGGAGCTCGCCCTCGCCGCCAGCGGCTCCGGCGTCTTCAAGGCCCTGCGCGGCGAGTACGGCAGCGGCAAGACCTTCTTCGCCCGCTGGCTGTGCGAGAAAGCCAAGCGCGAGGGCTTCGCCACCGCGGAAGTGCAGATCTCCGAAACGGAGACGCCGCTCCACCGGCTGGAGACCGTCTACCGCCGCCTGATCGAGCGCCTCTCCACCGCCTCGCATCCGGCAGGAGCGCTGCGGGGGGTGATCGACGCCTGGTTCTACACCCTGGAGCAGGACGTCCTCTCCGAAGGAACCGTCGACGAGAGCGATGAGGCGGCCCTGCTGGCGAAGAGCCACGACCTGATGGAAAAGCGGCTCGCGGGCATCTCCCGGAGCGCGCCCGCCTTCGCCGCGGCCCTGCGCGGGTATCGGGAAGCCGCCGCCACCGGCCGCAGGGACGTCGCCGAGGGCCTGCTCGCCTGGCTCGGAGGCCAGCCCAACGTCTCGGCGGACGCGAAGAGAGCCGCCAGGATCAAGGGCGAGATCGATCACTTCGGAGCGCTGAGCTTCCTCCAGGGGCTGCTCGTGGTCCTGAAGGACTCGGGCCATCCCGGCCTCGTCGTGGTGCTCGACGAAGTCGAAACCCTCCAGAGAGTCCGCGGCGACGTGAGAGACAAGGGGCTGAACGCGCTGCGCCAGCTCATCGACGAGATCGACGCCGGCCGCTTCCCGGGCCTCTACCTCCTGATCACCGGAACCCCCGCCTTCTTCGACGGCCCGATGGGAGTCCAGCGCCTGCCGCCGCTGGCCCAGCGCCTCCAGGTGGATTTCACCACCGACGCGCGCTTCGACAACCCCCGGGCCGTGCAGATCCGTCTCCGCAACTTCGACCTGGAAGGCCTGGAAGAGCTGGGCCGGCGCGTGAGAGACCTCCAGGCCGAAGGCTCCCCCGCCGCCGAGAGGTTGAAAGCCCTGGCCTCGGACCGGTATCTCTCCGACCTCGCCCGGGCCATCGCCGGAGAGCTGGGAGGCAAGATCGGCATCGCCCCCCGGCTGTTTCTCAAGAAACTCGTCGCGGACATCCTCGACCGCATCGAGCAATACCCCGACTTCGATCCCCGGAAGAACTACGCCCTCACCGTGTCCACTGCGGACCTCACGCGGGAAGAGCAGGGAGCCCGAGGGGCGGCGGGAGTGGAGGATGTGGAGCTGGAGGGGTTGTGACGATGCCCTCCGAGACCACGAGCGCCTTCGACCTCCTCCACCCCGCCCTCCAGCACCACATCGTCAACAGTCTCGGCTGGAGAGGCCTGCGCCCTCTTCAGGAGCGGAGCATCGAGCCGGTGCTCGCCGGAAGCCACGCCCTGCTCGTGGCGCCGACGGCGGGGGGGAAGACCGAAGCTGCGGCATTTCCACTCATCTCCCGGATGCTGAGCGAGGACTGGGGCGGCCTTTCGATCCTCTATCTGTGTCCCCTCCGGGCTCTCCTCAACAACCTGGAGCCACGCCTGGCAGGCTACCTGCGCCTCGTCGGCAGGAGAGCGGCCGTCTGGCATGGCGATGTGGGGGCGTCCGAGCGGCGGGCCATTCAGAAGGAGCCGCCCGATCTCCTGTTGACCACCCCCGAATCGCTGGAAGTCATGCTCGTCTCGCGGGGGATCGACCATGGCCGCCTCTTCCGGAATCTGCGGGCCGTCGTGGTCGACGAGCTCCATGCGTTCGCGGGCGACGATCGCGGCTGGCACCTGCTGTCGCTTCTTGAGCGAGCCTCGCGGGTGGCCGGCCGGAATCTCCAGAGGGTCGGCCTGTCCGCCACGATCGGCAATCCCGAGGAGCTTCTGAGCTGGCTCGCCGGCTCGGCGGAGGGCGACCGGATCGTCGTCGCTCCCGAGAGCGGTGGGCGTCTGGAGGCGGACGTTCAGCTCGACTACGTCGGCGACCTCGAGAACGCGGCGATCGTGCTCTCGCGACTGTACCGCGGAGAGAAGCGCCTCGCCTTCGTGGACAGCCGGTCGCGCGCCGAAGCTCTGGCGTTCCGGCTGCGCGAGCTGGGCGTGCAGACCCACATCTCCCACGGCTCCCTGGGGGCGGACGAGCGGCGAAGGTCGGAGCTCGCGTTCGCCGAGGCCCGCGACTGCGTGATCGTCGCCACCAGCACTTTGGAGCTCGGCATCGACATCGGGGATCTCGACCGGGTGATCCAGATCGACGCGCCCTCCACCGTGTCGAGCTTTCTGCAACGGCTGGGACGGACCGGCCGGAGACCGGAATCGAGCCGAAACCTCCTCTTCCTCACCACGTCTCCGGAGGCGCTGCTGAGGGCGGCCGGGCTCCTCCGGCTCTGGAGCGAAGGCTTCGTGGAACCGGTGGAGCCGCCGGCACTGCCTTACCACATCTACGCGCAACAGCTCCTCGCGCTCGCCCATCAGCTCTCGGGCATGCCGCGCGGCTCAGGGTCCGCCTGGCTGGACCGCATGCCCGGCTTCGCGATGCTCTCCGCCGAAGACAGGAGCACCGTTGCCGCGTTCCTGGAGAGCGAGGGTTTCCTCCATGAAGACTCGGGCATCCTGGGACCGGGACCGGAGAGCGACCGCCGCTTCCGGGGGAAGGGGTTCCTGGAGCTGCTCTCCGTGTTCGACTCGCCGCCGTTGATCCGGATCCTGCACGGCCGAACCGAGCTCGGCGCGGTGGACGAGGCCACGTTCCAACTCGACGGCGAGACCGAGACCCTTCTGCTCCTGGGGGGCCGGAGCTGGCGGGTCGTCCACCTGGACTGGGGAAAGCGGGACGCCTGGGTCGAGCCGATCCAGATACCTGGGCGCTCCCTCTGGCTCGGCGACGGCCGCCCCTTGAGCTTTGCGCTCTGCCAGGCCCAGAAACGAGTGCTCCTCGAAGGCAACCCAGGAGAATTCCTCACCCGTCGAGCCCGGGAACAGATGGAAGAGGTGCGGGGCCGGTTTCCGGGCCTTGCCCCGGAAGGAACTACCCTGGAGCCGTCGTCGCTCGGCCGAGCCCGCTGGTGGACTTTCGCCGGCCTGAAGGCGAATGCGTCCCTGGCAGATCATCTGAAAACCGTGGGCTGCCCGGTGCTCTCGCGGGACAACCTGTGCCTGACGCTCGACGCCACAGGAGGCATGCCCCTGTTGCAGAGACACCTGCCGTCTCCGGCCGAAGCTGCGGCACTGCGGCCGGCAAGCCTTGCCGAAGAGGCCTTGGAGTCCCTCAAGTTCGCCTTCTGCACTCCGTCTGAGCTTGCATTCGCTTCGCTTTCCACGCGCCTGGCCGATCCCGACGCCACGGCCCGAATCGCAGCGGCACCCGTCATCGTGAGCATGGAACAGGGCTGAGGAAACACGCACTCAGTCCCGCCGGCCTGACAAGACAGGCCGGGGGCCTGCCGGCCCCAAGCGGCCCCCGGCAATTTGAAGAATCAGCCTGTCAAACGTCAAGAAGTACAGATCCTGGATGACTCGGGCTGTCTTACGTCCAGGCCGAGCAGAAACCGAGAATCTAACGCGGCGGGAGGGGATCGGCGGCGAGGCCGGCGCGGCGGAAGCCGGCGGCGCTGACGGACTGGAGGATCCAGCGGATCTGCTCGTAGCGCAGCCGTCGGGCGCCCTTGACAATGACGGGCCGGTTCGGGGTCAGAGAGTAGATCTCGCCGAGCTTGGACTGAAGCTCCCGGAGCGCCACCGGGTGGCCGTCCATGTACAGCGTGCCGTCAGCCTCCATGGCCAGCGCGAGTTGCGGATCTTCGATCGACAGGACGGGGGCGGCCGGCGGAGCCCCGGGAACGGCGGCGGGAGCGGCGGCTCCCCTGGAGCTGCGGTTCGGCCCCTGGACCGGCGCCGAAGCCTCGACCCCGGTGCGAAGCATCGGCGCCACCACCAGCAGCATGATCACGAGGACGAGACTGACATCGAACAGCGGTTTGAGGCTGATCTCCGGCTCGATGAGGTTGTGCTTCAACGGCCTCATACCTCCAAATCGTAACATGGCGCCGCGGGCACAATCATCGAATCAACCGGCCTGCAAGCTCCTCGTAGCTCGGAAGGGCAACCCCTGATCCATCGAGCGCCGCCTCGAACCACTCCTCCAGAGGAACCGCAATCTCGACTCGCTGATGATGAACGAGCCACGCTACTTCAAAGCAGGAGATGGCAGAGACGCCGATCGAATCGGCACGATCGATGGCGCTTCGCCAGCTATGCTTCAAAGACCTGTCGTCGAGAGTGATCCACCAGAGCCAGATGTGGGTATCGAGGACGATCATTTCGGCTGCGAATCTTGCTCGGGCACACTGTCGAAGATCTCACCATGAATCTTCAATTTCCCTGCGATCGAGGGGTGCGGTCGCCGGTCTGCCCGCTTGTCCTGGTCCAGAGTCAGGACGATCACCTCGACACGGTGATTCTCGAAGCTCTCGGGAAGCTCCAGCACGAGTTGGCGACCAACAAGTTGCTCGATACGGCGTTCGACTTCCATGAGCGGCTCCTCTTTCCAGCCAGTCTACCTTGGGTCGCAGAACAGCTCGAAATCGTAACATGGCGCCGCCGGTGCGGCGCCTCCCCCGGCGGACCGGGGCGCGAGGCTCTCCACCAGACCAGCCAGGTCGGCGAGGTGCCGGCCGGCGGCTTCCCCGAGCGCAGTTTCCCGGCTCTCCCGGAGGAGCCTCTCGCTCAGATCGGGACGGTGGAAGTCCGGGGTCTCCAGCACGATGGCCCGGCGCTGGGCGGCCGTGTAGGGCAGCAGGCGCTGCCAGAGCGCGTCGGCGGTCCGGTGGGGCGAAGCGGCCGGCGCCAGGGGCGGCAGCAGGGCGCTCTCCAGGGCGGACGGCCCGGCAGGCTCCAGGAGCCCCGGGGTGGCGGCGAGGGCGTCCGCCGTGGCTTCGAGCCGTTCCGCCGTCGTGTCCAGGGCCACGGCCAGGCGCGCGAGGGTCTCCGGCCTCGGCACCGTCTCGCCCTGCTCGTAGGCGCTGAGATGGCTCCTCTGGATGCCGGTGTCGCGCGACACACGGCCTTTTCCCTTCCTGCACTCTTCCCGCCGCAGCGTCAGGGCCATGCCCAGGTACCGGGGATCTCGCGTCATGGCAGGCATCCACCTATCCTTTCTCCGGAATTCCGGAACGGCGGCACCCCCGTCGCTCCGAAAGACACCTGATTTTTCGGAGACCGACCGCCCGGTCATGGAGACCCCCGCGGAAGCGGTCCCCAGGACAAGGAGCTGGTCATGACCTCTACTCGAGTCTCTAGAACGTTCCACTGCGCAGCCGCCGTCTTCCTCCTCGCCGCAACTCTGGCGATGCCTCTCGCCGCGGAGCCCCGCGTCCGGACCGAACGCGAGCCCGGCGCCGTCTGGGGTCTGCTGGCCGAAATCTGGAACCAGCTCACCGCCGTCTGGGAGGCGAGCGGCTGCAAGATCGACCCCTATGGAGGTTGCGCACCCCTCGCGCCCACCGCCGATGAGGGCTGCAAGATCGATCCCTTCGGAGGTTGCGGCAGCAGCAGCTAGACGCTTCCGTCCGGCTTCGAATTCCGGGCGCGACGAAGATCCTGGAGATACCGCCGCGCGAGGTCCAGGGTGAGGGTCTCTTGTTCCACCGCCTCCTGGAAGAGGAGCAGGGTTGCCAGGGCCTCGCGCGCAACATCCTGGGCCTGGAAGACGGGAGCCAGCTCGCGGGCCAGATCCTTCACCTCTGCCGCTCTCCCCTGCTCCAGGTAGAGGACGGCCAGCTCCAGGGAGACCAGCGCGGCATCGAACGAGATGCCGCGCTCCAGGAAGTACCTCCGTGCCTGCGCGAAGGCCGCCTCGGCCTCCGCCGGCCTGCCGAGGCCCGCATGGATCCACCCCTGAAGCCAGCCGAGCCGGACCAGCCCGAGCCCGAAGCCGAGCTCGATCGTCATCCTCCTGATGTCGCCGAGCAGGCTCTCCGCCTCCTCGTGGTCCCCCAGGTTGCAGAGGTTCACCAGGAGGTTGAACCGCAGGCTCCAGAGCAGCCGAGGCTCGCGGGAGGCGTCGAGAAGAGGAAGGGCCTGTCTCAGGGCCTCAATGGCAGCCTTGTAGGTGCCGGCCTCCTCCAACGCGTTGGCCCGATTGATCAACAGGACTGCACGCAGGTCTCCCCGATCGACGGCAAGCGCTTGATCCAACAATCTGATGGCCTCGTCGAGCCTACGTTGCGCGCGCCGGAGTGAGGCCTCCATTCCGAGCACGCGGGCCTCGTTGAGCAGGCGTTCCGGGTCGCCCGCGGCGCCGGCCTTCCAAAGGACGTTGGCTTCGGAGAATGTATCGTCGGCCTCCGGCAGGCTGCGGCCCCGGACTCGCCGCGCGTTGCCGAGGTGGAACCTCGCATAACCCTGGGTCCGCTGGCGCAACGCCTCCGAATCCGGCAGGCAGTCCGCAACCACCACGGCCAGCTCCGCCAGCTCCAGGGCCTCGTCCGCGTCGTGGGCCGCGGCCTCGATGCTCTCGTGGCAGATCGTCTCCGCCAGCGGCCAGCATCGGAAGTCCTGGTTCTCGCGGACGACCGCGGACCGGACCGCGGCAGAATGCAACCGCAGGCGCGGCCACAGGACCGCGGCCTTCTGCCGCTCCGCGACGGCGGCGGCCTTCCGCCTCGCCGACTGAAGCACCGAGCGGTAGAGAGTCTCCATCTCCAGACCCTTTTCCACGGCGAGGCGGTCGATCTCCCGCTCGGCCGCGGACTCCGGGCTCGGCGCCGCCGCGGCGGCGTCGGTCAGCCGGAGAAAGGCCAGCGTCCGGTCCACGTGGTGCGGCGGCAGCCCCAGCTTCGCGGCCGCGAGGTCCAGCAGCTCCCGGGAGGGGACGACCTTCCCGCGCTCGAGGTCGGACAGAGTCCCGGGCTTCAGCTCCATTGCGTCGGCGAGCCAGTTCGCCTTCTTGTTGCGCGCGCCGCGCAGGACCGTCAGCGCCCGGCACTCGATCGGCAGCAGATCTTCCATTCATCCCTCCTGTCGCTCTTCCTCTAACGAAGGTGCGCGAAAGAGCCCCGGCGTGACAACGATCCGCAACCGCGGTGCGCTCGGGACGGTACTTCCGATTTCAGCGGTCCGTCAAGAGACGCCGGAGGCCCGAAGCCTTCCGAATCCTGGACCTGGCCTTTCCCCCGCCGGGGACGTGGCCTACCTTGAGCGCGGATGAGCACACTTCACCCGCCGCCGACGCGGCTTCTCGACAGATTGCTGGCGCTGGAGCCGGAGCTCCGGGGCAAGGCGCTCCGGTCGCCGCGCTTCCACCGCCTGGACCTTCTGGATCTGCTGCTGACCCGAAGCGGCCGGGTCATGGACCGGAACCCGCACGAAGCCGGACGCCTCGCCCGGCTGGCCGTGGATCTCGGGCTCGCCTGCCGGTCGGCGGCCGAGGATCTCCCGGTCCGCAGCCGCCTGGTGACGGCGTTCACCCTGACCGGCGACGCCCACCGTCTGGCCGGGGAGCGCGAGCTGGCCGAGGCCGCGTTCGACGGCGCCGCGTTCTTCCTCTCTCCCGGCGGCACCCTCGCCGAACGCGCCCGGGTCTGCCGCAGCGTGGCGCTGCTGCGCTGGCAGAGAGGCCGCGTGGACGAGGCCGCGGCCCTGCTGGCGCAGAGCGCACTGCTTTACGAGGATGGAGGAGAAGCCGAGGAGGAGGGCGTCAGCCTGGCGCTGCTCGGCATCCTCCACATGCAGGAGAACGAGCCGGGCCGCGCCCTGGAGCCGCTGACGCGGGCGAGGCCGATCCTCGGCGAACGCCGGCCCTGGCTCACGGCGCGCGCCCTGCTCTCTCTCGCCCTCTGCCTGGCCGACGAGGGCCGGATCGAGGAGTCGCAGCGGGCGGCAAACGAGGCAAGCCATCTCAGCGCCACACTCACGGACCCCATTGAGAAGGCCCGTGCGCTCTGGCTCCACGGCCGCCTGTCAGCCCGAACCGGCTCCGGAGAGCCCGCGGAGGGCCGGCTGATGACCGCGATCACCCGGCTGGTGACCTACGACCGGCTGCCGGAGGCGACCCTCGCCGCGCTGGATCTGATGGTTTTGTACGCCGAGACCGGCCAGAGCGTCCGCGTTCAGGGCCTGCCGCGGAGACTTTCGAGCGAGCCGCGCAAGGGCCTGGAGATCCTGGTGCAGGCGCTCCAGGATCTGCTCGAGGCCATCCGGATGGGGATCGATCCCAGGAAGGCCGCAGTCGTCATCGGGGCCGGCGCCCGTCAGGTCTTCCGATTTCTGGAATTGAAGGTGGACGCGCTGCCGTGGGTGTAGCCCTACTCCCCCATCCCCGCCAGCTGCTCCTCGATCTTCTCCCACTCGGCCATCAGCTGCTCGACCTTCTCGGAGAGGGTCTTCTGCTCCTGCTCCAGCTTCTTGACCTGCTCCCGGGAGGTGCGGTCGAAGAAGGTGGGGTCGCAGAACAGCTCGTTGATGGCGTGGACGCGGGACTCGGACTTCTCCACCTCGGCGGTGGCTTCGTCGCGGCGGCGGGTCAGATCCTTGCGGTGCTTCTGGCGCTTCTTCTCCTCGGCCGGATCGAGATCCTTCGCGGCGGTCGCGGTGGAGGCGGCCTTCTTCTTCTGCTCCCGCCGCATGCGCAGAACCGCCTCGGCGTCCAGGTGGTCGTCGCCCAGGCGCTCCAGGTACTCGTCGTAGGTGCCCTTGAAGTCCTGGATCCCCTTGGGCGAGATCTCCACGATGCGGTTCGCGAGCTGGCTCACGAACCAGCGGTCGTGGGAGACGAAGATCAGCGTGCCGTCGTACTCACGGAGACCTTCCACCAGCGCCTCGATGGCCTCCAGATCCAGGTGGTTGGTCGGCTCGTCGAGGATCAGGACGTTCGGCTTGGTCACCGAGAGCTTGCAGAAGACCAGGCGCGCGGCCTCGCCGCCGGAGAGGCTGCCCACGGGCTTCTTCACGTCGTCGCCGGAGAACAGGACCATGCCCAGGTTGCCGCGCACGACGCCGATGACGTCGCCGGGTATGAATTCCCAGAGCCAGGCCTCGACGGACTGCTTGCTCCCCTTGGCGACCTCATTGTGGTCCTGGGAGAAGTAGCCGGGGCGGGTCTCGTAGCCCCACTCGGTCTTGCCGGTGTCGGCCTCCACTTCGCCGACCGCGATCTTCAGAAGGGTCGACTTGCCGATGCCGTTCGGACCGATGATCGCGATGCGGTCGCCGCGGTCGACCCGCAGCGTGACGTCCTTGAGCACCTGCTTGTCGCCGTAGGACTTGGAGACCCCCTCGATCTCCAGCACCTGCTTGCCGCTCGGCCGGACCTGCTTGAACTTGAAGGTCGGATAGCGCCGCGAGCTGGTGGGAAGGCGCTCGATGACGATCTTCTCCATCATCTTGACCTTGCTCTGCGCCTGCCGGGCCTTGGTGGCCTTCGCCTTGAAGCGGTCCACGAAGTCCTTGTGGCGGGCGATCTCGGCCTCGCGCTTCCCGATCTCGGCTTCCTTGCGCTCGCGGTTCCCGGCCTTGGCCTCGATGAAGGCCGTGTAGTTGCCGGGGTAGACCATGATGGTCTCGTAGTCCACGTCCACGATGTGGGTGCAGATGTTGTCGAGGAAGCGGTGGTCGTGCGAGATCACCAGGGCGAGCCCCTTGTAGTCCTCCAGGAACTTCTCCAGCCAGCGGATGGAGAGGATGTCCAGGTGGTTCGTGGGCTCGTCGAGGAGCAGGGCGTCCGGATCAGCCGCGAGCACCTGGGCGAGCAGCACGCGCAGCTTGAAGCCGCCGGAGAGCGTCGACAGCGCGTTGCGGTGGATCTCGGTCGGAATGCCGAGGCCCTCCAGCACCTCGCCGGCGCGCGATTCGAGGGTGTAGCCGTCGTGGCGGAGGATGAGATCCTCGACCTCCGCGTAGCGGTCGGCGTCGAACTCCTCGGCGGCGTTCTCGAGAAGGCGCTCCTTCTCGACCATCGCCTCCCACACCTCGTGGTTGCCCATCATGGCCACCTCGAGGATGGCCATGTGCTCGTACCGGAAGTGATCCTGCTTGAGGACGCCCAGCTTCAGGCGCTTGGGCATGTTGATGTCGCCTTCGCTCTGCAGCTCCTCGCCGGTGAGGATGCGCAGGAAGGTCGACTTGCCCGAGCCGTTGGCCCCGACGAGGCCGTACTTGTTACCCGGGTTGAATTGCAGCGAGACCCCCTCGAAGAGGGTCTGCTGTCCGAAGGACTTGCCAAGGGCGGTTACGGCGATCATAGAGCCGGGAATGATACAACGCCTCGCCCCGACTCTCTCAATTCTGTAGGATGTCCGGGTGGACCGCATCGTGCATTCCCGCCCCTCCGGCATGACCGGCCCGACGACGCCCCGCACCCGCAACATCCCCCCAAAGCCGGCTCCGCGCAGCCGTCTGCGGCGGCGGTGGGCCATCGGAGCGGGGATCGTCCTGCTGCTCGTGGCCGTGTTCGTGTTCCGGCCGTTCTGGCGCCTGACCAGCCAGTTCGACGACCTGACGTACCGCCAGCCGTCGCGGCTGTACGCCCGGGCGGCCGTGCTGACGCCCAACCGCACGTATTCGCAGGATGCGCTGATCGCCGACCTCCGGGCCGAGGGCTATAGAGAGGACATCGAGTCCTCTCCGCTGCCCGCGGGTCGATACCGCAAGGTGGGCCGGGGCCTGTCCGTCCACATGCGCAACTCGCCCCGGCCGGACGGCAGCTCGGGCGGCGGACAGCTGGAGATCACCTGGCGCGGCAGCCGCGTCGCCTCGCTGCGCCAGAATGGCGGCAAGGTGGACTCGGTGGTCCTCGATCCGCCGCTGCTCGCGTCCTACTACGGCCCGGACCAGCAGGAGCGCCGGCCGGTCAAGCTGGAGCAGATTTCCGAGGATCTGGTGCGCGCCGTCATCGCGGCCGAGGACGCCAACTTCTACGACCACACCGGCGTCTCCTTCACCGGCATCGCGCGGGCGCTGTGGGTCAACCTGCGCGGCGGCGGCATCCGGCAGGGCGGCAGCACGCTGACCCAGCAGCTCGTCAAGAACCTCTATCTGACCCACGAGCGGACCCTCGGCCGCAAGGCGCAGGAGGTGGTCCTCGCCGTGCTTCTGGAGCTGCGCTACGACAAGCGGCAGATTCTCGAGGCCTATCTCAACGAGATCTATCTTGGCGGCAGCGGCGGGGTCTCCCTCATGGGGATGGGCGCGGCGTCGCGGGCCTTCTTCGGCAAAGACGCGGCCCAGCTCAACCTGGCGGAGGCCGCCACGCTGGCCGGGATGATCCGCTCGCCCGCCTCGAACTCGCCCATCGCCCATCCCGAGAACGCCAAGGAGCGCCGCGACTGGGTGCTCAAGCGCATGGCCGACCTCAAGCTCGTGGAGCCGGAACGGGTCGAGAGGGCGCTCGCGTCGCCGGTCGAGGTGGCGCCCGAGCCGGTGGTCCGGCGGCGCGCCCCCTACTTCGCAGACGCCATCGCGGGCGAGGCCCAGCGGCGGTTCGGGATCGAGACGCTCGCCGACGGCGGCTACGTCCTCTTCTCCACCCTGGACTGGCGCAACCAGCAGGTCGCGCACGAGGCGGTCCGCGAAGGGTTGAAGTCGGTCGAGAAGGGATATCAGAAGGGCTACAAGGGGAAGGGGCCGCTGCAGGCCGCCCTGGTGTCCGTGGATTCGGAGACCGGCGGCATCCTGGCCTACGTCGGCGGCCGGAGCTACGAGGAGAGCCAGTTCGACCGCGCGAGCCAGGCGCTGCGCCAGTCGGGCAGCGCGTTCAAGCCGATCATCTACGCCGCCGCCTTCGAGGAGGGGAAGGTCACGCCGGCCTCCTTCCTCCAGGACGAGCCGCTCACCGTGCAGCTCGCGACGATCAACTGGAGCCCGAAGAACGACGACGGCACCTTCCACGGCTGGGTGTCGGTGCGTACCGCCCTGGAGAAGAGCTACAACCCGGCCACGACGCGGCTCGCCATGGACGTCGGGATGCCGAAGATCATCGAGCTGGCGCAGTCGATGGGCATCACCTCCCAGATGGAGCCCTACCCCTCGGTCGCCCTGGGCGCCGCCGAGCTGACGCCGATCGAGATGGCGTCGGTCTACGCCACCTTCTCCTCCGGCGGCATGCGGCCGTCGATCCACGGGCTGGAAGCGGTGCTCGACCGGTACGGCAAGCCGGTGGAGGCGGCGCCGCTGTCGGCGCCGAAGCGGGTGCTGTCGTCCCGCTCGGCCTACCTGGTGACCTCTCTCCTGCAGGGGGTGTTCGTGCGCGGCACCGCCCGCGGCGCGGCCGCCGGCATCCCCGGCGACGTGGCCGGCAAGACCGGCACCACGAACAAGCGCCGGGACAGCTGGTTCGGCGGCTACTCTCCGGACCGGGCGACGGTGGTCTGGGTGGGGTACGACGACAACTCCTCCACCCGGCTTTCCGGAGCGCGCGCGGCGCTGCCGCTCTGGGTCCGCTTCATGGCCAAGGTGACCCGCAGCGGCGCCACCTTCACCCAGCCTCCGGGCCTGACCACCGCGGTGATCGACCCGACCACGGGCCTGCTCGCGACCGAGTTCTGCCCCTTGATGATCACCGAGGTGTTCCGCGAAGGGGAAGTGCCCTCCCGGCTCTGCGACCGCCACACCAGCTACTTCGACGCCCAGTTCGCCAACGTCGACGAGTCGATGGGCGAGATGCCGGCCGACATGGTGGACATCTCCAACGGAGAGGCCGAGGAGGGGGCGTCGTCCATCGTCATCAACGGTGGACGGAAGGACGGCAAGCGCCACCCGGTCCGGGGTTGGCTCAAGAAGGTGTTCGGCGGAGGCAGTGGCGGAAGCGGCGACGAAAGGGATCAACGATCGCCGCCAGCGCCGCCAGCGCCGGGCGAGCTCAGGGAAGACAACGGCGGCGGCCCGCCTCCTCCGCCACCCGGGTGATCGTCTCCTGCAAGTTCACGATAGGATGTCTGGCTCAGCCCAGGGTCGCCTCACGGCATAACCAGCCGTGCGGTGTTGTTCTCCCGGAGCGAGCCGAGATTGATGCCGAACACGCTTTCCATTCTGGTCCAGCGGGCCCGTACCCACAACCTCAAGGGAATCGACTGCCGTGTACCGCACGGCGCGGTCACCGTGGTGACAGGTCCGTCCGGCGCCGGCAAGTCCTCCCTCGCCTTCAACACGATCTTCGCAGAAGGCCAGCGGCGATTCGTCGAGTCGATGTCCACCTATGCCCGGCAGTTCCTCGACCAGATGGAACGGCCGCCGGTCGACTCGATCGACAACATCCTCCCGGCCGTGGCGCTCGAAGCGAAGAACGCCGTCCGCAACGCCCGCTCCACCGTGGGCACGATCACCGAAACGCTCGACGTTCTCCGGCTTCTCTACACCCACCTAGGCGTGGTCGGCTGTCCGCGCGGGCACGGCCCGGCGCGCAGCTTCACCACCGAGGAGGCCGCGGTAGAGCTGGCCGCGGGAGCCGTCGGCGACCCGTTCACGCTGGTCGTCCGCATCCCCAGGCCCAAAGGGGCCAAGGGCGCCGCCGACCAGGCGCTGGCCGAGCTGATCCGGCAGGGCTTCCAGCGAAGGCTCGGCTCGTCGGAAAGCGCCGACGACGGGGGCAACGACGGGGGAGAAATCGTGCGCATGGAGCCCGGCGAGCGCTGGCCCGCGTCGCGCGATCCGCTGCCGCTCGTTCTCGGCCGGTTTCCGGCCCGCGAGGACGCGATGGCCCGCATCCTCGACACGGTCGAGCAGGGCTACAAGATGGCCGGCGCCGGCCTGGGCGGACGGATCGAGGCACACGGCCCCGGAGGCCCCGGAGGCCCCGGAGCCCCCGGAGGCAAGGCAGGTGAGATTCGCTACTACAGCCGCGAGCTGTCCTGCCCGGTCTGCGGCGAGGTGATGCGGCGGCCGACGCCCGCGCTGTTCTCCTTCAACTCCCCGCTCGGGGCCTGCCCGACCTGCCAGGGCTTCGGCCGGGTGATCGGGATCGACCGCGACCGGGTCATCCCCGATCCCCGGCGCTCCCTGTCGGACCGGCCCATCGCCCCCTGGAACACGCCCGCCTACGAGGAGCTGTACGACGAGCTGCTCTCCGCCAGCCGCAAGCGGGGTATCCCCCTGAATGTCCCCTGGGGCGAGCTGCCCGAGGAGGACCGGGCCT
Source organism: Holophagales bacterium (assembly GCA_031390755.1). Lineage (GTDB taxonomy): Bacteria > Acidobacteriota > Thermoanaerobaculia > Multivoradales > UBA5704 > DATMER01. Next base: position 39,552 of record JANMTS010000129.1, read on the forward strand.
GGATCTGGAGCGGCAAGGGAAAATTCACCAATCTGGACGAGTTCTTCCGCTGGCTGGAGGCGCGCACCTACAAGGTCCACGTGCGGGTGCTCCTGGCCCGCTACCGCGCCTACAACCCGTGCCCGGACTGCGGCGGCACCCGGCTGCAGCCCGAGGCCCTGGCCGTGACGCTGGAAGGCGAGACCCTGCCGAGCCTCACCGCTCTGAGCGTGGAGCAGCTCCGGAATTGGCTGCGGACGCAGCCCTGGAGCCCGCGGCAGCGCGAGGTCGCCGGGCATCTCCTGGACGAGCTGATCGAGAGGGTCGAGGTGCTCCACCGGGTCGGGCTCGACTACCTGACCCTGGACCGGCAGGCCCGCACGCTCTCCGGCGGCGAGACCCAGCGCATTCATCTGGCGGCGGCCCTGGGCTCGGGCCTGACCAGCACGCTCTACGTGCTCGACGAGCCGACGATCGGCCTCCACTCGCAGGACAGCGAGCGCCTGCTCGGCCTGCTGCGGGATCTCGCGCGGCGCGGCAACACGGTCCTGGTCGTGGAGCACGACCGCACGCTGATCCGGGGGGCCGACCACGTGATCGACCTCGGGCCGGCGGCGGGCGAGCACGGCGGCCGGGTGGTGGCCGAGGGTCCGATCGAGACGATCCTGGCGTGCGAGGAGTCGCTCACCGGGAAATATCTAAGAGAGCGCCCGCCGACCTCCGCCCGCCGGCACGTGGCGCGCTTCCGGCGCGAGCAGGGCTGGGAGAGCCTGTCCGAAGAGATCTCCCATCTGCCCCGCGTGTCGATCCGCGGCGCCCGCGCCCACAACCTCAAGAACGTCGACGTGGACCTTCCTTTAGGTGCAATGGTGGCGGTGACCGGGGTCTCGGGCTCGGGCAAGTCGACGCTGATCGAGAACGTCCTCTACGGCACCTACCAGAGGGCCAAGGGCGTGGTGGACGTCGATCCCGGAGAGGTCGAGTCGCTGCTCGGGCTCGAAGGGCTGGAGGACGTCACCCTGGTCGACCAGCGTCCGCTCGGCCGCTCCAGCCGGTCGAACCCGGTGACCTACATCAAGGCCTACGACGAGATCCGGAAGATCTTCGCCGGCACTCCGGACGCCCGGGTGCGGGGCATCACGCCCGCCCACTTCTCCTTCAACGTCGAGCGCGGGCGCTGCCCGACCTGCGAGGGGACCGGGGTCACCGAGGTCGACATGCAGTTCATGGCGCCGGTGACCGTGCCGTGCGAGACCTGCCAGGGCCGGCGCTTCCGGCCGGAGGTGCTCGCCGTCCGCTACCACGGCCGGAACATCGCCGAGGTGCTGGACCTGACGATCGAGTCGGCGCTGGAGTTCTTCGCCGACCAGAAGCGCCTGTGCCGGCGCCTGAAGCTGCTGGCCGAGGTCGGCCTCGACTACCTGCGGCTGGGCCAGTCGACCTCGACCCTGTCGGGCGGCGAGGCGCAGCGGCTCAAGCTGGCGAGCTTCCTCGATCGGCCGGTTTCGGGGAAGCAGGGCGAGAAGCAGCGGCTCTTCCTCTTCGACGAGCCGACGACCGGGCTTCACCTGGCGGACATCGATCAGCTCTACCACACGCTGCGGCGCCTGGTGCAGCGGGGGGACGGCGTGATCGTCGTCGAGCACAGCCCGGATCTCATCTCGCGGACCGACTGGATCGTCGACCTGGGTCCCGGCGGCGGCGTCCACGGCGGCGAGGTGCTCTATTCCGGTCCGCTGGAGCCCTTCCTGAACGAGGGCGAGGGTCCGACGGCGGACGAGCTTCGCCGGCATCTCCGGTGGCCGCGGGAGACCGAGGAGAGACTGCGCAAGCAAGCGTGAATTTTCCGCCGCGGCGAGGTGTTCTGGGCTTGCAGCGGCGCTCGGCTTGCAGCGGCGAAGCGACCCCACTAGGATCAATCTACGATCAACCCGAACCCGGCCTCCAACCCAGACACCCCCCTATGGAATCGACCTCGACCTCGACCGCAACGATCTCAGGCGCGCCGATCTCAGGCCCGCAACCCCGGCTCGCCTGGCTCGGCACCCTGGGAGGCGTCGTCCTCGGAGGCGTCCTGCTGTTCGCGGTCTGGGCCAAGGCCCTGGATCCGTCCGCGTTCGCCGACCAGATCCGGCTCGAAGGGTTGGACGTGCTGCTCTCCGCCCAGGCCGTGGCGCTCCTCGCGCTGGCTCTCGAAGCCGGCCTCGGAGTGGCTCTCCTGCTGGGCGTGCGACGCCTCTGGGTGCTGATTCCGGCCGCGCTGCTGGTGGCCTTCTTCCTGTTCCTCACCGGCCGCACGTGGTGGATGACCGCCCATGGCCTGAGGAGCGAGGCCGAATCCTGCGGCTGCTTCGGCAATCTGGTCCAGCGCACGCCGGCCGAGGCGTTCTGGCAGGATCTCCTCCTGCTCGTGCCGGCGCTGCTGCTCGCGTTCGTCGGGCGGGGTGGCCGGGGTGACCTGCCGATGCGCTTCCCCACCCTGCGCACCGCCGCCGCTCTCGCGGTCGCCGTGGGAGCCGCCGTGTTCGCCTGGAAGGCTCCGGAGCTCCCGCTCGACAACCTGGCGACCCGGCTGAAGCCCGGCGTCACCGTGGCCGGCCTCTGCACCGGAGGCGGCGACGAGCCGGTCTGCCTGGACCGCGTGGCCCCGGACCTGAAGACGGGCAGCCATTTCGTGGTCCTGGCCGACCTCGCGGATCCGGCGCTCGAGGGCGCGGTCGGCGCGTTGAACGACTTTTCCAACAGCGGCGGCGCGGTGACCGTCCTGAGCGCCTCCCCGGCGGAGGCGCAGCAGGCGTTCTTCTGGCGTTTCGGCCCGGCGTTCCCGATCGTCGAAACCCCGGAAGCCCTGCTCCGCCCTCTCTACCGGCGCCTTCCCCGGTCCTTCCGGGTCGAGGACGGCCGGGTCACGGAAACCTATCCGGGGCTTCCGCCTCTGCCGAACGCAAGCTGACCTTCCAACCGTGAGGCTTTCGAGATGACCCACAGAAGAATCGTTTCCGGCCTGTTCCTCGCCGTCCTGCTCGCGACCGTTGCGACCGTTGCGAACGCCGCGACCCCTGCTGCCGCCACGGCCCAGCCGGCGCCAGCCGTGGACAACGTCCTCAACGGCTTCAAGCGGACCGGCGACTACCTCCTCCTGGTGAACGGCAAGCCCGTGCCCGCGGCCGAGATCTACCGGAACGACCGCCTGCCCGCCTATCTGATCCTCAGCCAGGCCTTCCCGAACGTGGTGCTCCTCTTGCCGGGCACCATGACGGTGGAGACCGTGCCCGCGGCCAAGCTGGTCCGCGCGAAGGACGGCACCGTGGGCGTCGCGGCCGACGCCGACACGAAGCCGCAGGGGAAGTTCAAGCTGGAGGGCGACAAGGTCGTCTTCGCCGCGGAAGGGCGAACCGGGAGCCTCGGCTCCAATCCGCCCCTGCTCGGCGCCAGAAAGTCGCCCGATCTCAAGAACCACAGCCCGGAGTACATCACGACCGCCAAGGGCTACGCCCCGAAGCCGGGGATCATCGCGGCCCTCAAGCAGGAGCGCAAGCCGGTCCGCGTGAAGGTCTTCTTCGGCTCCTGGTGCCCCCACTGCAAGGAGCACCTGCCCTTCCTGATGCGCGTCGAGGACGAGCTCCGCGGCTCCGGCTCGACCATCCAGTTCGAGTATTACGGGCTGCCGAAGGGCTTCTCGAACGAGCCGGAGGCGAAGAAGTACAACGTGGACGGAGTGCCGCTCGCGATCGTCTTCGTGAACGGCAAGGAGGCCGGCCGGATCCGGGGCGACGCGCCCTGGAACGCTCCCGAGGCGGCTCTGAGCGGAATCCTCTCGGGCAAGGCCGCCGCCACGCGGTAGCAAGCAAGAGAACGCCGGGGACGGGGGTCAGTGAACCTTACCGTTCCCGCCCCCTCCCCGCAACAGCGCGAGACGTTCGGACCCGAGGGCTTCGGCGATCGCTGCTGCCTGCATGTCAGTGTTACCCTTGAAGAGCCGGCCGCTTGCAAGAAGTACAAGCGGGCACGATTGTCCATGGAAGCCACGTTGTTCTTACCGCCCGGCCGGAGGCTTTGCATCCCTCGTGCCCGCAGCTCGATCGCCGGACTCGGCCCTTTCCAGACGGGCTCTCCGTGGCACGGCCTCTGCACAAGCGGGGGCAGCGAGCCCATATAACGTTGCCGCGAGCGGAGACCAAACGATGAATGCACTTCAGAATGAGCCCCGTTCCGGGCCAGCGCAGGTAGATCCCAGCTTCGCTGAGGCTCTGCAGCCGGGTGTGATGGTTTTGGGGCCCGGGGGTGCCATCGGCTCGGCCGACGCGCGCACCCTGACGATCCTGGGTGTTGCGGACCGGGCGGGTCTGGACGGCTCCTGGAAGGATCTTCATGCCCGCCTGGGCTCGGCCGGTTTCTGGAGCGGCGAGGAGCGGCATGCGATCCTCGAACTGGGAACGCGCCGGGTTCAATTCGATCTTCGGGCCGAAGGAGGAGTCCTGCTCGTTCAGGATGCCGCGCCCCTCGAATCCCTGGAGGCGGACCTGCGGTTGAGCGCCCTGATGCGCTCCCTGATCCAGGTCACCCCGGCGGTCGCCCACGACCTGCGGGCGCCCATCAACGCCATGGTCTTCAACGTCGAGATCCTCAAGGAGACGATCCTCTCGGGCAAGGGCAACGAGCCCGGCGGCCGGGAGCGGCAGCTTCGCTACATCAATGTCCTCAAGGAAGAGCTCAGCCGGCTGCATCGCGAGATGGAGATCTACATCGCGCACATCTCGCCCCGCGGCGACCGCACGGAGGTGCTCGACCTGCGCGAGCTCATCGACGAGCTCATCGTGCTCCTCACCGGCCCGGCCCGCAAGCAGCAGGTCGCCCTTTGCGCCGATATGCCCGACGAGCCGCTGTTCGTCGAGGTCAACCGCTACCTCTTCCGCCAGGCCCTGCTCCACCTGAGCCTCACGGCGCTCTCGGACGTGCCGAAGGAGGGGACGATCGAGCTCTGCGTGGAGCGCCGCGGGAACCTCGCGTGGATGCGGATCGAAGGCAAGCCGTCCGTTTCCGAGGCGGCGGCCGACTTCGACATCCACTTCTCGCCGTCGGGAACCGTGGCTCCGATCTACGCGGCGCGAGCCCTCGTCTCCTCCCAAGGCGGCGAAGTCCGCTTGTCCGCCGGAAACCCCCAAGCCTATGAGATAGACTTGACGGTCGCCAGGAACAAGGAATGAGGGTTCAATGCCACACGCGTTAGCGGTCGACGACGATCCGAATTTTCTCTCTGCCCTCGCCGAGCTGATCGAGGGGCAGGGTTTTACGACGAATACGGCCTGCAATCTGCGGGACGCCAGGGCCCAGGTCAGCCACAGAACACCCGACGTGGCTCTCATCGACCTCTACCTTCCGGACGGCAGCGGCATCGACCTCCTGAAGGATCTCGAGCCGGGCGCCTCGACCGAGGTCGTCCTGATGACCGGCCACGCCGACGTGGAGAGCGCCGTCCAGGCCCTGCGCCTGGGAGCCAGCGACTATCTGACCAAGCCGCTCGACATCGGCCGGCTCAAGAGCATCCTGGCCAACGTCGCCAGCGTGCCGTCGACCCCGATGTTGACCGCACCCCAGGAGGAGGAAGCCCAGGAGGGCGGGGACCGCCTCGGGCTGCTCCTCGGCGCTTCGCCGTCGATGCAGTCGGTCTACGAGATGATCATCCGCGTCGCCCCCACGGACGCCTCCGTCTTTCTCGTCGGCGAGAGCGGCACCGGCAAGGATCTCGCCGCGCAGACGCTCCACATGCTCTCCCGGCGCGCCAAGGCGCCGTTCCTACCCCTGAACTGCGGCGCGATCTCGCCGACCCTCATCGAGAGCGAGCTCTTCGGCCACGAGCGCGGCAGCTTCACGGGAGCGGCGCGGCGGCACCAGGGCTACTTCGAGCGCGCCCACATGGGCACCCTGTTCCTCGACGAAATCACCGAGATGCCGATCGAGCTTCAGGTCAAGCTGCTCCGCGTGCTGGAGACCGGCACGCTGAGCCGCATCGGCGGCGACCAGCTGGTGGGCGTCGACGTCCGCGTCATCGCCGCCACCAACCGCGATCCGCACAAGGCCGTCGCGGACGGCAAGCTGCGCGAGGATCTGCTCTACCGCCTGCAGGTCTTCCCCCTCCAGATGCCTCCCCTGCGGGAGCGCAACGAGGACATCCAGCTTCTCGCCGATTACTTTCTCGGCCAGCTCAACGAACGGCAGGGAACCGCCAAGCGCTTCACCGAGGACGCCCTGGAGCGCCTGCTCAGCCATTCCTGGCCGGGCAACGTCCGCGAGCTCAAGAACGTCATGCACCGCGCCTTCATCATGGCGGACCAGGAAATCACGCCCCGGAGCCTGCCGCGCGAGGTCGGCGGCGACTCCGGATTTCAGCGCAGCCTCAACTTCCAGGTCGGCTCGTCGATCGAGGATGTCGAGAAGCGGCTGATCATGGCCACCCTGGAAGCCTACGGCGGTAACAAACGGAAGACGGCGGACGTTCTTGGAGTGAGCCTCAAGACCCTGTACAATCGTCTCAACATGTACCGTCTGGCCGATTGAGGCTTGGGCGCGTCGCCTGGAATCGCCGAAGAGATTCGCCGAAGAAAGGCGAAAACAACTTCGCCCCCTCTTGAGGGGGCGCGAGGGAGGTTGTATACTCCCCCTCCGTCCGACGATTCGGTTGTGACCTGAAAGTGGCTGTGGCACAGATTCTGCTCTAAGCCCTCTGGCGTGAGCGGGAGGGTCTGAGCCGCAGACCACCGAGAAGAACCACACAGGTCCAACCGATGAGGAGGATGACAATGGGTACGATGAAGCTTAGAGTTTCGCTCGTCTGTTTCGCGATGGTTGCTCTGCTGGCCCTGGGCGCCTGCAGCTCGACCCGGTCGGCGGGAACTCAGGTCGACGACGCCGCGATCACGGCGGCGGTCAAGGCCAAGCTGGCTGCGGACGGGGACATCAACCCGTTCAACATAGACGTGGACACCAATGAGGCCGTGGTTACACTCCAGGGCCGGGTGGCCAAGGAGGAAGCCCGAAACAAGGCTGAAGAGCTGGCCCGTGAGACCGATGGAGTCAAGCGGGTCATTAATCTGGTCAAGGTGGGTGACAGGTCGTAACGTCACCCTGGTAGTCTTCAATCCAGTTGCATTTCAAAGGGAGAAACACACTCATGAAGAAGCTGTTCGTTCAACTGTCGATCCTGTGCCTGCTGGCGGCTCTCCTCGTTCCGATGGTCGGTTGCAAGAAGCACGACACCGAGGGCGAAGAGACCCCGATGACCGACACTGCTACGACCGACACGACGGAGACCATGGACACCGGTATGACCACGGACACCATGGACACCGCGATGACCACGGACATGACCACGGAGCCGATGGGCACCGACATGGCCACCCCGCCGGCCCAGTAAGGGTCGCTAAAATCTCGATTGCTCAAGGGCGCCCGGCTTGCCGGGCGTCCTTTTTTCGTTCTTCGAACGAAGGATTTCAGGAGACCGGAGTCGCGACCTCGCGGAGGAACTCGCCCGCGGCGGCCCGGAACTCGTCCGTCCACTCGTGGCCGCCCTGGAAGACGCACGGACGAACGTCGATGCGCCTCGCCCTGAGCAGCTCGACGTCGTGCTCCATCTTGGCGGCGTCGTACCACTCCTCGCTGCTGCCCCGGCCGAGGAGAACGGGAGGATAGCCCGTGAGATCCCTCTTCTCCAGCTCCGGCGGCACGTCCCCTCCCAACACGATCAAGCCCTGGCAGGCGTGACCGGCGCCCGCGGCCGCCCGGTAAGCCATCGCCGCTCCCTGAGAAAACCCAAGGTAGACGAGCCGTTCCGAAACGGGCAGATCCTGTTTGACCCGGGCGACCACGCTGGCGACGTAACGAACGTTATCCAGGATGGCCTGGTCTCGGTCGAGCCGAGTCATCCAGCTCGCAATCACCTCGCCCGTGCGGTTGTAGAACGGATGAAGGGCCTGCACGGCGCACAGCACGAAGCGGGAAGCGCCCGGGATCCGGCGCAACTCCTCGAGATGCCGCTCCGCGCTCTCCCCATAGCCATGGAAACCGACCAGCAGGGACGCTTCCTCCACCTGCGCCGGCGTCTCCAGGACGTACTTTCCATGAACGAGGGCCGGGATCTGCCGCGCCTCGGTCTTCCTTTCTCCGTTCGCGCTCATGCCCGCTTCCGCTCCGAGCCGCGGCGCAGCACCGAGGAGAGCTCATGGACCCGGTCTTCCAGCAATGCGGGGAGCCCCGGCTTTCCCAGATTCTCCTCAATGAGCCGCACCAGCGCGCTGCCGACCACGACTCCGTCGGCGATGTCGCCGACCGCCGCCACCTGGGCGGGCGTGGAGATCCCGAAGCCCACCGCCAGCCGCGGCTTGAGCTTCCGGCGCATGCGCTTGACGTCCCGCACCAGGTCCGTGGCCAGGGAGGTCTGCTCCCCTGTCACTCCGGTCCGGGAGACGTAGTAGACGAAACCGGACGAAACGCGCGACACGCGGGCGATCCGGTCCCGGGTGCTCGTGGGGGCAAGGAGAAAGATTGTATCCACCCCGTGCCGCTGGAGAGCGGGGACCAGCTCGCGCTCGCCTTCCTCGGGAGGAAGGTCGACGCACAGGACGCCGTCGACGCCGGACGCGGCGGCCTGCTCGGCGAAGCGCTCGATCCCGCGCGCGTGGATCGGGTTGAAGTAGGTGAAGAGAACGATCGGGATTCCCAGGCGGTCGCGATGACGCGCCACCAGCTCAAGGATGTTCGAGAGCTTCGTGCCGGCGGCGAGCGCTCGCACCGCCGCTTTCTGGTTCGTCGGACCGTCGGCGATGGGGTCGCTGAAGGGGACGCCCAGCTCGATGATGTCGGCGCCTCCGGCGGCCAGGGCCTCCAGAAAGGAGTCGGTGGCCTCCAGGCTCGGATCGCCGGCCATGAGGAACGGGATGAAGGCCGCCCGCCCTTCCTCCGCGCACCGGGCGAAGACGTCGTCGATCGCGCTCATGACTTCCCTCCGACCGCATGATCCCGGTCCCATTCGTTGACGGACTCCACGTCCTTGTCTCCGCGGCCGGACAGATTCACCACGATGATCCGGCGCTCCGACAGCCGCGGCGCCCGCTTGACGACCTCGGCTATGGCGTGAGCGCTCTCCAGGGCCGGGAGGATGCCCTCGGTCCGCGCCAGGAGGTGGAACGCGGCGATGGCCTCTTCGTCCGTCGCCGACGTGTACTCGACGCGCCCGGCGTCCCGCAGCCAGACGTGCTCGGGGCCGACGGCCGGGTAGTCGAGCCCGGCGGAGACGGAGTGGGTCTCGGCGATCTGCCCTTCGCGGTCCTGGAGGACGAGCGTCCGGGTGCCGTGCAGCACACCCAGCTCGCCGCCGTGGAATCGGGCCGCGTGCTCGCCGAGCCGAACTCCCCGGCCTCCGGCCTCGACGCCGATCAGGCGCACCTTGGCGTCATCCAGGAAGGCGCTGAAGAGCCCGATCGAGTTGCTGCCGCCGCCGACGCAGGCGACTGCGAGATCCGGCGAGTCGGTTCCGGCCGACTTCTTGAGCTGGAGCTTCGCCTCGTCGCCGATGACTCGATGGAAGTCGCGCACCATCCGGGGATAGGGATCGGGCCCGAGAACGGAGCCCAGCACGTAGTGGGTGGTCCGGACGTTGGTCACCCAGTCGCGGAGGGCCTCGTTGATCGCGTCCTTGAGGGTCCGGCTGCCGGAATCGACCGCCGCGACCTCGGCGCCCAGGAGCCGCATGCGGTCGACGTTCAGGCGCTGGCGGCGCATGTCCTCGCTGCCCATGTAGACGGTGCAGGAGAGGCCGAGGAAGGCGGCGGCCGTGGCCGTGGCCACGCCGTGCTGGCCGGCGCCGGTCTCGGCGATGACCCGCTCCTTGCCCATGGCGCGCGCCAGCAGGCACTGGCCGACCGCGTTGTTGATCTTGTGCGCGCCGGTGTGCAGCAGATCCTCCCGCTTGAGGAAGATCTGCGCACCGCCGAGCTCGCGGGTCAGGCGCTCCGCGTAGTAGAGCGGCGTGGGCCGGCCGACGTAGTCGCGAAGCACGTCCGCGAGGTGGCGACGGAACGCGCGCGAGGACGCGACCTTGTCGTAGGCGCGGGACAGCTCGGCCAGGGGCGCCATGAGCGTCTCGGGAACGAACCGGCCGCCGAAGGCCCCGAAGTAACCCTCCGCGTCCGGGAGGGGCTTAGATCTCCGCATTCCGTACCTCCTCGAAGAGCCGCAGCAGCAGCTCCGGATCCTTGATGCCGGGGGCCGACTCGACCCGCGAGCAGACATCCACGGCGAAGGGCCGGCTGGCTTCGATGGCCCCTCTTACATTGTCAGGCCCGAGTCCGCCGGCCAGAAAGATCCGGCGCTCCCGGGCCAGCCGGGCGACGCCGCCGTAGGCCCAACCCTCTCCGGTACCACCGTAAAGGGTGCCGTGCGGGGCGTCGAAGAGCCATCCCCAGGCCTCTTCCCAACCCGCGAGGTCGTCCGCCGCCGGTTCGCCGCCATTCCGGAAAGCCTTGACCAACCGGCCGGCAAAGGACGCGGCGAGCCCGGGAGTCTCATCGCCGCTGAGCTGGATCAGGTCGAGCCCGACCCGGCCGTCGATCTCCTCGATCTCACTCGCGGACGCGTTCACGAAGACGCCCACGATCCGCACCGAGTCTTCCCTGGAGACGCTTCGGACGGCCTCGGCGATCTCCCGCGCCCTTCCGGGCTCGACATACCGCGGGCTCGGCCGGTAGAAGTTTAACCCGAGGAAGGCGGCTCCCATTTCGGCCGCCAGCCGGGCGTTGGCCGGATCGACCACGCCGCAAACCTTGACCAGGGTCCCGCTCATGGCCGGCCCGTGAGCTCTCTCAGCTTCGCACCGGGATCGGAAGCGAGCAGCAGAGTTTCACCGATCAGGAAGGCGTCGAAGCCGCTGTCGCGCAGCGTCAGCACGTCGAAAGCATCGCGGATGCCGCTCTCGGCCACCCGCACGGCTCCGGAGGGCAGGCTCGGCACCAGGGAGATCGAATGCTGGAGATCGACCTCGAAGGTGCGAAGATCGCGGTTGTTGATGCCGACCATCTCCCAGGACTCGTCGAGGAGCTTCGCGATGTCCGCGGCGCCGTGCGTCTCGATCAGCGGGACGAGACCGAGCCCGCGGGCAAGGCGGGCATAGCGGGCCAGCTCGCCGGACTCGTGCATGGCGGCGATCAGCAGCACGGCGTCGGCCCCGGCCTCCTTGGCCCAGACGAGCTGGATCGGGTCGACGACGAAGTCCTTGGCGATGGCTGGCAGGCCGGACGCCTCCCGGCAGAGCGCCAGCAGGTCGTAGCCGCCATGAAAGAAGTCGGGCTCCACGACCACGGAGAGCGCCGAGGCCCCGTTCTCCGCGTAAAGGCGGGCCTGGGCGACGGGGTCGACCTTGCCGTGGAGAGAGCCCAGGCGCGGCGAGCCCATCTTGACCTCGGCAATGATGGCAGGGATCTCGGATCTTCGACGGCCGGCCAGAGCGCCCAGAAAGGGATTGTCCGCCGGAGAGAGCGGCTCGCCCTCCGGCCACTCTTCCGCCGTATCCGTGATCCTCTCGCGGCGGCGCTCGGCGATCCGAGCCAGGATGTCCGGCAGACCCTGGGGGTTGCTCATCCGAGAAATCCCACGAGCGCTTCGAGCTTTCGAGCCGCGGCTCCGGAGGCGAGGGCCGCGCGGGCCGACTCATAGCCTTCCTCCAGGGTGGGCGCCAGCCCGGCGACGTAGATGGCCGCGCCGGCGTTGAGCGCGGTCACGTCGGAGAGCGGACCGGTCTCGCCGCCGAACACCTGCCGCAGGAGAGCGGCGTTCTCCTCCGGCTTGCCTCCGGCGAGATCCTCGACCCGGACGCGGCGCAGGCCGAAGCGCTCCGGTTCCAGGGTATAGGTGCGCACCGCGCCGTCCCGGACCTCGCTGACGGTCGTGGAGCCGGTGGTGGTGATCTCGTCCAGGCCGTCGCCGTGGACCACCAGCGCGTGCTCGGCGCCGAGATCGCAGAGAACCTGGCCGATGGGCTCGACCAGAGCCTCGGAGTAGACGCCCATCACCTGGCGGCGGGCGCCGGCCGGGTTGGTGAGGGGGCCGAGAACGTTGAAAATCGTCCGCATGCCCAGCTCGCGGCGCACCGGCATGACTTCGCGCATGGCGGGATGCAGGAGCGGCGCGAACAGGAACGTGATCCCCACCTGATCGAGGGTACGGCCGGCGGTCTCCGGATCGATCTCGATCTTCACGCCCAGGGCGGCGAGCACGTCGGCGCTCCCCGACTTGCTGGAGACCGAGCGGTTGCCGTGCTTGGCCACCGCGACGCCGGCCGCCGAAGCCACCAGGGCCGCGGCCGTGGAGATGTTGAAGGTCCCGCGGCCATCGCCGCCCGTGCCGCAGGTGTCCACGAGGCCCACCGAGGTGTGCGGGATGGGGATCACCCGGCGCCGCATGGCCGAGGCGGCGCCGGTGATCTCGGCCACCGCCTCGCCCTTCATGCGCAGGGCCACGAGGAGCGCCGCCTTGATCGGCTCGCTGACGAGCCCGTCCATCAGGGCTCCGAACAGCTCCTCGGTCTCCTCGCGGCTCAGGCTCTCGCCGGCCACCAGCCGCCAGAGAACCTCCTTGGGATCGAGGGGATTCACGGTATTCACGGCATGGCCTCGACCGGTTTGCCGGCATGATCGCGGCAGATGGAGAGGAAGTTCGCGAGCAGATGCGGCCCCGAGCTGGTGAGGACGGACTCGGGATGGAACTGCACGCCCGAGTACGGCAGCGTCCGGTGGCGCAGGCCCATGAGCGTGCCGTCGTCCGCCCAGGCCAGAGGCTCCAGCTCGGACGTCAGCGTCGGCTCCTTGACCTCCAGGCTGTGGTAGCGGGTGGCCTCGAACGGATTCGGCAGCCCGGCGAAGACCCCCTGGTCCTGGTGGCGGACCGGCGAGGTCTTGCCGTGCATGAGCCGGGGAGCCCGGTCCACGGTGGCGCCGAAGGCGAGGCCGAGCGCCTGGTGGCCGAGGCAGACCCCGAGGATGGGCACGTCGGCGCGCAGCCGGATCAGGTCCAGGCAGACTCCGGCGTCCTCGGGCCTCCCCGGACCGGGGGAGAGGACGATCCCCTCCGGCCGGCGCGCCAGCATGGCTTCGGCGCTCTCGGCATCGTTGCGCAGCACTTCGACCTCGGCCCCGGCGGCGCTCAGCATCTGCACCAGGTTGTAGGTGAACGAGTCGTAGTTGTCGATCATCAGGATCACGAGCGGTGTCCTCCACGGTCTCCGCCGGCTCCGCGAGCTCCCCGGGCTCCCCGGGTCTCCAGCGCCTCGGCCAGCGCGACCGCCGTCAGCAGCGCCGCGGCCTTGTTCTCGGTCTCCTTCTCTTCGGACGCGGGATCGGAGTCGGCGACGATTCCAGCCCCCGCGGTGACGGAGGTCCGATCCTTCTCCACCACCAGGGTGCGGATGGTGATGCAGGCGTCCAGGTCGCCGGAGTAGGAGAGATAGCCGACCGCTCCCGCATAGGGGCCGCGGGACTCGGGCTCCAGGGAGTCGATGATCTCCATGGCCCGGATCTTCGGCGCGCCCGAGACGGTCCCCGCCGGGAAACAGGCGAGGAGGGCGTCGAGCGCATCCCGGTGCGCCTCGAGCTCCGCATCGACGCTGGAGACCATGTGCATGACGTGGCTGTAGCGCTCGATCTCCATGAAGCTCGCCACGCGCACGCTGCCGGCCGAGGCGACGCGGCCCAGGTCGTTGCGCCCCAGGTCGACGAGCATCACGTGCTCGGCCCGCTCCTTGGCATCGGCCAGAAGATCCTCGGCGAGCCGCCGGTCGCCCTCGGGGTCCATGCCCCGGGGACGGGTGCCGGCGATCGGCCGGGTCTCGGCGCGCCGGCCGATCTTGCGCACCAGCATCTCCGGGGAGGCCCCGACCAGGGCCACGTCCGGGGAGTCGAAGAGCACCATGTAGGGGCTCGGGTTGACCATGCGCAAGGCGCGGTAGAGGGCCAGGGGATCGACCCGCCGCGGTACGGTCCAGCGGCGCGCCAGCACGACCTGGAAGATGTCGCCCGCGGCGATGTGCTCCTTGGCGGTGAGCACGGCCTCGCGGAAGGAGGCTCCGTCGAGGCTCGGCGTCGCGGCGGCACGGCCGGGAGACTGCTCGGGCATCGCTACGCCGCCGCCGCCGGTCGCCTCCTGGGTGAGCAGCTTGGAGATCCGGTCGAGCTGGCGCTCCGCATCCGCCATGCTGACCTCGCCCTCGATCTCGTTGGCGATGGCGAGCACGCGCTGGTAGGCGTGGTCGAAGATCACCAGGGTGTCGAACCGCGCCAGCATCGCGACCGGGAGGCCGAAGGGGTCGGGCGGCCGGCTCGGCAGGCGCTCGACCATCCGGATGAGGTCGTAGCCGAAGTAGCCGACCCAGCCGCCGGTGAAGGGGATCGGCCCGGGCTCGCTGTGGATGTGCCGGAGAATTTTGCGCAGAGCCTCCAGCGGGTCGCCCGGCATGGGCTCGCGCTTGCCGTCGCGCTCCACCTCCAGACGATTCGGATGGAGTCGATAGACCTCGCGCGGCCCGGCGCCCAGAAAGCTGAACCGGGAGACCCGCTCGCCGCCGGTCACGCTCTCCAGCAGGAAACGATGCGGAGACAGCTCGGCCAACCGCCGATAGACGCCCAGGGGCGTCAGCGTGTCGGCGAGGAACTCGCGCGTATGGGGCACGGCCCGGCGGGGCAGGCCCGTGTCGATTTCAGGCATCGGCGCTCCGATCTGGTTGAGCTTCCCTGACAGAGTGCCGCGGCGAGGCAAAACCGTGGCGCCGGAGAAGCTCGTCCCCGATTTCCCCGGGTCCGATTCCGCTCGCCTCCAACAGGACAAGCAGATGATAAAGCAGATCGGCGGCCTCGCCCGCCAGGGCTGCCCGACGGTCAGGGTCGGTGCCGTTCGGGTCGTCCTTGGCCCGGGACACGGCGGCGATGGCCGTCTCGACGCCTTCCTCCCCCACCTTCTGGGCGACGCGCTCGATTCCCTGGGACAACAACCGCGCGGTGTAGCTGGCCTCGGGGTCGGTGCCGCGGCGCCCGGCGACGACGGCGGCCAGCCACCCCAGCTCCAGGCGGGCGGGGTTGGGCTCGAAGCAGGTGCGCGTGCCGCGGTGGCAGGCGGGGCCGGCGGGGAGGGCGCGCACGAGCAGGGTGTCGCCGTCGCAGTCGGCTACGGCGTCGATCACCTGCAGGGTGTTGCCGGAGGTTTCGCCCTTCTTCCAGAGCGACCCGCGGGAGCGGCTCCAGAAATGGACCTGTCCGGTCGACAGGGTGAGCTCGACCGCCTCGCGGTTCGCCCAGGCGAGCATGAGCACGGCGCCGGTGCCGACATCCTGGACCACGACCGGAAGGAGCCCGCGCTCGTCATAGCTGAGGGTCGAGGGGTCGAGATTCATGGCTCCTCCCGGATGGGGAACCCGGCCGAGGCGAGCGCCCGCTTGACCTCGCCCACGGTGTAGGTTCCCTGGTGAAAGATGGAGGCGGCCAGCACCGCCGCGGCGCCCGCCGCGAGCCCCGCCGCGAGGTGGTCGGGCGTGCCTGCGCCGCCCGAGGCGATGACGGGGACGCCGACCGACCGGGCGACTTCCCCGATCAGCCCGGTGTCGTACCCGTCCTTCGTACCGTCCCGGTCGATGCTCGTGAGAAGGATCTCCCCGGCGCCGCGGTCGACCCCCTCGCGAATCCAGGCCAGGGCGTCGCGGCCCGTGGCCTTGCGGCCGCCTCTCGTGACGACCTCCCAGCCGCCTCGGCCGTCCCCGCGGGCGTCGACGGAGAGCACGACGCACTGGGAGCCGAACCGATGGGCCAGGGAGGTGATCAGCTCCGGATGTTCGACGGCCGCGGAGTTGACGCCGACCTTGTCGGCTCCTGAGCGAAGCAGGCGGTGGGCGTCGGCCTCCGAGCGCACGCCGCCGCCCACGGTCAGCGGAATGAAGACCTGCCGCGCCGTGCGCTCGACCCAGTCGAGCCGGGTGTCCCGGCCTTCGGGCGCCGCGCCGATGTCGAGGAAGACGATCTCGTCCGCTCCCTGCTCGGCATAGCGGAGGGCTGCCTCGGCCGGATCCCCCTGGTCCACCAGATTCTGGAACCGCACTCCCTTTACGACGCGGCCGTCAGCAACGTCCAAGCAGGGAATGACCCGGCGGGCCAGGTTCGAGAGGCTCACACGCCCTCCCGGCAGGCGTCCAACGCCTCCTCGATTGTGAAGATCCCCTCGTAGAGTGCCCTGCCGACGATGGCTCCGGCGATCTCGGGGATCTCCCGGGCCGCCCGCAGGTCGTCGAGGGACCGCACGCCGCCGGAGAGCAGCGCCGGGATGCCCGAGGCTATGGCGACCCGGCGGGCGAGGTCGAAGTTGGGGCCGGAAAGCATGCCGTCGCGCTCCACGTCGGTCACCAGCACCGCCGGGCAGGGGAGGCCGTGCAGGCGGACACAGAGCTCGGGCAACCGCCAGGGCGTTCCCTCCGTCCAGCCGGCGATGCGCACCTCGCCGTTCTCGATGTCCAGGGCCGGAACAATCTTTCCGGGGTGCTCCAGGGCCAGGGCACGGAATTCTTCGATGTCGCGAGCCACCAGAGAGCCGGCTACCACGCGGTCACAGCCCGCCTCCAGCGCCCAGCGGATGGCGTCCCGGTCCCGGAGTCCGCCGCCCAACTGCATGAGGCCGCGGAGCGCCATCTGCCCGATCAGCTCCCGCTGCGGAGGCTGCCCGAACGTGGCGTCGAGGTCCACGACATGCACGCGGGTCGCGCCGGCCTGGATGTAGCCGTCGAGGACGGCCAGCGGGTCATCCCCATAGATGGTCGCCCGAGCGTCATCCCCCTGGAGGAGCCGGACGGCCCGGTCCGGCCGGTCGCGCTCCAGGCTCAACAG
>JANMTS010000093.1:0-58082 GCA_031390755.1 Holophagales bacterium
TGCTCAACTCCCTCATGGGACATGATAGCTATGTCTACTCCGTTGCGTGGTCGCCGGACGGAGAGCGGCTCGCCTCGGGGTCCGGAGACTGCACGGTAAAGGTGTGGGACGCAGCGAGAGGGCGGGTGCTCAACTCCCTCACCGGACACGATAGCTGGGTCTATTCCGTCGCGTGGTCGCCGGACGGTGAGCGTCTCGCCTCTGGATCTCTGGACCGCACGGTCAAGGTGTGGGACGCAGCGAGCGGGCGGGTGCTCAACTCCCTCACCGGACACGATAAATCTGTCTTAAGCGTTGCGTGGTCGCCGGAGGGTGAGCGTCTCGCCTCGGGGTCCGACGACAGCACGGTCAAGGTATGGGACGCGGCGAGCGGGCGGGTGCTCAACTCCCTCACGGGACACGATGACCGGGTCTACTCCGTTGCGTGGTCGCCGGACGGTGAGCGTCTCGCCTCGGGGTACAACGACAGCACGGTCAAGGTGTGGGACGCGGCGAGCGGGCGGGTGCTCAACTCCCTCACGGGATACGATAGCTCAGTCTACTCCGTTGCGTGGTCGCCGGACGGTGAGCGTCTCGCCTCGGGGTCTGGAGACCGCACGGTCAAGGTGTGGGACGCGGCGAGCGGGCGGGTGCTCAACTCCCTCGCCGGCCACGATAACTGGGTCTACTCCGTTGCGTGGTCGCCGGACGGTGAGCGTCTCGCCTCGGGGTCCGGAGACCGCACGGTCAAGGTGTGGGACACGTCGAGTGGGCGGGTGCTCAACTCCCTCACCGGCCACGAAAGCTCGGTCTACTCCGTTGCGTGGTCGCCAGACGGTGAGCGGCTCGCCTCGGGGTCCTACGACGGGGTGCGGATCTGGAATGCGGCCACGGGCGAGGAGCTTCATGCCCTTCCGGTAAAGATGATGAGGTCGCTCGCCTGGTCCGCGGACGGCCGACGAATGGTTCTGGGGTCGGCTCAGGGTTTCCTGGAGATCTGGGATCTCGACGCCAATCCGCCTCGGATGCTGGTGCGGCTGTATCCAGCTCCCGGCGGTGGGAGTGTCGTTGCTACGCCTGACGGGTATGTCTTCGGATCGACCGAGGATCTCGAATGGGTCCGGTTCGGGGACGGCTGGGCGCTCTATGACGTGACGGATGTTCCGGAGCGGGTTTCGGAGGAGCGGGTTCTGGCGGCGTTGCGGGGGGCCCTCACCCCCGGCCCCTCTCCCGGTCCGCCCGAGTCCACCCGCCCCGGGAGAGGGGAGACCTGACCGCGCGCCTGAATCAGCTCGTCCAGAGACGACGCAGCCAGGAGCTGCTTGCCGAGCTTCGCGAGTCGATCGAAATCCCGGGTGGCTGTGACTCGGCGACGAACCGGCGTCGGTACGGAGCCGAAGCGGTCTGTCAGCACCGAGAGCAGGATGTCCCGAAGAGCGAGGACGGCCTGTAGCCTGCCCTCCTGAAGGCCCTCCTGACGGCCTTCTTCCTTCCACTCGCGGGTCCATTCCATCGCTCGCTCGGCAAGCATCGCCTGTACCTCCGCCGCCCGGTTGGAGAGGTCGGCCCTTTGTTGGGACGTTAACCGGCCCGTTGAAGCTAATTTCCGAGGTCGTCCAAAGAGGACGCAGCCAACAGTTGCTTGCCGAGCTTCCTGAGTAGGTCGGGATCCCGGGTCGCTTTGACCCGCTGACGAATCGGCGCCGGCACCGAACCGAAGCGGTCCGTCAACTCAGAGAGCAGGAATTCCTGGAAGAACCGGGCCCCTTCTTGAAGGCCTTCTTTTCGCCCCTTCTGGAGTCCCGTCTGAAGACCCTTGTGAACACCCTCCTGAAGGCCCTCCTCCCGGCCTTCCTGACGGCCCTCCTCCCGGCCTTCCTCTCGGCCTTCCTGACGGCCTTCTTCCTTCCACTCGCGGGTCCATTCCATGACTCGCTCGGCTAGCATCGCCTGTACCTCCTCCAGACTTTCAGCTTCGGCAACATCCAGACCCGGGAACCTCGACGGCATCAGCACTCGGGTAAGCCAAGTGTACACCGAGGCCCGGAGCCCTTCATCCATTTCAGGGCCGGCGGCCATCCAGCCGACCTGCTTGCGGAAGTCGTCCAGATCCCGGCTCTTCTCCAGGCGGAAGAGCGCCGCCGCCACGTTGCGCTCCGAATCCAGCTCCATCTCGGGGATTCGCGCTTCGTCCAGAAGGGCGTAGCGCAAATGCGGCCGGTAGGCTTCGAGCCCGCCGGGAACCGCCTCGATCAGGTCGGCCACGTCCAGAGCGGCCTTCCAGGGCCGGTGCCCGTTGTAGAGAACCAGGAGGAAGACCGGCGGCAGCTTGCCCGACGGGGCGAAGGACTTCTGCTTGATCAGATCCTGGTAGAGGAGGCCCAGGTAAGTCATGACCCGGAAGGCCATGAAGGGCTCCACCTTGGATTGAAACTCCAGAAGGATATAGACGTAGAGGGACCGGCCCCGCCATTGAACCTTCCAGAGCATGTCGCTCTCTCGCTGCCGGAGATCCTCGGTGACGTAGGAGCCTTCGACGCGCTCCAGGGAGTCGAAGTCGACCTCCCGGACCCAGTCCTCTTTAATGAAGCCACGGAGGAGATCCGCCACGACGGTGGCATGGGAGAAGAGCAGCTTGTAGCCGGTGTCGTGGTTCGCCATCCGTCCTCTCGGGATCAAAGATGCGTCAAGAGAGGTGAAGGATATCATCGGACGGAAGTTTTGTGGCGTTGGCGGGCTGACCTGCGGACTGCCTCGCGCTTCGGTGTATCCGTGGCCGACGCCATGGCCGTGGCTCCACGGGAGGAAATGAGGGTCCGCCCTTCCCGGCTGGCCCGGTTTGAGGCACAATCCGGGCCTGCCATGAAGATCATGAACGAGCCACTCCTCTATACCGAGACCGAGATCCGCGGCTTCCTCCCCTCCGGGTGGGACCTGGTCCAGTCTTCCGCCAACGACCCCGGCACCTGGGACCCCAAGAAGCAGGCCTGGCAGGTGCGGGTCGTGGACAATGTCGCCTTCGACTGGCCCGTGGTGGTCAAGGCCTCCGACGTCAGCTCCAAGGGACGCCTCGAAGCCCTCCGCCTGGCCATGGACGTGGTCTATCGCGAACGGCTCGGCTGAGCCTCTACTGGCTCCAGGGCGGAACGACGCCGTTCATCCGGGCGTACGCGATCGACTGGCCCAGGTGCTCGTGGTTGTGCGTGGCGAGGCCCAGCACCAGCTCGGACGCCGTGCCGTCGCGGCCGAAAATCTTCATCGCCTTGGCCAGGTCCGCGTCCGGCATCGCCGCGAGGAACGTCCGGACATGATCGAACGACGCCTTCATGGTTGCCTTCACCTTGGCCTTGTCGTTGGCGTCCTTGTCAAGCTCGCGGGGGTTGATCCCCTCGGGCGCCTTGGCGCCGAGCAGGCCGGTCAGGTAGTAGTTGCCGCCGGCCACGTGCATGAAGACCTCGCCCACCGAGCGCACCTTCTCGCCCGGACGCCAGGAGTACTTCTCGGCCGGCATGGCGTCGGCGAGGGCGGTGAGCTTGGTCTCGGCGTCGTCGACCGAGGCCTGGACCAGCGCCCGCAGGTTTGCGCCGCCGGCCGCGGGCGCCGCGTCGTGGTCGTGAAAGGCGAAGGCCGGGGCGGCGACGGATGCGAGAGAGAGAGCCAGGACGGCTCCAGCGGCTCCAAGAATTGCGGAATGTCGTTTCATCAGGGTGTCCTCCGTAAAGAGATCCGTGAAGAGCAAGGATGCTCGGGCGCAGATCTTAGCGCGCCTTCGCAGGATCAAAGTGTAGAATTGCGGCTCACGAAAAATCCATGCACCTGACTCTCGCCCTGCTCACCAGCCTCGGCGCCTTCGCGCTCCTCGTGGTGCTCGTCGCGTGGCTGAAGCGCAAGTCCTTCCTCGTGCGGCAGCTCGCGTTTCCGCTCTACGTCGGCGCGGCGGCGGTCGCCATCGAGGTGTTTGCGCTGTTCGAGGCCCGCGACGCGGCGGGGATCGGGCGCGCCCGCGCCTGGATCCTCCTGTTCCTGGGCGCGGTCACCGTGCTGCGCCTGCTGGGTCTGTACCTCTTCGACATCCAGCTCCGCAGCCGGACCGGGTTCCAGCTCCCGCCGCTGCTGCCCGCGGTCACCATGGCGCTGGTCTACGTGGTGGCGGCGTTCATCACCCTGCGGGTCACGTTCCCGAAGCTGGAGCTGGGCGGCCTGATCGCCACGAGCGCCGTCACCTCGCTCGTCCTCGGCCTCGCGCTCCAGCCGATCCTGTCCAATTTCTTCGCCGGTCTCGTGATCAGCATCGAGCGGCCGTTCCGCATCAACGACTGGATCCGGGTGGGCGAGCTCGAAGGCCGGGTCGTGGCCATCACCTGGCGCACCACCCATCTGCGGACGCGCGAGAACGACAACCTGGTCTTTCCGAACGGCAAGCTGGCGGACGAGCGGGTCACCAACTACTACTACCCGCACCCCATGCACATGGAGCGGGTCAAGGTGGGGGCGGCCTACAGCGAGCCACCGTACCGGGTCCGGCGCGCCCTGCTGGAAACGGCGATTGGAATGCCTGGAGTGCTGGACAAGCCGTCGCCCGAGGTGTACGTCCTGTCGTTCGAGGAGAGCGCCGTCCTGTACGAGCTGCGCGTCTGGATCGAGGACGTCGCCCATTCCCCCCGCATCGCGAGCGAGCTGCGGGCGCGCATCTGGGAGGTCTTCCGCAAGGAGTCCATCCCGATCCCCTACCCGGTCCGCAATCTGCACATCGCGCCCCGGCCGTCCCCGGCTCCCCGTCCGGCCGATCCCGGACAGGCCGGGCCCGTGGGGCCTCGGCCCGCCCGGCTGTTCGTCGCCGAGGGCCACGAGCGCGGCCGGTCGCTCGACCTGGGCGCCGGCCCGGTCACCGTGGGCCGCTCCCGCCACTGCACGCTGACCCTCGCCGAGCCGAACGCCAGCAAGGAGCACCTGCGGATCGCCTGGGAGGACGGGACCTGGATCCTCTCCGACCTCCAGAGCAGCTTCGGCACCCGGGTCAACGGCCGTCCCGCCGCCCGCGCGGAGCTTGGACCGTTCGATCGCATCGCCGTCGGCGATACGGTTATGATCTTCGAGACCGATGTCCACTGAAATCCCTGCCCAGGTCGGGCCTTACCGCATCCATGGCCTCCTCGGACGAGGCGGCTCCTCGCCCGTGTTCCAGGGCACCGACGCCTCCGGCCGCGCCGTCGTCGTCCGGCTGCTCTCGCCGCACCTGCTGGACGATCCGGCCGGCGCGGCGCGCTTCGAGAGCGAATCGCGGGCCCTCATCGCGGCGCCGCACCCGCATCTCCTCCAGATCCTCGCCACCGGCACGGACGGCTCGCGTCTCTACCTGGTCACCGAGCTGGTGCCCGAAGGCAAGTCGCTCGCCCATCTCCTGCGCGAGCGCCGGCTGAGCGTGGACGAGGCCCTGGCGGTGATGAAGAGCGTGTCCCGCGGCCTCGCGCACGCGCACCAGCGGGGGCTGCTCCATCACCACATCACCCCCCATGCCATCCTGCTGTCGCCCGACCTCTCCACGGTCAAGCTCACCGAGTTCGGCTTCACCCGCGTCGAGTCGCTCGGCCTGACCGGTACGCTGAGCACCGGCGCCATCACGCTCGGCGCGTTCCAGTACCTGGCCCCCGAGCAGCTGGAGGGGACCGGCACGTCCCCCGACAACCGCACCGACCTCTACTCCGTGGGCGCGGTGTTCTTCGAGATGCTCACCGGCCGGCCTCCCGGAGGCAAGTTCACACTCCCCAGCCAGTCGAACGCCCAGGTGCCGGCCGAGACGGACGTGATCGTGC
This sequence comes from Holophagales bacterium, assembly GCA_031390755.1. Lineage (GTDB taxonomy): Bacteria > Acidobacteriota > Thermoanaerobaculia > Multivoradales > UBA5704 > DATMER01. Next base: position 5,793 of record JANMTS010000093.1, read on the forward strand.
TCAAATGCCTGGCGCGCAATCCGGCCGAGCGCTACGCCACCGCCCTGGAGCTGGTGGGCGATCTCGGGCACCTGGAGGAATCGCAGCGCGGGCGCCTGCTGTCCGAGCTGCGCGAGATCAAGGCCTCCTCCGGGCCCCGCCGCGGCCTCATGATCGCGGGGGTCCTGCTGCTGCTGACGGCGCTGGTGGCGGCGGGCTACTTCCTGGCTCAATAAGCTGGCGCAATAAACTGGCCCGGTGACCTCTCGCGCCGTCGCATCTGCGTAAAAGAAGATACTCTCTGGTCATTGCCTTGGCGGCGGCGGGCGTTCCTCGCCGAGGCAGCCGCTCGCAAAGTTCCTGCTTCGGTTTAAGATAGCCACGGAAAATGGAGAGCAGCACCCTTGTCGTTTCCGTGAGCCAGGCGGCTCAGGCCTGTGGCGCGTTGGTTCTGGCGCTCGTGCTGGTGGGGTTCCGTCGCCTCTACCGCCGGGAGTACCTGCGCACCTGGGCCTGGAGCTGGTGGGCGTTCTTCGCCTGGATGGGGACATCCTCGCTCGGCCTGTTTCTCGCCTCCGGCGACCTCTCCCTCCCCGGTCTGCAGACGTCGCTTTCCATCCTGGCGCTCATCAGCGGCTACTGGCATGTGGCCTGGCTGCTCTTCGGCACGTACGAGCTGGCCACCGGACGCTCGGTGGCGGACCGCGCGGAGACCATTATCCTTGGCCTGCTCCTGCTGCTGGCGGTGATGCCGGTCCTGCTGTCCGCCTACACCAGCGCCGAGGAGCAGCTCCTGCTCCAGGTGTGCCTGCGCAACGTGGTGCTGGCGATCTCCTACCTGGTCGCGAGCTACTGGATCTGGAACGCGGGCAACGAGGAGGTGTCGGCCGGGTTCGGGCAGCGCATCCTGAGCGCTGCCTTCCTCCTCAAGTGCATCCAGGAGATCCACTACCTCGCGATCTACCTCGGCGGCACCGCGCTGGGCACGGCGCCCACCTACGCGCCGCTGCTCGCCCCCTTCGACTTCCTCCTCCAGTTCCTGCTCGGCGTGGGCATGGTGATCTGGCTTCTCGAGGAAGAGCGCAGGCGGCTGATCGTCGCCTCGGCCCGGGCCGAGCACCTGGCCTATCACGATCCGCTCACCGACCTCCCGAACCGCAACCTCCTGGTCTCGAACATGGCCTCCGCGCTCCACCGTGCGGAGCGCCGGCAGGAGGGCCGCTCCGCTGTGCTGTTCCTGGACCTCGACCGCTTCAAGGTGATCAACGACTCGCTTGGCCACGCCTACGGCGACGAGATCCTGCGCGCGATCACCGAGCGGCTCCGGCGCAACCACCTCGAAACCGAGACCGTGGCCCGCATGGGCGGCGACGGCTTCGCGATCCTCCTGCCGGTGGTGAGCGCCGAGTGGAAGATCGGCCAGGCCGCGGACAAGATCCTCGGCCTCATCCGCCACCCCTTCGCGGTGCAGGGGACGGAGCTCTACGTCACCACGAGCGTGGGCATCAGCCGCTTTCCGGACGACGGCTTCGATCCGGACGAGCTGCTCAAGAAGGCCGAGATCGCGATGTACCACGCCAAGGAGCACGGCGGCGACCAGTACCAGGTCTACGCGCCGACCATGGACGCCAACGCCCTGGAGCGGCTGGCCCTGGAGAACGACCTGCGCAAGGCCCTGGTTCACGGCGAGCTGGTGCTCTACTACCAGCCGGTGCTCGACGCCCGCACCGGCCACCTCGAGGGCGTCGAGGCGCTGCTGCGCTGGCAGCATCCCGAGCGCGGCCTGATGGGACCGTCCGAGTTCCTCTGGCTGGCCGAGGTCACCGGCATGAGCAATGCGGTGGATCTCTGGGTGCTCAAGACCGCCTGCGCCGAGATCGCGAGCTGGCATGCGGACGGCGCCGATCTGCGCGTCGCCGTGAACCTGTCGGCCCGCCCCTTCCAGCGCCCCGACCTCCTCGACCGCATCCGCGAGGTGCTGGCCGAGACCGGGCTGCCGGCCTCCCATCTCCAGCTGGAGATCACCGAGACGCTGGCCATGCAGAACGCCGAGGCGAGCCAGAGCGTGCTGCGCGGGCTCAAGGAGCTGGGCATCCGCATCGCCATCGACGACTTCGGCACCGGCTACTCGTCGCTGAGCTATCTCACCTCCCTGCCCATCGACATCCTGAAGGTCGACCGCTCGTTCGTGAGCGGCCTGGGGACGGACCGCGGCAGCAGCGAGATCACCGCGGCCGTCATCGCGCTGGCCCACAGCCTGGCGCTCGACGTCGTGGCCGAGGGGGTCGAGACGGAGACGCAGCTCGAAATGCTGCGGAGCCAGGGGTGCAACAAGGTCCAGGGCTATCTCTTCAGCCCGCCGATCCCGGCGGCCAAGTGCCGTCTGCTGGCGCTCGAAGGCCGGCTGACGATGCCGAAAGTAGCCACGGCGATTTGATCCCATCCTCCCTCTCCCCGACCCTCTCCCTCACGGGTGAGGGAGAGGGCGCCACCTCCCTCCCCTTTTCCCCCTGGGCTCTTTCTCTGCGACATAATGCGTTTCATGGACTACCGGAATCTCGGCAACACCGGTCTCAAGGTCTCCCCCCTCTGTCTCGGCGCGATGATGTTCGGCAGCTGGGGCAATCCGGACCATGAGGACTGCATCCGCACCATCCACCGGGCTCTCGACGCCGGCATCAACTTCATCGACACCGCCAACGGCTATTCCGAAGGCGAGTCGGAGATCATCGTGGGCAAGGCGCTGCGCGACCGGCGCGAAGGCGTGGTGCTCGCCACCAAGGTGTGGGCGCCCGTCGGCCCCGGGCCGAACCAGCGCGGGCTGTCGCGCAAGGCCATCCAGGAGCAGGTCGAGAACAGCCTCCGGCGCCTCGGCACGGACGTGATCGACCTCTACCAGATCCACCGGCCCGACGCGACCACGCCGCTCGACGAGACGCTCTCGACCCTGAACGACCTCGTCCGCCAGGGCAAGGTGCGCTACCTCGGCCTCTCGACCAACCACTACGAGGGCTCCGCCCTCTGGGAGAAGCGCTTCTCGGCCTGGGAGATCGTCGAGACCCTCTGGGTCTCCGAGCGCCGCGGCTGGGAGCGCTTCATCTGCCTGCAGCCGCCCTACAGCATCCTGCGGCGCATAATGGAGGTGGAGCACTTCCCCATGACGCAGAAATTCGGCGTCGCCAATATCGTCTGGAGCCCGCTCGAAGGCGGCTGGCTGACCGGCAAGTACCGCCGCGCCACCGGCAACCCCAAGGACAGCAAGCGCTCCGAAGCCTGGATCGGCGACATCGGCAACCCGAAGTTCGAGCGCCGCCTGGACATCGTCGAGGAGCTGGTCCCCCTCGCCGAAGCCAAGGGCGTGTCCCTGGCGCGCTTCGCCAACGCCTGGGCGCTCGCCAACCCGGCCGTCACCTCGGTGATCATCGGCCCCCGGACCCTGCAGCAGCTGGAGGACAGCCTCGGTGCTCTCGATGTCGAGATCACGGCTGAAGACCACGCCACGATCGACCGGCTGGTCCCGCCGGGCACGTCCGCGCTCTAGACTCGAACGGGAGACTTCATGAACCGGCTTCTTCGCTCGCTAATCCCACTTCTCTTTTCCCTTTTCGCCCTCATCGCGCTCACCCCGCCCGCCGCGGCTGGCGTCGGCGTCTGGACGCAGCTCGGCCCCGACGGCGGCTCGGTCTGGGCCCTCGCCGTCGATCCGGCCGATCCCTCGGTGGTCTACGCCGGCACCCGCAACGGCGTGTTCAAGAGCACGGACGGCGGCGACACCTGGACCGCCGCCAGCAAGGGCCTCGGCCCCCGCGGTGTCTTCGTGCGTGCGTTCGTCCTCTCCGGCAACGCCGTCTACGCCGGCACCGACGACGGCGTCTACAAGAGCGTCGACGGCGGCGGGCTCTGGACGAAGGCCTCGGCGGGCATTCCTCCCTCGGCCGTCTCGCCCCACATCCGCGCCCTGGCCGCCGATCCGCGCTCCCCGAACCGGATCTGGGCCTCCACGAACCGCGGCGTCTTCCTCACCACGAACGGCGGCGCGACCTGGCAGGGCCGCCAGAACGGCTTCCCGCGGGCCGTGGATCCCCGCGGCATCGGCGTGACGCCGGACGGCAGGACGGTCTACGTGGCGACCCGCACGACGGTGTACAAGTCGACCAATCAGGGCCAGAAGTGGACCCGGGTGGACAACGGCCTGGACTCCGGCGGCTTCAACGACCTGTTCATCGATCCCGCCAACCCCTCGACCGTCTTCGTCGGCGGCCAGGGGCTCTGGAAGACCACCAACGGCGGCGGCAAGTGGACGCGCGTCGCTCCCAGCGTGCTCACCGGCGGCCTCCCGGCCCTGGCGATCCAGGGCCAGCGGATGTATGTCCACATGGTCCTCCCGGCACGGCAGGAGATCCTGTTCAGCGAAGACCGCGGCGCCACCTGGAAGGCCGCCACCACCGACCCGTCCGACCACCTCATCCTCGACCTTGCCGCCGGACCGGACGCCGTCTATGCCGGCAGCAGCAGCGACTACGATCTCGCGGGCGTCTACCGCAGCCTCGACCACGGGCGGAGCTGGGATCTGTCCATCCACGGTCTGATCAGCCTCGGCGCGCGCGGCGTGGCCGTGGACCCGGAGAACCCCGACATCCTCTATACGGGGATCGAAAGCGTCGGCCTCTTCAAGTCGACCGACCGCGGCGCCACCTGGGATCAGCTGCCGCTGGATCTCCCCCCGTTCCAGCCGGTCCGGATCAGCGCGACCCTGGTCGATCCGTCCGACTCGTCCATCGTCTACGCCGGCACCGGCTTCGGCCCCGGCGGGCTGTTCCGCAGCGGCGACGCGGGGGCGACCTGGGACAGGATCGAGGAGGTTCCGCTCATGGTCGAGGCCCTGGCCGCCGACCCGCGCAAGCCCGGCGCCATGTGGGCCGCGGGATCCCCCGGCGTCTATCACTCGAACGACCACGGAGCGACCTGGGACCGACTGCCGGTACCGGGCGGAGAGGACATCTGGATCCGCGCCTTCCAGGTCGGGCCGCAGAACCCGAACGTTGTCTGGGCCGCGGGCACCTTGATCGAGATCCGGCCCGGCGGCATCCGCGTCTTCCTGCGTCTGTTCCGCAGCGCCAACGGCGGCCAGACCTGGGAGCGGCGCGACAGCGGAATCGCCGGCGACTCGGTGATCTCGCTGGAGGTCGATCCGTCCAATCCGGACCTCCTCCTGGCCGGCACGGAGACGGGCCTCTACCGCAGCGCCAACGCGGGCGTGACCTGGACGAAGGTGCCCGGGTTCAACGCGGAGGTGAACGAGCTCGTCGCCGCCCCCTCCACCCCGACCGCCTTCTACGCGAACCTGGAAGGCTTCGGCGTCCAGCGCAGCGTCGACGGCGGAATCACCTGGACCCCGGCCCGCCGCGGTCTGGCTCCCGTTCCCGTCAGCACCCTGGCCGTCGATCCTTCGAACCCGAAGCAGCTCTACGCCGGGAGCGAGACCCGCGGCGTCTTCACCTACACGGAGCCCTGAGACCATGGCGGACCTGAGAGGCAGGACCCTGTTCATCACCGGCGCCAGCCGGGGCATCGGCAAGGCGATCGCGCGGCGGGCCGCGGCCGACGGCGCGAACGTCGTGATCGCGGCGAAGACCACGGAGCCCAACCCGAAGCTGCCGGGCACAATCTATTCCGCGGCCGAGGAGATCGAGGCCGCGGGCGGCAAGGCCCTGCCGCTGGCGGTCGACATCCGCGAGGAGTCTCAGGTGCAGGCCGCGGTCGCCCAGGCGGTCGAGACGTTCGGCGGCATCGACATCCTGGTCAACAACGCCAGCGCCATCAACCTGACGCCGACCCTCGAGACGCCGATGAAGCGCTTCGATCTCATGTGGGGGGTCAACGCGCGCGGCACGTTCCTCTGCTCCCAGGCCTGCCTCCCCCACCTGAAGAAGTCGACGAACCCGCACATCCTCACCCTCTCGCCGCCGCTCAACCTGGACCCCCGGTGGTTCAAGCCGCACACGGCCTACACGATCTCGAAGTACGGCATGAGCCTGTGCGTGCTGGGCCTGGCCGCCGAATTCAAGGACGACGGCATCGCGGTCAACGCCCTCTGGCCGCGCACCGTCATCGCCACCGCAGCGCTCGCCATGCTCGGCGGCCGGGTCAATCCCGACCACTGCCGCACCACCGACATCCTGGCCGACGCCGCCCACGTCCTCCTGACCCGGGACAGCCGCTGTTGCACCGGTAATTTCTACCTGGATGAGGATCTGCTGCGGGAAGCGGGCGTCACGGACTTCGACAAGTACGCGGTGAAGCCCGGCGAGCCTTTGATGACGGATCTGTTTCTCGACTGACGGCCATGGGGGCTCCTCCGCTGGCCCCGCTCGTCGTCGGCGTCACCGGTCACCGCGACCTGCGGGACGAGGATCGGGGAAGGCTGCGGATGCTGGTCGGCCGGGAGCTCGACCGGTTGCTGGGAGGATCGCCGGCCACCCCTTTGATGATCCTGTCCCCTCTGGCCGACGGGGCGGACCGTCTTGTTGCCCGCGAGGGCCTCTATCGGGGCGCCCGGCTGGTCGTCCTCCTGCCGATGGAGCAGCGGTTCTACGAGGAGGATTTCGAGACCGAGGAGTCGCTCCTCGAATTTCGGAAGCTTCTCTCGGAGGCGGAGGCCGTGGTCACGCTCCCGCCGGCCGAGGGCCGCAGCCGGCAATATGCCTATGCCCTGGTGGGGGCCTGCGTCGCCCGCCACAGCCATGCCCTCCTCGCGCTGTGGGACGGCAAGCAGGCCGGCGGCACCGGAGGAACGGCGCAGATCGTCGACTTTCAGCGATCCGGCCGCTTCGAGGACGCCGGGCTTCAGGCCGCCTTTCAGCAACTCCCGGAGCCGTTCGGGCCGGGCTCCGATCCGCTCTCCGCTCCGGAGCCGGGCCTGGTGATCCAGATCCTGACTCCCCGGAGGGGCCGGGCCCTGCCGGAGGGTGCGTTCGAGGTCTTGAGGCTCGGGCCGGACAAGACCCCGATCAAGCTGTTTTCCAAGGCCCTCCAGGCGACCCGCGACCGGCTGCACGAGTTCAATGCGGACATCGAGCGGCTCTGGAGGACGACCGACGACGACGAGCGCGCCACCGCGAAGAGCCTTGTGACCCAAGATGAGGATCTCCGACTGCCGTGCCCCTTGCGCCGCCTGCACGACCAGCAGACTGGAGCCGATCTCCTGGCCCAACGCTTCCAGCGCCAGACGAAGCAGGCCGCCGTCGTCCTGAGCGCCGTGGTCTTCCTCGCCGCCATCGCTTTTGCACATCACTCAACTCTGGTGCCGACCGACGGCCGGAAGAACCCCTGGGCCCTGGCCCTCTACCTGGGATTTCTCGCGGCGGCCGCGGGCATCCATGCCCTGTCGAGCCACCGGAACGATCACAGCCGGTTTCTGGACTACCGGGCGGTGGCGGAAGGTCTGCGCGTCCAGTTCTACTGGCGGCTCGCCGGCCTGGACAAGGCTGCCGCCGACCACTATCTCCGCTGGCAGCGCAATGAGCTCGATTGGATTCGCAACGTCCTGCGCGCCTGGGCGTTTCCTCTGCTGGCCGCCCCTCGTCCTTCGGGCATGGAGCCGATGCTGCGGCAGCGCTGGATCCAGGGGCAATGGGATTACTTCAAGAAACGGGAGCCGCAGAAGCGGCGCCAGAGGCTCCGGCTGACCTCGGTCCGCAACACCCTGGTGCTACTGAGCCTCGGCGTGGCAGCGTTCGAGGTGTTTCATCAACCGGAAAGCTCGCTCTGGGCGAAAGGCCTCACGGCACTGGTCTGCCTGGGGGCGAGTGCCACGATCTGGAAGGATCTGAAGGCGTTCCGGCTCAAGGTCCTCTGGAAACCCGACGCCAGAGAATCCAATACGAGCATCCTCCGGGGGACGCTCGACGCCTTCGAAGGTTTTCTCTGCGTCTCGGTTCTGCTCGGAGGATTGTGGAGTTGGGCCGGCTGGGAGCAGGTGGACCCCCGGCGTCTGGATCTCGCGGAGGACGCCTGGAGGATGGTAGTCATGGGCCTGTCCGCCGTAGCCGCCGCTTTGATCTACGGCTACGGCGAGACCATGGCGCTGTCCGATGAATCGAAGCAGTACGAGCGGATGGAGAGGATCTTCAACGCAGCCTTGCCCTGGACCGCAGGGCCCGATCTCATCGAAGCCCTGGGCAAGGAAGCCCTGGCCGAGAACGGCGAGTGGGTGCTCATGCACCGGGAACGTCCGGTCGAGCTGCCGCACGCCTAGGCCGGACCGTCATTCCCAAAGGAATGGCCTCCATACCTTCTGGGATGGCTCCCGTCCCTTCTGGGATGGCCCTCATCCCTTCTGGGATGGCTCTTCGGGTGACGGGGATGGCTACCATCCCTTCTGGGATGGCCCTTCGGGTAACGGGGATGGCGGCCATCCCTTCTGGGATGGCCTCTCGGGCATCGGGGATGACGCCTCGGGAATCGGGGATGACGGCCATTCCTTCCGGGATAGTCGTCCATCCATCGGGAATCCTTCTCGCGGACCTGCGGACGCACGGCCGGTCCGCTCGGGACCATATAGACTTCGGCTCGTGCGCGTCCTCGTCCTCGACAACGGAGATCCCCGGCCCGAGGATCTGCTTGCTCCCCTGAAGGAGCTGGGCGCGGTGTGCGACGTGCGGCCCTCGGGATCGCTGGGGATCGAGGACATCCGGGCGATGTCACCGCCGCCGCAGCGCATCCTGCTCACGCCGGGCCCGGGCTTCCCCGAAGGCACGGGGGCTTCCCGGGAGATTGCCATGCAGATGGCCGGAGTCATCCCGATCCTCGGCGTCGGCCTCGGGCTTCAGGTGCTCGCTCATGCGGCCCGGGGGAAGCTCGTGCCTCCCAGGTCGACGGGACGGACGAAGCCGGCCGCCACCTTCCGGCACGACGGGAAAAACCTCTTCGCGGGCCTCCCGACGCCGTTCGACGCTCCGCGCGACCCGGATCCCGCGCTCGTGCTCGACTCGCACCGCCAGACCCACGACGTGGAGGCGAGCGCGTGGGACGAGGAAGGGACGATCGTGGGGTGCCGGCTCTGGGCGCTGGGCATGGAGGGGATCCAGGTGGACACGAGCTGGTTCTCCACCCGGCTCGGCAACGACATGCTGTTCAACTTCCTCTATCAAGCGCAGGCCTGGTAGCCGTGTGGTCCGACCGACCCTCCGGCCGCACGCGGACGCGGCTCGCCAAGCGCCTGCAGGCCCTGCTGCCCGCTCCGGCATCCGGTGCGCGAGGCTCGAAGACGCCTCTCCGCGGCGTCGGACGCAGTACTGAGCGGGTGGCACCGGCGGCACCGCCGACGCCGCTGGCCGTGGTCGAGGAGCTGCGCCGGCAGCCTGACCCACCGGCAGGCCTGATGTGGCTCGACGGCGGCGGAGGTCCCCACCGGATCTACTCTCGGCCCTTGATCACCCTGACCGTCAAGGCAGGACAGGCAACGGTCTGGGGGATCGGCGGACGCGAGGCGTTCAAGGCCGGCGGCTTCGATCTCCTGGACGCGGCTTTCGAGGCCTGGGGAGGCACGGCCGGCACGCCCGGCGCGGTGCTGGCGGGCTTCCTGGGGTACGAGCTTGGGGGCGAGCTCGAGCCTCTCCCCGCTCCGGCCCCGGACGACCTCGGCGAGATACCCGACCTTCAGCTGTCGCTCTTCGACGCCGGCATGCTCTGGGATGGCCGAAGGTGGACGCTGGAGTCCACCGATGCCTGGCACTCCTCCCTGAGACCGACTCTGTCGCCGCTCGAAGCCGAGACTCTCCTCCAGTCCGCGTCCCGTCACGCCCTGTCGGATCCGCCGGCCGAGAAGCTCGCCACCGGGCCGGTGCTCAGCCGTCCCACGCGCGGCGGCTTCGAGGCGGCGGTCGAGCGCATCCGCGAGCACATCGCCGAGGGCGACCTCTACCAGGCCAACCTCTGCCGCCGGCTGGAGACGAGCCTCCCTCCCGGCGCGGCCTGGCCGCTCTACCGCCGCCTGCGCGAGGCGAGCCCGGCCGTGCATGGCGCGTTTCTGGATCTCGGCGACCCCGGCGACCCCGGCGAAGATCGGGCGCTGCTCTCGGTCAGCCCGGAGCTGTACCTCGCGGTCCGGGACCGGGAGGTCGAGACCCGGCCGATCAAGGGCACCCGGCCGCGCGGCGCCAACCCGCGCGACGACCGCGCGCTCTCCCGCGAGCTGCTCGAAAGCGTCAAGGACCAGGCGGAGCTGACCATGATCGTCGACGTGGCCCGCAACGACCTGGGACGCGTCTGCGAGCCGGGCTCGATCGAGGTGCCTCTGCACGGCGAGCTGGTGAGCCTGCCCACGGTCCACCACACCGTCTCGACCGTCCGCGGGCGGCTGCGGCCGGAGGCGGGCGTCGTCGATCTCCTGCGGGCGTCGTTCCCTCCCGCCTCGATCACCGGCGCGCCCAAGATCCGCGCCATGTCGATCCTCACCGGCCTGGAGGAGCGCCGCCGCGGTCCGGCCATGGGCGCCTTCGGCTGGATCTCCCTGACGGGAGACCTGGAGCTGGCCGTGGCGATCCGCACCGCCGTCGCCGTGCCCGGCCGGGTCGCCTACCACGCGGGATGCGGCATCGTGGCGGACTCCGATCCCGAGATGGAGTACGAGGAGAGCGCGGTCAAGGCGAGGGCGTTCCTCACCGCCCTGGGAGCCCGCGAGCCGTCATGAGCCTCGCCTGGTGGAACGGACGGATGGCCCCCTCGGATGAGGTGCAGATCTCCCCGGCCGATGCTGGATTTCTTATGGGGGACGGTCTCTTCGAGACCCTGCGCGTGGAGGGCGGCCAGGCCCGGGAGGTCGGGCTGCATCTGGATCGATTGTTCGCCGGACTGGATCGGATCGGGATCGAGCTGCCCGAGGATCGGGAGACTCTAGCGGACGCCATCGACGCCGTGGCGCGGGATGCGGAGGGTACGGCACTGCTGCGGAGACTGCGGAGGCTGCGGATCACAATCACCCGAGGGATGTCGGAGGGAGGACCAACGCGGTTGATCCTGGCCTCCCCGTACTCGCCGCCTCCCTCCGCCGCTTACCGGGAGGGAGTCCCCGTGATCGTCCTGCTGGAGCCCTGGATCGATTCGCGCTCGCCGCTCGCCGGTCTCAAGAGCCTCTCCTATCAAGCGAACCGGCTGGCGTTAGCGCGGGCGGAGGCGGCCGGCGCGTTCGAGGCCCTGATGCTGAACGAGCGGGGCCGTCTCGTGGAAGGCTCCCGCTCGAATCTGATTGTTGCCCTTGAAGACGGTCTTTTCACTCCACCGGTCAAGGACGGCTGTCTTCCCGGAACCGTCCGGAGGCGGCTGCTCGAATCGGGTGTCGTCACGGAGAGATCGCTGGGGCTCGACGATCTTTCAGCAGCGAGCGAGGCCGTCCTCACCAACAGCCTGATCGGCGTGCTTCCCGTGGGACAAGTCGACGGAAGGAAGGTCGCGGTGGGGACACTTTCCAAGATCCTGGGACGCTGATCAGGCTCCACCCCCTGGGACCGCCGGCGCCCCGCCGGCGGGGCTTCCTAAAAGCAAAAACCGCCGGCGAGGCGCCGGCGGTCCCAGGAATCTCAGATCCAGTCGTTTTCTCTACGAAGGGGTCTCGCCTCCCACCACGCGCTTGACCTGAACCCCGGACTCGAAGCGGGTGCCCGCCTCGGCCTGGTTGATGATCCCGAGCGTGCGCAGGTCGACGGTCGAAGGATAGCGCCGGTTGAACTCCTCCAGCGTCATCGCGTTCGGCAGCTTGACCAGATCGATCCGCTTCGGCTTCACGTCCAGGAGACGCCGGTCGGTCACCCGCTCGAACGTCCCGACCGCCTGCGACAGCGCGCCGGAGTTCGCGTTCCAGGCGTTGGTGTAGCCGAGGATCTGATAGACGCGGCCCTGGCCGTCCTTCGCGAAAGCCGCGATCCCCTGGAGGGACCCGTTCTGCTGCTGGACCTCGAAGGTCCGGGCGAGGGACGTCATCCCGTTGACCCTCACATCCTGGCCCTGCTGCACGCCCTGCTGCGAGAAGAACTGCCGCGCCGCTGCCTCGGGCGATGACTCCTTGGCCAGCGACAGCACCACGGCCGCGTTCCGGGCCGGATTCACCGCCGCCACCTGGGCCTTCTGGTTGACCGTCTTCCACCCCTCGGGAAAGCGGATCTCGAAGCCGAGCTCGGGCTGGATGAACCGGTTGCCGAGGAAGTACCCCTCGCGCGGGTTCTGGCCGAAGCTCATGCCGTCGATCTGCCGGAGATAGGGCTCGCGGCCGACCTTCCCCTTGGAGGTGTCGACCTGGAGGGCGGCGATCTGGGCGGTGATGTCCCGGATCCGGTTCTCCGGCGCCGGATGGGTGGAGAGCCAGCCCGGGATGCGCCCGCCTTCGGCCTGGGATTCGCTCACCCGGCGCAGGACATCGAAGACCTGCGGCATCTCGCGCGGGTCGTAATTCTCCCGCACCAGATAGCGCAGTCCCAGCGAGTCGGCCTCGCGCTCGTCGTCGCGGCCGTACTTGAGGAACATCAGCCCCAGGCCGGACTGGGCGAGGTCGCCGTACTGCGCCAGCTCAGGCTTCAGCACCATGCCCGCGATCAGGCCGATCTGCGCGAGCTGCGTCTTGCTCATCTGCTCGACGCTGTGACGGCCGGTGACGTGGCCGATCTCGTGGCCCAGGACCGAGACCAGCTCGGCCTCGGTGCTGAGGTGGCTCATCAGGCCGCGGGTCACGTAGATGAACCCGCCCGGCAGCGCGAACGCGTTCACGACCGGATCGTCCACCACCCGGAACGTCCAGGGGAGGTTCGGGCGCTCGGAGCCCTTCGCGAGCTGCTGGCCCAGCTGGTTGACGTACGCCTGCACGTCCTTGTCGTCGTACAGGCCGAGCTGCTGGACCACTCCCTGATCCGCCTCGCGCCCCATGGCGATCTCCTGCGCCTCGCTCACCAGGGCGAGCTGACTCTTGCCGGTCGCGGGGTTGGTGGAGCAGCCGCCCCACGACCCGGCCAAAGAAACGACCGCCAGCAGGGCCAACGGGGTAAGGCTTTTCATCGGCATCCTCATCGACTCACCTCCTTCATCACGCTACCCTGGCTTGCAAGAGCGGTGCCGCCGCCCGCTTCGTCGTCCCACGCATCGGCTTGGAACGGTGGAACGGCCCGAAGTGAGTAGAATCCACCCCGTCATGACGTTTAAGGACCACTTCTCCGGGCTGCCCGGGACTACGTCTACCCGGTTCATCTGCGGGCCAGCCAGCCGATCGGCTAGCCGGAAGCTGGCCTGGCGATGATCATTGCGCTGGTGAGCCGCAAGGGCGGCGTGGGCAAGACGACGACCGCGGTCAACCTCGGCGCGGCGCTGGCCGAGCAGGGCCGCCGCGTGCTTCTGGTCGATCTGGACCCGCAGGCCTCCGCGTCGCTCTCGCTGGGAGTGCCCCGGGAACGGCTGTCGCCGTCCGCCGCCGACGTGCTCCTGGGCGGAACGCCGATGGCGCAGATCGTCCGCTCCACAGCGACCGCAAACCTCTCGCTGGTCACCGCCTCCATCGACCTCCAGCGGGCGGACTCCGAGCTGAGCGTCTTCAGCCGGAAGGAGAGCCGTCTCAAGACGGCGCTCGCCCCGGTCGCGGAGAGGTTCGACCACGTCCTCCTGGACTGCCCCGCGTCGCTCTCCATCCTGCCGGTGAACGCCCTGGTGGCGTCGAACGCGTTCATCGTCCCGACCACGCCGCAGTTCCTGGCCGCCGCCGGAGTGACGAACCTGATCGCCTCGGCGGAGCGCCTGAGCTGGACGGCCGGCACCCGCACCCTGCCGCTGGGAATCCTGCTGACGATGGTGGACTACCGGACGAAGCAGACGCGGACGACCGTGGACCGCATCCGCGCGGAGCACGGTCCCCTGGTCTTCGCGATCGAGGTGAGGATCAACACCCGGCTGGCCGAGGCGCCGGAGGCCGGGCAGACCATCTTCCAGTACGACCCGAAAGCCAAGGGGGCGGAGTCGTACCGATTGCTGGCCGACGAGCTGCTGCTGCGCGCCGGAGTGATCGAGCGGGCGGGTGGGGCGCCGGGGGCCTCCTGAAGCAAGGGTGTTGGGGGAAAGGATCTCGCTTCGAATCCTCACCCCCTGACCCCCTCTCCCGGGGGGAGAGGGGGAACCCCGGGGGAACCCCCGCCCTTCTTGCTTCTTTGGCCTTTGGGTGGTGGCGCCCCCTCTCCCGGGGCCCTTCTCCCGGGGACAACCGGGTTGGGAGATGGGAGAGGGGGTCGGGGGGTGAGGATTCGGAGCCGAATCCTACTCCCCGCGCGAGGGCTCGGGCGCGCGCCCGAAGTCGCCGTTCATCTCCGCCGCCGCGTAGGCGACGGTCGCCCAGGCCGCGACGTTCTGATCGAGGTCCTTGGCGTCGACCTTGTCGAGGGTGTCGTTCGAGGTGTGATGCCAGTCGAAGTAGTCGGTGCCGTCCTGGTACAGGCCCACCACGGGCACGCGGGCCGGGATCATCGGGCTCAGGTCCGCGCCTCCTCCCGCCTGGTTGTCTCCGCGCTCGATTCCCAGCGGCGCGAGAAGCTCCGCCACGACGTCGAAGCTCGGCAGGGACTCCGGGGCGACCCGCGACGAGACCTGCCAGACCTTGCCGGAGCCGAAGTCCGACTCGCCGGCCAGGACGTGCTTCGGCAGCTCGGCGGCGTGGGCCTCGGCGTAGGCCCGGGCGCCGGACAGGCCGAACTCCTCGTTGGCGAACAGGACGACCCGGATGGTGCGGCGCGGGTGCGCCGGCAGCTCGCCGATGCGGCGGGCGGCCTCCATCATGATGGCGCAGCCCGCGCCGTCGTCGACCGCGCCGGTCCCGAGATCCCAGGAATCGAGATGGCAGCCCAGGAGGATCACCTCGTCCGGCAGCTCACGGCCCGTGATCTCGCCGATGACGTTCGCCGACTCCGCGTCCGGCAGGTAGCGGGCTCCCAGCCTCAGGCGAAAGACCACCGGCTTGCCGCTTTCGATCTGGGCGGCGAGGAGGTCGGCGTCCGGGTTCGACAGGGCCGCGGCCGGGATGCGCGCGCCGCCGTCCTCGTAGCGCATGGCGCCGGTGTGCGGCGTGCGGTTGGCGTCCGTGCCCGCGGAGCGGATCAGCAGCGCGGCGGCGCCGAGCTTGCCGGCCACAATCGCTCCCCGGCCTCTCCCGGCCACGGCCGGGCCGTAGCCGGCGCCGTCCTTCCGGCGCTCCATCCGCTTGTCGATGAACACGATCCGGCCCTTGACCTTCGCCGCGTCCGCCGGGCTCAGGGCCTCCAGCGCCGCGAGGTCCGGAACCCGGACCACCTCGGCTTCGACGCCGCCTTCAGGAGTGCCCACGCTGCCGCCGAGCGCGGTCAGCGCGACCGGCTGCGGCCAGGGGGAGACGATCTCGCCCGACTCGGCGCCGCGCTCCCAGTGCGGAACGGTCGTCTTCTCGGCGCGGACGTTCTGGAACCCGAGCGCCTTCATCGTGCGCACGCCCCACTCGACGGCGCGGGCGTCGCCGGCCGAGCCGGCGAGGCGCGGCCCGACTTCCGTGGTGAGCGATCGGACGATCTCGAAGGCGCGGGTGCCGTTGAGCGCGGAGTCGCGCAGGCCCGCCGCCGCGGCCCGGACCGGCGCGGGCAGGGCCTCGGCACTGACGGGGGCGGGAACTAAAGGAACAGCGACTGCGGCGAGCGTCAGGGAAAGCAGACAGGCGGAGAGACGATTGACGGCGTGCATTCCTTTCACCTCACTGGAAAAGAAAACGGGGCGGACGCTTGAGAGCGTCCACCCCGTAGGAAAGCAATCGGTGCGGGAGGCTCCGCTCAGGCGGACACGGGCAGCCGGTTCATCTGCCGCAGGGTCTGCTTCCACTCCCGGAGCGCCTGCTCGAGGGCATGGTAGGTCAGCCCCATGCGGGTCTCCAGGGGCAGGTGCTCCTCGCCCTGGACCATCTCCTGCGCGGCGGCCTCCGGGGTGGCGGGCTTGCTGCCGTGCCGGCGGCGCTGCAGGGCGATCAGGTCGTGGATCGCGGTCTCCAGGCGGGCGTAAGCCTGATGCAGACGCTCCTCGTAGCTCTCGCGGGAGTGGGCCACGACGAGCTGCATCCGCTCCTTGGCGGTCTGGAACTGGATCTCGATCTTGGCCTTGAGGATCGCGGCTTCCGGAGCGCGGCGCAGCTCGCGGGTCAGGCCGACGTGGGACAGCGCCCAGATGAACCACTTGGCCGGATCGAAGTGCCAGGACTTGATGCCGTTGCGGTAGTCGAACGGGAAGCTGTGGTGATAGTTGTGGTAGCCCTCGCCGAAGGCCAGCACGGCCATCACGACGCTGTCGCGGGCGCTGTGCGTGCGGCTGTAGGGCTGGCCGCCCACCATGTGGCAAAGGCTGTTGATGAAGAACGTGCCGTGGTGGCTGACGACGATCCGCAGCACGCCGCCGATGATCAGGCAGCCGAGGACGCGGTCGGTGAGGAGGCCCACCACCAGGGGGATGCCGAACGACAGGCCGATGCCGATGACCTTGTACCAGCGGTCCTGCCAGCGCACGAGGGGATCCTCGACGAGATCCCGCACCACGTTGCGCGACGGCTTGTTGTCGTTCTCAAAGAAGATCCAGCCGATGTGAGCCCACCAGAACCCCTTCTGGATGTTGTAGGGGTCGCGCTCCTCGTCCACGTGGTCGTGGTGGACCCGATGGTCCGCCGCCCAGTTCAGCACCGAGTTCTCCAGCGCCGCCGCACCGAACACCAGGTAGAACAGCCGCACGGGCCAGGCCGCCTGGTAGGTCTTGTGGGCGAACAGGCGGTGGTACCCCCCGGTGATGGAGATGCCGACGACGAACCAGACGGTGAAGAAGGTGATCCACTCCGGCAGGCCGAAGCCGTAATTCCAGAGATACCAGGGAGTTGCGACGGCGGCAACCAGGAGGGTCCCCAGCAGGAAGAGGGTGTTGGTCCAGTTCAGACGGCGCGGCTTGGATTCGCTCACTTCGGTCAGGTCTCCGCTCTTGAAATGATGGGCTCCCCGGCCCTGTTTCCCACTATGGCCCCGCCGCGGACGGCTGGCCGACGATCCCGGTTCTTCATCAGCAAGAAGAGGCTCCGGGGAGGATACACTGTCTCGAACCCTGAAAGGAGACTCATTATGCCCGCTATGACCAAAATGCCGACCAGAAACCTCTTCAAGACCCGTTTTTCCGCCCGGCTGGTCCTCGCTCTCGTCTGCCTCCTCGCCTTCGCCGCCGGTACCGTTCAGAGGGCCCAGGCCGGGGAAACGCTGAAGCGCGTCGAAACCAAGAAGGTCTGCATGGTCAACAACCAGGTCTTCGACAAGGACCAGATCCCGGTCACCGTCGAGGGCAAGACCTACTACGGCTGCTGCGAGATGTGCAAGGAGCGCCTGGCCAAGGACGTCACCGCCCGCACCGGCACCGATCCGGTGAGCGGCAAGCCGGTCGACAAGGCCACGGCGGTCATCGGCGCGCTGCCGGACGGCAAGGTGCTCTACTTCGAGAGCGAGACCACGTTCGGCCAGTATTCGAAGGCCCCGTCGCGGTAGACTCTCGCGGTGCGACCCCGGATCCTCGCCGCCGGATGCCTGCTGCTGTTGCTGGGAGCCTGCCGGGCTCCCTCGGGCCCGGCCACGGCGCCGAGGATTGCGGGAACGTCGGAAACATCGGGAACGATCGACCTCGCTCCGCTCGATCTGCCGCGCGTGGCTCCGGCGGCCGAGCCCATGGCGCCCGAGATCGAAGCGGTCTCCCTGTTCGGAGAGCCGCTCTCCCCTCCTCCGCTTCCTCCCGACGTCCTGGCCGACCGCGAGGAGAAGCTCGCCGCGGCCCGCACGGCTGCAGAAGCGGCAGATGCAGACCCCGCGGACATCGACGCCGCGGTCTGGCTCGGGCGGCGCACGGCCTACCTCGGCCGCTACCGCGAGGCCATCGCGATCTTCACCCGGGCGCTCGCCCGCCATCCGGACGAGCCCCGCCTGCTCCGCCACCGCGGGCACCGCTACCTCACCGTGCGCCGCTTCGACCTCGCGGCCGCGGACCTGGAGCGCGCGGCGAAGCTCATCGAAGGCCGGCCCGACGAGGTCGAGCCCGACGGCCTCCCCAACGCCCGGAACATCCCGGTTAGCTCCCTCCAGACGAACATCTGGTACCACCTGGGGCTCGCCCGCTACATTTCCGGCGACCTGGCGGGCGCCCTGCGGGCGTTCCAGGAGTGCCTGCGGGTGTCGACCAACGCGGACATGCGGGTCGCCACGATCCACTGGCAGGTCATGACGCTGCGCCGCCTCGGCCGGGCCGGGGAGGCCGCCGCGCTGCTGGACGAGATCAGGCCGGACATGAACATCCTGGAGAACCGGGCCTACCACCTGCTCACCCTGATGGAAAAAGGCGAGATCCCGCCGGAATCCATCCCCGGCCTCAGCGACGAGGGGCTCGACCCGCCCACCCTGGGCTACGGCCTGGGCGGCTGGTACCTGGTCAACGGCCGGCGCGACGACGCGGTGAGGGTCTTCCGCGAGGTGCTGGCCCGGAAGGACCAGTGGGCCGCCTTCGGCTACATCGCCGCCGAGGCCGATCTGAAGCGCCTGGGCCTGACTCCCTGACCCACCAACCGGCCCACCGGGCCGAGGAGCAAACGCATGAAACGCTACCGGGTGAAGCTCGGCTCCAGGCTCAACCTCTCCCGCCTCGACGCCTCCGACATGTCGGCCTTCAAGGAGGGCAAGAGCGAGACCCAGGAGGCCTTCGACAAGCTCAACGACCGCCTCGAAGCGCACCAGGAGATGCTCTGGGCCCAGGGCCGGCACAAGCTGCTGGTCGTCCTCCAGGGCATGGACACCAGCGGCAAGGACGGGACGATCCGCCACGTCTTCGACGGCGTGAACCCGCTGGGCGTACGGGTGGCCTCCTTCAAGGCGCCGACGACCGAGGAGCTGGCCCACGACTTCCTCTGGCGCGTCCACCCGCTGGTGCCGGGCAAGGGCGAGATGGTGATCTTCAACCGCAGCCACTACGAGGACGTGCTCGCCGCCCGTGTCCGCGGCCTCGTGCCGGAGGAGACGTGGAAGCCGCGCTACGACCAGATCAACGACTTCGAGCGGCTGCTGGCCGAGTCCGGCACGACGATCCTCAAGTTCTATCTCCACATCGACGCCGACGAGCAGAAGGAACGCCTCCAGGCGCGGCTCGACGATCCGACCAAGCGCTGGAAGTTCCGCACCGGCGACCTCGAAGACCGCAGCCTCTGGAAGAAGTACATGAAGGCCTACGAGGACGCCCTCTCCCGCACGAGCACCGAGTGGGCGCCCTGGTACGTGGTGCCGTCCAACCGCAAGTGGTACCGCAACCTGATCGTCGCCACGGTGATCGTCGAGGCGCTGGAGCAGCTCGGCATGAAGTATCCGGAGCCCTCCGAGGATCTCCGGGGCGTGGTCGTCGAGTAAGAGCACTCTCCCGGCTCGCCTTGGCGGGTCTCGGGCACTCTTCTAGTAGAACCCTTCGGTCCCGGCGCCAGATCCCGGACGTTTTTCCAGGCCCTGGCCGCCGGATCGCATCAACGGAGACTCGAAAAGGAGATTGCCTGTGTCTCATCGCAACCGAAAGTTGCCCGGGTTGATCGTCTCGGCGCTGTTGCTCGTTCCATCCCTGTCGTCCGCCATCGTCCCGCCGCAGGAGCAGGAGGATGCCTCGCTGCTCCGCGCCGCGATCTTCGCTCCGGACTTCACCACGGAAGCCCTGGACGTCCAGCCCTCGCTGGTCACGATCAAGAACATCCATGGAGCCGCTGCCAGCGACTCCGCCGGGATCAACCGCGCCACGGCCCTCGGCCGCTTCTTCGCCGAGAACTCGGACGCCTGGGAGGTCCGCTGGGACACCCGCTCCGACCTGCCCAACCTGATCCAGGGCGCGGGCGTGCCGGTCCTCCCCGGCCGCGGCAACAACCTCACCCCGGTGCGGGTCGGGCTCGCCGGCACCAACGCGCGCCCCGACGTGAAGGTCTCTGACGTCGAGCGCATCCTGCGCGCCTTCATGGGACGCTACCCCGAGCTCTTCCGCGTCTCGCAGGACGAGCTCCGGCTCGACGCGAAGAGCACGGTCAACGTCGGCCCCGAGAAGCAGCTCTGGATGGTCGAGTTCGAGCAAGTGAAGAACGGCGTGCCGGTCGAAGGCGCGAGCGTGTTCTTCCGCATCAACAACGGCAACATCGTCCAGTTCGGCACCGACAAGGTCGCCGAGATCACCGCGGGCACGGCGCCGCGCATCAGCCGCGAGGAGGCGTTCGGCTCCGCCCTGCGGACGATCCGCGCCGACATCTCCGAGGTGGGAGAGATCCTGAACCCCGGCACCCTGAAGCTCCTGCCCATGCTCACCGCCGGCGAGCGTCCGGCCGAGACGTACCGGGGCAGCACGGGCAAGGGCTATCAGCACACCCTGGCCTGGGAGATCAGCTTCCGCCGCACGGGTGAGGCCACGACCTACCAGGCGTGGGTCAACGCCCGGAACGGCAAGATGATCCAGCTCGTCGACGCCAACCGCTACGCGCAGGTCACCGGCGGCGTCTACCCCACCACCAACACCGATCCGGAGACGGTCGTCGGCTTCCCCTTCACCAACGTCTCCAACGGCACGGTCAAGGTCACGGACGCGGCCGGCAACTACACCTACGGCAGCGGCACCGCCACCGCGACGCTCAACGGCAAGTACATCAACATGGCCGACAACTGCGGCGCGATCTCGCTGGCTTCCGGCTCGCCGGGCAACCTGGCCTTCGGCACCAGCGGCGGCACCGACTGCACCACCCCCGGCGTCGGCGGCGCGGGCAACACCCACGCCTCCCGCTCGGGCTACTACCACCTGACCAACATCAACCGGAAGGCCGCGGGGTTCCTCCCCACCAACACCTGGCTGTCGGGCACCCTGACCTCCAACATGAACATCAACAGCACCTGCAACGCCTTCTGGAACGGCACCACGGTCAACTTCTACCGCTCCGGCGGCGGCTGCTCCAACACGGGTGAGCTCTCGGCCGTGTTCCTCCACGAATGGGGCCACGGGATGGACGCCAAGTCCGGCGGCGCCGCCAGCGACGCGGGCTCCGGCGAGGCGGTCGGCGACACGTTCGCCTTCCTCGAGACCAAGGATCCCTGCATCGGCCAGAACTTCCAGCCCGGCGTGAACTGCTACAACTGCTCGGCCTGCACCGGCGTGCGCGACGTGGCCGACTTCGCCCTGGGCGGCAGCGCCGCCATCGCGTCGCCCGCGAACGTGACCAACAACGCCGGTCTCAACTGCGACCGCTACTCCTGCCCCTACTTCCAGTTCATCTTCATCGGCGCCTACCAGGGCCCGATGGGCTACCAGGGCCACTGCGAGAGCGTGATCGCCTCCTCGGCCAACTGGGATCTCGCCCAGAACCTGATCGCCCGCTGGGGCACGACCACCGGCTGGAGCAAGATGGACGCGATCTGGTACAAGAGCCTCACGCCCAGCAAGAGCGCCTACCGCGTCGCCTCGGGCGGCAAGTGCAACCCGGCCGCCGTGGTCGACGGTTGCGCCGCGACCAACTGGTACACGGTCTACCTGTCGGCGGACGACGACGACGGCAACCTGGCCAACGGCACGCCCAACGCCTGCCGGATCTGGGACGCCTTCACCGCCCACGGCATCGCCTGCGGCACCCGTCCGACCTGCACCCAGTAGCCCCTTGCCCCTTCCGGGCTCCCTCCCCTCGCCACGCGGGGGGAGGGCAGCTTCCGTCCCTCCCGCCGACACGCCGAATTCAAGGTTCTGTCACGGGAGCGACTCACTTTCGGGTGTTTCGCGCACTGGATAGGTATAGAGCCCATTGTTTGAGATCGGCGCGCTCCTGGCCTCATCCGGACGCGAGCTGAGTCAGCGCCCGAAGCCGAGTCCCCGGACGTTTTCCAGGGACTCGGCCCAAGGTGCAATGTCGAAGTCACTGCATTTTGACGATCGAAAGGAGAGTCTAGTGTCCACTCGAAGGAAGCTCTTTGGTTTGACGTTGTCGGCCCTGATGGCGTTTCCCGCGCTGTCGATGGCCATTGTTCCTCAGGGAGAGGTCGGAGACTCGGAAGAGATGCTGCACTCCGCCATCTTCTCGCGTTCGTTCATCTCCTCTGAGCTGGGCGTCGAGCCCTCGCTGGAGACGGTCCGCAACATCACCGGCGCCGGCCAGGTCAGCCGCGCCACCGCTCTCGGCCGCTTCTTCGCCGAGAACTCGAATTCCTGGGAAGTCCGTTGGGACAGCCGGGCCGACCGCGCCAACCTGATCCAGGGAGCCGGCGTGCCGGTCCTGCCGGGCCGCGGCAACAACCTGACCCCGTCGCGGGTCGGCCTGTCGGCCGACGGCACCGCGCGGGTCGCGGACGTGGAGCGCGTGCTGCGCGGCTTCATGGCCCAGTATCCCGAGATTTTCCGTATCTCCCAGGCCGAGCTGCGGCTGCGCCCCGAGGGCACGGTCAATGTCAAGGATATCTGGATGGTCGAGTTCCAGCAGGTGAAGAACGGCGTGCCCGTCGAGGGCGCGAACGTCTTCTTCCGCATCAACAACGGCAACATCGTCCAGTTCGGCAATGAGAAGATCGCCGAGGTCAACATCGGCACGTCGGCGAAGGTGACCCGCGAGGAGGCCTTCGCGGCCGTCCTCGGCCGGATCGGCGCGGACGTCTCTTCGATCGCCGAGTTCGTCAACCCGGGCAAGCTCAAGCTGATCCCCCTGCTCGCCCAGGGCGAGCGGTCCGGTCAGGTCTTCGAGGGCGTCCCGGGCAATGGCTATCGCCACGCGCTGGTCTGGGAAGTCAGCTTCCGTCTCACCGACGAAGCCACCACCTACATGGCCTGGGTCAACGCCAGGAACGGCCAGATCCTGCAGCTTCTCGACGCCAACGTGTACGCCACGGTCACGGGCGGCATCTACCCGGCAACCAACACCAACCCGGAGACAGTGGTCGGCTTCCCCTTCACCAACGTCACCAACGGCACGGTGAAGGTCACGGACGCGGCCGGCGTCTACACCTACGGCAGCGGCAACGCCACGGCCACGCTCAACGGCAAGTACATCCGCATGGCCGACAACTGCGGGTCCATCTCGCTGACGTCCGCCTCGCCGGGCAACCTCGCCTTCGGCACCAGCGGCGGCACGGACTGCACCACCCCGGGCGTCGGCGGCGCGGGCAACACCCACGCCTCCCGCTCCGGCTACTACCACCTGACCAACATCAACCGGAAGGCCGCGGGGTTCCTCCCCACCAACACTTGGCTGTCCGGCACCCTGACCTCCAACATGAACATCAACAACACCTGCAACGCCTTCTGGAACGGCTCGACGGTCAACTTCTACCGCTCGGGCGGCGGCTGCTCCAACACGGGTGAGATCGCGGCCGTGTTCCTCCACGAATGGGGCCACGGGATGGACACCAAGTCCGGCGGCGCGGCGAGCGACGCGGCCTCCGGCGAGGCGGTCGGCGACACGTTCGCCTTCCTCGAGATGAAGGACCCCTGCATCGGCCCGAACTTCAAGCCGGGCGTGAACTGCTACAACTGCAACGCCTGCACGGGCGTCCGCGACGTCGACGACTTCGGTCTGGGCGGCGTCAACGGCGGCGCCAGCACGATCGCCAAGCCGGCGAACGTGACCGCCAATGCCGGCATCAACTGCGACCGCTACGCCTGCCCGTACACCGGCTATGCCGGTCCGATGGGATATCAGGGCCATTGCGAGAGCATCATCGCCAGCTCGGCCAACTGGGATCTCGCCCAGAGCCTGACCTCCTACTGGGGCACCACCACCGGCTGGAGCAAGATGGACTCCATCTGGTACAAGAGCCTCACGGCCAGCAAGGGCGCCTACCGCGTCGCTTCGGGCGGCACCTGCAACCCGAGCGCCTCGGTCGACGGCTGCGGCTCGACCAACTGGTACACGGTCTTCCTGTCGGCGGACGACAACGACGGCAACCTCTCGAACGGCACGCCGAACGGCTGCCGGATCTGGGATGCCTTCACCGCCCACGGCATCGCCTGCGGCACGCGTCCGGTCTGCACGCAGTAGGCTGACGTCTTCTTGATTTCAGGGGCCGGGCTCGTCCCGGCCCCTTCTTCGTTCTGGTATCCTCCCCTCCTCTTTTCGACCTCCCGACGAGCCGACGTGAGCCAGTCATCCAACTCCGCCAATCCTCCCAGGAACCGCGCGCAACGACGCACGGCATCGCGACCGCGCCGCAATCCGGACCGGCGGATCGCCTTCGGCATCACGCTGCTGGCCTGGATCCAGCGCATGATCTTCCTGAGCTCGAACCGCGACGCGGCCTGGCCCTACACGTTCTTCTACGAGGGCGACTCGGAGACGTTCTACACCTACGCCCGCTCGCTCCTGGAGGGCGGCAAGCTCTACGACAACGGCATTCCGTTCCACCCGCCCGGCTTCGCCTGGTTCCTGGCCGTGCTCCACTCGGTGCTCGGCGCGGGCGCGGCGGGAGCGCAGGTGCCGCACGTGGCCATCAAGGCAACGATCGCCCTGTTGGGCAGCCTGACGCTCGGTCTCCTGTACCTGCTGGCCCGCCCGTACCTGGGCCGGACCGTGGCGCTGCTCGGCGCGTTCCTCGGGATCTACCACTTCGGCTTCAACGTGCTCTCGCTCGCTCCGGTGACCGAGACCTTCTACCTGTTCCTGCTCGTCCTGGCGCTGCTGATCTGGACGCGGCGCTTCGAGCATCCGCTGGCCGTCCCGGACGAGGCGGATCGGCGTCCCGCCCCTCCTGGTAATCCTGTGTGGTCGGTCGGCCTCGGCCTGCTGCTCGGCGCCATGGCGCTGACCCGGGCGGAGTCGGCGCTCGTCGCCGTGCTGCTGGTGGGGATCGGCCTGCTGGCGTGGGCCGCGGACGGAAAGCGCTCCGGCGGCTGGCGTCTCTCCACGCTCCGCCCCTGGCTGCTGGTGATGGTGGGCTGGGTGTTGATCGTCACGCCCTGGACGATCCGCAACGCGGTCCGGCTGGCGGACGTGAACGAGGAGTACAAGGGCAAGACGAGCGAGCCGCTGCCGACGTTCGTGCCGCTGACGCTCTATGGTCCGATCAACCTGGCGCTGGCGAACAATCCCATGTCGCTCAAGGCCGGCGGCGGTTTCTCGCGCGACTGGATGACGTCGCAGGCGCAGAACCCCGGGCTGGACCTCGAGGATCCGCAGCACGTGGAGTTCATCCTGCACGGCGACCGCATGGCCTGGACCTGGATCCGGGAGAACCCCGGCGACTTCGCCCGGCTCGTGGTCAGGAAATGGCAGGTCGACTCCGAGGCCTGGGCTCTCGGCTGGACGCAGGCGAACTGGCCCGGCGGCCTCACCGGCAGCCGCCGCCCCGTGGACATGTTCGTGTCCGAATCCAAGGCCGGCTACTGGCTGACTGCGCCGCTGTCGATCCTGGGCCTGATCCTCTGCCTGGTCACGCCCGGCCCCTCCCGGCGCTGGACCGGCGTGGCGCTCCTGGTCACCGTGTCGGTGCTGGTGGCGACCGGCCTGTTCTTCGGCTACGTCCGGCTGGGAATGATGATCCTGCTCTTCTGGCTACCGTTCCTGGGAGCCGCCCTCGCCTGGCTCGCGAGCCTGCGCCGCGGCTGGAGCTTCCGCCTCCCTGCCCCCGCCGATCCGCCCCGGCGTCTGTGGCAGACGCTCGCCGCCGTGGTTGCGGTGCTGCTCGTCGTGGAATTCTGGGGGGTCTCCCTGAACCGCAACTTCAAGGCCACGGGCGTCAACGTCCCCGGCCGCAGCTACTTGGACCGGGACGCGCCGATCCACCTCGAGTTGCTGCCTCGCGGACGGTGACTCCCAACACCAGCCCGGTCGTGTAAACAAATCCCAAGCATCGCGTGTCTGTCCCTCTCGATTCCGGGAGGTGTCCGTTGGAATACGCCGATTTCTTCGTGCAGATCCATCCTCCCCAGGGAGAGGATCACCCGGTCACCGTCCACTGTCCGGCCGGCGATGGACAGGGCACGTTCCGCGTGCCTTTCACGGCCGAAGAGCTGCTCGCCCTTCAGGACTGCGATGAGATCATCGAGCGGGGCAGGCTCGAAGCGGTCGGCTCACAGCTCTTTGACTCTCTGTTCACAGATGGGCTCCGCGGGCTGCTCGCTGGAAGCTTGGCGCGGCTGCCTGAAGACGGCAAGCACGGGCTGCGCATCAAGCTCTGCTTCGATCCCGGGATCATGCGGATCGGGCAGCTTCCCTGGGAGACCGTTTTCTGGAAGGAACGGCGGGAATTCCTCAATCTGGGCCGTAGGATCTCGATCGTCCGCTACCTTAATGTGCCCCGCGGGGCGAGGCCACAGCTCGCTCCGCCTCTGCGTGTCCTTCTCGCTTCGGCGTGCCCGGTCGGCGTCGAATCGCTCGACGTGGAGATCGAAGCTGGGAGGATTCAGCAGTCGCTCCAGAAAATTCCAGGCGTTCACGTCCAGTGGCTCCAGCATGCTACTCCTCAAGGTATCCGGGACACGCTCCATGAGGAGGCATTTCATGTGTTCCACTTCATGGGCCATGGCAGCTTCGACGACCACAGCGGAGAGGGCGCGCTGGTCCTCGAGGACGAGGAGAGGCGACGCTGCCGGCTTCCAGGCCGAATCCTGGCCCATCTCCTCGGCGATTTCCCTTCGCTCCAACTGGTTTTCCTCAATGCCTGCCGGACCGCCCGTTTCGCCGGGGAAGCTGCGTTCGATCCCTTCGCCGGCGTGGCCTCTGCATTGATCCTGGCGGGAATGCCAGCAGTCCTGGCGATGCAACTCTCCGTATCGGACGGGGCGGCCTCCCACTTCAGCACGACCTTCTACCGCCGCGTCGCCGCGGGCGATCCCGTCGATGCCGCCACGTCCGAAGGGCGAATGGCGGTGCTGCTGGACGAGCCGGAGTCCTCAGAGTGGGCTACACCTGCCTTATTCCTGCGCAGTTGGGATGGCCGCCTCTTCGAGCCAGCGATCGATGGAGCCTCGGGCTTCGCCGCCCCGGAGATTCGCGGGGACATCCACGACTTCTCCCGCCTCATCCAGGACAAGACCGAGGGCTTCGTCGGACGCCGCTGGGTCTTCGATGCGATCGGCCGATTCACCCGCGAGAATCCGCGGGGATACTTTGTTTTGAGCGGAGATCCCGGAATCGGCAAGACGGCGCTGATGGCGGAGCTTGTCAAACGCGAGCGCTTTCCCCATCATTTCAATGTTCGCCAGGAGGGCATACAACGACCCGAGCAGTTCCTCCGGAACATCTGCGCTCAACTCATTGCCACGTATGGGCTGGACTTCACTCCGCCGCCTGTAGACGCCACCCAGAGTACCCAATTCCTCAACCGGATCCTCGAAAAGGTCGCGGCCCGCCTGCAACCGGGAGAGAAGGCAGCACTCATCGTCGATGCGCTGGATGAGTCTGACCTGGGCCCTCTGGCTCCCGGAGCCAATGCTCTGTATCTGCCGGTGCGCCTGCCGCCAGGAATCTTCATCATTCTCAGCAATCGCCGGGGCGACCTCCCCCTACGCATCGAGTGTGATCAGAAAAGCCTCGAGATCGGCCAGGACTCTCCACATAACCTGGAGGACATCCGGGAGTTTGTCGAAGCCCATCTCCCAAGGGCCGGAATTCGGAGCTATCTGATCGACCAGGGGCTGGAGGACAAGGCCTTTGTCGCAGAAATGGTGGCTCGCAGTCAGGGCAACTTCATGTACCTGCGTTACGTGCTGCCTGAGATTGAGCGCGGCGATCATCAGAGCCAACCGTTCACAACTTTGCCGATAGGTCTCACGAGTTATTACGAGGATCACTGGCGACGGATGCGTTCCCGCGACGAAGATCTATGGAGCAGAGTTCGCCTTCCCGTTCTGGCAGCGCTCACCGCGGTCCGGGAGCCGATCTCGATCGCCGACCTCGGTCGATTCTCAGGCGTCTCTGACCGGTACCAGGTCCGTGAGGCAATTAATGGCTGGTCTCAATTCCTCTATCTGGAGCAGGCTTTGGATGACGCCGGTAAAGTGCGGAAGCGTTACCGCCTCTACCACTCAAGCTTCTCCGACTTCGTTGCTGCCAAGGATCAGGTGGCCGAGGTCGATCTCAAAGCGGCGAACCTGCGGATTGCCGATGCACTCTGGGATGAACCGTGACCTCCTCGCAAGAACCTTGCGCGGACGATGACGACGACTTTGAGGAGCCCGTCGACCCTGAAAGAGCAAGGCGGGAGCAACGGGACTTCCGGTTTCGACACCTCCTCGCCCATCTGCACAGCGCGAGGGACTGGAAGCGCTCGTTCGAGCTGGTCGAGCAGCGTGGATTCCTGGCGGACCAGACAGACTGGTTCGGAGGTTTCCAACAGGCCGGAGAGGACGTGGAAAAGCATGTGCTGCCGGCGGCGATCGACACGCGCGATTGGGAACGGTTCACCCACTTCGCCGCCGTGGCGGCGAACTTCCGGGCCCTGGCGGAGGATCTCGTAGATCCCGATGTCCTTCGGGCATTGGCAGTAGGAGGTCGGGACACTCTGGCTCTGGATCTCGCCGGCCGCATTGCCAATCCCTTGGCCCGGGCAGCTGCTTGCGCCGTCATCGCCAGCGCCTGGGGCCAGGGCCATCCTGGATTCGGAGAGCTCCTGCGGAGCATCGCTCAAGACGTGCAGACGGATGATGCCGAAGTGGAGGCTGAGCGAAGAGACCCGCTTCCTTCTTTGATCTCCATTGCCCGCCGGCTCGGCCCGGAGCTCGATACGCTCTGGCCCGTTTGCATTCCGCGGCTCGCCCCAGTTCTCGAGGACGCGGCACTGATCTGGCAGTCAGTCGGGGCGGCCTGGCTGGACAGGGGCAATGCCGAGGCCCCAGGTCTCTGGCACGCCCTCGCAAAGATCGGAAACCCGGTTCTGCTTTTGGAGACTGCACCGAAGCGCTTGGCGGAGCTGGCGCCAGACAATCCCTGGAAAACCCTGGAGAGGCTCGGGCCGCTGCTCAGCGACAACGACGATGCCCGCCGGTGGGCCTTCGCCACGTTTCTGGGACGCCTCGCCCAAACCCGGCCTGAATCGGCCCTGGCCACTTGGGAGCACTGGACGCGGAGCGCGGAAGTCCCCTGGTCTGCAGCGCTCATCGAGTCCTGCCGCGATCTGATGGCTCGGCTGGACTCCGACCAGATCGAAGAGCTCTGCGCCCGGATCCGGGATCCCGATGCGCGCGTGGCCCTGCGGGTCGTGGACCTGGAGGCTCACTCTGATGAAATCCGAGCCGCATCCGCGCTGGCAGTGCTCCAGGAGGCCACGGACGGAGGCCTCCATTGGAGCCTGCGCTATGTGGCCTCCCAGCCGCCAGAGCCCGAGGAGGATCTTCGACGCAAGGTGGACGTGATTGCGAGCTTCCTCTATGAGATGCGCTATGAAGCCCCTTCCCGAGATCTCCGTCTCTTTCTGGACCTCGTCGCCCGCTACCGCCCGAACGAGTTGAAGGCACATCTCGAAGGAGTCATCTGGTCTCCGGCAAGCAAACCGGAAATGCTACTGACGCTCGCGAGCGAAACCGAATGCGTCACGGTGGCGGAGCTCCTCCTGGAGAACGCCGAGCGCTATGCCGCCGCGGTAGCTCCGACCGCTGTCGATGGTTTTCAGCTCCGCAAGGAGCTGCTGATTGGAGTGACAGGCAAGCTCTGCTCTCTTCGGGAAAGCACGCACGATCTCGAACGTGCAGTCGGCCGACTCCTGCCCGAGGAGGAGGACGATCTTCGCTCCGTGCTGGCGCAGCAGCTGAAGTCGCGTCCGATCGCCGAAGGGATTCGCGACCGCCGAAGGCGGCTCCTTGCCCTGCTGGAAACTACCCCGCCCGAGGAGACCGGGAACGATCTCCTCGCCGCCCGGTCTCTGTATTCATCCATCGCCCGAATCGATTCCGTCGAGGACGAGATCCGTGGTTTGTCCACTCTGCTGGAGCATCCCCTCGATCTCTCGGACCTGGCAGATAAACGGATCGGCGCGATTCGGGATCCCGGCATCCGACTGCAAGCGCTTTTGCGGCTGGCCTGGCACTCGCTGGCCTTCCAGGAGTCGTTCTACGGCGGCCGGCCGGATCGGACAGCTGCCATCGAAATGGTCCGCTCTGCTTTCACCGCGGATACCGACGCGCTCCTCGTGGCTGCCATGCCGCAGGTTGCCAGACTCGGCGCGCAAGCCGGCGGCTCCAGGGCCGTGGCGGAGCTCCAGGAGGCTTCCCGGCGCCTCATGCATATCGACTCGGTACCCTGGGCACGCCGCCTGGAAGCCCTCGAGCGGATTCTCGCGAGCCTTCCTTCCATATTCCTGACATCTGGAATGCGCCGCGGGGCGAAGAAGGCCGCCGAGGTGCTGGAAGCCGTGGCAAGGCTACCGTTCCAAAG
Source organism: Holophagales bacterium (assembly GCA_031390755.1). Classification (GTDB taxonomy): domain Bacteria; phylum Acidobacteriota; class Thermoanaerobaculia; order Multivoradales; family UBA5704; genus DATMER01. The sequence goes on from JANMTS010000093.1 coordinate 36,172, forward strand.
CGGTGCTGGCACAGCCCAGCAGGAGATCCAGGAGCGCTGGCACGAGATTCTCCCGATGGCTGCCGCTGCCCTGGATCAACTTCCCGAAAAACCGTCAGTCCAGGTCCGGCGCGCCTTCCGGCTCGTGCTTACTCACCCGATGCCGCAGATCGCAAAAAACATATTCGAGCTGTGCGCCCTACCACCCCATGAGAGGCTGGCCAGGATCGATCACCGTCTCGGCGAGCCCGATGTTCACGCAGAGGAGATCCGGGCGTTCGCGTATCTTCTCGCGATCCCAGCACCGGAGCGTGTTCGCGCGGCTTTGGATCGCCTGCCCGTAGACGCGGAACGGGACAGCTTGGCATTGCGCCTGATCCGAAACGATTGGCTCCCGCCCAAGCAGATGCTGGCTCTACAGTCTCTCTTTTCGACCCCGGAAGCGTTGCAAAGCGCAGAGGTCTGGCTCATCTCGGAGCCGGACGCCTGGTGTCGGGCTCTCGCCGCTCTAGCCGAACGTGGGGAGATCGACCCTGCCTCCGCGGAGGACGAGCCCCTCATCCGGCGGCTTTGGGAGCGCTCATCGCCGGAGATGCTGCCCAGTCTGGCGCTGGCCGTTCAGAAGGCGCTACGGACAGGCGGACGACAGCGTGGCGAAGCAGCTCTGAGACTATGGCTCCACGCTCTACTCGCACCGAAGCTCGGAACCGCCGCAGCAGACCGGGCGCGACAGGCGGAGAGCTCAAGCGCGTTCCTGCGGCAGGCCCTGGAGTTGGCACCCGCTCCAGTCCTCGGAGATTGAGACATAAAGAACCATGCTCTTGCCCCGAAGCGGAAACACCACCCAGGAGCGCCTCGTCAACATTCGTAGGCGCTGGCCACGCTACAGCTGGGATTATCAGGGCCAATCCCGTTGGGAAGGCTGGACCTCAGATCGCTACCTCGGCTTCGGAATCGCCGCAGCTCTCAGCGCTGCGACCTTCCTGGAGCTGGCGCTCTTAACCGGCAGGCGGGACTTTGGGCTTCCCCGACCCGCCGGCGTCCTTTTGGTCCTGATGACCGTCGTCAACGCCTGGATCCTCGACGCGTGGATTTCATCCCGCACGCAGGATGATCGCAACCTGCCCCCCTGGCTCCGCATTGTGCGCCCCCTCGTTCTCGCTGTGCCGATCCTCGGTCTCGCAGCCGTGCCAGCCTGGAAATGGATTGCCATCGCCCGTCCCCCTTGGGCGTTCCGGCAAGCTCGGGTCGAGCCATGTCTGTGCCTCTCTACTTCTTCAACTCACGGTCTTCTTCGATGGCAACCCAGCGCCAGGCGTCTGGTTTGGACCTACGGCCAGCGCCTACCCTGGCTACTCACCTGGATGATCGCTTGCCAGATTCTGCCGTTCCTTGGAGGCCTATCGTGGCTGATTGGGAGCGGACCGCAAGAACCGCGTCACCAGAACTTGCTCTTGCTGACCAGCGCCGCGCTTCATCTCATCGCGGCGCTCTTCGGCAGCTTTTATGGAAGGCGACAAGCCGATCCTTCGGCTCCCCGGCTCCGCGCGCTGCCCTGGCTGCTCCTCCTCCCCGGACTGGGAATCCTAAGCCTCGCCATTGTGCATCCGGCCTCCTTTCACCCCCGGGAAGAAGGCCTGCTCGTTCAGGCAGTCCACGATCGGCGAAGGGTGGAAACGATACCCAGGGATTTGTTTGAAGCTTCCACGGAGGGAATTGGCGACGCGGAGCTTCATCGACGGGCCTTCTTCCGACTGAAGACTCTTGTACTTGTATTGGATGCCGCCGCTCTATCCTGGCTTACAACACGATTCTTCGGTTGGAGCCCTGGCATCGCCCTCACTCGATCTGTAATGGGTATCGGCCTTTTGCTTCTTCCTGTCGTCGCGGGCCTCCTTCTAGGAACGCTTGGCCTGGTTGCCAGGTGGAAAGCCTTTTCGCCTGCCCTGCGCGAATTGGGCCGGCACGCCTTGGGTCGCTATCTGGCAGTCGTGCCGACGGTGTTCTCGCTGGGGCTTGTCCTCGGCTCTCTGTTGGCGTCCGAGGACATGATCTCTGCCGGATATTTACTAATAGCGGCAGGATTCGGTGCTCTGGTACTTCACATCGTTTCGATTCCCCTGATAGGGCTTGTCGATGCCAGAGTCCAGTCGGATTCCACAGTGATTTTCTGGTTTCTTCTCGGGTTCGAGATCGTGATCCTCGGTGCGATTCTGGCGGCAGGGCCGAATGCATCTTTGCTCCGGAAACTCGAAGCCTTCTTATGGCTCACTCCCGCCTTGAGCATTTCACTTTTCGTCGCTCTCGGCGGGTACCTGCTTCGGCCCTTCACCCTCCGTCACCTCCTCGACGCACGGTTTCCCCTGCGCAAGCGGGCAATTGTGGGGCTGACCGCCCTCACCGCGGTGATTCCCCTCGGCGGCCTCGCCATCCCTTTCTGGATCTACGCCCATCACCGTCTATGGCCACGGCTGGAGCGCGCATGGGCGAACGAGTTGCCATGACCGGAGACGACAGCACGCGCGCGGAAGAGGTCTACCGCCGGTGGCGGCGAACTTCTCTGGACGTGATGCGACGGGCAAGTTGGACCGGCTGGACATTGGAGGATGGAGGGTTCCTGTGGGTTGCGGGCGCAGGTGTGCTCCTTATTCTCTTGGAGCCTGCACTCTGGTTTCAGGGCTGGCCTCCCTGGACCTTCAGCCATCCGGCTGCGGTCGGGCTTGGACTCTTCTCGCTGGTCGCCGTTCCGCTTCATGGGCTTCTTCTCTACCGATTTCTCTCAGCCAAGACACCGCTGGAGCGATCGATGCCTTGGTGGCTCCTCACCCTGCGCTACATCGCAGCCTGCGTCCCTTTGTTCTCGTTCATCCTGTTGCCTGGTTGGAAGACCCTGCTGGCACGGCACCCCTCCTGGGAGAGTCCCGGCATTCAGAAGAGGCTCAACCTTGAATCGGGAATGGTACCTGTCCGCCTGCCCGGGTTCCGTCTGTTCACGTCGGGAGTCTTCGCCACCTGCCTATCGGTCGGCTTTGTGCTTCCCATTGCCTGGGGGCTCTGGTTGGCTCGGACCGACGCGCTCGGGGCTGCCAGGAAGCCCGTGATCGTCGGCTTCTGCTTCACCCTTCACGTCTTGGCATTTGCCGGAGCGCGCCTCCACTTCAGCCCGTTGCGGCAGGCACAACGCAACCTCCTTGCGACGGCGGCACCCTGGCTGTGCCTCATCCCGATTCTGGGACCGCTCATGGCCATCGCCGGTCCAGAGCTTCTGAGCAGTGACCGAGACGGCGCGCAGCCTTTGGCCTGGAGCGTTTGGGCGCGGCGGAGCGATACTGGAAGCCTCCCCCTCTGGCGATCGATGGAGCGTGACCGGCGCAGTTGGAGCACCACGACCTGGCTGAGGCGATGGCAGCGCCCGCTGAAACAGGATCGAGATGTTCAGGGGGGCGAGCTTGAGAGAGCGCTCCTCGCCTTCTATCGAGGAAAGACGGCTCTCTTGCTCCTGGAAGGGGCAGGCTTCATCGTCGGCGTGACCGCCCTTGCGAAGCGCATTCCAGCCTTGACGCCTGCTTTGAACCTGACGGGTCGGGGAGCCATCTACTTCGGAATCTGCATTGCAGCGTTGGGATCGTTAATCCTCGCTGTGACTGCCACGGTCCGCATCCTCCGCCTTCGCACCGCGCCACCGCAGCTCGCGGTCTTCGGGCGCTATCTTCTACTGACTCCACTCGCTCTTCTCGCCGGAGTGCTTGCCGGCTCTTTCTGGCTCGCAGGAGACTTCAGGGGACTTGGAGTTCTGATCGTTTACGGAGGTGCCCTGCTTGCCATCTTCGGCTGGATGTTCTTCCTTCCCTCACGGCACAAGGTAAGCCGCACCAGCATGAGTTGGCTTCTCTCGTTTCTGCTGCTCGGATTGTGCGGCGTGCCAGTCGCCCTGAATGAGCGACTCCAGGGCTGGCCAGCCCGTGTCCTGGTAGGGGCGGTCCTCCTGACTCCTCTCTGGAGTCTCCTTCTTTATCGCCGATTTGGAACCTGGCTGCCTCGACCCCTTACATGGCATGACATCAGGAACCGTCAACTCTCTGGGAGATGTCGGGCAGTCCTGATGTTTCTTCGCATCACTGCAATGGTCCCAGGTGGCGGCCTGGCGATCCCCTTGTGGGTTGCGCTCCGAGAAGTCCTCGTAGGAAACCGCCAGCGAGGCGCCGGCGGTCCCAGGGGGGAGTGCTAGATGAGGGGGTCGGAGTCGGACAGGGGGAGCGGCGGCGGGGCGGGGAACGACGGCTCCTCCGCTTCGGATTTTCCGGACTGCTCCACTGGAACTGAGGCCTGGAGCGCCCGCTGGGTTGCGGCCGTGGCCTGGCAGATGCGGGCGTAGAGGTTCCGCGCCTTGGCCTCCCGCAGCCGGAAGCCCATGCGCGCCTTGGTTCTGCGGCCGAAGGCGGTCACCACCCAGATCGGGGTCAGATAGAGGAGCGCTCCGAGCGTGCAGATCACCAGGGCCACGGCGAGGATTCCCTGCCCGATGCTGGTCCCGGTTCCTCCGGTGACGAGCGGCCCGATCGAGCAGAGCCCGGTGAAGGCGCCGAGCCCGAGAAACGCCCAGGGCAGCGTTCCTCCCCGCTTCGAGTGCAGGGTCACGAGCTGGATCTCGTCGAAGAGCACCCTCTGCCGCCGGATCTCGTAGCTCTCGACGTGGTCGACCTCCAGGGCCGTCTCCGTCCAATAGACGCGCACGCGCTCGGTGACGCTGTGGGCAGACCCCAGGTAGGAGCGCGGCTCCCTCGGCTCGCTCACGATCCGGTCCCCTGGAGGGCGGCGGGCACGAACATCGCGAGGATCATGAAGAGGCCGATCAGGATCTGAAGCACTCCCAGCATGGCGGCGAGGACCAGGGCCGTGCGGCCTCCCTGCTCCTGGAGGTGCTTGCGCTGCTGGAACGCGCGGCGGACCAGGTAGAGGGTCAGCGGACCGGTGATCAGCCCGAAGCAGGAGACCAGGAGACCGAAGACTCCGAGGGACACGGCCAGGCCGCGGAAGTCGCGTATGCGCGTGCGGGCCGTGGAGAGCGCCTCCTCGGCGTTCAGGCGGTCGAAGCAGCCGGGGCAGAGCTCCTGGCCGTCGATCGCGATCCGGCACAGTGCGCAGAGGAAGACGCCGCAGCGGCTGCAGTTGCCGACGGCGGCGTTGCCCGGGTGCCGCGCGCAGGGCGCGGCTCCCTGGGGGCCGGCCTCGGCCAGGCTGGTCACGCGGTCCCGGACGACCGGCGCGGGAAACGCGCTGGCGAGGAACAGAAGACCGCAGTGCGGGCAGCGCGACTCCCCGGAGCCCAACTGGCCGAGATCCAGGACGCCGCCGCACCTCGGGCAGGCCGGCCCCTGGTACTGCCCTCTCCTCACGAGCCGGGTTCCGGGATCAGGCACGCCAGTTCACCACTCGGGTCTTGGGCAGGATGTCGTGGATGCAGGTGCGGTCCTCCCCGAAGGCGACGAGGTAGTCGATCAGGCTCAGGCAGGGCACGAGGCCGAACGCCTGGCGGATCGCGGCACGGCCCCAGGCCTGGCCGCGGCTGATGTCGGCGCCCTCGGCCGTGACCACCTTGATGCCGAGCATCTTCTTGCCCACGGTCTGGCCGCTCGCGGAGAGCATCAGCCCTTCGTAGCCGACGACCCCGCCCAGCCAGAGAAGCGTCGCAAACCCCTGGATGACCGGCAGGTACCCGGCGCCCGAGCCGAGGACGCGGCCCGCCTCCTCGAAACCGCCGGCCGCGGCGATGCCGACGAAGACAAGGATGATCAGCGGAATGCCCAGGACCAGCCCGTCGACGAACATCGCGGTGAAGCGGCGCGAGATCGACGCGAGGTCGAGCGCTCCCGGCGGCACGCCCGACAGCAGGCCGAGCACCATCTCGCTCTTGCAGGTCATGCAATAGGGAAGACCGCCGATCTCGACCACGCAATCGGGGCAGAACGACTCCGCACAGACCGAGCAGCGGGTCAGGCGATCCTCGACGAAAGGGTGGTTCTTGCAGGGCATGGCGTTTTGAACGATACAATCCTATCAGCACCATGGCCGCTCTCACCTCCTGCTTCACGCATCCGGATCGTCCGGCCCTCGCGATCTGCGTCTCGTGCCGGCGGCCGATCTGCGCTTCGTGCTCCACGCTGTGGGAGGGGATGCACCACTGCGCCGAGTGCCTGGCCCGGCGCCGGGCGGGCGTGGTGGAGCGCGGCGCGAGCCTGCGCACGGTTCTGATCGCCCTGCTGACGCTGGCACTGCTGGCGGGGGTCACGTTCCTGCGGGCGTGGCTGAGCGCGGTGCTCGCGGGAGCGGTGTCCTCTTGAGCCTCTTGAGCCGCTCGACCCGCGCCCGCATCCCGGTCGGCGCCGTTCTGGACGAGGCGGCCGAGCTGGTCTCCCGCCTGGTGCCGCGCTGGGCGGCGCTGCTGGCGCTGGTCTCGATGCCGCTGCGCTTCCTGGAGGTCCACTTCCTCAACCGGCTGGTCCAGCTCGACACGAGCGCGCCCCAGCATGTCGGCTATCTGGTCTCGCTCTCGTGGCTGGTGGCCGCGGCCTTCCTGCCGGCGATCTGGGCGCGGGCGGTCTATGCCCATGCCTGCGCGCTGGCGCTCTCGGGCCGCTCCGACCCGGCCGCGCGGACGGCGCTGCGCATCCCCGTCCGGACGCTGGTCGGCTACGCCTACACGGCCACGGTGGCCGAGCTGCTGATGGTGCTGTTCGGGTGGACCGTGATCGCCCTGCCGCTCCTGGCTCTCTACGCGGGCCTGGCCGCGGTCACGTCGCCGCTTCAGGAGCGGCCCGGCCCGCTCGCCCCCCTGGCGGTGCCGCTCAAGGCGCTGCGGCCGCTGTTCCCCTTCCTCGGGCTGACGCTGGTCTTCTGTCTCGCTCTGCCGATCGCCTGGGCAAACCTGTACTTCCTGTTCCAGCTCGGCCTGGGCCTGGCCAGCGGCACCGCCGGGGTCGACCTGTCCTGGTGGAGCGCCATGCTGACGCTGGAGAACCGGCAGTTCAACCTGCTGGTCCTGGCGGGCGCGGTGACGGTGCTGGAGCCGTTCTGGCTCGCCGCGCTGGCCGCGGCGCTGCACCGCTCCCGCTCGCAGGAGAGCGGCGAGGATCTCGCGGCCTGGTTCGCCGTGTTGCGGAGCAAGGCGTCCGCGGTCCGGGAGGACGCGTCGTCGTGAAGCGCCTCGCCGCCGTCCTTCAAGCGGTCCTGGCCGGCGCCGCCGTGCTGCTCCTGGCCGCACCGGTCGCCGCGGAGACGATCTCCATCGGCACCTACCGCGCCCGCCTCTCGGAGGTCCAGGCGCGGCTGCGCTCCGGCGACTGGATCGCGGCCCGCGAGAAGGCTCGCCGGCTCCTCGCCGACCGCGTCGCATACGGTGGGGACCGGGGAGACCAGGGCGCGCTGGAGCCCGATGCGTCGGTGCTCGGCCCGATCGCCCGCGCCGGCCGGCTGGACCAGGCGCGGGCGTCCTCCGCCGCTCTCGATCGCCTGATCGCGGCGCTCCCCGAGGCCTCTCCCGAAGCGTCCGGGGCTGGCGACCCGCCCGTACCGGCGCCGGACCCGAAGCTCCTCAAGGAGGTCGAGAAGCGCCAGGCCCTGGCCGAGCTGCCCGAGGGGGGTCTGCTGCCCGAGGTCCAGGACCGCGGTCTCCTGGCGGCGCTCGCCGAGTTCCTCAAGCCCGCGGTCGACTTCTTCGAGGATCTCCTCGAACGCCTGTGGGAATGGCTTCTCAAGCTCTTCCCGGAACGGAGCGACGGAGCCTCGCCCCTCGGGCTCGACATGACCACGGTCACGGCCCTGGTGGTGGCTCTCGCCGTGATCCTCGCCTGGGTGGGCTGGCGCGTGCTGCGCAACCGGCGCCGGGGGGCCGCTGCGCCGCCGGCCGGCCCCGCTCCCCTGCCGCCCGCCGCGGACGACGATCCGCTGTCGCGCGAGGCGAGCGAGTGGGAGCGCTACGCCCGCGAGCTGGCCGCGGCCGGCCGGGCGCGCGAGGCGATCCGGGCCTGGTACCACGCGGTGCTGGTGGCGCTCTATCGCGCCGGAGCGCTCCACTACCGGAAGGGCCGGACGAACTGGGAGTATGTCTCGCAGGTGCCGCCCGGCCTCTCCTGGCGGGCGGGCTTCGCGGAGCTGACCCGGAGCTTCGAGCGCGAGTGGTACGGCCGCGACCAGAGCGAGCCCGAGGCCCTCCGGGAGTCCGAGGGGATGGCGCTCCACCTGCTCACCGCCGTCCGGGACACGGCCAGGAACCGGGATCGGGAGAGAGCGGCTTGAACCGGGGACTGCGCCTCGCCGCCCTGGCCGCCGCGCTCTACGTGATCGGCGTCGCGGTCTGGGTGCGCTACGACCGGCGCTCCGTGCGCGAGGTCTTCGAGCCCGGCTCGGCGTTCAACTCCGGACCCGAAGGCGTTTCGCTCGCCTACGCCTATCTCCAGGAGCGGGCGCCGTCGCGCGTCTCGACGCTGCGCCATCGCGTGGCCGCGAGCCACGTACCGAAGCGGGGCGTCGTGTTCCGGGTGCAGCCGGGACAGGGGCCGTTCCTGCCTTCGGAGGAGGCGGAGGACGGGAAGGACGACGGGAAGCCCCAGAGTGGTAAGAAGGAGAAGGACGGCAAGAAGGAGAAGACGGGGAAGACGGGGAAGCGGGAGGCTACGGGGGGGTTCGTCGCTCCGAGTCCTCACCCCCTGGCCCCCTCTCCCGGGGGGAGAGGGGGAACCCCCGGCCCTGCGGGAGCGTCTGCTTTCGGGTCTTTGGGTGGTGGCGCCCCCTCTCCCGGGGATTGGGGGGCTGGGAGATGGGAGAGGGGGTCGGGGGGTGAGGACTCGAAGCCCGAACGCTCCCCCCTCCTCACCCCGGACGAAGAGGAGTGGATTCGCGGTGGCGGCCGGCTGGTCATCGCCATCTCGGCCCCCTATGGCACGGCCCGGATCACCAGTCTCGAGGGACGCCAGCCGATCCGCAAGGTCTTCCCGATCTGGCCGGGCGTGACTCACCTGGTGCCGCCCACGGTGCGGGGGCTGGCGGCGCCGGATCTGTCGGGCGGTGCGGGCGGGCATGCGGTGTTCCTGGCCGGCGACTCGCCGATGATCCTGCGCCAGGTGGTCGGCGAGGGCGAGCTGGTCCTCCTCTCCACGCCGGAGATCCTGAACAATGCGAACCTCGGCCATGCCGGGCATCTGGCGCTTCTGGAAACGCTGGCCGGCCTGGCTGACCGCCGGGATCGCCGCCCCGTGCTGTTCGACGAGCGCGTGCACGGGCTCGCGGATTCGGGAGGCGTGGTGGCGCTGCTCGCGGACTGGGGGCTCGGTCCGCTGCTGCTGCTCGGGCTGATCGCCACGGGCGCCTCGTTCTGGCGGGCGTCCGGCCGTCTCGGTCCGCCGGACCGCGAGGAGCGCGATACCCGCTCGGACGCGGTCGAGCTGCTCGACTCGCTCGCCGATCTCTACGACCGCGCGCTCGACCGGGCCGACGCCGTCCGCCTCTACCACGAGAGCTTCCTCCGCACCCTCGCGATCGACACCGGCCTGCGCGGCCGGGCGCTCGACGAGAGGGCCGCCGCCCTGCTCGACGGCTTCGCGCCGCCCGCCGCCGGAGACGAGGTCTCCCGCGAGCGTTTCGACCAGGCCCTCCGCACGATCAACCAGGCCTTCAGGAGAGTTTCCGATGCAAAGCGTAAGTGAGGTCACAGAGAGGTGGCGACTCCTCGGCGAGGGGCTCGATCGGGTGGTCATGGGCCAGGAGGTGGTCAAGGAGCAGCTCCTCGTCTGCCTTCTCGCGGGCGGGCACGCGCTGCTCGAGGGCGTACCGGGCACGGCCAAGACGCTGCTCGCGCTGACCCTGTCGCGGCTCCTCGGCTGCCGCTTCCGGCGCATCCAGTTCACGCCCGACCTCATGCCGGCCGATCTGCTGGGGACGAGCCTCTACAACCAGAAGACCCAGGACTTCGAGTTCCGCGCCGGGCCGATCTTCGCGGATCTGCTGCTGGCCGACGAGATCAACCGCACGCCGCCCCGCACCCAGTCCGCGCTCCTTGAAGCCATGCAGGAGAAGTCCGTCACCCTGGACGGCGAGCGCCGCGTCATCTCCCCCGTCTTCACGGTGCTGGCCACCCAGAACCCGGTCGAGTTCGAGGGCACCTATCCGCTGCCGGAAGCCCAGCGCGACCGCTTCCTCCTCAAGATCTCGATCGATTATCCGCGCCGCGAGGAGGAGGCGATGATGCTCTCCGCCTACGCCGCCGGCCGGCGCCTGCACGAGCAGGCCGAAGGGGATCTCGTCCCGGTCCTGACTCCGGAGGAGCTTCAGGCGTCCCGCGACATCACATCCCGCGGCGTGCGGGTCGAGGAGAACATCCTCGGGTACATCCTGGGGATCGTGACCGCCACCCGCCAGCACGACGCCATCCAGATCGGCGCCGGCCCCCGCGCCTCGCTGGCGCTGCTCGAAAGCAGCCGCGCCCTGGCGGTCCTGCGCGGCCGGGAGTTCGTGACGCCCGACGACATCAAGGAGATGGCCGCGCCCGTGCTGGTTCACCGGGTCATCCTCACGCCGGAGTCGGAGATGGAAGGGACGACGCTGCCGGATCTTCTGCGGCAGATCTTTGAAAAGGTGGAAGTCCCGAGGTGAGACCCGGGAAGTTGCTGATCCGCGCGCTGCTCGGCCTCTGCCTGGCCGCGCTCCTGGTGCCGTTCGTGCCGGAGCTCGTCTGGGGCCTGGGGCTGGCGCTCGCGGTGGTCGCCTCACTGGCCATCCGGGAGACCCTCGCGCTGCGCCGGCTGACCGTCGCCGTCGAACGGCCCGAGGCCTGGGTGCTGTCGCTGGACGAGGACGAGGTGCTTCCGCTGCGGATCACGGCCTCGATGCCCTCGACGGTGCGCCCCGTCTCGCTCACCCTGCGCCAGGTCTGGCCGCGGCTGGTGGATCCGCCGTCGAGCGTCTTTCAGGGCGTCTGCCTCCCCGGGCAGGCGTTGACGCCGGAGGCTCAGGTGCGGGGCGTGGCCCGCGGCAGCGCGCGGCTCGAAGCGCCCTGGGTGTCGGCCACGTTCGACAACTGGATGGAGCGCTCGCTGCCCGCAACGCTCCAGGACGAGGAGGGGAAGCCGCTCTCTGGCACGGAGCTATCGGTGCTGCCCAACCTGCGCGCCGTGCGGCGGCTGCGCGGCAAGCTCGACCGGCTGTTCCTCCAGGGCTTCGGCAGCCGCGCGGCGCCGCGCCTGGGCAAGGGCCGGGATTTCGACCGCCTGCGCGAGTACGTGCAGGGCGACGACCTGCGGGACGTGGCCTGGAAAGCCTCGGCGCGGCACGGCAAGCTCATCACCCGCGAGTACCGGCTCGACCGCTCGCAGGACATCCTGATCTGCCTCGACCGCGGCCACCGGATGGCCGCCCGCGTGGCCCACGTCACCCGGCTCGACCACGCCGTGAATGCCGCCGTGCTCCTCGGCTCGCTCTGCAACCGCATGGAGGACCGGTTCGGCGTCCTCGCCTTCGCCGACTCCGTCGAGCAGGGGCTCGGCCAGGGCCGCGGCAGCGGACACCTGCGCAAGCTCACCGCCTACGCCGCGGGCGTGCTCCCCGAGTACCTCCACACCGACTACCTGGCGCTCGGCGCTCATCTGCGTCGCCGGCTGCGCAGCCGCGCCCTGGTGCTGATCCTCACCTCCCTGCCGGAGCTCGAAGGCGAGGGGGAGATCGTGCGCACGGTCGAGATGCTCGTGCCCCAGCACCTGCCGGTGGTGATCGTGCTCTCCGACCCCGCCATGGCCGCCGCGGCCGGCTTCCTTCCGGACACCAAGCCCGAGCTCTGCCGCACTCTGGTGGCCCGGGATCTCTGGCTGGAGCGCCGCAAGACCCTGGCCGAGCTGCGGCGCCGCGGCGCGCTGGTGGCCGAGGCCGCGCCGGGCGACGCCGGGCTCCAGGCCGTCAACAGCTATCTCGAGGTCAAGCGGAGACAGCTCCTCTAGGCCGGAGGGGACACCGGAGACCCCGGAGACCCCGGAGGACATCGCCATGCCCATGGACATCGATCGCTTCGTCGAGGAACGGCGGGACCGCTGGCGGCGCCTGGAGGATGTGCTCGAACGCGCCGAGAAGCTCACCGAGCGCGACCTCGGGCCGGAGGGGATGCGCGAGCTTCTCCGCCTGTATCGGCTGACCTCCTCGGATCTGAACCAGGCGCGCTCGCTGACCGCCGATCCCGAGCTGCTGGAACGGCTCAACGCCCTGGCCGGCCGGGGCTATCGCTTCGTCTACCGCTCCCGCCGCGCGGGCGGGCTCGCCGGCTTGACCGGTGCGCTCCGCCGGTTCGGCCGCTTTCTCTCGGTCGACGTGCCCGAGGCCTACCGGCAGGAGGCGTGGTCCGTGGGTGTCGCGGCCGGCGCCATGCTGCTCGGAGCGCTCTTCGGCTTCATCGCGGTGATGATGCAGCCGGCCTCCGCCGAGGATCTGATCCCCGGAGAGTTCTTCACCCAGAGCCCCAAGGAGCGCGTGGAGGAGATTGAAAAGAAAGAGGAGCGCATCGCCACGGTGGACGACGCGGCGCTCTTCGGCGCGCAGCTCTACACGCACAACATCCGGGTCTCGTTCCTCGCCTTCAGCATGGGGGCGCTGAGCCTGGTGTTCGGCGTCTGGATCCTGTTCTTCAACGGCAGTCTTCTGGGCGCGGTGGCGGCCACCTACCTGATGGACGGCGTGAGCGTCTTCTTCCTCGCCTGGGTGGGGCCGCACGGGGCGCTGGAGCTGCCGTCGATCGTGTTCGCGGGGGCCGCGGGCATGGTGGCGGGGCGGGCGCTGTTCTTCCCGGGCGACCTGTCGCGGGCCTCGTCGGTGCGGCGGGCGTTCCCGCGGGTCTGGCGGATGATGGTGGGCGTGATGCTCTTCCTGGTCCTCGCCGGATTCATCGAAGGCTCGTTCTCCCAGTTCTCCGCCAAGACCGTGCCCTACGCACTCAAGATCGCGGTGGCGGCGGTCCTCCACGTCGCCCTGCTCGCCTACCTGTTCGTGCCCAGGCGCCCCCGTCTCGAAGGGACGGCGGAGGCCGGAGCGTGAACGGACGCCGCGGCGAGCGGTTGATCCTGACCCCGGAGCACGTGCCGATCCGGCTGATTCCGGCCGGCCTGGGCAGCCGCTTCCTGGCGCTGCTGGTGGACGTGGCCATCATCCTGGGGATCGTGAGCGGTTTCTCGTACGGCTTTCACAAGCTCCTGAGCCAGGGGGTGGCGGACGCGCTGACCACCACGGTCAGCTTCCTGCTGTTCAGCGGCTATCCGATCTTCTTCGAGCTGCGGCATCAGGGGCGCTCGCCCGGCAAGAAGGCCTTCCGGCTGAGGGTTGTGGACGGCCGCGGCCTGCCCATCACGCTGGAGCAGTCGTTCGTGCGCAACATCGTCCGGGTGCTCGACTTCGCGCCGCTCTTCTACGGCTTCGGCGGCCTGGTCACGCTGTTCGACCGCGACCGCCGCCGGCTCGGGGACATCCTCGCCGACACCCTGGTGGTCCACGAGCACGTCCCGCTCCGGCCCCAGGACCGGGTACGGCTGGAGCGCCGCTTCAATGCCCTGCGCGAGCCGTCCCTCCTGCGCCGAATTCGTCAAAGGGTGGACCTGGAGGATCGCGAGATGCTCCTGGCGCTGTGCCTGCGCGCCGACCGCCTGCGCGACAGCGTGCGCTACGACCTCATGGAGGAGATCGGAACCCACTACCGCGAGCGCCTGGAGATCGACGCGCCGCAGCTCTCGAACGAGAACCTGGTGCGCGATCTGACGGCCGTGCTCTACGGCGTGGGCGATGTATAGCTGCGGACCCTGGCCGGGCCACATCCCTGCGGGTGGTTCTCCCCCATACCTTCCCCAACTCCTTCCCACCCGAACGGGTGGGCTCGCGACCTGCCCGGCCGATTCGACCGGCCTCTCCTGCGGGCGGTGGCACGAGACGCTCCGCTGCGATTGAATGAAGGCAGCAACCGAGGCCGTATGGGCCTTCACCAAGAACGATTTAAGAACCGGAGGACGTCACATGAGATTGCACCGCCTGCTTCCGGCGTTCTGCGCCGCCACGATCCTGGCCTTTGCCGGCCAGGCCTGGGGCACGCCGCAGACATCGGGCAACGCACCACCCCAGGGTTACGCTGGCAGTGATGTCTGCATGGCGTGCCACGGCGAGGTCGCCGACCATCTGGCCGGCACTCCGCACGGATCGAAAGCGTTCGAACGCCTGGCCTCGCAGGGCTGCGAAAGCTGCCACGGGCCGGCCGCCTCCCACGCGGAAGATCCCGACGATCCGGCCCTCCGGCCGCTGATCACCACGCTGAGCGCCAAGGATCAATCCAAGGTCTGTCAGAGCTGCCACAACGGCAAACAGCAGATGTTCTGGCACGGCAGCACGCACGCGAGCCGCGGCCTCTCCTGCCAGTCCTGCCACAGCGTCCACGCGTTCAAGTCGGAGAAGGCGCAGCTCAAGGCCGCCACCGAGGTGGACTCCTGCGTGAGCTGCCACAAGGACGTGCGGGCCGAGATGTACAAGAGCTCGCACCACCCCATCCGCGAAGGCAAGGTCTCCTGCGCCGACTGCCACAACCCCCACGGAAGCACCACGGCCAAGATGATCCGGGCCGCGTCGGTGAACGATCAGTGCTACTCCTGCCACGCCGACAAGCGCGGTCCCTTCCTCTGGGAGCACGCTCCGGTGCGCGAGAGCTGCCTGAACTGCCACACGCCGCACGGATCGAACCACATCAAGCTCCAGAAGACCTCCGTGCCGTACCTCTGCCAGCAGTGCCACTCCAACACGCGGCACCCCGGTACGCTGTACGACGGCAACACCCTCGCGGACGGCGCGCGCGCCAGCAACCGGATCTTCAACCGGGGTTGCACCGACTGTCACGCCGCGGTCCATGGCAGCAACCATCCGTCCAGCCCCTATCTGGGCCACTAGGCACGAGGAGAACGCCATGAGCATTCACCGCAAGATCGGCAAATGGCACATCCTCATCGCCGGAGCCCTGCTCCTGGCGACCCTGCCCCTGCGCGCCCAGGACGCCGAAGCCCCGGCTGACGAGGGCTTCACCTTCAAGGTCGACCCGATCGTGGTCGGCATCCTGGAGAGCACGGTCGACACCGACTCCTCGAAGTGGGAGGAGTACCGCGACCTGAGCAGCGGCTTCTCCATCCCGCTGCTCAACATCGAGGGCCGCGGAGCCGACGACCGCTACCTCGACTTCCAGGCCCGCAACGTCCGGCGCCGCGACGCCCGCTATACCTTCGGGTACGGCGTGCTCGACCGCTGGGCCCTGATGGTCGACTACAACAAGATCCAGCACCGGTTCGGCAACAACGCCCGCCTGCTCTGGACCCAGACTTCGCCCGGCGTCTACCAGATCGCCGACCCGGTTCAGCTCGCCCTGCAGACCGCGCTCGAAAAGCAGTTCGCGGCCAACCGGGCGCTCATCACCTACCCCTTCCTGAACAACCTGATCGCGCCCTACCTGGCCACGGCCGACACCGTCGACCTCGGGCTGGAGCGCGACCGGCTCAACGCCAACCTCGGCTTCGGCTCGATGCGCGGCTTCTCCTGGGGCCTCGACTACAAGCACGAAGACCGCGACGGCACCCGTCCGTACGGCGCCAGCTTCGGCTTCAGCAACGTCACCGAGCTGCCCGAGGTCATCGACTACTCCACCGACGACGCCGAGCTGGCGGGGGCGTGGAACACCGAGCGGGCGGGAGTCCGCTTCGGCTATCGCCTGTCCACGTTCAAGAACAACGTCAGCACGATGTACTGGGACAACCCCTGGCGCCTGACCGGCGCCACCGACCCGTCGGCCTACAGCTCCCCAGGCTCGGGCACGATCGGCGGCTCCGGCGTCGGCTTCGCCGACCTGTGGCCGGACAACCAGTCGAAGGTGATCTTCACGGACGGCCGCACGAAGCTCGGCGGCGACTGGTATGCCCAGGGCAGCTTCTCCTACAACACCATGACCCAGGACGACCCGCTCCTCCCCTACACGCTCAACGCGTCGATCCGGGGGATCGGCTTCGACCACGCGACGTTCGACGCCACCGACGTGTCCAAGCTGCCGGTGCGCAACGCCGACAACAAGGTGAACGTCACCAACCTCTCGGCCCAGGCCGGCGGCAAGCTCGGCAACGCCTTCGACCTGACCTTCCGCTACCGGTTGTACGACTACGACAACGCCTCCAAGCGGATCTCGTTCCCCGGCTACGTCCGCTATCACGCGGTCTGGGAGGAGATCGGCCGCATCACCGTGCCTTACGCCTACACCAAGACCGACCTCGGCGCCGAGCTCGGCTGGGATCTCGCCAAGGCGACGAAGCTCTCGCTCTCCTACAACCTCCAGAGCTGGGACCGCGAGTACCGCGAGATCTCGACCTCGGACGAGGACACGTTCAAGCTCTCGCTCGACACGCATCCGAGCAGCCGCTTCAGCCTGCGCGCCAGCTATGAGCTGGGCGACCGCTCGATCGGCGACTATCTGACGGAGGCGCAGGAGGACAGCTTCATCCATCCGGAAGGGATCAACAACCTGCCCGGCCTGCGCAAGTTCGACGAGGCGGCACGCCAGTACGGCCAGTACAACGTCAGTGCGCAGCTGTTCGCCACCGACGCCCTGACCTTCTTCTTCGGTGCCACCGGACGCGACGAGGATTACGACGAGAGCGAGTTCGGTCTCGTCTCCGACGGCGTGACGCAGTACAACGCCGAGATCGGTTACGCGCCCGGCGACACCTTCAACATCTACCTCTTCGGACACCGCTTCGACCGCGAGAGCGTCCAGCACAACCGCCAGTCGGGTGCCACGGTCTCGACCAACCCCCAGGACAACTGGGATCTCACTCTGACCGAGCTCACGGACACCTTCGGCCTGGGCCTGACGGCCAAGTCCAAGGGTTGGACCACGGACGTGTCGGCGCAGTACTCGAAGACCGACGGCGACGCGGACTTCTTCAGCCCGCCGGGCGGCACCCCCGACCTGGCCGTCGACTTCGCCGACTACGAGGACATCGAGCTGCTCGCCCTGCTGGCACGGGTCGACTACCAGCTCAACGCGCACGCCAAGGCCGGCATCGGCTACCGTTGGGAGGACTACTCGATCGACAGCTTCCTCCTGCGCGGTCTCCGCAACTACCTGCCCGGAACTCTGCTGCTCAATCCCGAGTACGCCGACTACACGGGCAGCGTGGTCATGCTCGACCTCGGCCTCAGTTTCTGAGATGTCCGGGCCCCCTCCGGGGCCGGATCTCCGTGCAAGCCGCCCACCCGGGCGGCTCTTTTTTTTACTCTTCCGATGAGATTCCTGGTCGGTGGACGCCTTCCGGAAGATAATGCTCCGAGGAGGGCCTCAGTGCAATGGATCGAGGAACGGCGTGTCCGGGTCACTGACATAGAAGATGACCAGGCGCAAAGGCTCCGTGGCGCTCCGGTTGTAGCCGGTCATCCGTACGTTCGGCGGCTCCACGAACGCCTGCCCCGCCTTGACCACAACCGGGCCGCGGCCTTCGAGCTCCAGCGTGAATGCACCTTCGAGGATGTAGACCGTCACGGGCGACCGGTGTGTATGGAAGACCGTCTTGTCGCCCGGCTTGAAGCTCGCCGTGAGAACGCGCACCTCTTGCTTCTCGCCCTTGGGCATGCCGCTGACGATTTCAGTCAAGACGAGCTCTGGCTTCGTGGTGTCCTGGGCTCGGACTTCCGACGGAAGGCCGACGAGCAGCACCGTGAAAAGACAGGAGGCGGATAGGATCAGTGTTCGCATGGAGCTCTCCTTGGCTGCTGCCAGCCCATCGGGCCGCATCGTACAACAGGCGAAAGAGGCCGTTCTCGGCTGGGCCTGGCCGCCCTCTGGGGATCGGGGGCAGCCACGAGGAGGGCAACCACAAGGGTTGCCCCTACGCACAGCGGCCATTCCTAGGTTGACGGACTGCTAGGGGATGACCGCCTCTGCATGAAGGTCGAACAGGCGGGCCAGCTCGGCTGGATTCGTCGCCGGCAGGAAGTGGCTGCCTCCAGCGACCGTCTGCAGACGGGCGTGCGGAATGAGCTCAGTCAGGATCTCAGCGATGCGCATCATCGCCGGGTGGCCATCGCCGCCGCGCACGACGAGCGTCGATACGGCGATCCGCTGGTAGGCCGACCGTGGGGGCTCGAAAGGCGTGCCTGACGACCAGTCGCGAATGTTGGCGGGTGTCGTCTTGATGATGTAGTCGCGCACTTTCGCAGGAAGCGCGGAAAAGGTCCCTTCGCCGCCGTAGAAGTCGATCACGTGGCGCGCCGCGTCGGGCCGGCCGGCTTCGAGCTCTGCAAGGTAGTCCCGCGTCATGGCGCCGAACATCGCATAGAGGTCGACTTCCCCGGAGGTCTTCAAAAGGCCTAGCGGATTGGCTTCGACCAGCATGAGACTTGCCGGCTTGACCGCACCTTCGATTGCATGCGCAAGCGCCGCAAGGCCACCAAAAGAATGGCCGACCACGTGTGCTGGCTCGCCAATCCGTTCAAGGATGCGGTCGATGACTTCCGTCTGCTGCCGCATGGTCGAGTTGCCGAGAGGACGGCGTTCGGCAGTCGCGCCGTAGCCGAGCAGGCTCGTTGTCACGATGCGGTAGCTTCGGGCGAGCCGATCGGTGACGGCCTTCCATCCTGAGCCCGTCCCGAAACTTCCCGGT
Organism: Holophagales bacterium; assembly: GCA_031390755.1. Classification (GTDB taxonomy): domain Bacteria; phylum Acidobacteriota; class Thermoanaerobaculia; order Multivoradales; family UBA5704; genus DATMER01. The sequence goes on from JANMTS010000093.1 coordinate 54,849, forward strand.
AGCAGCAACAGCGCCGGTCCTTCGCCCCACTCAAAATATTCAACATCGGCAGGAAAGTCACGCATCAGTCGAGGCCCTCGATCAGCACATCGCCGCCGGGAGGCAAGGACGCTTCCAGCAGGCGCGAACCGTTTCGTCTTCAACATCATAGAGCAAGGGCCGCATAGGAGACATCGATCCTGAGCGCCGGCCGCCCTGCCCCGGAGGTGTCCTGGGCCGAGCCCAGCGCCTCCAGGTGACAGGATGAATCGGCTTGACAGCGGATGACAGGAGTGACAGATGTCTGTCATGCGGACGACCTTGCGCCTGGACGACGAGATCTTCCGGCAGGCCAAATCGCAGGCGGCGGCGCGGGGCATCAGCTTGACCCGGTTCATGGAGGAGGCGCTCCGCGAGCATCTCGCCAGGCCCGCTTCCCGGCCAGGCCAGCGGCGCGTGCGCCTGCCTGTCTCCACGGCATCGGGCGGCCTGGCACCAGGGTTTTCGACTCTGGGCGAGGCGGTGGCTGCCGCGGATCTCGCGGAAGACCGGCGCCGGGCGCGCTGACGCATGGATCTGCTCGACGCCAACATCCTGATCGGGGCTTTCCGGCCGGACGATCCGGACCATGCGATCCTCAAAAGCTGGCTGGAAGAGTCGTTCAACGAGGGGCTCTTCGTGAAGTTCCCGCCCCTTGTCGAAGCGGCTTTCCTGCGCATCGTCACCCATCCCAGGATCTTCAGCGTTCCGTCTCCACTCGAAGCGGCCCTGGGTTTCCTGCGGACCATCCACGAGAGCGGCCTGTTCCAGGAGACGGCCTGGACATCTCGCGCCCGCTCACGGTGGCAGCGCTGGTGCCGTGAGCTCGGAATGCAGGGGCTCGGAATGCATGGGAATGACATCAACGACGCCTACCTCGCCGCCACCGCCGCCGAAGCGCATTGCCGTCTGGTGAGCCGGGACGCAGGCTTCAGCCGCTTCCCCGGCCTCAAGTGGTGGAACCCGGCCGCCGAGGAGGTCTGAAACACCCGCCAGGCGCTTGTACAAGGCGAGCCCAGTGTACGCTCTGGCAGCCCTCCGATCCGTGGCCTCTGGTTCGACCGAACCCAGGAGTACGCTGCCCGGAATCGAGGAGACGAAGTTGACAGGCTGACCTACGCCACCGAAGAAGCTTTCACTCTCACTCCCCTGCCCTGCTGGGCTCATCTTCCGCCGGAGAGCTACCGCGAGCGAGTGGCCGCCCTGGTCGAGGAGATCGAGACCAGCGCGGCGATCGAGCTTGCCCAATCTGGCCGCGAGCCGCTCGGCGTCACTGAAATCCTGCGCCAGCAGCCCCACACCCGTCCTAACTCCCCCAAGAAGTCGCCTGCGCCCTTCTACCACGCCGCGACCAAAGCGGTTCGTCAGGCCTTCTGGGAGGCCTATGCTCTCTTCCTCGCCGCATTCCGCGACGCTGGTGATCGATGGAGAGAGGGAGATCGAAAGGCAAGATTTCCGGCGGGCTCGTTCCCGCCCGGACCGCCGTTCGTGACCGCGGAGGCCGTCGGCCCTCCGTGACCAGGGCTGGACAGACCTGAACCACAGCCGTAGGTTGATCAATACGCTCGGAGGAGCTGAGGGGAGAGGTGTAGCCGAGCCCGGGGAAGAGCCGCCGATCGACGCCTATTTCTCTCCAACATGGCGACGCTTCAAGGTCGAGCTCATGCAGCACTGCTCAGGAAAGATCCTGCGAATCAAGCGATCGACACCCATGGAGGTCGGACGAGCTCCGCGAGGCCGACCGCCAACCTCGAATTCTTCGGAAGACGCTGGCACCTTTCCCAGGGGCTGGCTACGACGCCTCCTTTACGAGACCTCCTCTAGTGCCTTCAGTTCCTTACAAAGAATCTCCTCAAGATGCTTAATAGATTTATACGTAAGGCATCTCTGGCCTCTAACATCAAACTTCAGCTCCGCAGTATCACGTACAAGCAAGACGGTCGGACGCCCACAGCCCCATGCATAGCCAACCTCAAGGTATACGTTTGGATTAGCAGTCGATAAATCCGCGATAACAAGCGTAGCTCTTGTTATGCGCTGCTTTACCCATTCCATAACGTCACCTACAAAGCTTGAGAGGTCGGCCCTCTCGCAAAGAAACCCAGCAGTGTTGACCGCTCCCTGTATCCCATAGTGGAACAAGTCGTCCATGGAATCCGCGAAGGGCATGGCAACAAAAACCCGAGGCTTACCGGCAGAGGCGTAGCCGGCGGTGCGCAGTGTATCTCTTGGCTGTTCACCGAAGCTATCGAGCATTCGCTTGCCGCCAAGATCGATAGTACCTCCAGGGATGAGTTCGCCCAAGACATCCTTTAGGCGTTCAGAGCGTCCATGGTTTCTCTCCACAAACGATATTCTACTAAGATCCGCTGGGTAGTCATCTGTGGCAATTGCGTCGAGAACACCCGCCACCTCAGACTGAAACGCCTCAACCTCGTCTAGACCGTAGCCAGGGCCGTGGATCGTGAGTGCCAAATGTTTAGTTAAAGGCGCTTGGCCCGCAAGAGAGACTAGAACTTTGCGCCCAAACTCACGAATCTGTTGATAGCCAAACTGCCGCAGAGGAGGAACACCAACAAACAGCACACTTTCAGGAACTATAACTCCTTTGGTACTGAGGAGTTTGAAGCCGTTGACCTTCGGGAGGGGTAGTGTCTCACGGCTAGACTCAGAAAGCCGTTCGTAAACGGCTAAGTCAGCTCCATAAAGGTTCTGTGCGTATTTGAGAGCTAGGACATCGGAAGGAAATTCTAGGACATCTTCTTCCTGCACTTCGATAAGAAGTTTACGTGACCGACTCATGCCAATTACCTCTGACACCTAACGTTTAAGGGTTTATCCGACATCCTCCCGCGTCACCCTCCCCGCTACCTCCGGCTCGAACCAGCGGATCATCTTGCCGAGGGCAACGCCGTCCAGCCTGCCGGCGACGTAGGTCAGCTCGTCCATCCAGCGCACCTGGCCATCCGTGAGGAGGTCGACACCGGCGCCGGCCTGGATGCCGATGACCTCGCTTGTGACTTCGTCCTGCACGCGCGCCAGGTCTGCCGGCGAGGTGGTGCCGCGGTCTAAGCCGGCGAGTGCATTGCGCAGGCGCGCCGGGTAAGGGCGGTCCGGAGTCTTGGGATAGCTTCCGATAACGGTGAGCGGTATTTTGTCTATGAAGAACAAGAACACACCCCATTTGCTTGTTGATTGAACACAAGCGCATGTTAG
>JANMTS010000162.1:0-23724 GCA_031390755.1 Holophagales bacterium
CGGGTCACCCAGAGGCTGGGGGAGATTCCCTCGCCTTGGGCAAAGTCAACTGGCTTTCCGGAAAGAGACCTGGCGAGCAGGTCGGCTTCCCTCGCCGCGAGGCGGGTTTCCTCAGCGGCGAGGTGAGTTGCCCCGGCGACCGTAGGGTCGCCTCGCCATGAGGGAAGTCTACCTGGAGGCCAGGTAACGTTGCCGCAGGGGGCCGTGCGGAGCCCACGGGGTGCTCCGCACGGACAACAAAGGCCGGAGGAGGGAGGGACAGCAAACCGCGGTGCCGATGAATAGGGGGACCAACCCCTGTTCATAAGGATCGCTCTTTGTGCCGCACTACACTAGAACAGCGAAGGCGCCGCAGCGCCTTTCGGCGCCTCGGCAACGCGCTTCGCCGGCTCGCCGAAGCGCTTCGTCGAGCTGGATCACGGGTCCACTGCTGCTCCAGAGGCCAGGGACTGAAGCCCCCTGAAATTGAAGATACCCGGGCAACGTACGCCTGCTATCGCTTCCTCCACTCCAACGCTGCCGCCGCGAACGCCTCCGGCTCCTCGAAGAACGGCTGATGCCCGCTCCGCTCGAAGAGCCGGAACGTGGTGTCGGGCAGCGTCTCGGGGATGCCGTCCCATACGGTGTAGGGAACCACGTAGTCGTACCGTCCATGGGCCAGGAAGATCGGCACCCGTAGCGAGTCCGGGTCGGCGGCGATGTCCCAGTCGTGCGTGAGCGGCCCGAGGAGGTGCGCGAACACGGCGGGGTTGAAGGCGGCCTCGGCGAGCAGGGGCGCCGCGTCGAAGCGGGCGTCGAAGAAGCGCATCGGAGTCTGGGCGAGGATGCCGGTCTGGCCCTGGGGGACGCGGGCCAAATTGTCGCGGAGGATCTCCTTCCTCTCTTCCGACGCATCCGCCTCGAAGAACGCCTGGGCCTTCGCGGCCACCCAGGCCATGTCGCCCTTCGGCGGCGTGCCGGCCGTGATGACGTGCGAGATGCTCTTCGGCCGGCGCCGGCCGTACTCGATGGCGAGGGAGCCGAGGATCGAGTGGCCGAGGACCGCGACCTGTTTGGCTCCCAGGTCCCGGCGCACCGCTTCCAGATCCTCCGCTATCAGGTCGAACGTGAGATCGGCGAAGTCGCCGGTCGACCGGCCGCTGCCCCGGAGATCGACCACGACCACCTGGAAATGATCGGTCAGCGCCTCGGTCTGAAGCTCGAACGGCCTCACGCCCATGGTGCTCGGCACGAGACAGACCGGCCCCCGTCCCCGGACGGTGTAGTGAAGGTCGGCTCCGGCGACGGCTGCATTCATGGGGTTCGCTCCTCTCCATTTCAGGATAGGTGCGAAGGCATAGGGGTGTCGAGCCGGCATACAATCGTCGGTCCGGCCGGGGCTGAGCGCCCGGGCTTGTTGGGGGAGGCCGTCGTTTGAGTGAATCAGCACCGTTGAAAGACCGCCTGTCCGCGCTCTCGCCCGAGCAGCGGGCGCTGTTCGAGAAGCTGCGCGAGCAGCAGCGCAAGGCCGCGGCGCGGCCGCCCCAGCCGCCTCCGATTCGGCGGGTGACCCCGCCTTCCGGCGAGGGGGAGTGGCCGCTGTCGCTCGACCAGGAGCGGTACTGGTTCATGGAGCAGCTCTACCCGGGGAATGCCGGGCTCAACATCACGGCGGCGACCCGGATGCGCGGGCCGATGGTCGTGCACGCGGTGAGCGCGGGCCTGAACGAGATCATCCGCCGCCATGCGGCGTGGCGCACGACGTTCCCGGTCGTCAACGGCCGACCGGTGCAGCGGGTCGCGCCGGGCCGGACGCAGCTCCTCACCCTGATCGATCTTTCCGATCTGCCGGCAGACCGGCGCGAGCCCGAGGTGCTCAACATCCTCACGGCGGCCACGGCGGCGGCGTTCGATCTGGACAACGGGCCGCTGGTGCGCTCATCGCTGGTCCGGCTCGACGGGCGGGACCACGTCTGCGTCCTCACGGTCCATCACCTGGTCACGGACTGGATCTCGTCCCAGATCGCGTTCGGCGAGCTGGCCCAGCTCTACGAAGGGTTCGCGTCCGGCAGGCCCGCCGTGCTCCCCGTGCCGATGGTGGAGTACCCGGACTTCGCGATCTGGCAGCGGGACTGGCTGCAGGGAGAGGTGCTCGAAGGCCTGATCTCCTGGTGGAAGGAGCAGTTGAAGGACGTGCCGCTGACGCTCGAGCTGCCCACGGACCGGCCGCGGCCGGCGGTGGCCCGGATGCGCGGCAGCCTGCGTCCGCTGCGGGCGTCGCGGGAGCTGTCGGAGGGGCTGCGGAGTCTTGCGCGCGGCGAAGGGGCGACGCTGTTCATGACCGTGCTCGCGCTGATGTCCTCGGTGCTGCACCGGCTCTCCGGCCAGGAGCGGCTGATCCTCGGCGCCAACAACGCCAACCGCAACCGGCCCGAGCTCGAGCCGGTCTTCGGCTGCTTCCTGACGCAGGTGGCCTTCCCGATCGATCTGACGGGCGATCCCGGGTTCAAGGAGCTGCTCGGCCGGGCGCGCCAGACGGCTCTCGGAGCGCTCGCCCACCAGGATCTCCCTTTCGGCAAGCTGGTCGAAGCTCTGCGTCCCGAACGGGACACGAGCCGGCAGCCGGTGATCCAGGCGCTCGTCCAGGTGCTGGACGGCCAGTCCTCGAAGGCGGAGCTCGCCGGCATCACGTTCGAGCCCGTCGACTCCCACGACGGCAACGCCCGATATGACCTGATGCTGACGCTGTTCGAGTCGGCCGAAGGGCTCGCGGGCATCCTGGAGTTCGACTCGGACCTGTTCGATCCCACCACGGCCGAGCGCATGGCGGAGATGCTGTGGTCGATCGCGGCCCGGGCCGTAGCCCAGCCGGGGACGCCGTTGTCGGAGCTGCCCGTGCTGTCCGAGGCGCAGATCCAGCAGACCCGGGTGGAGTGGAACGACGCCGCCCGGCCGCGGTCGGGCCGGACCCTGCCCGAGCGCTTCGCGCGGTGGGCGGCCGACACCCCGGACGCGACGGCCCTGATCGCCGGGGGCAGGACGCTCACCTATGGCGAGCTGAACCGGAGAGCGGAAGCGCTGGCGCTGCGGCTGCGCGCCGCGGGCTGCGGGCCGGGCTCGCGGGTGGCGCTCCTGCTGGAGCGCAACGCGGACATTCCGACGGCCATCCTCGGCACGTGGAAGGCCGGCGCCGCCTACGTCCCCATCGATCCCGAGTGGCCGCAGGAGCGGCTGGCGCTGGTGCTGGAGGACGCGGAGCCGGCGGTTCTGGTGCATCGGAGCGCCGCTCCTGCGGCGGCGTCCGTCGCCTCTCTCGACCTGGACGACTTCGACCTGGACGAGCTCGACGGAGACGACGGAGGCTCGGCCGACCTGACCGCGCCGGCTCCGGACAGCCTCGCCTACCTTCTCTACACCTCGGGCACGACCGGCCGGCCCAAGGCGGTCATGATCGAGCACCGCAACGTGGCCGCCATGGTCGAAAGCGTTCTGGAGCGCCTCGGTGTCGGTCCGGGCGACCGGATTCCGCACCTGTCCCGGTACACCTTCGACGTCACCCTGCTGGAAGTCGTCCTGCCGCTGGTGGCGGGAGCGGTCTGCGAGATCGCGGACACCGAAGAGGTTCTGGATCCTGCCGGCTTCCTGGCGATCCTGGAGCGCTCCACCCGCGTGTTCACGCTGCCGGCCCTCCTGCGCCGGGCCGTGCCGGACGCGCTGGCGAGCCGGCCGGAGCGCTTCGCCGGCCTCCGTACGCTCACCTCGGGAGGCGACCTGGCCCCGCCGGACCTGCTGGAATCGCTGCTCGCGGCGTTTCCGTCGACGGATCTCGACGTGCTCTATGGTCCGACCGAGATCTCGATCGTCTGCACGGGGCACCGGCTGAGCCCGGTCCTCAAGCCGGAGCGGGCCTTGATCGGCCGGCCGCTCGACAACGTCGAGGTCCGGGTGATGGACCCGAACGGCAGGCCCGTGCCGCTCGGCGTCCCCGGCGAGCTCTGGATCGGCGGTCCCGGCGTGGCGCGCGGCTACCACCGGCGCGAGGAGCTGACCGCGGAACGCTTCGTGGAGCTCGACGGGCGCCGCTTCTACCGCACGGGCGATCTGGTGCGGCAGGTGCCGGCCGAGGGCGGCGAGCTGGAATTTCTCGGCCGCATCGACGGCCAGGTCAAGATCCGCGGCGTCCGCATCGAACCCGGGGAGATCGAGGCCGCGCTGCTCGACCATCCGGACGTGCGAGACACGGCGGTCGTCGCCCTCTCCGGAATCGGGGAGGGGGGAGACCGGCAGCTCGTCGCCTATGTGGTGGGCACGGCCGACGCCGGGGAGCTGAGGGCCTTTCTCCGCGGCCGGCTGCCCGAGGCCATGATCCCCGCCGTCTTCGTGCCTCTGGAGACCATGCCCGTCACCTCGCACGGCAAGGTGGACCGCAAAGCCCTGCCCGCACCGGACGCGGCGCGCGAGGCGCTGACGGGGACGACCCTGCCCCGCGACGGGCGGGAGGAGCGCCTGGCCGCGATCTGGCGCGAGGTGCTGGGCCTGAAACGGGTCGGCATCCACGACAACTTCTTCCAGCTGGGCGGCGACTCCATCCTGAGCATCCAACTGGTGTCGCGGGCGCGCAAGGCCGGCCTGCTGATCACCACGCGGCAGTTCTTCGACCACCAGACGATCGCCGGTATCGCAGCCGTGGCGGCCGTGGCCGAGATGGCCGACAGCAGCGGAGAGGGGGCGGGTATCGACCAGGGACCGGTCGAGGGCGAGGCTCCGCTCACTCCGGTGCAGAAGCGGTTCTTCGAAGAGACCCGCCGCGAGCGGTCGCGCTTCAACATGGCGGTGATGCTCGCGCCGCAGGAGAGCCTCGACGCGGCGCGGCTCGGCGCGGCCCTGGAGCGCCTCGCGCGGCATCACGATGCGCTGCGGCTGCGGTTCGTTCAGGACGAAGAGGGCGGCTGGCGGCAGGTCCATTCCGCGGAAGCTGCCGTGCCTCTGGTCGAGATGGATATCCGGGACGGCGGCGATCTGGGAGCGGAGGCCGAGCGCCTCCAGTCCGGTCTCGATCTGGCCCAGGGTCCGCTGTTCACCGCGGCGCTGTTCCGGATGCGGGAGGGAGACCGGCTGCTGCTCACCGGCCATCATCTGATCGTGGACGGCGTCTCCTGGCGAGTGCTGATCGACGATCTCACGGCGGCCTATCGAGGGGACGAGCTGCCGCCGCTGCCGTCGAAAACCACCTCGTGGAAACGCTGGGCCGAGCACCTCGCCGCGTTCGCCACCGAGGCCCCCGAGATCCTGGCCGAGCTGCCCTACTGGCTCGCGCTTCCCGCGGTTCCGGATCTGCCGCCGTTGCCGGCGGAGGACGGGGACGACGAGGCTGGAACGATCGAGCTGGATCGCCTGGATCGCCGCCTGGATCGCCGCCTCGATCGAGATACCACGCGGGCTCTCCTTCAGGAGGCGCCGGAGGCCTACCGCACCCAGGTCAACGATCTTCTGCTCGCGGCCCTCGCCCGCGCCCTGGCGGGTTGGACCGGCGAGAGCACGGCGCTGGTCAACCTGGAAGGACACGGGCGCGAGGAGATCTTTCCGGGCGTGGATCTCTCGCGCACGGTCGGCTGGTTCACGACCCTGTTTCCCGTAGCGCTCCCGGTGCCGCCCGGAGCCGGGCCGCGGGAGTCGATCCTGGCCGTCAAGGAGACGCTCCGTGCGGTGCCGCACCATGGTCTCGGGTACGGCCTGCTGCGCTATCTCACTGATCCGGAAACCGCGGCGAGCCTCGCCGCCCAGCCGGAGCCCCAGGTCTCCTTCAACTATCTCGGTCAGTTCGGCCAGGGCGATCCAGGGGAGCCGGCCGCGGACCGGGCCGGGGAGACAACCGCGGACCGGGCCGGGGAGTCGGAGCTGTTCGCCTTCGCACCCGAGGCGGTGCGCGGTACTCAGGAACAGGCGCAGGAAGCTGTGGAGACGGATCGTCCCCGGCTCTCCGTCGACTGCCTGGTCGTGGACGGACGCCTGCGCGTGATCTGCGCTTCCGAGCCCCTCGCGCGCGCCTTCCTCGCCGAGCTCGAGATCCTGATCGCGCACTGCCAGTCGCCCGAAGCGGGCGGCTTCAGCCCGTCGGACTTCCCACTGGCCCGCGTCGATCAGAGCGCCCTCGACCGGCTTCTCGGCGCCGATCGGAACGCTCGGAACGCTCGGAACGTCGAGGATCTGTACCCCCTGACGCCGCTCCAGGAAGGCATTCTCTTCCACAGCCTGCGCTCGGCGGACAACGATCCCTACTTCCAGCCGTTCGTCGCCTTTCTCGAAGGTCCGCTGGATGGCGACGCGTTCCTGGCGGCCTGGCCGCGCGTGGTCGAGCGCCACCCGGCGCTGCGCACCAGCTTCCTGTCGCGGCGGGTCGAGCGTCCTCTGCAGCTCGTCCGCCGGAGCGTGGAGCTTCCCTTGGCCTTCGAGGACTGGCGGAGTCTTCCGCGCAGGCTTCCGGAAGATCGGCTCGAAGCGCGCTGGCAGGAGCTTCTCGCGGCGGACCGCGAACGGAGCTTCGACCTCGAAGCAGCGCCGCTGGTCCGGCTCACGCTGGTCCGGACGGGCGAGACGAGCCACCGCTTCCTCTGGAGCTCGCACCACCTGATCCTCGACGGCTGGTGCCTGTCCATCCTGCTGAGGGAGGTGTTCGCCCTCTATCAGGGGCACCCCCTGCCGCCTCCTTCCCGGCCGTACGGCGACTACATCGCCTGGCTGGAGCAGCGCGACCCGGCCGACGCGGAGAGCTTCTGGCGTTCTCAAATGGAGGGGATCTCCGAGCCGGCGGCCCTGCCGTTCGATCACTCTCACGCGTCGGGCGACCCTTCGGAGATTTCGATCCATCTCGATGCCGGCGCGCTGAACGCGCTCGCGCAGAGACTTCAGGTCACGTTCAACACCCTCGTTCAGGGCGCCTGGGCGCTGCTCCTGTCCCGATACACCGAGACCTCCGATGTGGTGTTCGGCGCCGTGGTCTCGGGCCGTCCGGCCGAGCTTGCCGGCGTCGAGTCCATGGTCGGCCTGTTCATCAACACCCTGCCGGTGCGGATCGGGATTCCGGCACGGGAACCCGGGACGGCAGCCGCGTGGCTCGCCCGGATTCAGGCGGATCAGCTTGCGCTGCGCGAATACCAGTGGACCCCGCTCGCCCGCATCCAGGCTCTCGCCAAGGTCCCGGCGAAGGTTCCAGGCAGCCAGGCGCTGTTCGCAAGCCTTCTGGCGTTCGAGAACTTCCCGATCGACCCCTCCGTCTCGCGGGGCCTGGGAGAGCTGCAGATCACGCAAGCGTCCATGCGCGAGCGCAGCAACTATCCGCTCAACCTGGTCGCTGCCGTCGGCGGCGATCTGACCCTGCGCCTGATTGCCGACCGCCGGTTCGAGCCGGTGACCGCTAGGCGGCTTCTGTCCCACCTGGAACGCCTGCTGAAGGAGCTGGCCGCCGACCCCGAACGGCCGCCGCGCGAGCTGTCGCTGCTCTCGACGCTCTCGGACGCCGAGCTCCATCAGACCCGCGAGTGGAACGACACGGTGCGTCCATTCCCCCGCGAGTCCACGATCCACGGCCTCTTCGCGGAGCAGGCGGCGCGGCGTCCGGACGCGGTGGCCGTGGAGCAGGGCGACGTGAGGGTCACGTATGGCGAGCTGCAACGCCGCTCCGAGCGCCTCGCCCGCCGGCTCGTCGCCCTGGGCGTGCGGCCCGAGGAGCGGGTGGCGGTGCTCGCCGAGAGGACGCCGGACCTGCTCGCGATCCTGATGGGAATCCTCCAGGCGGGCGGCGCCTATCTGCCGCTCGATCCCACGTATCCGCCGGAGCGTCTGGCCTGGATGGTCCGGGACGGCGGCGCGTCGACCCTGATTTCGCGGACCCGCCCGGAGATCGAGCTGCCGACAGGCCTCCGGCTCGTCACGCTGGATGCAGGGGAGGGCGACCCTGGCGGAGCGCTCCCGGCCGTTTCGCCGGAATCGCTGGCGCACGTCCTCTACACCTCGGGATCGACCGGAACGCCGAAGGGCGTCGCCGTCACTCATCGAAACGTCGCCCGCATGGCGCGGTTCGTCTCCGTCGATCTCGCGGACCTGGGCGAAGACCAGGCCTGGCTCCAGTACGGGCCGATCTCCTTCGACGCTTCGACGTTGGAGATCTGGACGCCGCTCCTCAATGGCGGCCGGGTGGTTCTCTTCCCGGGCCGGATGGCCTCGCTCGACGAGCTGGCGCGAGTCTTCGAGCGTCACGCGGTCACCGCGGTCTGGCTCACCGCCGGGCTGTTCCACGAGATGGTCGACGGCCGTCTGGACGGGCTCCGGCCGCTGCGCCACCTCCTGACCGGCGGCGACGTGGTCTCGCCCGACCACGTGCGGCGCGCGCTCGCGGCGCATCCCGGGCTCGTGGTGATCGACGGCTACGGCCCCACCGAGAACACCGTCTTCACCTCCTGTCACACGATGACCGCTAAGGAGCAGGTGGAAGACCCCATACCCGTCGGCCGGCCGGTCTCCAACACGCGGGTCCAGGTACTGGACCAGGAGCTGCGTCCCGTGCCGGTGGGTGTCTGGGGCGAGCTGTGTACCGGCGGCGAGGGGCTGTCCCGGGGCTATCTCGGGCGGCCGGACATGACCGCCGAGCGGTTTGTCCCCGATTCGGGAGGCGACCGGATTGTCCCCGATTCCGGCGCCGGGCGCCTGTATCGCACCGGCGACCGGGCGCGCTGGCGGGCGGACGGCCGGCTGGAGTTCCAGGGCCGGCTGGACCTCCAGGTCAAGATCCGAGGCTTCCGCATCGAGCCCGGAGAGGTCGAATCCGCTCTGCTCGCCTGTCCGGGAGTCCAGCGTGCGGCCGTCGTTGTCGTGGACGAGGGCAGTGTCAGCAGCGGTGGGAAGAGCCTTCGGGCCTTCTGGGTGGGGGAGGCAAGCGTCGAAGAGCTGCGCGCCCATCTCCGGACCCGGCTGCCCGAGGCGCTGGTGCCCTCCTCCTTCGTGAGGGTGGAGGACATTCCTTTGACCCCCAACGGCAAGGTCGACCGCCGCGCCCTGGCGGGGCTCTCCGCGGTGGAGGTCGAAACCGGCCGGCCGGAGGATCGCGTCGCACCGCGCACGCCTCTGGAAGAGACCCTGGTCGCGGCGGTCGCCGAGGTGCTGGAGCGCGATCCCGAGGGCATCGGCGTCTTCGACAACTTCTTCGAGCTGGGCGGCCACTCCCTGCTGGCGACCCGGCTCGTCTCGCTCCTCGGCCTGCGCCGCGGAATCGAGGTGCCGCTCGAGCTGGTGTTCGAGACCGCCAACCTGGCGGAGCTGGCCGACCGGATCACGGAGCGGGAGCTGTCCGGGGTCGACGACGACGAGCTGGCGAGGCTGTTGGCCGAGATGGAGGAGGACCACCCATGAGCGACGCTTCCCAAGATCGTCTCGCGGGTCTCACCCGGGAGCAGCGCGCCGCGCTTTTCGAGCAGGTCCGCAAGCGCAAGGAGCAGCAGGCTCCAGCCGAGCCGCCCGCGGAGCGCATCCCCCGCCGGCCCGCGGATCGCGACACCGCGCCCGCCTCCTTCGCGCAGGAACGGTTGTGGTTCCTCGACCGGCTCGCTCCCGGCAAGACGGTCTTCAACATCCCTCTGGCGCTCCGCATCGAGGGGAACCTGTCGCCCGCTCACCTCGAAGGCGTGCTGCGGGCCCTGATCGGCCGCCACGAGACCCTGCGCACCCGCTTCGCCGAACGCGACGGCCAGCCCGTGCAGATCGTCGAGCCGCCGGGTCCGTGGAGCCTGCCGGTGGTGGACCTGGAGTCGGTTCCCACCGAGGCCCGGGACGCCGAGATGCGGCGCCTCGCCCAGGAGGATGTGGAGCGCCCGTTCGACCTGGAACGCGGGCCGCTCCTGCGCGCCGTTCTCCTGCGCTTCGGCCCCTCCGAGCACGCCCTGCTGCTCGACATGCACCACATCATTTCCGACGGCTGGTCCATGGGCGTGCTGGTCCGGGACATCACGGCGCTCTATGGGAACCTCGCCCTGCCGGAGCTGCCGGTTCAGTATGCGGACTTCGCCCTCTGGCAGCGCGGATGGTTGAGCGGCGAAACCCTGGAGCGCCAGATCGCCTGGTGGCGCGAGGCGCTCGCGGGCGCTCCGGCGTCCCTGGATCTCCCCACGGATCGGCCGCGCCCCGCCGCCCAGACCTATCTGGGCACGCGGCTCCAGGTGCCGTTCGATGGGGCGCTCAGCCACGGCCTGGCGCAATTCGCCCGCCGGCACGAAGCCACGCCCTACATGGTCTTTCTCGCCGCATTCCAGGCGCTCCTCGGCCGTGCCAGCGGCCAGGACGACCTCACGGTGGGCTCGCCCATCGCCAACCGTCACCGCGCCGAGGTCGAGCCGCTCATCGGCTTCTTCGTCAACACCCAGGTCATGCGCGGCGACCTGCGCGGCGACCCGACGTTCCGAGAGCTGCTCGCCCGTGCGCGGCGGTCGACCCTGGGAGCCTTCGCGCACCAGGATCTCCCCTTCGAGCGGCTTGTCGTGGAGCTGCGGCCGGAACGGCACCTCTCGGTGACGCCGCTCTTCCAGGTCGTCTGCGCCATGCAGAACGCGCCCGTGGGGAGTATGACCCTGCCGGGTCTCACGCTCGACCGCATTCCGTTCGAGATCACCACCTCGCAGTTCGATCTGGAGCTGCATCTGTGGGAGATGGAGGGCGGCGCCTACCTGGGCGACCTGTCCTTCAGCACCGAGCTGTTCGATCCGCCGACCATCCTGCGGCTGGTGGCCCGCCTGGAGACGCTGCTGCGGGGCGTCACCTCCAGCCCGGGTCTCCGCCTCTCCGAGCTCCCTCTGCTTCCCGAATCCGAGCACCACCAGATCCTCCACGAGTGGAACGATACGTCTCCCCCTCTCCCGGGGAGGGGGACTCGGGCGGACCGGGAGAGGGGGCCGGGGGGTGAGGGTTCCGATCTGCTCACGATGGTCCTCGCCAATGCGCCCGAGGCCCTCCTTGACCGCGCCTCCCGGCTCGCCGGCGACCTGCGGAAGCTCGGAGTCGGCCCGGAAGTTCCCGTGGGACTCTGCGTTGAGCGTTCCCCGGAGTTGGTTCTCGGAGCGCTCGCGGTGCTCCTGGCCGGAGGCGCCTACCTGCCGCTCGACCCCGCCTGGCCCGAGGATCGTCTCGCCTTTGTCGTTGGCGAGAGCGGCATGCCGGTTCTGCTCGGCAAGGGAGAGAGCCCGGCGTGGGCCGGAGCCGTACGGTGGATCGACCTGGATCGCCCGTCCCAGGCCGAGCCCGTCCAACCCCTTCCGCCGGACCCGGACCGCCTCGCCTATGTCATCTACACCTCGGGATCGACCGGCCGTCCGAAGGGCGTCCAGATCCTGCACCGCGGCCTGCTCAGCCTCGTGAGCTGGCACCTGCGGACCTACGGCGTGACCCGGGAAGACCGCGCCACCCTGGTGGCCTCTCCAGCGTTCGACGCCTCGGTCTGGGAGATCTGGCCGTACCTCGCGGCGGGAGCGAGCCTGCACGTGCCGGACGCGGACCTGCGCCTCCAGCCCGAGCGTCTGCTGGCCTGGATGGCGGAGGAGGGGATTACGATTTCCTTTCTCCCGACCCCCCTGGCCGAGCAGGTGCTGGACGCCGCCGAGACCAGTATTCCGGACAGTATTCCGGGCGGCCTCCAACTGCGGGCGCTGCTCACGGGCGGAGACCGCCTCCAGAGCGCCCCGCGCCGGCCTCTGCCGTTCGCGCTCGTCAATCACTACGGTCCCACCGAAAGCAGCGTCGTCGCCACCTGCGCCCTGGTGGAGCCCGGCTCGTCGCGCGCTCCGGTCATTGGACGACCGATCGAGGGCACCCGCGCCTATGTCGTCGACGCGCTTCTTCAGTCCGTCCCGATCGGCATCCCCGGAGAGCTGGTCCTGGCCGGCACGGGCCTGGCGCGCGGTTATCTCGGCAGATCGGATCTGACCGCCGAGCGGTTCGTCCCGGACCCCTTTTCGGAAAGCCCGGGAGGGCGCCTCTACCGCACCGGCGACCTCGTGCGCCATCTCGCGGACGGCAGTCTGGACTTCCTCGGCCGGGTCGACACCCAAGTCAAGCTGCGAGGCTTCCGCATCGAGCTGGGGGAGATCGAAAGCGTCCTGCTCCGCCACCCGGCGGTGCGCGAGGCCGTGGTCACCCTGCGCGAAGACACGGGCCTCGCCGCCTACGTGGTCCTCCGTACCGAGCCCGCCAGGGACGACGGCGAGATCGAGGAACACATCTCCGAGTGGCAGACGCTCTACGATGAAACGTACGCGAAGAGCGACCGCAAGGACGCCACCTTCGACATCGAGGGCTGGAACAGCAGCTACACGGGCGAGCCGATCCCCGCCGAAGAGATGCGCGACTGGGTGGAGCGCACGGTCGAACGGATCCAGGCCCTCCACCCGCGCCGGGTCGTGGAGATCGGCTGCGGTACCGGCCTCCTCCTGTTCCGTGTGGCGCCGCAGACCGAGAGCTATCTGGGCATCGACTTCTCACGCGTGGCTCTGGAAGGCATCCGCCGTCGTCTGGACGATTTCCCGCATGTTGGGCCGCAGGTGGAGCTGCGCCAGGGCGAAGCGGACGACTGGTCCGGCATCCCGCAAGGTGAGGCCGACCTCGTGATCCTCAACTCCGTCTCCCAGTACTTTCCGGGGATCGACTACCTGGTCCGGGTTCTCGAAGGTGCGGTCAAGGCCTTGAGACCGGGGGGAGCGATCTTCGCCGGAGACATCCGCAGCCTGCCCTTGCTGGAGGCCTTCGCCGAGTCCGTCGAACGCTTCCAGGCGTCCCCATCGCGCTCCGAGGAGGAGATCCAGCAGCGGATCCGCAGGCGTGTGGCCGGCGAGGAAGAGCTGGTCGTCGATCCCCGGTTCTTCGAGGCCTTCGCAGAGCGAATTCCCGGGGTGACGGGCGTCGACCTCCTCGCCAAGCAGAGCCGGTGGGATAACGAGCTGACCCGTTACCGGTACGACGTAATCCTTTCCACGGCTGGAGCCTCCCCGGCGTTTCCGGACGTCCATCGTCCTGTCAGCGGCCTGTCCGGAGAGCAGCTGTCCGACCTGCCCTGGAGCGCCTTCGCCAACGATCCCCTCGGCACCCGCCTGGCCCGCCAGAGGGTTCCCGAGCTGCGGCGGCACCTGCGGTCCGAGCTTCCCGACTACATGGTTCCATCGGCCTTCGTCTTCCTGGAGGCGCTGCCCGTCACCGCGAACGGCAAGGTCGACCGGGCCGCACTTCCCGAGCCCGAGCTCGTCCGGGGAGCGGACGAGGGGACTCCACCGGAGACGCCCACGGAGCGCGCCATGGCCGGCCTCTGGAAGGAAGTCCTGGGAGTAAGCGACGTCCACCGGGAGGACAACTTCTTCGACCTGGGGGGCCACTCCCTGCTCGCCACCCAGCTCGTCTCACGCATTCGCGCGGCCTTTGGGCAGGATCTGCCGCTGCGGCGTGTGTTCGAGCACCCCGTTCTGGGAGACCTGGCTGCCGCGCTGGAAAAGGAGACCGCGTCGATCGAAACCGCGCCAGCGCCGCTCGCTTCGGGGAAACGGCGGACCGAAGCCCCGCTCTCGCTGGCTCAGGAGCGCTTCTGGTATTTCGGCCGCGCGGGCAACCCGGCCTACAACGTCCCGCTCTCGCTTTGGATGCGGGGCCCTCTCGATGCCGACGTTCTGGAACGTTGCTTTCGCGAGATCCTGCGCCGCCACGACACACTCCGCAGCCGTTTCATCGAGAGGGACGGCGAGCCTGTCCAGATCGTCGAACCGCCCAAACCGTGGTTTCTGCCTCGTATCGATTTGACTGCTCTCGCGAAGCCGGTCCAAAAGCTGGAGTCTGAGCGTCTCCTGACCGACGATGCCGCACGGCCGTTCGATCTCGGCCGCGGTCCGGTGCTGCGGGTCGCTCTGATGCGGCTGGCGCCTGACGAGCACGTTCTGCTTCTCGACTTCCACCACATCGTGACCGACGGCTGGGGCCAGTCGGTTTTTGTGAGCGAGCTGCTGCGCCTATATGCGGCCTTCGCCGCGGGGCGACCGTCTCCGCTGCCCGAGCTTCCTCGGCAGGTCACCGACCTCGCCGTCTGGCAGCGCGAAAGAGTGTTGAGCCCGGCTTTCCGGGAGCGACTGGACTGGTGGAAGAAGACCCTCCAGGGCAGCCCGCGCCTCTGGGCTTTCCCCACGGACCGGCCGCGTCCGGCGAAGGCAAGTCACCGGGGCGCCTGGATGGTGAGAGTGCTGCCCGCGGATCTCATGGCGCGGCTCAAGGCCCTGGCCGTGACGGAGGGAGCCTCGCTCTACATGGTCATGCTCGCGGCATTGACTCTGCTGATCGGGAGTTGGAGCGGCGAGGAGGACGTCGTCGTGGGCTCACCCCTGGCCGGCCGCGAAAGAGGGGAGTCCGAGAGCTTGATCGGTGTCTTCCTGAACCTCGTTCCCATGCGGATCGACCTCTCGGGCAACCCGACGTTCCGAGACCTGCTAGGCCGGGCTCGCCGCACCGCCCTGGACGCCTATTCGCACCAGGAAGTCTCCTTCGAGCGCCTGCTCGAAGCCGTCGGCCTGGAACGCGAGTCCTCGCACTACCCGCTCTTCCAATGCACCCTGAACATGCTGACCTTTCCATCCATGGGAGGAGACCTCCCCGGTGGAGCCCAGATCGAGCCGATCCTCGTAGGGAAACCCGGCTCCAAGTACGACTTCACGCTCTACGGCGAAGAGAGAAGCGAAGGCCTGATTCTGAGACTCCTCTATGCGGCTGACCTCTTCGACTCCGAGACCATGGAAGCCCTGCAAAATCAGCTCCGGGCCGTGCTGGAGCTCGCCGTGGAGCACCCCGAAACGCCGATCCAGAGTTTTCCTGTCGGGGTACCCCGTTCAGATCAGGATGTGGTAGCCTAAGGTCGTTCGACACGGGGTCTTTTGATCCCGGTTCCGCCCGAGAGCCTCTTCGAGCTGGCGCGCGAAACCCGAAGAGACTCCGGGCGGAAGATTCGATAGCTCCTTCCAAGTCCCCATCGTCTAGAGGCCTAGGACACTGCCCTTTCAAGGCGGCGACGCGGGTTCGAATCCCGCTGGGGATACCACTGAATCTACAGGGTTTACGGGGATGGGTTGATCGGCAATTGCTGGTCACCATCAATGGACCATCAACGGCGCTTTTCGAGGCGCTTTGAGCGTGAGGGTAGGGTGCGGCCGGTCCATTGGGCTCTCCAGAGAGCGGCGGCTTCTCTTGTGATGGAGCGGCGGCGGCCCAGGGTGGTTATGGCGGGCGTGGCTCCGATGGGTAGTAGAACCTCGTAGAAGTAGCTCCTGCTCATGTTGTGCCTCTTGCAGAACTCCTCCACGGTGTAGCACTCCGGGTCATTCGGGCCGACGTTCGGTTCCATCATCTGTTTCCTTTGGCATGGGTGGCCGTGCGTGGCCGTTGCGTGGTTTGGGGCTCGGCTTGGTCGGCCAGGAGGCGGGTGATTCGTGCGGCGGTGGTGCGGTAGTGGCGGCGTAGGGATGTCAGGGAGGCTCCGGCGTGGTGGCGGGCGGCGAGGTCGGCCGGGTCGATCTGGACGCTGGTGGGGCGGCCTCCCTTGCGCAGGCCTCCGGTGGCTTCGAGGTGGCGGGCTCGGATGTCGGGTTGGAGCTTGCCGGCGGCTTGCAGCTCTTGGATGCGTTTGCGGAGGGTGCCTTCGGCGTAGCCCATGCGGGCGGCGATTTCTCGCACGGAGAGGGGGCGCTGGGTAGGGCTGCCGTGCCAGTGGCTGGCCAGCTCGAAGGGGTTGATGGCGGCGATCGGGCGGCCCCAGGTGTCGTTGACGCCTTGGATGGCGGTCCGGATTCTTGCGAGTCTCACGGCTTCCGAGTGCTGGTCGTGGCGGATGCGCCGGTAGAGATCTACGGCGTCTCGCCAGCGTACCCGGCCGTCCGGGGTGGTGGTGTCGATACCGTCCTCCAGGGCGACCAGGGCGACTTCCTGGCGGCCGGCGGTGGTGTCCTCCTCCAGGAGGAGGGCCAGGTCGAGGAGGTGGCTTTGGGAGCGGCAGAGGCGCGCCAGGGAGGTGGTGACGACGATGTCCACGTCTCGGCTTCGGACGGCTTTGATGAGGCCGGCTAGGCCCTCTCTGCGGCCGTTAAGGCCCGGGCCTCGGTCGGCCAGCTCCAGGGTGACGTCCCAGCCGCGGATCTCCGCGGCGTAGCGGCGCAGGTCGGCGAGCAGCTCGGGGACGGTGGCGACGAGGTCGGCGGCGCTGGTGCGGGTGTAGAGAAGAGAGCGCGGTTTGATCCCATCCCCCCTCTCCCCGGCCCTCTCCCCCGTGCCGGGGGAAAGGGAGAGTCGATCGTGGCGCTCTCCTGTCGAATCCAGGCTCATCAGGCGGCGGCCTTCCGGTGGCGGAGGAGGATGGCGTTGACTCCTCCTCGGGTGAGGGGGCGTTGCGCTTCGTCGAAGAAGAGGGGGCGGCGTTCGCCGTAGCCTCGGATCTCGCTGAGCCAGGCGACGAGGAAGGCCGACTGGTCGGGGTTGAGGATGAGCTCGCAGCGCCAGGGTGGGCGGCGGGTGATGATGCGGGCGTGGCCGGTTCGTTCGAGGATGGTGACCTGGTCGCAGTGGAGAGCGGCGACCTCGGGGCAGGTGAGGCCCCTGGCCAGGAGCGCGAGGAGGGCGGCGTCTCGCAGGCCTACGGCGAAGCGGCCTCGGACCCGGAAGGGGTCGAGGTGGGAGAGGGCCTGGGTCGCCCAGGTGGCGGTTTGCGGGGTCAAAACAGCTCCTCCTCGCCGGACAGGCCGGCGTTGACGGCCGCGGCGATCGCGCGGGCTTCCTCGGGGCTGGCGTTGCGGAAGGTGGTGGTGTCGGAGATCCAGATGAGGTGGGCGGAGCCGGTGGCGCCGTGGCGGTTCTTGGCGAGCCTCGCGTCGGTTCATATAAGCCATTTGTTTTCAGTTGCTTAGTCTTGATCTAGAGCGCCAGGGTCACTTAGGGGTACCAAGGCAACCGCAGGGAGCCGGCCTTTGAGCCGCTCGGGGGTTGGTCTTCGAAGAAGGGCACTCGGGGCTCTCCCGGACGCACCTCTGGATGGCTCGTTGCCTTGCCCCGGCTTCGTACAGGAAAGGCCTCCATGTCATCGCCGGCCGGCTCCGGGCGGCATGGTCGCCGACTTGGACTTCGACCTCATCTGTTGCTTCGCGATCGTGCTCCTCTCTAGCAGCCGACCAAGCCGTCTGGCAGCTCCTCTGAGCCTTGCGAGAGGCATGAGCTATCCCGAGCTATCCCCGAAGGGTAGGTACGCTGCAATGGATGGGAAAACGCCGAGGAGGGCCTTCGGAGGCGGTCATAGCCGACGCCTGATCGCCACACCCAGCCGCGGCCACCAAGTTTGACCAGCCGCTCGGCTCGTCAGCCGATCCATGTGCGTATGGTTCGGGGGCTCGCCGCGGTGCCTTGATTGAGATCTTTGAGGAAATTTTAGATCGTTACTCTGAGATTTCCTCGAGTTTCGTTCCGCAGTCCGCCGCATCGCCGCCGCCTCCGTCGCGCTTGCCCTGGGGCCGCTGCTCCTGGACCTCCACGATGTCTTGGAGCGCACGCAGGACCGAGCGACGATCCAGAGGGCCTACGAAGCGCACGGCCTCCTGCCGGCCAGCCCGCACCACGCAGACCTCGTCATCACCAACAACGTCCAGCAGGCCGCGCACGCAGTCAGATACCTGCAACTCGTGGACAGCCCGGCGGCCGGGCGGCTGATCCCCTACCTGTACTGGTGGACGGTCGGCGACGACCGCGTCCGCCACAGGCCGCTGCACAACCACGTCGTGACGCACTTCCGGGTCTTCGCGATCGACCACCCGATCTGGAAGACCTGGTGGCCGCCCGCCGGCCACAACTGCCCCCCTCTCCCGGGGGTCCGGGAGTGCGGCTGGGAGAGGGGCCGGGGGGGCCGGGGGTGAGGGCCGCAGGCCACGGACGCCACCGCGAGGAGAGGTCATGACTCCCCGAATCATCACCGGCTCCGTCCTCTGGACCCCGGGCGCCGAACATGTTCTCGACCTGTCCGCTCCTGCCGGCAATGCCCCGGTCCTGGAGTTCCCTGCGCTCGTTCCCGTCGATCTCACCGAGAGCCACGGGATCAACATCACCCTGCAACGCCTCATCGAGATGGCCGGCGCCTACGACCCGGCCGTCGAGATGGCGAGCCTCAACCTGGACCACAACTGGGGCGGCCCCTCACTCGGCCGGTGCGAGCGCGTCTGGGTCCAGGACGCCGCCCTCTGGGTGCGCTACGTCGATCTCGACCCGGCGACCGTCGAGCTGATCCGCAGCAAACGCTACACCCGCAGATCGGCCGAGATCGCACTCAGCCATCCAATCACCGGCGGCTGGTACTTCACCGGCTGCGCCCTCCTGGGCAACGCCCGCCCCGCGATCCCCGGCCTTCCGCCCGTGACCCTCTGCCGTCCCCAGTACGTGCTCACCGCCAGAAAGGAGACCCCCGTGCCCGAAGACGATTCCTCGGCGCCAGCGACCCCGCCGCCGGACCCTCCAACCGCGCCCGACCCGTCGCCCCCTCCGGACACTCCGAGCTGGCCGCCCTGCGAGCCCAGGTCGCCGAAGGCGCGCAGGCCCTCTCGACGCTCCTCCGACAGCGCGCCGAGCTCGACGCCGACCGCCGGCTTGCCCAGCTCGGCGCCCGCGTCACCCCCGCCATGGCGAAGCTTGCCCGGCCGCTCCTCGTCGAGCTGCTCGCCGAGCGCAACCCCGCCACCCTCAAGCTGCAAGCCGATCCGGCGAAGCCAGCCGTCGATGTCTCGATCGCCGACCAGATCCTTCAGATCCTCGCCGCGGTTCCCGCCGTCGAAGCTCTGACCGGCGGCCGCATGGCCGACCCCGCCAGTACCGACCCTGCCGCGCGCCAGCCAGGCGCTCTCACGCCCGACCGCGAAGCCGAGCTCGAGCAGAAGTACCGCTTCAGCGCGAGCTGGGGCTTCCGGTCCAACTGAAACCCTGGAGACCACCATGCCACCGCTCACCGCCGACGTCCACCGTATGCACTCGGTCCATCAGCCGCAGTTCCTGCCCTTTCCCGTGAAGGGAGGCGCCCGCCTCTACCTTAATGCCATCACCTGCACGGACTCTGACGGTTTCGCCGTGCCCGGAGAAGACGCCCTCGGGCTCGCGTCCAGGGCGTCGCCTGGAAGCCGTTCGACAACACCGACGGCGCCGACGGCACCCTAGTACGTCGTCACGGCAGAATTAACGTCTTATGGTATCGTCTTCTTCTTGAGAGATGTCGTCGTCTCTCAAGGAGGGTTCATCGGATGCAGAAGAGTTACGTCGTAGTCCTGAGCCTGGAGGAGCGGGAACGTTTAGAGAAACTGATTTCTACAGGGCGCACGAGCAGCAAACGGCAGATCCAAGCCCGTATCCTGTCGAAGGCCGATACCAGTGAGGCGGGCCCCGGTTGGTTGGATGAGCAGATCAGCGAGGCCCTTGAAATCAGTGTCTTCACGGTCGCTCGGGTGAGAAAGCGTTTGGTGGTGCAAGGTCTGGCGGCAGTTTTTGGATCGAGCCGTTGTTCGTCGCCCCTCCCGCCGTCGGCTTGATGGCGAGCAGGAGGCCCGTCTGCTGGCCGTGGCTTGTAGCCCTGCTCCCGAGGGCCGCGCTCGCTGGACTCTGCGATTGTTGGCGGACAAAATAGTGGAGTTAGAAGTTGTGGAGTCGATCTCCTACGAAACCGTGCGGCGGGCGTTAAAAAAAACGAGCTCAAGCCTCATCTGAAGCGATGTTGGTGCATTCCTCCTGAGCACAGCGCTGAGTTTGTCTGCCGGAAGGAGGATATTTTGGAGGTCTACCGGCGTCCGTACGATCCGATACGGCCGGTGGTGTGTATGGATGAGAGCACCAAGCAGTTGCTGGACGAGGTTCGCTTGCCGATTCCCGGCCGGATAGGGGCGCCGCAACGCTATGACTCAGAGTATCGGCGCAACGGAGTTGCCAGCTTGTTCTTGGCCTTCGAAGTAGTGCCAAGCTTTACAAGAGCGTAATCGCCCCTGCCCTGCCTTCTGGCGCGAGTTCCGAGGAGGAAGGTGCCAGACGTTCCAAGAACGGAGGGCGCCGCGGGCGAAACCGGCCTGTCGCGTTCCGGGAGGCCGCGGAGAGGCTCAAGGCGGGAGACCGGACGGCCAGGTTCCCTCTGGGGTCCTTCCCGCCCGGCTTTCCGTTCGTGAGCGGCTACAGCGTCCGGCCGCCGTAGGTAGTCGGTCTGCGGGGCCTTGCTTCAGCTCTGGAATTCTGTCCTCCCTGTTTCGAACTCGCGATCCGGACGGGAAAGGAGGGGCCTGCCCTTCCGGCGGCCGAAACACGCCCTGAAACACTGCAGCGCCCTTCGCAAGAGGCCTTTCCGGCCTGAAACGCTCTCCAGCTCCTTCGAACCCGTCGAAGTAACGGAGGTTGGCTGAAATGTCGCTGCGGTTACGCCTTCAGCGCCTTCCTCGTCCTTTGAACGCCTGGCACCTCCACCTTCAGACATTTCCCGAGCCCTCCGCCCGAGGTGACGGAGATGCCCGCCCACAGTCAATCCCCCCCATCCCCCAGAACCTTTTTGAGGGTTTCTACTCATGGGTAATCCGCAACTCGTACTGCTCCACCAATTCCGCGTTGCCGCCCTTGAGTCCATATAGGCGGAGCTGGTAGTCGCCCGAGGAAAGGGCGTCCCGCGAAAGGATTAAGCTCACTTCGTTGAGCCGGCTGGCTTCGAGACCTTCACCTTTCCAGACCAAGCGTCCGGTGCCCCTGTTGACGATCTCCAGCTTGTAGCTCGGAAACGGGCGCGTGTCGGGTATCGACAGGAGTAGGAAGAGGGGGCCGGCCTCCACAGGTAGGTTGACCACCTCGATCTCTCCTCGGACCGCTCTCGGAAAAAGATTAGCGATAGGGACATTGAGCGCGGCCCCCGAAGGTCTGATGTCCTCTTGACGCTGCTCAAGTTTGGCGATCCGTTCCCGATCCCGCTGGCGGGCCTCCTCCGCCCTCGGCTCCGGCTCGGTCGTCGCCCTGCGGTGCGGCTCTTCCGATTGGCGCAGTTCACTAACGGGCGCCCAATGCCGACGAATTTGGTCGTCTGGCCAAGCCTTCAAGATATTACCTTCATGGACCAACGATAAATCGTTGACACATGTCGTCGAATATGCTCGCTGCAGAATGTCGAAATAGGATACGCCAAGTATTCGAGCTCCTCCGTAAGTAGGCCATTTCTGGAGGCTAAACTGACCGCCCTCCGACAAAGGCGGAATTCGCATCGGCTGAGTCCAGTCGGCTCGGCCACTCTCCTTCATTGCGATCAATACATTGAGCGCAGGACCATTACCGACATTCCGCAAGAACCAGCCCCCATTGAGATCGTATTGAAATACGAGCACAGGCTCTATCGAAGTAATTGCGGTCCGTCGCGATAGATTATAAGAAACTGTGCACGATCCTATCGAAACCACCAAGGCCATCGCGGAAACATACTGCTTCCAATCCATGGCATATCCTTTCCAGAACAGACACCTAGCGAAAGATTACGACTCTTGCGGCATAGTCCGATTACATACGGGGATGCAATAGATGGGGGGAACTCTAGCTCTTAAAACGCCCGGCACCTCCTCGGCACCTCCTCGGGGCGTCGGTGAGCAGTGAGGTAATCTCGTAGGCGCTATTGGCTCCGGATAACCGTCTCGCGTTTACATTGTGTAACTCGCAGGCTCGTGTGCAGGATCGACATGGTTTTCTTTCATTCACTCTGCGTGCGGAAGAATGAGACTGCGAAGGTACTCTCCAAGCCGATCTTCCTGAACTCATCAACACTCGGCGTATCACTTCGACTGTTCGTTGCTTCAGCGATGTACTCTTCAAGAAGTTCGCCGAGCCTCCTTCCAGTAGTTGCCGCAACCTCAACGGCACGTTCGAAGCCATCAATACCCAGGATGCAATATAAGCCCTTTGCTCCGGTCAGAGGGTAGTTAGGGAAGGATTTCTCGAACTCGCGGATGACTTCGCCCATCATCGTGATTTCCTCTCCCAGTACTGCAACCGTGATGGGTGGCTCGTTTCTCGTTCGTTCAATAATCATTTGGACCTCGGCAAACTCCGGAATACCTGCATAGAGATCGGCGATCTTCGCATCGCTCTTGCGGACCGCTTCAACGGCACCGCCAAGATCACTCAGGAGTTCTTCCGGCAGCATGTTAAGCCGCGTTTCCGCCCGCATCCGCTTAGCTTTGGACTCTACAAGGATGAGCCGGCCATCCTCGATCAGCGTAAGATCGGCACCTTTGACGGATTGCTTCCCGCGGCGATACGAGCGCTCGGGTATCACCGTAACGCCTGGGAGCCGCGTTTCTAGAAGGACTTGCAGGTAAAGCTCTTGCAGGCCGCCCCGCACTGGATCGTAGTTCGGGATCTGTTCCTCCCAGAGCGAGAAGTGAATGATATCGGCGAAGTTCCTGCCCAGGTACCGGACGTAGGGAATTACGACCTCGGTCTTGCTCACCCAGACCACAGGATAGCGCTCCAAGGGACTCAGGCGCCGAGCAATATCGCCACGGCGATAGATTGGATCATTGTGCCGTAGCTCACGCAACTCCCTCGTGGTTCTGGCGAATAGTTCAAAAAACCGAGTTAGCGCGGTTTGATCTTCTGTTAGCCTGACCGGAATGACAAAGCGTGGTTGCCACTCACGTCGATGATCTAGCAAAGTCCTAAAACACTCTAGAGGTCCAGCCTTTCTTGCTGCTTCTCGGTCGAACTTCTCTAAAAGCTCCTGGTACGGTCGCTTGTAGATATCCAGTATTCCCCATATAAGGGCTGCAAGGGTGAAGATCGGAAAACCGATGAACTTACGCATGGCCGCCAGTGCTGGATCTGCCATTGTCCAGAACTCAGGAGACATCTTGTGGCGATGTGTATGCGGTAGCCTTTCTATCATTGCAATAAGCCGACCGGCGCGCTCACGGAATCGATGATCTTGATACCGTTGCTGAATATTCCCAAGACGCGAAAGGAAGACCAATGTAGCAAGGTCGGAACTCGCACGTCCGCGAAGGTCTTTCATCAGTCGAATACCTTCATAGTCTGTCAGAGCGCGGCGACCATAGTTGAGCACATCAATGATCTGGTCGGTAGTAAGCTCTCCAACTTTATAGCCAAGCGCGTTGCTGTCGAGCACTCCTTCACAGAGCATCCGCACCTTCTCCAAGTTGAGATGCGGGAAGAAAAGAAAATCTTCGAGCTGGTGTGTGTATGCTTCGATTGTTGAGAGCAGTGCACAGAGTGACCACGCCTCGCGTGGATTAATACGCGACAGGATGACAGTCGCCTCCCGAAAAGCTTCTTCTGGCCGCAGGAGGTCATATTGGTTCATCGGAGGGATGAACAAGTTGTGGCACTGCTCTATTCCTGATCGCAGGAAAGTCGAAAAAGCCCCCGCGCACGGGCGGTAGCAAAAGAACCAGGGGAAGAGGTGCCGCGGCGGAGGCGGAGGTGCCAGCCGAATAATCCCGGATCTTCTTCGGCAAGCGGGCTCCCTTCTGCGGGTAGAGGCCTCAGCGCAGGACGTGTACGAGCTCGGCGACGTCTTTGCCGGCGACCTCGACGCTCTCCTCGCGCTCGAGGCTGAAGCCGCACTTCTCCAGGACGCGGATCGAGCCGACGTTGTGCTTGGCCACGTGCGCGTGGAGGGGACGCTCGGTCACGAGGTGC
>JANMTS010000167.1:0-29990 GCA_031390755.1 Holophagales bacterium
CATAAAGAGGGCGGTAGTCTCTCCCTCTGAGCTTGTTGCGCCCCTCGCAAACGCTCCAAGTCCAGTCACAGGTACGGCTTACACCGGTCGTTGCTCCACGCTTCCCCCCGCGGGCCGCGATTCATTCACGGGCTCTGAGGCCAACCCCAACCTGCAACATTTCCCCCACCCGCCCCTCCAAGCCCCCTTCCACTCCCTCCAAACCACCTCAACCTGCAACAAACAAGGTTTCCCCGCCGCGCGGAAAGGTCTCCTTGTTGCAAGTCAAGGTCAAGTTGCAACAGGGAACGTTTCCTTTGCAACAGGAAAGCCTGACCTGCAACAAGGAAGACCTGATTTGCAACAAACAAAGTCAACCTGCAACAAACAAGCGTTCCCGGTCAGCGGGAAAGCCTTCCCGGCGACCGGGAAGGCTTTCCTGTTGCGACATGGACCTTCTTTGTTGCAACAAAGCCTTGTCTGTTGCAGCTCGAAGCCTCTACGAGGGCGGTGCTTCCCCCTCGGGCGCCGGTTCGGGGGCCGGCGGAGCGGGCGGCTCCGGCGCGGGCTCAGGCGCTGTTGCCGCAGGCGTGGGATGCCTCGGCTTGAGCAGACGGCGCCATCCGCCTCCCGTCGTGTAGCTTTCCCAGCCCCAGCGCAGCCAGCGGAGGAGGGAGAGGGCGAGCCAGAGCGCCCAGGCGAGCATGGCGAGGCGGTAGACCAACAGGGGTACGGAGATCATCCACGGCTCGGGCAGCGGGCCGGCCACACGGTCGGCGTACCAGCTCAGATGCTCGGCGGAGGACGCGTTGCCGGCGATCTGCATGTCCGGCGTTCCGAGGAGTCCCTGCTGGACGCTCCAGAGGAGGATTCCCAGGGCCGCCAGGGTCCAGCCCGCGAGGACGAGCTGGAAGAAATCGAAGGTCACGGCGCGGCGGAGCTTCTCGCCTTCCTTCCGTCTCAGACCCAGCACCAGGAGCCAGCCCGCGACCACGGCGGCGGCGAGGAGCGGCACCTGGGAGAGGCCGATGCCCAGGAGGATCCAGTCCCGGGTCCGCAGCGGCGTGAGCTTCACCCTTCCCAGCGCCCAGGCGGTGAGAAGGACGATCACCAGGACCGACCAGAAGAGCACGGCCGGGCCGAGGCGCGGGCCTCCCAGCAGGAGAATCCAGCGGCTGGCCGGCGGCGTGACACCCACGGTGGCGTTGACGCTCTCCGTTCCCAGGTCGACCTCCGGCCCCCGGAACAGGAGGGAGATCCCGCGCGGCTCGCGCCACGTGAGGTCGATCTGCTGCGCCGCCGGCCGCAGGGCCAGGACGACCTTGCGGCCCTCCTGCCGGATCGCCTGGGCGACGCCGTCGATCTTGACCTCCTGAAGCTCCGCGCCTTCGGGGAGCACGATCTCGTGCTGGCCGCCACGGCTGCTGCGCAGCGAGAGCGTCAGGGTCGTGTCCGTGGCCCGCGCGCCCGGGCTCACGACGAGCGAGCTGCGGTCCACGGTCAGGGTCTGGACCTCGACGCCCTTGGGCCGGGTCACGGCGAGCGTCACGGTCTCCCCCGGCCACGGTCTCCATTCGGGGACTCGCAGCTCGCCGCCCTCGGGAGCCAGGATCGGCGGGATGCCTTTCGCGTCCACGTGCCAGACCGGGCTCGCCTCCAGGCGCCAGACCTCGGTCCAGGCCAGGGTGCGGGCGGCGGTGAGGCGCAGCTCGGGCCGCGGCGACATCGTGGACGACCAGGAGATCTCCGACGCCTGGGGTCCGAGGCTCACGGGGACCGCCCCCTTCTCCACTCTCACGCCGGCCGTGGTCACGGACTCGCCCGGCAGGAGCGGCACCACGGCCACCGCGGGCACGCCCGGGGGCGACAGGCGCGAGACCCGGGTCTCGATCCTCCAGACGAGACCGAGCCGGAGCGTGCGCTCGACCTGGAGCAGCGGCGGCAGCTCGCCCGGCTGGAGCGAGCCGTCCGCGGCCGGACCGGTGCTCGCCGCGGTGCGGGTGAGCTGGAGGCTGTCGTCCGGCTGGCCATCTTCGTGGACGCCGTCGACGGTCCAGCCCGCGGCGGTCACGTCCACCCGGTGAGGCCGGAGCGGCAGCGGCACGGCGATGGATTCGCGCTCGGGCAGCGGACCGGTCAGGAGGATCTCGTGGCGGCCCGGGCCGACGCGGGTCCAGAGCCGGCCGTCCGGCGTGCGCACCACGGGCGCGGGCACGCCGTCGACGCGAACCTCGCGCGGGAGCCACTGCTGGGCGCCGCCCGGGATGGGCACGGCGATTCCGGCCGCGGTGGCCGCGGTGGCCGCGGCGCCGACCTCGAAGCGGAGGCGCAGCGAGTCCGGCGTGGCGTCCACGAACAGGCGGGGGCTCGACGCGCAGTCGGGCCAGCAGTCCGGCGGCGCGAGGAGCGCCTGGCGCAGCTCGTCGAGGACGGTGATCGGAGGGGCCTGCGGAGGCGTCGGCGCCTCCTGGACCAGCTCCTGCGGGGTCTCCGGGGTCTCCGACGCATCTTCTTGCGCCCGCGCCACCATCGGCTGAGCGAAGGCGAGCAGGATCAGGGCCATGGCAATGGGTGAGGATCGTGGCCTCCTCCACCCGGTGATCCCGAGGCCGACGGCGTCGAGGGTGCGCAGAATCAGCAGCAGGAGAAGCCCGCCGCGGACGAGGGTCAGCACGAAGTTGCCGGCCGGAGAGACCAGGAAGAAGCGGATCGTCTGATCCTTGTCCACCGGACCGCTCCAGCGTAGCTGCACGTGGTTCCAGTGCCACTCGGGCAGGCCCGGCCCCGTGCCGACGGAGGCCTGGGGGTCGATCTCCTGAAGCCGGGCGATCTTGTTGCTGGCTTCCGGGATGTTGGAAGCGATCTCGATCGGAGCCGAGCTCGACACGTTGCCTTCCAACACGATCCGATCGACCTCCTCCGCCTCGGCGGAGCTGCCTTTCTGGTACTGAACCTGCTTCTTGGCGACCAGCCCGAACCCCTCGAAGGTGCCCGACTCGCCTTCCAGCGCGGGATAGATCGCCTGGCGCACCTGGCCGGCCAGGAAGGCGATGGACTGGAGACTGAGACCGACGATCGCCAGAACCGAGAGGACGAGCACGGCCCGGCGCGCCTTGCCGCCATCGGGAACGGCGCGGCGCAGGGCTTCCAGAGCCAGGACGACGACCCAGGCCCAGTGCGGCGCGCCGGCTTCATGCCAGGTCAGCGCCAGCGCGGCGAGGGCGAGCACGCCCCAGCGGGTCCCCCAGAGCTGGCGCACGGCGAGCGCGAGAAGCAGGACGAGGAAGAGATCGAAGAGCGTCCAGGCGGAGATCCAGGTGCCGTCCGCCTCGTCGACGCCGCGGGTGCCCAGCAGTCGCCAGCCCGGCGGCAGGCGCAGCTCGCCCGAGACCTGCTGGAAGCCGTGGTCCCAGCCGACCGCCGGCAGCGAGGCCAGACCGGGGAGCCGGCCCTCGGCGGTGAGGGCGAGCGTGCCCTGACGGACCTCGATCCCGGAGCGCGGCGAGCCGTCGAGGCGGGTGATGACCTGGTCCTGACCGGCCTGATCCGGACCGGGTCCGGAGAGGACGGCCCGCTGGAGCCGGCCGGGCTCGGCGATCTCCAGGCGCCAGCTCCGGCTGAGCGTCCCTTCCAGCTTGTCCTGCCAGGTGTAGCCGCCGCCGTCGAAGTCGAGCCAAAGGATGCGGCGCAGGGTGAGGCGGTCGGCGGGAGGATTGGCCGCGCCGCGGCGGCGCTCGGTCAGCTTCATCGTCTCGCCCGGCCGCACGCGGTAGGCCGGCAGGGCCTTCCACTCGTCGGGCAGGGTGGTCTGCTGCGGGTCCACGGCGGGGACGCCTTCGACCTCCACCTGGCGCAGCGCGGTCCGGGAGTCGAAGACCCAGACCTCCTCCGCAGCCCAGGGGCCTCCAGGCGTCGGCGCCGTGATGCCCGCGGCGATTCCCGGATGCCATGCCGTGGCCTCAAGCGTCCAGTTGCCGGGCCGGACCTGGACGCGCAGCCGGCCGTCCTGTTCCAGCCGCGCCGGGACCGGCCCGGTGATGGAAAGCGGCAGGAAGCGCTCGGGCAGCAGCCGGCCGAGAAGAACCTCCCGCGCCTTGCCCGAGACGACAAGCTCGACCTGGGTGACGAGCTGAAGGGGAGTCTCGTCGACCAGCCGGCGCTGCACCCGGACCTCCAGGCGGTCCTCTTCAGCAAGGACCGCACGGCTTCCCTGAAGGAACAGCCGGCCGGACGCGTCGCGCTCGGGCGACGCCACGGCCGCGCCCCGGACGGTGAGAGCGACGACGCCGACATCCTGGGGGACGGGGATCGATTCGGGCAGCGAATCCCAGCGGAACGAGCCGGTCACGGCATGAACGCCGGCCGGCAGCCACAGGCCCGGAGCTTCCTGGACCGAGCCGGCCGCGGCCGGCTCGCCGTCGATCTGGAGATCCAGCGGCCACCGCCGGGCTTCGCCGGGAAGCGGCACGAAGCCGCCGGCCTCCAGGGTCCACGTCTGGCGGAAGCTGCCACCGCGCTCGTCGAGATCCAGGGAGAGAACCCCCGGCCAGGCGCAGCGCTTCTCCGCTCCCGCGAGGAAGGGGGTGCAAAGCTCCTTTTCCTGGCCGCGGAGCACCCAGTCGATCCACGGGCGAAGAGGCTCGGGGACGCTCTCGCGCGGGAGAGGACCGGCCACAGTCTGAGATATCGCAAGAAAGGAGACAAGAACCGGCAGGGCCAGAGGCAGCACGAATCGGCGCACGGTCACCCCCGTTGTCAGGGCCTCGGCCCGGAAGATGGCATTCTGTCAGAGCAGACCAACGGCACCATGGTACTGTACGAGTCTGCCAGCCAGGGAAGACCTTGACATCGAGTCGCGACAAGCTAGGATCGAAAGCAGGAGGACATCATGCCGAAGCTGACACTGGAAGTGCCGCCTGAGGTCGTTGACGCGGTCCGGCTGCCTCCTGGAGAGATGCAGAAGGAGCTCTTGAAGGAGCTGGCTCTCGGCCTCTACCGCCGGGGAGTCCTCTCCCTCGGCAAAGCCAGGGTTCTGGCCAATCTGACCCGATGGGAGCTCGAGCAGCTACTCGGCGAGCGCGAGATCCCCCGGCACTACACCGAGGAGGATCTCGACGAGGATCTCGCACTGGCCCATGGTCATTGCTGACTCCTCGACGCTGATCCACCTCTCAGCCATCGACCGGCTGCACCTGCTCCAGGATTTCCATGGCACCGTTACGGTTCCCGAGGCGGTCTGGCGTGAATCGGTCCTTCAAGGCCTGGGCCGTCCAGGAGTCGACGGCATCGAGAGAGCTCGCCGGGACGGATGGCTGAAGGTCGAGGCCATCACAGAACGCAATCTCTATCTTTCGCTGACCCAGACGCTGGATGAGGGAGAAGCCGAAGTGATCACCCTCGCCATCGAGAGGCAGGCACAGCTCGTCCTGCTGGACGAGACGGAGGCCCGGTGGACGGCCGGGGTGTTCGGCGTGCCCAGAACGGGGGTCATCGGCACGCTGATCCGGGCCCGGGTGGAAGGGCGCCTCCCCAGCCTGCGGGCCGAATTGGAGAACCTTCAGCGAAGCGGGTTCTGGATCGAAAAGCGGCTCTTCCGCAAAGCGCTCGCCGCGGTCGGCGAAGCGCCCGTCCTCGTTCAGCCCTGACCATGCACCCCTCCCTCGCCCACATCTCCCACCGGCCCTGGCCGATGCCGACCTCGCCGTGGATCTGGCGGCAGTGCTGGCGGGAGCTGCTGTTCGCCCACTGGCCCATCCCCGCGGACGTGTTGCGGCCGCTGGTGCCCGAGCCCCTGAACGTTCAGGAATTCGACGGCACCTCGTGGCTGGCTCTGGTGCCGTTCCGGATGACGGGGGTCATGCTCCGGCCGCTGCCCGACCTGCCGTGGCTGTCGGCGTTTCCAGAGGTCAACGTCCGGGTCTACGTGGAGCACGGCGGCAAGCCGGGGGTCTGGTTCCTGAGCCTCGACGCGTCGAACCCCGTGGCGGTCTGGGCGGCTCGGCGGTTCTTCCATCTCCCCTACTTCCGAGCGCGGATGTCGCTCACCCGCCGCGGAGAGACCGTCGACTACCGTTCCGAACGGCCGGACGCGCGGCTGCTGGCGTCGTACCGGCCGACGTCCGCCCCGTACCTGTCGGCCGCGGGCTCCCTGGAGCACTTCCTCACCGAGCGCTACTGCCTCTACGCCCGGCGGCCGGACGGATCGATCTGGCGCAACGAGGTCCATCACCAGCCCTGGCCGCTCCAGAAAGCCGAGGCCGAGATCGGGACGAACACGCTGTTCGCCTCGCACGGGCTGACCGTGGACGGGCCTCCGGCGCTGCTGCACTACGCGCACGAGATCGACGTGGTGGTGTGGGGGGCGGAACGGGTCAGCTCGCCGGAGGTACCGGGGGCAGTCCCGCGAGCCCGCGCATGAGCTCGAGCTCTTCGTGGAAGCCGGTCACGATGCGCTCCGGGTCGGGGACCAGGCCGGCGTCGCTGCCCACTCCCATGCGCACGGCCCCGGCGTAGCTGCAGATGCTGATGCCGATGCCGACCCTCCCCGCCTGCGGCACCCAGAAGAACATGTCCTCGATCGGCCGGCCCGCGAAGTAGAGGGTCTGCCGCGGCCCGGGGACGTTGGTCATCACCGCCGTCGCCTTGGTGGCGAAGATCTTCACCACCATCTTCTGGATCGCGTAGGGCACGATGCCCAGAGTATCCAGGATGCGGAAGACCACGATCGGCTCCAGCGAGCGCTTGAGCGACCGGGCGCGGCGGCTCAGCTCCTCCAGCCTTTTCACGGGGTCGGCGATGCCCACCGGCAGCGACAAAAAGATCAGGCCGAACTCGTTGCCGAGCTGCTCCATGCGCTCCATGGTACGCAGGTTCACCGGCATGGCCGCCCGGAAGTTGAGGTCGGCCGCCGGCTCGCCGAACCTTTGCAGATAACGCCGCAGGCCGCCCGCCATGGCCGAGAGCAGCACGTCGTTGACCGTTCCGCCCAGAACCTTGCCGATCGCCTTGACGTCGGAGAGCGGCAGCGAGTCGGACCACGCGACCTTCTTCGGCACGCCGAGCGGCCCCTTGAAGACCGTCTGCGGGTCGCGCTTCCGGAGCAGCAGCCGGCCGAAGTTGTGCGTGGCCACCGGCCCCTTCAGCCAGCCCTTGACCGAGCGGAACGCCTCCGCCGGATGGAGCAGCAGCCGCATGCCGTCCGGCATGATGTCCTCGGCGAGCCGGCGGATGGTGGCCAGGTCGAGGGCGCCCTCTTCGTCCTGGTTGTACAGGCTCAGGAAGGGGTTCGGGACCGTGGGGTCGGCGTCCGGGGTCCGGTCGGTCAGGGAGAGCAGCACGAGCATCAGGGCCACGCCGTCGCCCAGGCAGTGGTGCAGCCTCGCCAGGATCACGGAGCCGCCGCGGTAGTTGTCGACCAGCAGGAAGTTCCAAGGCGGATGGTCGAAGTCGAACTGGGTGGAGATCAGGCCCTCGATGGCGCCGCTCAGCTCCGCGTCCTGGCCCGGGTCCGGGAGGACGATCCGGTAGACGTGGTTGGCGATGTCGAAGGCCGGATCCTCTTCCCAGTAGGGCTTGCCCCGCTTCGGGATCACCACCCGGCTCCGGAACCGGGGGATGGCGAGCAGGCGCTCCGTGATGTTGGCGCGGAGCTGCTCGAGCCCGATCAGCTGATCGAGCACGAGCACTCCGTTGATGTGCATCAGGTTGGTCGGGTCGTCCATCCGCAGCCAGGCGAAATCGACGCTGGTCAGCGGTATCTGACCGGGGTGACCGGCGTGGCCGACGCGGCCGGCGCGGTCGGCGGGCGCTGGGAGAGTCTCGGTCACGCGGTGAGTCTACACCTACGCGCCGGGAAGAAAATCCTTCAGCGCCGCGAGCGTCTGGTCCACGTCGGCCGGCGTGTGGTCGGCGGAGATCTGGAAACGGATCTCCTCGTCGCCGCGCGGCACGACCGGGAACTTGAGGCCGGTCGCCAGAATGCCGGCCTCGCGCAGGTGCTTGACCAGCGCGTTGGTCTTCGGCGTGTCGCGCACCATGAGCGGGACGACCGGGTGCTCGCCGGGCAGCGTCTCGTAGCCCAGGGCCACGATGCCGTCCTTGAAGCGCTTCGTCATCTCGCGGAGGTGCGTGAGGAGCCGGCGGCCCTCGTCGCTCTCGAGGATCTCCAGGGCTTTCGTGGCCGCGGCGGCCTCGCCCGGCGTGATGGGGTTCGAGTAGATGTAGAGCGGCGCCGTTTCCCGCAGGTACTCGGTGAGCACACGGCTGCCGGTGACGTAGCCGCCGTTGACGCCGAAGGCCTTGCCGAGGGTGCCGATCAGGATGTCCACGGGCCGCGAGCCGGTGAACTCCTCGGTGCCGCGGCCGGTGACGCCGAACGCGCCGACGCCGTGCGAGTCGTCCACCACGACCACCACGTTCTCCGGGTAGTCCTTGTCGAAGCGCTCCGCGATCTCCAGAATCCTGGGCAGATCTCCGTGATCGCCGCGCATGCTGAAGATGCCGTCGGTGACCACGATGGCGCGGCGGGCTTGGCCGGCGCCCGCGGCGAGCTTCGCCTCCAGCTCGGCATAGTCGAGATGGCGGTAGACCTGCTTGTCCTTGGGCCGGGCCAGCTTCATCGCGTTGATGATGCAGTTGTGGTTCAGCTCGTCGCTGATGACGATCGTCTCGGCGTTGATGAGCGGCACGAGCACGCCGAGCGTCGTCGCATAGGCCGAGCTGAAGATCATCGCGGCCTCGCGGCCGTGGAAGGCGGCGAGCCTCGCCTCCAGCTCGACGTGCTGCCGGTACGAGCCGCTGATGAAGCGCACCGCGCCCGGTCCGGCGCCGAACTCCGCCGCGGTGTGCTCCTCGGCCTCGATGACCTCGCGGCGCAGCGACATGCCGAGGTAGTTGTTGGAGTTCATCTTGAGGAAGGGCTTGTCGCCCTCGCCTTCGAGGAGGTAGCGCGGCCCCCGGTCGCCCTGCGCCGGCAGGACGCGGTTGATCACCGACTCGGCCCCCTTGAGAGAGCCGCGCTCGCGTAGCGTGCCGAGCTCGGCGGAGAGGGCCTGGTGGAAACGGTCGTTCGGCATTGCAGAAGTCTCCTAGGGGGTCCGCTTGAGCTTCTTGCCCAGGTTTTCGAGCATGTCCGCGACCATGGCTTCGAGGTCGTAGGACGGCGACCAGTCCCACTCACGGCGGGCGGCGCTGTCGTCCAGCGAGTTCGGCCAGGAGTCGGCGATGTTCTGGCGGACCTTGTCGACGTGGTAGTCCAGGGCGAAGCCCGGAATGTGCTTGCGGATGGCCGCCGCCAGCTCCTCGGGGGTGAAGTTCATGCCCGTGACGTTGAAGGCGTTGCGGTGCTCCAGGCGCCCCGGATCGGCTTCCATGATGTCGATGCAGGCCTTGATGGCGTCCGGCATGTACATCATGTCGAGGCGGGTGTCGGCCGCCAGGAAGCAGGTGTAGTGGCCGTGCCGGATGGCCTCGTAGAAGATCTCGACCGCGTAGTCGGTCGTGCCGCCGCCCGGAGGGGCGCCGTAGGAGATCAGGCCGGGGAAGCGCAGGCCGCGGGCGTCCACGTTGAAGCGGTGGAAGTAATAGTCGCAGAGCAGCTCGCCGGCCACCTTGGTGACGCCGTACATGGTGACCGGGCGCTGCACGGTGTCCTGCGGCGTCCCGTCCTTGGGCGTGCCCGGGCCGAACGCGCCGATCGAGCTGGGGTGGAACACGGCGCAGCGGTTCTCGCGGGCGACTTCGAGCACCTTGTAGAGACCGCCCATGTTGATGTCCCAGGCGACCTGCGGCTTGCTCTCGGCCGTGGCGGACAGCAGCGCGGCCAGGTGGTAGATGGTGCCGACCTGGTTGCGGCGCACCACTTCGGTGAGCTGGCGCAGGTTCGTGGTGTCGACGAACTCGAACGGTCCGTCGGTGCCCCGCGGGGGCATGCGGATGTCGGAGGCGACGACGGCGTCTGCGCCGTAGCGCTCGCGAAGGGCGAGGACCAGCTCGGAGCCGATCTGTCCGAGGGCTCCGGTGACGAGGATTCGGGTTTTCATCTGGGGCATGTCGGGCCGGAATCCTACGCGCAGTCCGACACCGAGGGCAACTCGGCCGGGGAGCCTCGTCCCATGGGACGGATCGTCCGTCTCACGGGTTGGGTCGTCCATTTGGGGTGCGGTGGGCTCAGAGCGACTCCGGAAAGGTGACCGCGCTCGTCGGCGGACCGGGCAGGCTGGTCACCAGGTTGGGGTTGTCCGGGTTTGGGTCCGTCACCGAGCGGACGCGGAACCAGTGCCGCATCCGGGGCGCGAGGCTGCCCACCGTGGCTCCCGTGGTGAGCTTCCCGGCCACGGACATGACAATTAGATAGGGGCCCTCGCGCGACAGAGCGTGGAGGATCTCGTAGCCGCCCCCGGCTCGGTTGCGGGCAGGCGTCCAGGAGAGGCGGATGCGGTCGGACCCCGCGGCCGCGGCGGCGAGGTTCCGCGGCGCCAGGGTCTGGGTGGACCGCCAGTCGCCGGCCTTCCGGTCGAGCCAGGCTCCGACCTCCGGGTCCGCGGTCGAGAGGGCGTTCCAGCGCAGGTCGAGGCCGCCGTCCCGCAGCGCGGAAAGATCGAGCAGCGCGCGGGGGACCGGGCCGGACAGGGCGTTGGCGGCCAAGCTCAGGGCTTCGAGCGCCGGAAAGCTCCCCCACTCCACCGGAATCGGACCTTCCAGGTGATTGCGGTCGAGAAGGAGAGCCCGCAGCGAGCGGTTGGCGGCCAGCTCCAGTGGCAGGCCGCCGGTGCGCTCCGTGCCGCTCAGGTCCAGGTAGCCGATCCGTGCGCTGAGCGCCTCCGGCGGGATCGGCCCGGGATCGAACGCGTTGTCCCGCAGTGACAGCAGGGTCAGACTCGATCCCCAGATCCAGTCCGGAATCAGCCCCGTCCTCCCGGTGCCGCCCAGCCAGAGCCGCCGGAGGCGCCCCATCGTCTCCAGGAAGGCCGGCATCGGGCCGGGGTCGAAGCCGTTCCCGGCCAGATCGAGCCAGGTGAGGCGGTCCAGGTCCGGCAGCCAGACCGGGATCTCACCGGTGCGGCCGGTGTCGCGAAGCTGAAGCTCCCGCAGGCGGCGAAGCCCCCGGTAGCTGTCCGGCACCGGGCCGGGCGTGAAGGGGTTGCCGGAAAGATCGAGCGCCGTCAGGTTGGTCAGCTCCGCGAGATCCGGCATCGGGCCGCCAAACCGGTTGCCGCTCAGGTGCAGAACCGCCAGCGCGGTCAGATCTGCAAGCTCCGGCAGGGCCGTGAGGGAATTGCCGCGGAGATCCAACTCCTGCAGCCGGGTCAGGCCGGTGATCGCCGGAGGCAGCGGTCCGTCCAGACCGCAGCCAGCGCAGGCAAAGCGGACCAGCGACGCGAGATCGCCGATCGCGTCCGGGATTCCGGACCCCGGCATGGGATTCCCCGAGAGATCGAGCGTCTCGAGGCTCGGCAACGAGAGGACGGCCGGCGGGATCTCCGGCAGCCGGCCGCCGATCAGCCGTAACGTCCGCAGCCGGCTCAGCCGGGCGAGGTCGTCCGGCAGCGCCGCGATCGGATTCCCGGAGAGATCGAGGAACGTCAGGCTCGCCAGCCGGCCGAGCCCCGGGGACACAGCCGAAAGCTCGTTCTCCTCCAGGGAGAGGACGCGCAGCCGGGCGAGACGACCGAGGCCGCGGGGGATCTCTCCGGAAAGGCCGTTGTAGGCCAGGTCGAGGATCTCGAGACTTGCGAGCTGACCGAGCTCCGAAGGAATGGACGCAAAGAGGGCGTTGGAACGCAGATCCAGGACCCGCAGCCGGGTCAAGCCGGCCAGCTCAGGAGGAATCCCCCCGGCCAGGCCGTTCGAGGCGAGGTGCAGCTCGGTCACCCCCGTCCCCGCGGAGTCGCAGACGACGCCGCGCCACGAGCACTCCGTACCGGCCTTGCCGAGCCAACCGGTCCGATCGCGCCAGGAGTCGCCGCCGGTGCTCCGGTAGAGCGAGATCAAAGCGGCGCGCTCCTGGGGCGGAATCTGCGACGCAGGAGCTGCTGGCCATGCGAACAGGAAGGCGAGCCCCGCGAGAATCCTGACCTTCATTCCTTCAAGACTTCCTTCTGGCGAGTCTCCGGCCTCGCCGGCTCACCGAATTCTTGCCGCATGCTTTCGCAGGAGCGGGGCCCTCTCCCAATACGCGCGCAGGGCAGCGATGTGCGGCTCCGGCATGAGGCCGTTTCCCGCTGATGCGGCCCAGGCCTCCGCGATCCGCTCCAGGGTGCTCCGCACGAGAGCTACGGTCCGGCCCCCCTCTGCTCCCGCTTTGGCGGCCAACTTGAGGAAGGACGTCTCGTTGACCTGATAGAGGTTTTTCGTTCCGACGAGCTTCAACGCCAGCACGGGCTTCATCTCGGGTGGCCAAGCAATCGTGGCAACCTGATCATAGAGGGGAGACAGTTCGGCCGTAATGCCATCCGGGTAGACCAGGGACCAGTTCTTCAGATGCGCGTCAGCGTTGCAAGAGGCGATCACGAACACTAAGCGCTGGACAAAGTCCTCGTAAGCAGCGGTGCCGGCGATTCCAAGGACTAGGCTCGCCAGTTGCTCGTAGGTAATTTGGTCGTATTTGAGCCGCGGCGGCAGCCCATTCACCTGCGCAAAGTCTTCCTGATGGACGCGCTGGCCCCCAATCCTGTCGTAGCGCCGGATTACCAGGACTTTCCCCTCGGCGCCTGCGAACCTCCGGAGCGCTACCGGCAGAGAAGCCGCGGGCTCGATGTGGCACTCTGGCACGGGGAAGTCGGCGGCGCGCGCCCATTCGAGGGTCGCATATTCATTCTCAACAAGCCGGGTAAAGTAAGAGGAGTCCAGCTTGACGATCCACTCTCCCTCCCTCCCCGGAGCGGGCAGGGTCAGCTTCTCTCCTTCGCGAAGCACCGAGAACTTGAGCTGGACACCGGCCAGAGAGAAGCGGAACTGCCCGGAGTCCTCCTGCACGTCCGGGAAGCTTTCCGCGTCATCGGTCCCATCGTGCGTCACGAACCCGTACTTGCCCGGGCGTAGCTCTACTGCCCCTGGCAGGTCGCCGCCCACTGCCTCCAGCAGTGCCAGATCGTCGCCAGCCGGGATCTTGAAACTACTCTCGATCAGTTCGCGTAGCGGGCCTTCAGGCGCCAGATTCGCGAAAAAGGCGGGCAGCTCACCGTGCCGTCCTCGATAATCCTTGAAGAGGTCGTCTTCGAACGACTGGCTCAGGACTGGACGGTGCGACCGCTGCCGATACTCGTCCGAGATCCGGAAGGTAACGCGACCCTGACCGTCTTCGGAGAGACGGCCGACGAGAACCCCGCTCAGCAGGACATCAAGGCTCCGTGCCATGATCCAGATCTGCCTGCTGAAGGAGGTAGGAAATCGACGGGCGATCCGACCTGGACCATTCAGCCAACCGTTCACCCAAAAGGTTCACGGCCTTCTCGATTCTGGCCTGGCGGTCCCTCAGGAAATCCTCCTCAGTTCCCTCCGCCAGGAGCTCAGGATCAACGACATGAGAGAGGAAGACCTCCGAGTCGAAATCCTCCAAACAGTCGAGCAACCTCAGCTCCTTCAGCTCCCGGTGAGCGGCGCCCCTACCCTCCATCAGGATCCGGTTTGCCGGGCTTCGAGAGAGAGATCCTGTGCCGGGAAAGATCCTCCGGAAGGCGTCCACGCCCTGCCGCTCGATCAACTCAGCGACATTGATGGGAACGTTCCGCAAATCCAGCGGCCGGAAGGAAGCCAGCCCCAGAAGAGCGAGCCGGCTGTCGGCGGCCCGCGCGTCAAACCGGGCCGGCATTGAGTACGGCTCGCGGAGCTCGCTCGGGATCAGAGAGAGGAGCTTCTGCGCGCTGCCCTCCTCGTCCCCCTGGATCGCGGCGACCCCGTGACGCAGGAGAGTGCGCTCGTCATAGAAGCTCAAGCTCAACAAGGCACGCCACGTCCAGCGCGTGAGCAGGGTCATGGTGCGGGGCTTCGGCTCGGGATAGAGGGCGAAGAACCGCGTGAGTACCACCAGAGGGAGAGACCGCGGGAGGAGGCGCAGGTGCGGGATCTGCGCCTGCCTTTTCAGGAACGAGAGTGCGCCACGGATCGCCGGGAGGGCCGCCTGCACAGCACCCATGAGGCCCTCTGGATCCTTTCGGTAGTGTTCATCGACGTTGCGGGTCACGTCGAGTCCTTTGAACGACAGCAGGCAGCTCAGGAGCTGTTCCTCGTCGGGTCTGCCCATTCCCAGCTTCTGGAGCTCGTCGGCGAGATCCGGCAGGGTGGACGGGCGCTCTCCGCGCCACCCGAACAGGGCGTCATGCACCTCGTCCCAGGTGAGGTGCTTCCCGAACTTGTTGATCCTGTAGAAGATGACCCTCAGGCTCTCCTCGTCGTCCGTCTCGACCACATAGCGAGGGATGCGATACTGCCGGATCCGGCTGCCGGCCTGAAACACGGAGGCCCGCAGGTCGGCATCGCCGCCGTGCTTCCACTGGAACACCCACTCGCTGAGCACGGAGGCGTCGAGGAGCCGCGCAACCGGCGCCCAGGTCGACGGGAGGTCGCCGCTCACAGGGGGGGCGTGAAAGGTCTGGTGCGCGGCGTCGAAGTACACCACCCAGGGGTCGGACGGAGTCGAGGGGACGGTGGGGCGCGCGAGGCCCGCGGTCATCGCCGTCAGGCGCTGCTGGCCATCCACAACCCACAGTGCTTCCTGAATTCCCGGCGCGTCGATCACCAGCGGACCGACCTCGAGCCGGGCGGCTTCGGCCCGGCCTTTCCGAAGCAGGATCGAGCCTACGGGGTAGTTACGGTAGAGGCTGTCGAACAGGGCGACCACATCCTCGGCACCCCACTTGAGTCCCCGCTGAAAGTCCGGCACTCGCACGCGGCCGCGGAGCACGAGGTGGACCAGGTCCTCGACGGTTTCTGCGCCGGCTTCAAGCTTGAGGCCGGGCTGCGAAGGACTCGGGCTTGCCACGGCCGTAGACTATCACCGCCGCTCTGATCGCCTGTGCTATCCTCCTGCGCCCGGAAGAAAGAGACGGCCGGAGGCGTTTTGACCTCCGCGCCCCCCGGTAGGGGCTCCAGGAAAACCCATGCACAAGCCGAACGATCCGGTCTCGCAGCGGCGGACCTTCGCCATCATCTCGCATCCTGACGCGGGAAAGACCACGCTCACCGAAAAGCTGCTGCTGTTCGGCGGCGCGATCCAGCTTGCCGGCGCCGTCAAGGCCCGCGGCGACGCGCGGCGCGCCCGCTCGGACTGGATGAACGTCGAGCGCGAGCGCGGCATCTCGGTCACGGCGTCGGTGATGACCTTCGAGTACGAGGGCTGCACGTTCAACCTCCTGGACACCCCGGGCCACGAGGACTTCAGCGAGGACACCTACCGCACGCTCACCGCGGTGGACTCCGCCGTCATGGTCATCGACGCGGCCAAGGGCATCGAGGCGCAGACGCGCAAGCTGTTCGAGGTCTGCCGGCTGCGCAACGTGCCGATCATCACGTTCATCAACAAGCTCGACCGCGAAGGCCGCGATCCGTTCGAGCTGCTGTCGGAGATCGAGCAGTCGCTCCAGCTCCACGTCACCCCGGCCTCGTGGCCGATCGGCATGGGCCAGCGGTTCCTCGGCTGCTACGACCTGTTCCGCGACCGGCTGGTGCTGCTGAGCCGGGGCCGCAACAGCGTGGTCAGCGAGGGCGAGGTCTGCCACGGGCTCGACGATCCCAAGCTCGACCGGCTGCTGCCGGCCGACGCCGTCGCCCAGCTGCGCGAGGAGGTCGAGATGGCCCAGGCGCTCTGCCCGGCCTTCGACCTCGAGTCGTACCGCGAGGGCCACCTGACGCCGGTCTTCTTCGGCAGCGCGCTCAACAACTTCGGCGTCAAGGACCTGCTCGACGGCCTGGTCGCGCTGGCGCCGCCGCCGCGGCCGCAGCCCGCGGTCACCCGCGTCGTCGATCCGCACGAGGACAAGGTGAGCGGCTTCGTGTTCAAGATCCAGGCGAACATGGACCCGAAGCACCGCGACCGGGTGGCGTTCGTGCGCCTGTGCTCCGGCCGCTTCGAGCGCGGCATGAAGGTGCTCCACATCCGGACCGGCAAGACGATGGCGATCCACAACCCCGTCCTCTTCATGGCGCGCGACCGCGAGCTGGCGGAGGAGGCCTGGGCCGGCGACATCATCGGCATCCCCAACCATGGCACGCTGCGCATCGGCGACGCGCTGACCGAGGGCGAGGAGCTGCGCTTCACGGGCATCCCGAGCTTCGCGCCCGAGCTGCTCAAGAAGGTCCGTCTGGCCGATCCCATGCGGGCCAAGCATCTGGGCCGCGCGCTGCTCCAGCTCGCCGAGGAGGGCGCCGCGCAGGTCTTCCGGCCCAACCTGGGGACGGACTGGATCGTCGGCGTGGCCGGCGCCCTGCAGTTCGA
The DNA here is from genome assembly GCA_031390755.1 of Holophagales bacterium. Classification (GTDB taxonomy): domain Bacteria; phylum Acidobacteriota; class Thermoanaerobaculia; order Multivoradales; family UBA5704; genus DATMER01. The sequence goes on from JANMTS010000167.1 coordinate 16,412, forward strand.
GGTGCTGGCCGACCGCCTGAGCACCGAGTACAACCTGGACGCCACCCTGGAAGGCACCTCGCTCTACACCGCCCGCTGGGTGGAGTCGGACGACCCGCTGCTGCTCAAGAAGTTCATGCTGGCCCAGCACGGCACCATGGCCGAGGACCACAACGGCGCCCCGGTGTTCATGGCCCGCAACGCCTGGCACCTCAAGAGCACCAACGAGGACTGGCCGCAGATCCGCTTCCTCAAGACGAAGGAGCAGGTCCAGTAGGCAGCTCGATCCTGGAATCCGACATGGCCCGATTTGCGTTCGAATCAGAGCAGGACACTGGAACCGTCGCCGAGAGGCGGCGCAGGACGAAGCGTCCGAAGAAGTGGAAGGTCATGCTTCACAACGACGACTTCACCTCCATGGACTTCGTGGTCCACGTCCTGATGACGCATTTTCGCAAATCGCCGCCGGAAGCGACGCTCATCATGCTCCAGGTCCACCACAAGGGGGTCGGAATCGCGGGGGTCTACACCCGCGACGTCGCCGAAACCAAGGTGGCGGAGGTCGAGGCCGAAGCGCGGGAAAACGACATGCCGCTCCTGCTCACCCTGGAACCGGCTGAGGAAAGAGACGACGAATGAGGCTGTCCCAGGATCTCCAGATCTCCCTCTCCCTGGCCATGAGCGAGGCCGGGCGGCTGGGCCATGAGTACGCCGGCATCGAGCATCTGCTCTACGCCCTGACCTTCGACGACGAGGCCTCGGGCGTTCTGCGCCACGCGGGCGCCGACGTGCAGCGGGTGCAGCGGCTCCTCGCCGACTACCTGGCCGAGGAGATCGAGGGGATCGAAGCCGAGGAGGACGAGGAGATCGAGCCCCGGCTCTCGCTCGCGGCCCAGCGCACCATCACCCGCGCCGCGCTGCGCCTCGAAGGCTCGGGACGGGACGAGATCCGCGGCTCCGACCTGATCGTCGCCATGTTCGACGAGCCCGAGTCCTACGCCATCGACCTGTTGGAAGAGCAGGGCGTCACGCGGCTCGACGTCATCACCTTCCTCGCCCACGGCGTCTCGAAGGTGGGCGGCATCGCCTCCGGGCCCATGTCCCCTGGATCGCCCAGGTCGGGGAGATCGACAGGATCGGAGAGCGCGGGCGCCGGTCCCGATTCGGACGAGGACGACCGCGGCCCCTGGATCAAGGGCGATCCCCTCGAAGCCTTCGCCCAGGATCTGACCGAGATGGCCCGCCGCGGCGTCATCGATCCGCTCATCGGCCGGGAGAAGGAGGTGAGCCGCACCCTCCACATCCTGCAGCGCCGCCGCAAGAACAACCCGATCTACGTCGGCGACCCGGGCGTCGGCAAGACCGCCCTGGTGGAAGGCCTGGCGCTGCGGATCGCCAAGGGCGACGTGCCCCTGCCCTTCCGCGCCACGAAGGTGTTCCGGCTCGACATGGGCGCGCTGGTCGCCGGCACCCGCTACCGCGGCGACTTCGAGAACCGTCTCAAGGGCGTGCTCCAGGCTCTGGCCAAGGAGTCGAGCCCGATCCTGTTCATCGACGAGATCCACACCCTGGTGGGAGCCGGCGCCGCGGGCCACGGAACCATGGACGCGTCGAACCTGCTCAAGCCGGCGCTCCAGGACGGCACCCTGCGCTGCATCGGGGCGACGACCTGGGAGGAGTACCGCCAGACCTTCCAGCGTGATCAGGCTCTGTCCCGCCGGTTCCAGAAGGTGGAGATCAACGAGCCGTCGTCCGAGGAGACGGTCAAGATCTTCGAGGGGCTCCGCGACCGCTACGAGGAGCACCACGGCGTGCGCTACACGGCGCCGGCCATCCGGGCGGCTGTGGACATGTCGGCCCGGTATCTGCGCGACCGGAAGCTTCCCGACAAGGCCATCGACCTCCTCGACGAGGCCGGCGCCGCCGTCTCGCTGCGCGGCGCCAAGCGGGTGACCGTGCCCGACCTGGAGGCGGTGCTCGCCACCATGGCGCAGATCCCGGTGCGCAGCGTCAAGGGGAACGACCGCGAGCAGCTCCAGCGCCTGGAGCAGGAGCTGAAGCAGGTCATCTTCGGCCAGGACGAGGCGATCGAGCGCCTGGTCGGCGCCATCAAGGTCTCCCGCGCCGGCCTGCGCGATCCCCAGAAGCCGGTGGGCAGCTTCCTGCTGACCGGCCCGACCGGCGTCGGCAAGACGGAGGTGGCGAAGCAGCTCGCCGAGGCGCTCGGCATCGCCTTCCTGCGCTTCGACATGAGCGAGTACATGGAGCCCCACTCGGTCTCCCGGCTGGTGGGCGCCCCTCCGGGCTACGTGGGCTTCGACCGCGGCGGCCTGCTCACCGAGCAGGTGAGCGAGAATCCGCACGCCGTGCTCCTCCTCGACGAGGTCGAGAAGGCTCACCCGGACATCTTCAACATCCTCCTCCAGGTGATGGACCACGGCACGCTGACCGACACCAACGGCAAGCAGACCGACTTCCGCCACGTCATCCTGCTCATGACCTCGAACGTCGGCGCCCGGGAGATGTCCCAGCGCGCCCTCGGCTTCGTCGAGGACTCGGGCGAGGGTCAGTCAAGATCCCCGCGGACCTCCGAGGCCGACCGGGCGCTGGAGCGCCTGTTCAGCCCCGAGTTCCGCAATCGACTGGACGCCCGGGTGCGGTTCAACGCCCTCACGCCCGGCCTCATGGAAAAGATCGTCGAGAAGTTCCTCCGCGAGCTGGGCGCCCAGATCGCCGAGCGGAAGGTCCGCATCGAGGTCACCGACGCGGCGCGCAAGCTCCTCGCCGAGAAAGGCTACGACCCGTCCTTCGGCGCCCGTCCCCTCGCCCGGGTGATCGAGGAGTCGGTCAAGCGTCCGCTCACCGACGAGCTGCTGTTCGGCAAGCTCCAGAACGGCGGCAAGGTCACGGTCGACGTCGACGAAGGCGATCCCAGCAAGATCGTCGTGCGGGTGGGCTGACACTTCCTGTCAGCCTCTCGACACAATCTGTCTCTCCCCGGCTGCCACAAAGCGTGTCTTTCCAAGGGCTTGGAGGATGGCACGCGCCGTGCCTTCCCTTAGCCCATGGCTTGGGAATTTCGCGGCACGCTCAGCGTTGAAAAGGATCGACCCATAGCTGAAAACGAATTTGATGGGAGTTTCCGCATGACAAAACGCCCCTCGCTCTGGATCGCCGCCGCCCTGATTCTCGCCAACGTTCCACTGTTCGGCGCCACGGTCGACACACAGTCCACCCGCGCCGTCGCGGCCGGCCAGCTCATCGAAGCGGCCGGCACGAGTCAGCGCGCCGAGATCGTCACCTTCGGAACCGACCTGGCTCCGGCGCTCCTCCGGATCCAGAACGACGCCAGCGTCCGCGTGGCCGACTGGCCGGTCGCTCCGGATCAGCGAGCAGAGGTGGTGCTGACGCGGCGCGACGTCTACGCGCCGGACGCCAGGGTCTTCGTGGTCGACGGCCAGGGGACCCGGGAGGTGCCGCGCTCGCGGCTGGCCTTCTTCTCCGGCACGGCGGTGGGAGACCCCGAGATCCGTGTGTTCGCCGGGGTCGACCCGGACACCGGGTCGGTGAACGGCTTCATCCAGACGCGAGAGGAACTGTACGAGCTTCATCCGCTGAGCGAGGTGCCGTCGCTGGCGAAGTACGCCGGGCGGCGGAGCCACCTCGTGGCGCCGCCGGAGGTGTTCCGGGCCGAGCGCGGGGAGTCCGGCGAATTCACCTGCGGCCAGAACGGGGCTCCGCTGTCGTTCCTGGAGGAGCGGGACCGGATTCAGCAGATGGCGGGAGACCAGGATTCGATCTTCGCCTCGGCCATCACCACGCTCCACACCGCGACGATCGCCGTGGACACCGACAACGAGTTGATGAACCTCAAGTTCTCGAACAACACCACGACGGCGACAAACTACATCGCGAGTCTCATCGCCTCGATGTCGGCGATCTACGAGCGGGACGCGCTGCTGCGCCTGCTCCAGGGCACGACCTTCCTGCGGGTCTCGACGACCGCCGATCCGTACAACGACACCGGCAGCGGCAACGCCAGCGTCTCGAAGCTCCAGGAATTCTCGAACGTCTGGAACACCACCCACGTCGGCGTCACCCGCGCCCTGGCGATGATGCTGTCGGGCAAGCAGAGCGGCGGCGGCGCCTCCGGCATCGCCTGGGTCAACACCATCTGCGTCAAGTACCACGGGACGAGCTTCAGCCAGGTCTTCGTGTCGGGCACCACGCCGAGCAGCGGCGACATCCTGGTCGTGGCGCACGAGCTCGGGCACAACTTCGGCTCACCGCACACGCACTGCTACACATCGCCGGTCGACAACTGCTACAACGCCGAGCCCGGCTGCTTCGCCGGCACGAAGAGCTGCCCGGCCTCGCAGACGATCAACGGCGTGACCAACGTCACCGGCACGCTGATGAGCTACTGCCACCTCTCCGGGCTGGCTGGCTGCACCTCGAAGACCGTGTTCCACCCACGCACGATCGCGGAGAAGCTGGGACCGTCCATCCAGGCCGCGGCCACGGGCGCGTCGGCCTGCATCTTCCCGTTCACGAACCCGACCCCGACGGTGACCACGGTCTTCCCGGCCAGCGGTCCCCTGGGAGGCGGCACCCCGATCCTCATCACCGGCACCAACTTCCAGGCGGGCGCGACGGTGACCGTGGGCGGCTCTCCGGCAACGGCCGTGGTGGTGGTGAGCTCGACCCAGATCACGGCCGTGGCTCCGGCCCACGCAGCCGGCAACGTCGCCGTCGTGGTCACGAATCCCACGGCCCAGGCCGGAACGCTCAACCCCGGCTTCTTCTATGGGGCAGCGGGAACCGAAACCGATTTCTACACGCTGTCGCCTTGCCGCATCCTCGACACCCGTAATGCGGCCGGACCGCTCGGCGCCCCGGCGCTGGTAGCGGGCCAGACCCGGACTTTCACCGTGACCGGAGTCTGCGGTATTCCCTCGAATGCGAAGTCGATCCTGGTGAACATGACGGCGATCAACCCCGCGGCCGTGGGCAACCTCCAGGTCTTCCCGGGCGACGCCTTCCCTCTCGGCATCAGCTCGCTCAACTTCCCGCCGGGCTCGAACCTCGCGAACAACGGCATCGTCCGGCTGGCCACGAACGGCGCCGGCACGATCGGAGTGAGGAACGGCTCGACCGGAGCGGTGGATTTCGTGCTGGACGTGGTCGGCTACACCCAGTAGAGGCATCAGCGCCATGACGAAACCACGCCGGTTGTGGATCGCCGCCATCCTCATCTTCGCCTCCTCCCCGTTCCTCGCCGCAGCCGGCGAGCTGATCGAGGGGAAAGGAACCCGTGAACGCGCCGAGGTGGTGACGTTCGAAACCGGCCTGGTGAGCACCCTGCTGAGAACAGCGACCGGAGGCACCGTGCGAGTCGCCGACTGGCCGGTCGCTCCCGACGCGAGGGCCACCGTCGTCCTGCAGCGGCGCGAGATCTACGCTCCGGACGCCAGGGTGTTCGTGGTTGACAGCCTGGGCCGGCGCGAGGTTCCGAGATCGCGCCTGGCGTTCTTCTCCGGCACGGCCGAAAGCGACCCTGAGCTCAGTGTGTTCGCCTCCGTCGATCCAGATACGGGGTCGGTGAACGGCTTCTCCCAGACCCGCGAGGCTCTCCACGAGCTCCATCCGCTGAGCGAGGTGCCTTCGCTCGCCAAGGGAGCTGGACGCCGCAGTCATCTCGTGGCACCGCCGGAATTCTTCCAGGCGGAGCGCGGCGAGCGAGCCGCCTTCACCTGCGGCCAGGACGGCGCCCTGTTCTCCTTCCTGGAAGAGGGAGGCCCTCTTCAGCAGACGGCCGAGTCCGACTCCCTCTTCGCGTCGGCGATCTCCACCCTCCATACCGGCACGATCGCCGTGGACACCGACAACGAGTTCATGAGCCTCAAGTTCGGAAACAACACCACTACGGCCACGAACTTCATCGCCAGCCTGATCGCCGCCACCAGCGTGGTCTACGAGCGGGACGCTCTCGTCCGTTTCTACCAGGGGACGACCTTTCTCCGCGTCTCCACCACGCCGGACCCCTATGTCCAGACCGGCTCCGACAGTGCCGGCAGGCTCGCCAAGCTCGAGGAGGTATCCAACCTCTGGAACACCACCTACTCCAGCGTCGCACGTACCGTTGTGGTCATGCTCTCGGGCAAGGGGACCAGCAGCGGCGCCTCAGGCATCGCCTGGATTACCTCGTCTCTGTGCAGCAAGTATTACGGAACCAGCTTCAACCAGCTCTTCGTCTCGGGCACCACCCTGAGCTCGTTCGAAACCCAGGTGGTAGCCCATGAGATCGGCCACAACTTCGGCTCGCCGCACACCCATTGCTACTCGACGCCGATCGACAACTGTTACAACGCCCAGAGCGGCTGCTTCAGCGGCACGGCGAGCTGCCCGGCCCCACAGACGATCAACGGTGTGACCAACGTCAAGGGCACGCTGATGAGCTACTGCCATCTTCTGGGCGGCTGCACTGCAACGTCGGTGTTCCATCCCCGCACGATCACGGAAAAGCTCGCTCCCCTCATCCAGGCCGCAACCCAGGGCGCGTCGGCCTGCATCTTCCCGTACACGAACCCGACGCCGACGGTGACCTCGGTCTTTCCGGCCAGTGGTCCGCTGAGTGGCGGCGTCCTGATCACCATCTCCGGCACCAACTTCCAGGCCGGCGCGACCGTGACCGTCGGCGGCTCGGCGGCGATATCGGTGGTGGTCGTCAGCGGCACCCAGATCACCGCCGTGGCCCCGGCCCACGCCGCCGGTAACGTCTCGGTCGTGGTGACGAACCCCACCACTCAGACCGGGACGCTCAACCCTGGCTTCTTCTACTCACCGCCGTCGACGGAGACCGACTTCTACACCCTGTCCCCCTGCCGGATTCTCGACACGCGCAACCTGGACGGCCCGCTCGGCGGCCCCGAGCTCGCTGCGGGTCAGACCCGGACGTTCACCGTCGCCAACGTCTGTGGCATTCCCGCGGAAGCGAAGTCGATCGCGGTGAACCTGACGGTCATCAACCCTGCGGCCGTGGGCAACATCCAGGTGTTCCCCGGCGACGCCTTCCCGCTCGGGATCAGCTCGATCAATTTTCCGGTCGGATCGAACCTGGCGAACAACGCAACCATCCGCCTGGCGACGAACGGCGCCGGCACCGTAGGCGTGAAGAACGGCTCGTCCGGAATCGTGGACTTCGTGCTCGACGTGGTCGGTTACCACCAGTAGCCGGAGATCCTAGTTGACCCACTCGCCGGGCTCGGGGCGCGGAGCCTCGATCCCGGCGAGCCTGTTCTCTTCCGCCTCCCAGCTCGCTCGCAGAGCCGCATCCCGCGCCCGTCTCCGGGCCATCGCCCAGATGGCCAGCAGGGTGATCAGCATCCAGAGGGTCACGGAGCTGGTGAGGATCGGCATCCAGCGGTACCAGAAGGACTGGCGGCGCCAGAAGGTCCGCTCCGCTTCCGCCAGGGGCGACCCGGTCGCTTCCCGGAAGGCTTCCTCAAAGGGCGATCCCTTCCGAATCTCGGCCAGAATGGCGGCCACGGCGCCGTCCCCCTCCCGCCGCAGCAGGTCGTTGACGAAGGCACCCGCCACGGCATAGGCGTTGGCCGTGGAGCCCCGGCCGCCCCGGAACTGCTCTTCAATCTCGGCCAGGGACACCTCCTGGCTGCCCGTTCCGCCCACCATGACGACAGTCAGACGCGAACGATCGTCGAGTCCCCAGCTCGATCCGGCGATCATCGCCACCCCCTCGTGGAACCAGCGCGGCAGGGGGCGTCCGCCCGCGGCACGCGCCACCAGCACGTGCGCCACCTCGTGGCGGAGCAGCTCCTCCAGAGAGGAGTCGGGGTAGGTCGGAGTCCGGGCCGGCAGGAGAACGATCACGCCCTGGTCGCCGTAGGCATAGCCGGAAACCCAGGGCGGAACGCCCCTGGCGAGGTCCGAGTCCTCCGGTCCGAGAAAGACCTGGATCGGCGGGCCCGCGTCCTCCAGCCCCACGAGGCGCATCGCGTCCTGAAAGCGCTGCGGCTCGATTGCCCGGACCCGGGCGGCTGGGCGTTCCAGCGAGGGCGGCGCCGAGATGACCAGCTCCGGAAGGCCGGCGGCCGATGCCGGAGCCCTCAGCGCCGGCGCCAGGAGCAGCAGGAGACCGGCGACGAGGGGCCTCAGGATGGGGGTGCCTCGGGAGGCCACCGTTGCACCTTCAGATATCGGCTCTCGACGATCATGGAGAGATCCCGGTCGCGGGCCAGCACGGCGCAGCCGTGCTGCTCGGCGATCACCGCGATCAGACAGTCGATCGTCGACCGCACGGTCCGGCCGCGCTCCCGCAAGGCGCGGTAGAGCTCGGCTGCCCGGAGATACGGCTCGATTCCCGCCGTCTCCAGAAAGGTGAGATCCAGAAACAATTCGGCCGGCCGGATCTTTTTCCCGACCTGTCGAAACCCCTGGAAGACCTCCGACACCACGACGCCGCACGTACAAATCGTATGGTCGCTGTCGAACAGGTCCCGCAAAACCTGGCGCTCCATGGATGCATAGCCGTTGAAGAAGTCTACCCAGACAGATGAATCGACCAGGATCTTCAAACGTCCGCACTCCGCTTCCGAAGCTCGTCGAGGTTCCCTTCCCAGTCGAGCTTTCCCTCGAGCTCGAGGAAACCCTGCAAGCGCCGCTTGCGCGAGTACTCCCGCAAGGCTTCATTGATCACGTCGGTCTTGGTCTTGCCCGGAGATGCCATCATCGCGCTTGCGAGCGCTTCTTCGTCGAGATTGAGGGTAGTTCTCATCGTCCGTCCTCCCTGATGCAGATGTTAACCCTAAATCATCTGCATCACAAGCCTACAACGCCTGGATCATTCCCACCACTCCCGCGCGGATCAGGGCGACGGAGATGGCGGCCAGGAAGAGGCTCGCCACCTTGGCCACGGCGCGGCTGACCGCCGGTCCCATGATCCGGCCGAGCCAGGGGCTGGAGGCGAGAACCAGGTAGACCAGGGCCATGTTGGCCACCATCGAGGTAATGGTCGGGAGGTAGCCGAACTGCTCGCGGGAGACCAGCACCGAGGTGATGGCGGCGGGGCCCATGATGAGCGGAATGCCGAGCGGCACCACGCCGGCGGAGGCCCCCTCCACCGCCTCTTCCTCATTGCGGGGATCACGGCGGCGGTAGTCCCCGAAGACGAGGTTCGAGACGCTCAGCATGAGAAGGATCAGCCCGCCTCCGACCCGCAGGTCGTTGACGGTGATGCCCAGCAGGGAGAAGAGGAGCTGGCCGGCGACCAGGATCAGGACGGCGATCAGCGAGGCGGTGAGCAGCGCCTGGAAGGTCAGGCGGCGGCGCTCGATAGGGCTCATGCCGTCGGTGACGGCCAGGAAGACCGGGATGATCCCGATTACATTGATGGCGACGAAGAGAGGGAGGAAGCTCTCGATATAGGCGTTCATGGGTCTCGCAGTCTCAGCGATGGTTGGCGATGGTCGGAAGCAGGCCCTGCCGGATTGCACGCCGGGGCGCAACGCCCGTGATCCGCTCGGCCCCTGCATAGATGTTGAAGCGGTCGCCGCGCAGAAAGCCGATCAGGGTGATGCCGAAACGCTCCGCCAGATCCACCGCCAGGCTGCTCGGCGCGGAGACCGCGCAGACCACGGGCACCCCGGCCACGAGCGATTTCTGGAGGATCTCGTAGCTCGTCCTGCCGCTCACCAGCACCAGATGGCCGTGAAGCGGCAGCCGGCCGTCGAGGAACGCGCGGCCGAGGAGCTTGTCGAGAGCGTTGTGCCGGCCCACGTCCTCGCGCAGATCGAGCAGACCGCCCGCCGAGTCGAACAGCGCCGCGGCGTGGAGCCCGCCGGTGGCATCGAAGAGACCCTGCGCCTCCCGCAGCTTCGCGGGCAGCGTGGCGATCAGCTCGGGCGCGATCTCCGGCCCCGCCGGGAGGGCCTCCGTCGCCCGGATCTGGAGTGCCGCCAGCCCGGCCTTGCCACACACTCCGCAGGCGCTGCTGGAGAAGAAGTGCCGTTCGAGGGTCGCCAGCTCCGGGTCGGGGCCGCCTCCCAGATGAACCTCTACGATGTTGGGGTCCGGCCCCTCTTCGTCAGGCCGGTGACGGACCGCAAGGATTCTCCCGGGCTGGTCCACGACGCCTTCCGCATAGAGGAAACCGGCCGCCAGCTCTTCGTCATGGCCGGGGGTGCGCATGGTGACGGCCACGGTGCGCTCTCCGCCTTCCCAGAGGAGGCGGATCTCCAGCGGCTCCTCGGTGGCGACGCGGTCTTGTACGGGCTCGGCCGAGCCTCGTTCGACCCGCCAGATGCGGGCCTCGGTCGTGCCGGTTCGTACCTTGGGCGCCATGGGGTTAGCTTCTCACATCCCGGATGGAGAAGAATACGGCACATATCTTGCTCATCTGGCCGACGGGAGGATGCCTCATGGCGCGATCAATCTGGGACGGAAGCATCACATTCGGGCTCGTGAACATTCCAGTCAGCCTCCACTCCGCGGAGAAGCGCGAGGAGGTCGCCTTTCACCTGCTGGACCGGAAGAACATGGCCCGGGTGAAGAACAAGCGGGTCAACGAGGAGACCGGCCGCGAGGTGGACTGGGAAGACACGGTCCGCGGCTACGAGTTCGAGTCGGGCAAGTACGTCGTCCTCTCCGACGAGGATCTCGAGCGTGCGAGCCCGGAAAAGACCAAGACGGTGGACATCGTGGATTTCGTCGAGCAGGGCGAGATCAGTCCGCTCTATTTCGACAAGCCCTACTATCTTGCACCGGACGAGTCGGGCGCCAAGAGCTACGCGCTGCTGCGCGAGGCGCTCAAGCGGACGAACAAGGTAGGGATCGCCAAGGTCGTGATCCGCTCGAAGGAGAACCTCGCCGCGGTCTTCCCGCAGGACGACGTGATCGTGCTCAACCTCCTGCGCTTCTCCCACGAGCTCAACGACGCCGGCAGCCTGGATCTCCCAGGCGGCAAGAAGGGCGTCACCGACCGCGAGCTCGACATGGCCGAGCGCCTGATCGAGGGGATGGTTGGGGACTGGGACCCCGCCCAATACCGGGACGACTACTACAAGGATCTCATGAAGCTGATCCACGAGCGGATCGAGTCCGGCCAGTTGGAAGAGTCGCCCGAGGCGCCTCCGGTGGAAAAGCCGGAACGCAGCAACGTGGTCGACCTCATGGCTCTGCTCAAGCGCAGCCTCGACGAGCGCGGCGGAAACAAAAAAACACAGGCTCCGGAAAAGAAAGCGGCGCCCAAGAAGCCGGCCGCCAAAAAAGCGGAGAAGAAACCCGCGGCCCGGAAATCCGGCTCATCCCGTACCCGAAAGACCGCCTGAGCCATGGGTCTTCAGGAGTACAAGCGCAAGCGGGACTTCAAGAAGACCCCGGAGCCGGCTGGTACATCGGCGACGACTGGGGAGGAGAAAGGAAACTCCTTCGTCATCCAGAAGCACGCCGCCTCCCACCTCCACTACGACTTCCGTCTGGAGATGGACGGAGTGCTCCTAAGCTGGGCCGTACCCAAAGGTCCGAGTCTCGATCCGGGCGAGAGGCGTCTCGCCGTCCACGTCGAGGACCATCCCCTGGACTACGGCGACTTCGAGGGGATCATCCCCGAGGGGCAGTACGGCGGCGGCACGGTGTTGCTCTGGGACCGCGGCACGTGGCACCCCGTGGGCGATCCGGTCCAGTCCTACAAGAAGGGAAACCTCAAGTTCCGCCTCGACGGCGAGAAGCTCCAGGGCCATTGGGCCCTCGTGCAGATGCACGGCAAGCAGGGCGGCGACCGGAAGCAGAACTGGCTCCTCATCAAGGAGAAGGACGAGATGGCCGTGCCCGGGAGCGCCGACGCGATCGTCCAGGAACGACCGGAGAGCGTCTCGACCGGCCTCAGCCTGGAAGAGATCGCCGCGGACCCGGACCGCGTCTGGAAGTCGAACCGCGAGGAAAAAGTCGAGAAGAAGGAGAAAAAGGAGAAAAAGGGAAAGAGCGTTACGAAGGCTCTGAAGTCGATCGATGCTTCTTCCATCCCCGGGGCGCGCAAGTCGAAAATGCCCGCCAGCTTCGATCCCCAACTCGCCACTCTCGTCACCGAGCCGCCTCAAGGTGACGAGTGGGTCCACGAGCTCAAGTTCGACGGCTATCGGGTCTTCTGCGAGTTGCGGGGCGGCGAGGTTCGCGCCATCACACGCAACGGCAAGGACTGGACTCACCGGTTCGGCGCCGTGACCCGAGCCGTAGCCGGGCTCCCCGCACAGGACGCGGTGCTCGACGGCGAGGTCACCGTCCTGATGCCAGACGGCACGACGAGCTTCCAGGCTCTGCAGAATGCGCTCGACGAGAAGAAAGGCACGGGAGATCTCGTCTACTTCGCGTTCGACCTCCTCTATCTGGATGGGTATGACCTGCGGGGCGCTCCCCTTCTCCAGCGCAAACAGGCGCTGGCCGATCTGCTGAAATCCCGGACGGAACCGGGGATTCTCCGCTACAGCGATCACGTCCAGAGCTCCGGCGCCGAGGTCTACGAAAACGCCTGCTCCCTGGGCCTGGAAGGGATCATCTCGAAGCGCTCCGATCTCCCCTACGAAGCCGGGCGTGGCAAGGGTTGGCTCAAGATCAGATGCCTCAAGCGGCCGGAGCCGAAGGCCTCCACCAAGCCGCCTTCCAGGAAGGCTCCGGACCAGGGGAAGGACGCCGGGGTGGCCGGGGTCAAGATCACCAATCCCGACCGCGTGCTCTATCCCGACCAGGGTCTGACCAAGCGGGATCTGGCCCTCTACTACGAGCACGTCGCCGAATGGCTCCTCCCCCATCTCGAAAACCGGCCGCTCACGCTCGTGCGCTGCCCCGAGGGCCAGGCCGGACAGTGCTTCTATCAGAAGCACGTCAACGAGCAGTTCCCGGATTCGATCCGGCGCGTCGAGATCGAAGAGGACGACGCCACGGCGATCTACGGAGCGATCGATTCGGTCGCGGGCCTGATCTCGCTGGTCCAGATGGGCGCGCTGGAGCTTCACGTCTGGGGCTCGCATATCGACGACGTCGAGAAGCCCGACGCCATGGTGTTCGATCTCGACCCCGATGTGGGCCTCGGATGGGAGCGCGTGGTCGAGGGAGCGCTGCTCCTGCGCGCCTTCCTGAAGGAGATCGGCCTCCAGACGTTTCTCAAGACGACCGGCGGCAAGGGGCTCCACGTCTGCGTTCCGCTGGCTCGGCGCGCCGACTGGGACGAGGTCAAGGCCTTCTCCAAGGCCGTCGTGGAGCGGATCGTCTCCGCGGAGCCTTCCCGCTATACGTCGAAGCTCGCCAAGGCGAGCCGCAAGGGGAAGATCTTCATCGACTACCTGCGCAACGGCCGCGGCGCCACCTGGGTGGCGGCCTACTCCACCCGCGCGCGGCCGGGCGCTCCGGTCTCGACTCCGCTGTTCTGGGAGGAGCTGGAGAGCGGCGTGACGGGCAATACGTTCACCGTCACCAACCTTCCCGAGAGGCTGGAGGGGCTCGACGGCGATCCGTGGGCAGGCTTCTTGAAAGCGCGTCAGTCCATCACCGTGGCCATGAAGAAGGCCGTCGGGCTGAAGATGGAAACAAA
>JANMTS010000002.1:0-50838 GCA_031390755.1 Holophagales bacterium
ATAGCTATCATGTCCCACTAGGGAGTTGAGCACCCGCCCGCTCGCCGCGTACCAGACCTTCACCGTGCGGTCATCGGACCCAGTGGCGAGTCGCTCACCGTCCGGCGACCACGCAACGCTTAAGACAGATTTATCGTGTCCGGTGAGGGAGTTGAGCACCCGCCCGCTCGCCGCGTCCCACACCTTGACCGTGCGGTCGGAGGACCCCGAGGCCAGACGGTTCCCGTCCGGCGACCACGCGACGGTTAAGATCCAGCTATCGTGCCCGGCGAGCGTCCGGATCTCGCGCCCGCTCGCCGCGTCCCACACCTTGACCGTGCGGTCTTCGGACCCCGAGGCGAGACGCTCACCGTCCGGCGACCACGCAACGGAGTAGACCCAGTCATCGTGTCCGGTGAGGGAGTTGAGCACCCGCCCGCTCGCCGCGTCCCACACCTTGACCGTGCGGTCTCCTGACCCCGAGGCGAGACGCTCACCGTCCGGCGACCACGCAACGGAATAGACATAGTTCTCGTGTCCGGTGACGGAGTTGAGCACCCGCCCGCTCCACGCGTCCCACACCCTGACCGTGCCGTCGGAAGACCCCGAGGCGAGACGCTCACCGTTCGGCGACCACGCAACGGAGTAGACAGAGTACACGTGTGCCGTGAGGGAGTTGAGCACCCGCCCGCTCGACGCGTCCCAGATTATGATGGTTCCGTCCCCTGAGCCGGTGGCCACCGTTCGACCGTTCGGGCTCCAGGCCACGGACTGGATTGCCTCCGAGTGCCCGGCCTGCCACCGGAGATTCAAGGGCACCTCAGGCGACGCGAGATACGCCGTTCCTAACGTGTTCGCACTGGTCAGGCCGGATTCGCGAAGATCGGCCCTGAGCAGCCGCGCGAAGCTCAGATCCGCCTTGTGGAAAACGGCCTTGCGGAAGCCGGCCTCCCGGGCGTCCAGGTGATCCAGCTTTGCCTCCGAAAAATCAGCCCCCTCGGCGCTGCCTTGCCGGAAGTTGGCGAAGGACAGATCCGCCTTGGCCAGGCTGGCTCCGTCCAGCGAAGCGTGGCGGAGATCGGCCCGCGCCAGCCGGGCGCCCTCCAATCGCGCCCCGCCAAGGTCGATTCCGGGCAGAATCGCGCCTTCAAGGTCCGCGCCTTCAAGCCGAGCTGCCTTGGGCCGCCACCGCGAAAACGCCTCCCGCACTGCGAGAAAGTCCGGCTCGCTCTCCGTCCCCGGTCCCACGAGCGGCCCGAAGCCGGCGCGGACATGGAAGTAAAGGAGCAGCAACGCGTTCTCCGAGACCCCGGGCTGATACGGCGCCCCCAGAACCTCCCGGGCCATCTCCGGGATGCGCTTCGCCTCGGGACAGAATTCCAGGAAGAACACGACCTCCCGCGTGACCCGCTTCAAGGCCAGGCACCGGAAATCGCCGGCAGCGAGCCCGGTCCGCAGGGTGCGGGCGAGGAAGAACTCCAGGAACGAGCGGTGGATGAAGGAGTAATACCCCTCTGCGTCCCGGTGAAGGAACAGGGCCGTGCGCACCTCGTAGTCGATGCGCTCCTTGTCGTAGACCGTCAGCGGCTTGTCCCGGAAGAACTCCGTGGCCTTCTCGAACAGCAGATGGTAGTGGACCCGGTTGTCCGGCGAATCCCAGACCAGCCGGGCCAGGTACTCGACCAGGGCCACCTTGCGGTCGTGGGTGAGGGTCAGGCGAAGGTCGTTGTGGGTGAACCAGCTCTCGCAGTAGCTCTCATAGAGATCCGCGATCGTGACCTCGCCCTGCTTCGTGTTCAGGCTGGGCAGCGTCTTGACGATGATCTCCAAGAGAAACGGCCGCTCGGCGAGGTTGTCCAGGTTGTAGGTCTGGCGGATCTGCTCGCGGAAGGCCCTCCAGTCGGCCGGCGGCAGCAGCGCCTTCCTTAGATACTCGGAGATCTGCTTTTCCTGGAACTCCAGGAGGTACCCGATCTCCGTGCCGGGCCGGGTCTGGATCTCTTCATAGAGCTGCGTGGCACCCTGCGTCGTGACCACCGCGGCCGGCTTGCCCAGGCGGCTCAACACCTCGGGCCGGTCCTTGAAGTAATGCGTGCGGCACGTCATCAACACCTTGGCCTTGCCCTCGGCCGCGCGCAGGATCTGCCGCAGGCTCTCCACGTAGCGGGCCGGCTCGGTGTAGGCGATCGTCTCGTCGAAGCCGTCGAAGATCAGGACGAGATAGCCCTCCCGGTTGAGCTGAAGAAGGGCCTGAGGGTTGAACGGCTGCGACGAGAGCCGCTGGAAGTGCTGGGTCAGCAGGCTCTCCAGCGTGACCGTGGTCGAGCCGCCTTCCCGCAGGTCGATCAGCACCGGCGCCCGCGTGCCCTCCTCGGTCCGTGCCTTCAGGGCCAGCTCGCAGGCCAGCCGCCTGGAAAAGCTCGTCTTGCCGCAGCCGAAGTCGCCGAGCAGCGCCAGGAACGTACCGGCGGGCTCCTTCAGCCAGCCCAGCACGGTCTCGGTCAGACGCTTGCGGGGCACCGTCTCCTGCTCCGGCTTGAGATCCCTTTCGAAGACCACGTCCTGCTCCACGTACAGCCGTTCGAGCGCCGTGCCCTGGAACGCGCGGACGGCGGCGTCCAGGTTCGGGCGCAAATCGACGAGCGAGCGGAGAAGCTGGTCATAGGTCTGAAGGTTGACCCGCAGATTCCGCGCCACCTCGTGCGCATTGTTCGCGAAGCCCGACCGCGCGATGAGGATCGCCTGATAGGGCAGCCGGTCCACCCCGGCGGCGTACTCCACCTTCGAGGCGAATTCCCGCACCTGCTGCTGGGTGACCGGCCGGCCCAGATCCTTGCACTCGACCAGGGCGTGGATGGGAATCACGCCGACGGCCAGCTCCAGCCTGACATCGAACTGCATGTCGTCCCGCTTGTAGTCCACCGTGGTCCGGTACCCGATCAGGGAGAACAGCTCGGCCACGCGCTCCTCGAACGACTTGGCTTTTTCATAGATGCCGCGGCGGCGCAGAGCGTCGAGATCCTCCGGATTTCCCTTGGCGTTGGCCCGGGAGATCTCCGACCTCGCGGCGGTCTCGGCCAGCGCTTCCAACTCCAACCGTCGAGCTTCGATCCTCTCGGCCACGGGCGCGAAATCGTCGGCGGCCTCCTTTGGCCCGCTGAGGGTCGGCACCTGATCCGTGAGCAGAAGCTCGGGGCGGAGCGGCACCACGTGATTGGGCTTCAGCATCTCGAGCTTCCTGGCGCGGAGGTCGGCCGGGGCGTCAGGAACCATGTTGGCGAGCACGAAGGCGGGCAGCATCCCCGCATGCCGCGCCGGGGTGTGGGTGACCGCGGCGTAGACCTGCTCGATGCCGGCGAGGTTCTGCTCGTTCAGGTTGGTGACGAGGACGACGAGGTCGGGAAGCTGGATGGTGCAGATGGCGCCCAGGTCCGTGTAGCCGGTGCGGGAGTCGATGAGGAGGATCTCGAATCCCATCTGCCGCGTGATCATCTGGGCGGCCTTGTAGAAGAAGGCCGTGCCCAGCTTCGTTTCAGGGTCGAAAAGCTTCGCCCAGTCGATCGAACCGAAGCGCTCGGCGTATCCGGCGTCCAGTTTGCCCGGGAGGAGGAAACCGAGCTCGCCGCCGGCGTCCGCCAGAGGGTCCGGCAGGCGGAAGGGGAGGACGGCCGCGGTGAGGCTCTCGTCGGGGAAGACGCCGTCAGAATCGAGAAACTCGCGCAGCAGATCGAGCGTGCCGAGGCCGAGCGCGTCATCCAGGCACCGGAGATCCGGAATCTTCTGGATGCCGGGCGCTTCGAGATCCAGATCCCAGACCGCGACCGAGCGCCCCAGGGCAGCCAGCTGGAACGCGGTCTCGACCAGACTGAAGCTCCGGCCGACTCCGCCCTTGAACGAGTAGAACGTTGCGATCATGGGCCGGGCGCCTCAGCCGCCGGCAGCCTGTTTCACCTCGGACGTGAACAGAGACCTCGCGGGCCGGCCGCCCTGGCGGTCGAGCAGCGACTGGAAGTGATACTCCCCGTCCTCCGGCTTGTCCGCGAGCCTCTGAACGAACGGCAGCACGTTGCTCCGCGGCTCCGGCTCCGGCGCGCTGGCGTCGGGGGCAAGTCGGGCCAGCGCAGCAGCCAGCCGCTCGGCGGCCAGCGCGGAAGGCGCGCCGGCCTCCTTGAGCTCCCGAGCCAGGGCCTCGGGCTCGCCACCCGAGCCGTTGGCGATCACCTCGCAGAGCCGTTCCAGCCAAGGCGGTAACACCGACTGTGACACCACCTCGCGGCCGACCGGTCCCAATTCGACGAGAACCTCCCGGCTCCCCTGCGGCTTGAAGCGGAGGATCAGGTCCGCTTCCTCCAAGTCCCGCAGGAGATGCGACAGGTGGGCCTCTCCCAGGTCGAGACCCTGCCGGATCCGCGACCGCGGAACCGGCTCCCCCTCGCGGGCGAGAAGCTCCAGGATGGTCATACCTCGGGTGCCGCGCAGCAGACCGGGAACGGCGGCCCGGTCGCTGCGGCGTGCGGCTTCCTCCAGGAGGCCATCCAGCACCTTCCACGCGCCGAACGTCTCGGGGTTCGTCTCCCGCAAGGCCCGGCCGGCGTCGCCCGAGATTCCGCGGCTGACGGCGAGCGCCTCGTCGAGAATCTCCTGGCGGGAAGCAGTCCGAAGGGCTGCAAGCACCCGGACGACAAGGAGTCCGGTGGCTCGCTTCAGCGTCGAAGGCTCGCCTTCCCGGGCGGCTCGCTCGATCAGCGGGGCGATCTCGTCCGGCGGCGCTTCGCTGAGATCCGCGAATACAGCAGGCATAAGAGGATGAGGCAGGTTCAAGGCAGGTTCTCCTTCCGAGGAGCCCATCATACTTGTCAAGTGCTTGTCTTGTCCACCTGCAGCCAGTCCTCCAGAGAGAAGAGAAGGTAGGGGGAAGGATCGGACGCCGGTAGGTGCGCCCTGTATCCGTTCCTCCATGGAACCCGGAAGAAACTGGTGGCTTCCTGCTTCAGACCGTCCAGCGCCCGATTGCTGACGAAGGAGCTGGCCCGACTGGAGGTCTGGAAGGCGCGCGCGGCGTCCTGATGGGCTCCGGTCGTCGGGCTCAGGGAGGGGACCGCGAAGACGTTCGCATGCGAGCGGGTCAGCACCTGGCGAAGTGGCATGTGGATGAAATCGAGGCAGATCAGCGGCGTGAGGTTGCCGAACGCGCCCTCCAGCACGGTGACGGTCGTCCCCACCTGGAGCTGCTCGCCGAGAACCCGGGAGCGATCCCCGCCGAGGTGTGTGGTGAAGCTGGTCAACTTTCTGTGCCGGCAAAGCTCCTCGCCCGCTGGACCGAAGAGGAGCGCCTCGTTGAGATCGCCGCCGTTGGGGGCGGGGCAGTGGCAGCACCCCAGCAGCGTCAGCATGGGATGGCCGTCTGCTCCGTGGCTTCTCAGCGTTTCGCGGATCTCCTCCCGGACGCGCGGGGGAATGGCCAGCTCGGGAAAGATGAGCAGCGAGACCCTCTGCGTCCGGGCGGCTGCCAGTGCCTGCTTCACCTCGCCACAGAGAGCATCCTCGTTGCGAATCTCGTTCAGGGTGACGAACGGGGAAGGCGTTTCGCCAGGGGAGCTGTCCTGACTGGTGTTCTGGAGGGCCGAATATTGAAGAACCGTCTCCAGGGGCCAGAGCATCACTCGCAGGCGTGTCCTGTCACGCTCAAGGCGATGGCGCAACGTCGCCTCCGCCCAGTCCTCGAACCTCCGGGTGTCGAGTGTGATCCCTTCGACGGCACGGGGGACGGCGACATGAAGGCGGGTATAGAGGGCCTTCGTCCCACTCTGGTCCTTCTCCGTGGTCACCTGATCCGGCCCGACCAGGAAGAGATTTCGTGGCCGGACCTGGTACTCCATTCCATCGAGACCGTTGAACCAGTCTTCTCCCAGAGGCTCGTCCCGGAGCGCCTGATCCAGCACGGCGAGAAGACGGAGCGCCTCGAAGTCGAATTCCTCGGTCGGAGCGTTACCGAGCGCGTCGACCGCCTTGCCGACACGATCCCTCAGGGAGCGTCCCCCGGGAAGGCGTTCTCCGATCTGAAAGTGATGGAGGCTTTGCGAACGGGCCCGGTTCTCGCCCACGGCCACGCGGCCCAGAGTCAGGTACGTCCAGAGCAGCACGAAGCAGGCCTCGGACGAGACCGGTTCCTGGCTCTGGAGCCGATCGAGTAGCTCTTTGCGCGACACGGGTCGTGGGTTCCGGCAAAGAGCCTATCGCAAGCCGGCAGCGCTCCGTCAAGCGGTGGCCCCCCGCCACCACCCGCCCACCCCGAAAATTCTGCTGCGACTCACCCGTTTGTCGCATCCGCAACCTCGCGAGTCACATCAGAATCCCTGTTTGTCGCATCCGAAACCGGGTTTGTCGCATCAGAAAACCCGTTTGTCGCAGCAGACTCACATCATTTCGCGTCAGAATTCCTGTTTTTCACAGCAGAATGCCCGTGAGTCGCATCCGCAACCGGGTATTCTGATGCGACAAACGGGGTTGCGGATGCGAGTTGCGGGCGATTCGCGTCAAGCGGGGGCTCCGGACGGGCGGGGAAGCGGGTTCCTTGACCCCCCGGGAGCGCGGTTGCTACGATCCGCGGGCGGCCGGCGTGTGCTTTGCCGGCCCCCATCTTCGAACCACGATAAGGAATGCCATGCATATCGAGCTGACGGAAGAGCAGAAGCTCCTGCAGGAGACCGTGCGGCGCTTCGCCGAAGAGGTCGCCAAGCCGCGGGCCAAGGAGATCGACGAGACGGGGGAGTTCCCCCGGTCCTTCTACGACCAGGCGGGCGAGCTCGGTCTCGCCGGGGTGTGCGTGCCCGAGGAGTACGGCGGTGCCGGCATGGACACCGTCTCGTATTGCCTCGTCGTCGAGGAGATCAGCCGCGTCTGCGCCACCTCCGGCGTCATCCTCTCGGTCAACAACTCCCTGGTCTGCGACCCCTTGCTGAAATTCGGCAACGAGGACCAGAAGAAGGAGTTCCTGACCCCGCTCGCCGCGGGCACGAAGCTCGGCTGCTTCGGCCTCACCGAGCCCGGCGCCGGCAGCGACGCCTCCGGCCTGCGCACCACCGCCCGCCGCGACGGCGACGACTACATCTTGAACGGCAACAAGATCTTCATCACCAACGGCACCCACGCCGACATCGCCCTGGTGTTCGCGAGCGTCGACCTGGAGAAGAAGCACCGCGGCATCACCTGCTTCATCGTGCCGGCCGACACCCCGGGCTACAGCCACGGCGTCCACGAGTTCAAGCTCGGCGTCAACGCCTCCGGCACCACGGAGCTGGCGTTCACCGACATGCGCATCCCCGCGGCGTGGCGCCTCGGCGAGGAGGGCGAAGGCTTCAAGGTCGCCATGTCCACGCTCGACGGCGGCCGCATCGGCATCTCGGCCCAGGCCGTCGGCATTGCCCAGGGCGCGTTCGAGGAGGCGCTGGCGTACGCCCAGCAGCGCGAGCAGTTCAACCAGAAGATCAGCGAGTTCCAGGCCATCCAGTTCTACCTGGCCGACATGTCTACCGAGATCGACGCCGGCCGCCTGCTCACCTGGAAGGCCGCGTGGGCCAAGGAGAACCAGAAGCGCTACTCGCTCGAAGCCGCGCAGGCCAAGCTGTTCACCTCCGAGATGGCGCAGAAGGTCACCAACAAGGCCCTGCAGATCCACGGCGGCTACGGGTATACCAAGGAATACAACGTCGAGCGCTACTTCCGCGACGCGCGCATCACCGAGATCTACGAGGGGACCAGCGAGATCCAGAAGATCGTGATCGCCGACTGGATCCTCAAGGCCTGAGCCGGGAGCCCTACGATGGCCATCGACTTCGGGTTCACCGAGGACCAGCAGCTCCTCCGCGAGCAGGTCCGCCGCTTCGCCGAGGAGCGCATCCAGCCGGGCGCGGCCGAGCGCGACCGCGAGCACCGCTTTCCCGTCGAGATCTTCAAGGAGATGGGGGAGCTGGGCCTGCTCGGCATGCTGGTGCCGGACGAATACGGCGGCGCGGGCATGGATGTCCTCTCCTACCTCCTCGCCATGGAAGAGGTCTCGCGCGTGGACCCGGCCGTGGCCGTGACCATGAGCGTCACCAACTCGGTCTGCTGCTGGCCGATCAACCGTTTCGGCAGCGAGGATCTCAAGCGCCGCATCTTGCCGGAGCTGGCCTCAGGAGAGGCGATCGGCGGCTTCGGGCTCACCGAGCCGGGAGCGGGGAGCGACGCCGGCAGCCTCAAGACCACCGCCCGCCGGGATGGCGACGACTGGATTCTCGACGGCGAGAAGGCCTGGATCACCAACGCCGGCTTCGCGAAGTACTTCGTGGTCGTGGCGAAGACCGATCCGGCCGCGGGCAAGCGCGGCATGTCGGCGATCGTGGTGCCGGCGGACGCGCCCGGCTTCTCCGTCGGGCAGCCCGAGGAGAAGATGGGGCTCAAGTCCTCGCGCACGGCGCAGATCTACTTCACCGGCTGCCGGGTACCGGGCGCGAACCTGCTGGGCCAGGAGGGCCAGGGGCTCAAGATCGCGCTCGCGACACTCGACCATTCGCGCCTGGGCATCGCGGCCCAGGCCGTGGGCATCCACCAGCGCGCGCTGGAGCTGGCCGTGCAGTACGCGAAGGACCGCGTGCAGTTTGGCGTCCCCATCGCGCAGCACCAGGCCATCCAGTTCAAGATCGCCCAGATCGCCACGGAGCTGGCCGCCTCGCGCATGCTCACCTACGGCGCGGCCGTGCAGGAGCACGCTTCGAATGCCGGCCGGCTCTCCGCGCAGGCCAAGGTCTACGCCTCCGAGGCCGCCAACCGCGCCTGCCAGGAGAGCCTCCAGATTCATGGCGGCAACGGCTTCCACGACGACTACGAGATCTCGCGCCTGTACCGGGACGTGCGCGTCACCACCATCTACGAAGGCACCAGCGAGATGCAGCGGCTGGTCATCGCGCGGAAACTGCTCGGAGCGTAGGCAAGGCGGAAGTCCAATATACTGAGGGGAGACATGGATCTCTCCCTTCTCCCCCTTCTGATCGCTTTCCTGCTGGGCGCGGGCCTGGTCTGGCTGCTGCGGCCGGCCACGGCCGAGACGGTGCGGCTGCGCGAGGAGCGGGCGCGCGCCCTGGCCGAGATCGCAAAGCTCCAGACCGTCGTTCAGAAGGAGCGCGAGGCCGCGGCCGAGCGCCAGCGGCTCCTGGAGGACGCCCAGGACCGGCTGTCGGACACCTTCATGGCGATCTCGTCCGAGGCGCTGCGCAACAACAACGAAAGCTTCCTGCATCTGGCCAAGTCCACCCTGGAGACCTTCCAGGAGTCCGCGAGGGGCGACCTCGAACGGCGCCAGCAGGCCATCGGCGAGCTGGTGCTGCCGCTGCGCGAGTCGCTGGAGAGGGTCGACCAGAAGATCCAGGAGATCGAGACCGCGCGGGCCGTGGCCTACGAGGGCCTCACCGATCACCTGACGAGGCTGGCGCTCTCCCAGGCGACGCTCGAACGGGAGACCGTGAAGCTCGTGGGGGCGCTGCGGGCGCCCGCGGCGCGCGGCCGGTGGGGGGAGATCCAGCTTCAGCGCGTGGTGGAGATGGCCGGCATGCTGGAATACTGCGACTTCGTGACACAGGCGACCGTAGCGATGGGAGATGGCGGCGACGGCCGGCAGCGTCCCGATCTCGTGGTCCGGCTGCCCAGCCAGAAGAACGTGGTCATCGACGCCAAGGCGCCGCTCGACGCCTATCTGGACTCCCTGGAGGCGCCGGACGAGGAGAGCCGGCGCGCGCGCCTCAAGCTCCACGCGCGGCAGATCCGCGTCCACCTCCAGAAGCTCGCGCAGAAGAGCTACTGGGCGCAGTTCGAGCCGGCGCCCGAGTTCGTGGTGCTCTTCCTGCCGGGGGAGACCTTCTTCAGCGCGGCCCTGGAGCAGGACCCGTCGCTCATCGAATTCGGCGTGGACCAGCGGGTGATCCTGGCGACGCCGACCACCCTGATCGCCCTGCTGCGGGCGGTGGCCTACGGCTGGCGGCAGTCGCAGGTGGAGGAGAACGCGAAGCAGATCAGCGACCTGGGGAAGAGCCTCTACGACCGCCTGAGGAAGTTCGCCGGGCACCTCGGCCAGGTGGGCCGCAGCCTGGGCCAGAGCGTCGACGCCTACAACCGCGCCGTGGGCTCGCTCGAAGGCCGGGTGCTCCCCGCGGCCAGGAAATTCCGCGACCTGGGGGCGGCTGGCGGCGACGAGATCGAGACGCTGGACCAGATCGACAAGGTGGCGCGGGGGGCGGACTTGGACGGGACGGGGGATGTTCCCGGGGTTCACACCCCGGGCTAGCAGCCTGCGAGCCAGAACGCTGTAGGGGCAACCCTTGTGGTTGCCCTCTGGGGACGGCGCAACCACGAAGAGGGCAACCACAAGGGTTGCCCCTACAGTCATCAACGTGGCGTCGGCGGCAAGTCAAAGCCTCTTACTGCAGGCTGACCTCGACCTTGCCCTGCTTCTTCAGCTGCTCGACCTTCGCCTGCAGCTTCTCGCCGGCCAGCTTCTGCTGGAGCGTCTGGGTGATGCGGCCCTTGGCCTCCTCGAACGGCACCGCGCCGGCGGCCTGGCGCTCGACGAGTTGGAGGATGTGGTAGCCGAACTGGCTCTCCACCACCGGGCTCACGTCGTTCGGCCTGGCCAGCGCGAACGCGGGCTGCTCGAACGTCGGCGGGGTCTGGCCGCGGGAGATCCAGGACATGTCGCCGCCGCGGGTCTTGGAGCTCGGATCCTCCGAAGCCTCGGCCGCGAGCTTCGCGAAGTCCTCGCCGCCCTTGACGCGCTTGAGCAGAGCCTCGGCCTTCTCCTTGGCCTTCGCCTTCACGTCGGCGGTGGCGGTCGGCTCCGCGCGGATCAGGATGTGCCGCAGGTGGACCCGCTCCGGCCGCTGCATCTGGGCCTGGTTCGCATCGTAGAACTGTCTGGCGGCCGCGTCGTCCACCTTGACCTCGCTGAACACCGAGGTCGTGACGTACTTCTGGATCATCGACTCGTCGCGCATGGTGGAGACGAGCCCCTTCTCGGTGAGCCCCTGGGCGGCCAGGGCCTTCTCGAAGGAGGCCGCGTCGGGGAAGCGCTTCTTCATCTGGTCGATCTGAGCCTGGACCTCCTGGTCGCTCGCGGCCACGCCCAGCTTCCTGGCCTCCTGGAGGAAGAGCGCCTGGGCGACCATGCCGTCGAGGATCTGCTTGTAGAAGGCGTCGGTGAGCGGGGGGATCTGCTGGCCGCGGCTCGACTGCATCATCCGCATCCGCATCATCTCGGTCTGGCGGAGAAGGTCTTCCTTCTTGATCTCCGTGCCGTTGACGCGGGCCACCACGGCGGGCATCCTGGAGGTGTCGACCGGAGCCGCGGGGGCGGCCTGGCCGGGGAGGCCGGGGATCGGGGCTCCCGGATTCGCCGGGTTCTGGCCGGCCTGTCCGGCCGTGGCGGGATCCGTCGTAGTGCCTGCCGCGGTGGCCGCGCCGGCCTCGGTGGCCGCGGCGGTCTGCTCCTCGCCTTCGGACCCCTTGGAGCAGGCCACGAGGCCCGTCAGGAGAAACGCGAGGGAAAGACAGACGATCGGGGAATGGGAGGTGCGTCGGGTCATGAATGATTCCTTAAGTCTAGGAGGATTGGGTGGGGCGCCGCGCCTGGCAGCAGAGCACGCGTAGCATAGCAACGAACCCGGGCAACCTGAAGAGCCGATCGCCGGAATCGGCATCGGCCCCCGCCGGGCTCGCGCCTGGCTCGGATATACTCCGCCTGGATCGAAAAAGGAGCTCCTGGAGACAATGCCTGGAATCGAGAGTCCACGATGGCGCTGAGCGCTTCGACCGCCTGCGACCTTCTCCTCTATACGCTTTGGGCGGACCGCCAGATGCTGTTCGCCGTCCGTCAGGTGGGCCAGGACGACCTGGTCCGCGACGCCGGGGTGAGCTTCGGCTCCCTGCTCGGCACCATGGCCCACATTCTCGGCGCCGAGCGCATGTGGCTGTCGCGCTTCACGGGCGCGCCGCTGACCCGGTTGCCGTCGATCCAGGACTTCCCGGACCTGATGGCCTGGATCACCGGCTGGGAGGAGACCGCCGCCGGGCTGGAGGCCTTCCTGGCCACCCTGACCGACGAGCAGCTCCTGGCGCCGGTGACCTGGAGCAACTCCCGCGGCGAGACGTTCACGCGTCCGCTGTGGCAGCCGGTCGCCCACCTCATCAACCACTCGACCTACCACCGCGGACAGGTGATGTCGCTGCTGCGGCAGATGGGGTTCGAGGAGGTGCCGTCCACCGACCTGATCTACTACTTCATCGAGCGGTCGGGAAGCTGATCCATGAACGGCCGGCGGATTCGCATCCTGATCGCCAAGCCCGGCCTGGACGGTCACGACCGCGGGGCGAAGGTGGTGGCCCGCGCGCTGCGCGATGCGGGGTTCGAGGTCATCTACACCGGCCTGCGCCAGACGCCGGAGCAGATCGCGGCGGCGGCGGTGCAGGAGGATGTCGACGCGGTGGGGCTGTCGATCCTGTCGGGCGCCCACAACAGCCTTCTGCCGGACATCACCCGCCTGCTCGACGAGCAGGGAGCCGGCGAGATCCTGGTCTTCGCCGGGGGCATCATCCCCGAGCAGGACATCGCAGGCCTCAAGGCCGCGAGGGTCGACGAGATCTTCCTGCCCGGCACGTCGACGAAGGCCATCGTCCAATATCTGCACGACCGATTCCCGCCCGTGACCGCCGCCTCGGGCCCGGCTTCCTAACTTCCTCGGACTGAACAGTTTGACGGCCAAGCTGCCGCGGTGTTACGTTACCCGCGACAGCATCGGAGGGCTCATGAGAAGACGGATTCTGTTGGCCGATGACAGCGTGACGATTCAGAAGGTCATCGAGCTGACGTTCATGGACGAGGACTACGAGGTCCGGGCGGTCAGCAACGGCGATGAAGCCATCAAGGCTCTGTTCGAGGTGGACCCGGACGTGGTCATCGCGGACGTCCACATGCCGGGCGCCAACGGGTACGAGGTCTGCCGCCACTGCAAGGAGGCGAGGCCGGCCATGCCCGTGCTGCTGCTGGTCGGGACCTTCGAGCCCTTCGACGAGGCCCAGGCCCGCGCCGCCGGAGCGGACTCGTTCCTGAAGAAGCCGTTCGACTCGCAGGAGCTGCTCCAGCGGGTGGCGGCCCTGCTCGCCGCGCAGGGCGCTCCCCGGCAGGCTCAAGCTTCCCAGGCCTACATGCCGCCGGTGCCACCGATGCCGGAACTGCCACCGCTGTCGGAACTGCCGGCGACCTACGAGGAGATGCCGATCGAAGCCGCGGTTCCCTCCTACACGATGCCTCCGGGCTTCGCGTACGAGCCGGCTCCGGAGCCCGAGCCCGAGCCGTTCGCGCCGATCGATATGCCCGCGCCGCCCGCGCCAATCACCCCGGTCGAGGAGTGGCGGGGCTTCGAGCTGTCGCCCGAGCCCGAGCCGTCCTTCGCCCTGGACGACACCATCGCTCCCGACTGGGACGCCGCGGCCAGCCTGCCCGCCGACGACTCGGTGTTCGAGCTGGAGGAAGAGCTGCCCGCCCCGGCCCCTGCGGCCCCCGCGGCCCCCGCGCTGTCGGCCGACGAGGACGTGTTCTCCTTCGAGCCCGAGCCGGCGCAGCCCTATGCCGCTGCTGACGCTGCACCGCTCTCGTTCGAGCCGCAGCCGGAACCCTCGGCCCCGAACGCGCCGAACGCTCCGGTCGAGGGCACCCCGTTCGCCGGGGTCGACCAGCTCGAGCCTTTCCCTGCGGCCTCCAGCCCTTATCAGGATTCGTATCCGGAGCCGTACCCGTCGCCATACAAAGACGCTCTGGACGACATCGAGACTCCGTTTCCGTTGAGCGCAGCCCCCGCCGCCCTGCCACCGCCCCCGGCGGAGCCCGCTCCGATCCCGTGGGCCGAGCCGGCCCCGATCCGCTTCGAGCCCGAGCCGGAGCCCATGCCGGCCGCGGTCGAGCCGCCGGCCTCCTTCGAGCTGCCGGTGGCCGTTCCGGAAGAGACCGTTCCGGAAGAGGGCCCGGCCCCCGAGGATCTCGAGCTCGCGGCGGCCGCCGAAGCCCCGGCCGCGCCGACCGCTCCGCCCGCGGAGACGGAATCGACGCCGATCGCGGCGGCTCACTCGGGCAGCCTGTCTGATGCCGACATTGAGCGCGTCGCCCGTCGCGTGGTCGAGCTGCTCGCGGACCGGTCCATGCGCGAGGTGGCCTGGGAGGTGATTCCGGATCTCGCCGAGGTCGTCATCCGTGACCGCCTGCGCGAGCTGGAAAGCCAGGCCGAGAGCCTCGAGTAGGCAGGTTGGACAAGAGCTTGGATTCGCGGGACGGCTTCCGCCATTATTCGAACGAGATCGCCCGGCTGCGCCCGGAGGGGGCCCCCGAGAGCGTCGTCCTCCTCCTCCGGACCGATTCGACCAATCGCCTCGGCCGGCGCATCGCGGACGAATACCAGGCGGAGGAGCAGCCGCTCCCGCCCCTCCTGGTGCTCGCCCTGGAGCAGACCGGAGGGCGCGGACGCCAGGGCCGCGACTGGGTCAGCCCCGCGGGCAAGGGCGTCTATGCCTCCAGGATCGTCCTGCTGGACGACTCCGCTCCGCTTCAGAGCCTGCCGCTGCTGGTGGGCGTGGGCCTCTGCCGCGCTCTCGCTCCCTTCCTTCCCGCTCCCTGCCGTCTCAAGTGGCCGAACGATCTCGTGGTCGAGACTCCCGAGGGCCGGCGGAAGATCGGCGGCATCCTGATCGAGGCGGCCGCGCGGGCCGGCGGGCCGTCCCTGGCGGTCCTCGGCTTCGGCGTCAACTATAGCCACGAAGCGGCGGACCTGCCGGAGACCGGGGCCTCCCTGCGGACGCTCGGCGTTGACGGAAGCCTGAGCCTGGAGGCGCTGACCTGGGCGCTCGTGATGGGCGTCGAGCGCGAGCTGGCGCACATGGGCGACATGGCCTACGCGGCGGCGGCCTGGCGCGAGCTGGCGGTCCACCAGCCGGGCGAGCGGATCACGTTCCACGGCGGCGAGGGAACCGGCGGGACCGATGGAATCATCGAGGGCGAGTATGCGGGCATCGACGACCACGGGCGTCTCATCCTGCGCACGGGCGACGGCGAGCAGCGTCTGTCGTCGGGCGATGTCGTCTGAGTCTCCTTTTTCTTCCTGATGGAGGGGGCATGAGCTCCAGAAAGCAGGCAGCCCGGCCGACGCAGGCCGGATTGGTGGTTCTGGTGGACGTGGGCAACACGAACACCGTGTTCGGCGTCTACGACGGAGACGAGCTGATCGAGAGCTTCCGGCTCTCCACGGACACCGAGCGCACGGCCGACGAGTACGGAGCGCTGCTGCTGCCGCTCTTCGGCCGGCGGGGCGTCGACCCCCTGAAGGCCGAGGCGGTCGTGGTCTCCTCGGTGGTGCCGCCGCTCCACTCCACCCTCGACCAGATGGCCCGGAAGTACTTCGGCCAGAAACCGCTCTTCATCGAGCCCGGCGTGCGCACCGGCATGCCCATCCGCTACGACAACCCGGCCGAGGTCGGCGCGGACCGCGTGGTGAACGCCGTGGCCGCGCGGGAGCGCTACGGCGCGCCGGTGATCGTGGTGGACTTCGGCACGGCCACGACCTTCGACGTGGTCAACGCGGCCGGCGAGTACGCGGGCGGCATCATCACCCCCGGCATCATGATCTCGGCCGAGGCGCTCTTCGCCCACGCCTCGCGGCTCTACCGGGTGGACGTGCGCAAGCCCACCGAGCTGATCGGCAAGAACACGGCCGCGGCCATGCAGGCGGGTATCTACTATGGCTACATCGGCCTCGTCGACGGCATCCTGGAGCGGCTGCTGGCGGAGCTGCCCGGCGTGAAGACCGTCGTGGCCACGGGCGGCCAGGCGGACCTGATCGCCGAGGGCTCGCGCTTCATCCGCGAGGTCGATCCGCTGCTGACCCTGGTCGGCCTCAAGCTCATCTACGACCGCAACCGCGCCTGATCCCTGCGCCTGCTCCCCGCGTCTGGACCCGCGCCTGGACCCGCATGACTGACGAGGACACCGATCACGCCTACTTCGCGGCGGTCGAGGAGATCTTCATCGGCCTGCGCGGCTCGCCGCTGCTCCTCTCGCCGGCCGACTGGCAGGTGGCGCGGCGCTGGCACCAGGACGGCGTGCCGCTCGACCTGGTCCGGCGGGCGCTGGAAGAGGTCTTCGAGAAGCGCAAGGAGCGCGGCACCAAGGGCAAGATCAGCAGCCTGCGGTACTGCGCTCCGGCGGTCGAGGCCGCGTGGTCCGACCTGCGGGAGCTGACCGCGCCCGGCGAGCGCTCCGAGGCTCCGGCTCTCGACATTGCCTCCCGCCTCCGAAATCTCTCCAAAGCCGTTCCCGTGGAGCTGGCGGAGAAGGTTCTCGTCCTGATCGCGCTGGACGCCGACGCGCCCACGGTCGAAGCCGCGCTGTCCGCCCTGGACCGCGAGATGCTCGCCGCGGCGTCGGCGTCTCTCGATGGATCGTTGAAGGACGAGGTGAGCCGGGCCGTCGACTCCACGCTCGACGCCCTGCGGGGCCGGCTGAGCGCCGAGGAGCTGGAGAAGTCCCGCGATCGGCTGACCCACCAGGTTCTGCGCCGCCGGCTGGGCCTGCCGGTCCTGTCGCTGTTCTCTCCCGAAGCCGACGGCTGATCGATTCGGACCCGCCCTTTCAGGCGGCGGGCCTGTAGGCCATATAGAGGATGTGGGCGTGCGGGTAGCCCGCGCCGAGCTCGACCGCCTGGAAGCGCTCGAAACCGAGGCGAGCGAGCCTGGCCCGCATCCCGTCCCGCGTCTCGTAGCTGAAGGCGTCCCCGAGCGTCATCCCCAGCAGGTCCGCCTCCCGCTCCTGCGCCCGGTTCCACATCCCCTTGAGCCGGTGCTCCGGATCGATCTCCTTGACCAGCAGCACGCCGCCCGGAGCGAGCCGGTCGCGCGCCTGGCTCAGGATCGGGTCCCAGCCGTCGAGCGGGATGCGGTAGAGCACGTCGAAGACCGTGACGGCGTCGAAGGTCCCGGACACAGCCTCGGAGTAGCCGGCGATGAAGCGGACCGCGGGATGCCGGTAGGTGACGAGCAGCTTGCGGGCGTCCGGCTCGACCGCCGCGACCGACGACACTCCGGACGCCACGGCGAGGCGGGCGAACAGGCCGTGCCCGGCACCGAGGTCCAGGACGCGGGCTCCCGGCGGCAGGAACGGCAGCACGCGCAGGAACGGGCAGGTCAGGAACCGGCCGAGCGCGTGGACGCGGACCGGCAGCGGCGCCGCGGAGAACGTGCGGCCGACCAGCGCGAAAGCCGCCGCGAAACCGATGGACGCCATGCGGTCAGCATATAATGCCCCTCCTTCTGGATCTGACCTCATGAACGCGTCGAGTCCGTCCCGCCTGGGGATCTGGTGGTCCTCGTCCGCGGCGCTCCTCCTGGGGCTCGCCGCCGTGGCCGCCGCGCGCCTGCTCTGGCTGCCGATGAGCCTCTGGGAGTGGGACGAGGTGCTCTTCGTCCGCGGCGTCGTCCACTTCGATCCGCTGCATCACAGCCCGCATCCTCCCGGCTATCCGCTGCTGATCGGCCTGGGCAAGGCGATGGTGTGGATCGTGGGCGATCCGTTCCACGGCCTGGTCGCGCTGAGCGTGATCTCCTCGTGCATCGGCTTCGTGGCGCTCGCGTCGGCGTTCCGCTCGTTCGCGGGAGGGGGAGCGGAAGGCAAGACGGCCGGGGTGGTCGGGGCGCTCCTGTTCCACCTGTCGCCGGCCATGCTGGTGTACGGCCCGCTGGCCCTGTCCGATCCTCCGGCGCTGATGTTCCTCGCCCTGGCGCTGGCGGCCGTGGGAAGATTGATCCCATTCTCCCCTCCCCAGCCCTCCCCTCGCGCGGCGAGGGGAGGGAGCCAGTTGATCCCATTCTCCCGATTGAACCTTCCGGCGATTGCGCTCGGCGTCTTCGCTTCAGCCGCCATCGGCTGCCGGCCTCAGCTCTGCCTCGCGGTCCTGCCCATGCTGGCGGTCACGCTGGTGCTGGCCCGCCGCTGGAAGGTTCTGGGGTGGACCCTGGCGGCGTTCACCGCGGTGTCGCTGCTCTGGTTCCTGCCGCTCGTGTCGGCGGTGGGCGGGCCGGCCGGGCTGCTGCCGTTCCTCGGCAAGCAGGCGGGGCTGGTGGTGGCGTTCGACACGGCGCAGCCGCGCTCCGGCGTGAGCTGGAAGGCCGTCGTCCTCCGTTTCGTCGCGCACCCCTGGGGCGACCGGTGGCTCTCGCTGCCGATCCTCCTCCTGGCGGGGATCGGCGCCGTCGCGGTCCGCCGGTCCAGGATGCTGCTGCCCCTGGTCGTGCTCACAGGGATCGAGCTGGCGTTCTCCCTGGCCGTGATGAACCCGCGGGACGCGGTGCGCTATGCCCTGCCCGGCATGCTCGGCATCGCCTTCGCCGCCGGGGTCGGGGCCGGGGCGGTGGCCAGGCGCGCCCGGGTGCCGGCCCTGGTACCAGCGCTGGTAATGGCCGGCCTGTTCGCGGCGGGCGCCGTCCACTACACCTGGCCGCTGCTGTCGGCGCGCACCCGGACCGAGTCGCCGCCGGTGCAGGCGATCCACTGGGCGCTGGCCAACCTGCCGCGCGACACCGTGTTCCTGGTGGACAAGGAGCTCGGCGCGCATGCCGCCTACCTCCTTCCCAGGTCGCGGGCGACGTTCGAGGCCGGGTTTGCCGGCAGGCCGGATCTGCAGGTCTGGCTGATCGCGGACGGCGAGACCGGGTTGCCCGGAGCGCGCACGTTCCGCTGGCCGGAGAGCGATGCCTATGGTAAGCTGACGAGGCTTTTCTACCGTGTTACGTCGTTGAGTCCGATCCCGCCGAGTCGCAGGTACCGCGCCGAGCGGGGAGTGTTCGCCTATGAGCCGACCGCTCGCGAGGCTGCGTGGCGGTGGCTGGCCCCCGAGGCCGCCATCCGTTTCGTTCCGGCCGGCGCCCGCGAGCTGGTGCTGAGCCTCGCGGTCCCGACGGTGGCTCCGCTGGCGTCGAACCGCGTGACGATCTCGGTTGCAGGCATACCGGCTGCCGAGGTGACCGAGGTGGAGATCCCACGGGGGGAGAGCCGGACCGTGACGCTGCCGCTCCCGGCGCCGAACGAGATGGCGGACATGGAGGAGGTGGAGGTCGTCTTCCGGTCCGCGGCCTCCTTCGTGCCCTCCGGAACGCCCCGCCGCCTGGCCGTTCAGCTCGTCGGTTTCGAGCTGACGGGGTATTCGGATTCAAGAGCGGATTCAAGAGCGGATTCAAGAGCGAAGGATTGAAGAGCCAAAGAGTAAGAGAACCGATGACGACATCCCATCATCCGTACTCCGTGTCGCTCGTGATCCCGATGTACAACGAGCAGGACAGCATCGAGCACGCGATCGCCTGCGCGGTCGAGACGCTCGAAGCGTGCGGCGGCGACTACGAGATCCTGATCGTGGACGACGCCTCGACCGACCGCTCGGCCGACATCGTGCGCTCCGAGATGGCCGTAAACCCGCGCATCCGCCTGCTCCAGCACGAGGTCAACCGCAAGCTCGGCGGCGCCCTCAAGACCGGCTATGGCGCCGCCACCAAGGCGGTCGTGGTCTACATGGACGCCGACCTGCCGTTCGACCCCGACGTGATCGGCCGGGCGCTGCGGGCGCTCTACGTGACGCGGGCCGACGTGATCGCCGGCTACCGCCTGGACCGTACCACCGAGGGCTTCCGGCGCACCGTCTACTCGTACCTCTACAACAGCCTGATCGGCCTGCTGTTCGGCTGGCCGCACCGCGACATCAACTTTTCCTTCAAGCTGCTGCGCCGCGAGGTGCTGGAGGCGGTCGAGCTGCGCGCGGAAGGCTCGCTGATCGACGCCGAGCTGATCGTCAAGGCGCGCAACCTGGGCTTCGTCATCCAGCAGCTCGGCCTCGACTACTTCCCGCGCAGCCGCGGCGAGTCCACGCTCTCGTCGCCGTCGGTGATCGTCAAGATCCTGCGCGAGCTGATCCAGCTCTATCCCGAGATGAAACGCCCAAGCCGCCGCCAGCCGCCCCGGCTCGCCGAGCCGCCTATTGAGCAAGAAATCGTTACCTCGCAGCCCCTCCACATCTGATCCGCAAGTCTGATCAAATGCCGGGCCGGCGCCTGATCGTCACGGCCGACGATGTCGGCCTCCACCCCGGCATGACCCTCGGAGCGCTGGCCGCCCACGATCGCGGAATCGTGACGGCGGTGAGCGTCTCTCCCAACGGACAGGCCTTCGAGGACGCGGTCGAGCAGCTGCGCGACCGGCCGCGCCTGTCGATCGGCGCCCACCTGACGCTGGTGGGGGAGCGGCCCCTGTCCCGGCCCGAGGCGATCCCCTCGCTCGTCGGCGCGAGTACGGCCCAGGGTGTCGCGCTCCATTCCGGATACCCGGCCTTCGCCGCGCGCTACGCCCTGGGCCTCATCCGCTCCGTCGACCTCGCCACCGAGATGCGTGCCCAGGTGGAGCGGCTGCTCGCGACGGGCCTCTCTGTCGTCCACCTCAACAGCCATCAGCATCTGCACGTGCTGCCGCGGGTCTTCGATGAAGTGCTGAAGCTGGCGGTGGAGCACGACATCCCGGCGGTGAGGATTCCCAACGAGCCGGAGGCCGCCGGCCGCCTGTCTCCCCGGGCGCTTCAGCTCGCAGGTCTCAACGCCCTCGGCCGTCGCGCCCGCCGCCGCCTCCCGTCGACGGTGACGGCTCCGGAGCGGACGATCGGCGTGATGACTGCCGGCCATCTGACCTCGGAGCGCCTCGCGCGCTGCCTGGAACAGATCGGCCGGGAAGAGGGGACGACCGAGCTGGTCTGCCATCCGGGCCTCGGCGGCAAGGATCTCGCCGCCGCCTACTCGTGGGGGTACGGGTGGGACGACGAGACGGCCGCGCTTCAGGATCCGTCGCTGCGTGTCCGGTTGCGGGAGATGGGAGTTTCTCTCAGTTTATTCTGAAGTGACATTCGGGGGGCTGATTCCGTTTTCTTACAGGGCATGAAAAAACATGCCCCGGTCTTCCTCCCATCCCTCGCCCTGGCCTTCGGCGCCGCGGCGTCCTTTCAGCTCTCGACGATCTCTCTTCCTCTCTGGATAGCGCTCGCCGTTCTCAGTCTTGTCCCCGGTATTGCGCTCCGGCGTCCGGCCGGAATCTGCGTGGCCGCTTTCTCCGTGGGCGTGATCGTCGCCGCGGTCCGGCACGGGCTGCCCGGCGACGCGCTCGCTCCGTACGACCTGGACCGCCCTGTGGAGGCGGTGGTCCGCGTCGCGGGCCACTGGACTCCGGACGTCACGGACTCACCCGAAGACGAGCCCGGCTGGTCCTCCTGGGCGGAGCTGGAACGGCTCCGGCAGGACGGGCTGGAGACCTCGCCTGATGTCGAAGTCCTCCTTCATATCCCCGGGGCCGAGCCACCGCCGCCGTTCGGATCGAGCCTCCAGGTTCGGGCCTACCTGGCCCGGTCGCCCGGCTTCGCGAATCGCCGCCCGGTGCCGGCCGGCCCGTGGCGGATCCGCGTCAAGAGCCGCACGTTGATGAGCGTCGAATCGCCGCCCGGCCCGGTCGCCCGGCTCTCCTCGCAGCTCCGGACGCGGGTGGAGCGGGCCTTCCAGGCCGCCGGGCCCGACACGTCCGGCAAGGCGCTCACCCGAGCGCTGGTGCTGGGCGACGCTTCTGCGTTCCCCAT
Source organism: Holophagales bacterium (assembly GCA_031390755.1). Classification (GTDB taxonomy): domain Bacteria; phylum Acidobacteriota; class Thermoanaerobaculia; order Multivoradales; family UBA5704; genus DATMER01. The sequence goes on from JANMTS010000002.1 coordinate 21,702, forward strand.
GGAGTGGAAGCGCGGCCTCCGCGTCACCGGCCTCTACCACCTGCTCTCGGTTTCGGGCGTCCACGTGGCCCTGGTCGCGGGGGCGGTCGGTCTGCTCGCCGGCTGGCTGCCCCGGCCGGTCCGGCTGCTCCTGATGCTGCTCTCGATCGCGCTCTACCTGATGCTGGTCGGTCCGCTGCCGGCCCTGGTGCGCTCGGCCGTGATGGGGTTCCTCGCCGTCGCCGCGCTGTTCCTGGAGCGCCGGCCGGGCGCCGTGAACGCGCTCGGCTGGGCGGTCATCCTTCTCGTGCTGGAACGCCCGGACGTGGTGCTGTCCGTCTCCTTCCAGCTCACCGTGGCGGCCACCGCCGGCCTGCTGGTGGTCGCGCCTTTGTTGATCCAGAGGTGGAGCCGGCTGCCGAGCTGGCTCGCCGCGCCGACCGCGGCAACCGCGCCAATAGCCGCGAGCGTCGGCGCGCAGCTCCTGACGATCCCGTGGACGCTGCCGCGCTTCCATCTGCTGGCGCCGCTCGCCCCGGTCTTCAACCTCGTCGCCGTGCCCTGGACCGGTCTGGCCCTCGGCGCCTCCCTGATCTGGACCCTGGTCGCCCTGATCTCTCCGGACGCCGCGTCCACGCTCCTGCCCGTTCTCGACATCCTGGCCGCGCCGTTCTCCTGGCCCGCCCGCACCGGCCCCGCCGCCTGGCTGCCGGTGCCGCTCGATCTGGCCTGGCCCGCGGCCTGTCTTCTGACCCTGCTCCTGGGGCTGATCCTCTTCGCACCCCGCCGTCCGCTGCTGGCGGCCTTCCTGGGTGCGGGAGGCATCGCCGTCCTTCTGATCTGGAGCTCGCCGCGGAACCGCGGCGTCGAGTTGGCGATGCTCGACGTGGGGCAGGGCGATTCGATCCTGCTGCGGGACGGCGACCGCGCCGTGCTGGTCGACGGCGGCGGCTGGCGGACGGGCGACCTAGGAGGCCGGGTCCTGCTTCCGGCCCTCCTGGCCGAAGGCGTGCGCCACCTCGACGCCGTGGTCATGACCCACCCGGACCGCGACCATTGCGGCGGGCTCGTGGACATCGCCGCCTATCTGCCGATCGACGAGGTCTGGATGGGGCCGGGCTGGGGAGACGAAGGATGTGCCGGCCAACTTGCCAAGCTGCCCGGTTCGCGCGTCCGCCTTCTCTGGGCAGGGAAGGAGGCCAGCCTCGGCCGTTGGCGCTTTCGCGTTCTCCATCCGCCCGAGGACGAAGGCCGCGGCACCAACGAGCGCTCGCTGGTGATCCGCGCCGAGGCGCTGGGCCGGAGTGTGCTCCTGACCGGCGATGTGGAAAGCTGGTCCGAGATGCGTCTCCTCTCCTGCTGCGAGGCGGAGATCCAGACCGATCTCCTCAAGGTCGCCCATCACGGCAGCCGCACCTCGTCGACCGGATCCTTCCTCGACGCGGCCAGTCCGCGCCTGGCGCTGATCTCGGCCGGAGTCGACAACTTCTATCGCCATCCCTCGCCGACCATCCTCGACCGCCTCGCCGAAAGGAACGTCCGCGTGTTGCGGACCGACCGCGACGGCATGATTCTGGTACGGATCGGGGACGACGGAAGGGTGAGGGTCGAGCTGCCGGGGTCTCCCCGGTGAGAGTGGGCGGGGGATGGTGGAGAGGGAGTCCATCGCTGAGGCTCACAGCCAATCTGCTAATCTTGCTTCGCAGGAGCTGATCTATGGAAAACGCCTCCACATCTCTCGCCCATCTCGCCCGTGAGCTTCGAAAGCCGGAGTCCGAGATCGTGGCGATGGCCCTGGAAGCTGGTCTCCGAGAGCTCTGGCGCGAGCGCACGCTTGGCCGGTATCTGCGGGGAGAGCTTGCCAGGGATGAAGCGATCGAGCGCGCGGGTATCGACTGGGTGGAATTGGCGGAGCAGCAGCATGCCGCGATGCTCGAGGATCTGACGTGGGCTCAGGGCGACTAGGAGCCCGCGCCAGGAATCCGCCTTCCACGCCTGGGGCGTTGCCCCAGGCTGAGCTATCGCGCGCCGTTGGCGCTTCAGAAAGACCGGGTTGGAGGCCCAACGGGCCGAGATATCCTGAGCCCGGGGCAGCGCCCCGGGCGGGTTTCTGGCGCGCAGACTCCTAGAAGGGGTCGCCGTCACCGGCCCCCTGATCCATCTCGCCGAAGTCGACTGCCTCTCCGTCCTGATGGTCTTCGACGAGCTCAAGTTCCAATCGTCTGGAAGAAGTTGGAGCCGAAGCGATGCTGGAACCGGCAAATCCCGATGTCCGGCAGCCGTGGTCTCGCGTCCGGCCGGTTCTGGCCGAAGGCCGGCCAGGAGTTGCGTGATACCGCCGGGTGGCGCCGGCTTCCGGCAACCCCCGGCGAGATCTCCGCCGCGGCCGGCGGGACTTGGGCCGGGCTCTGCCGGAGACCGGCAGGAAGTCGCCGGAGGCCGGCGGCGGCGCGCGAGGGTTCCGGCGCACCGGCCGGAAGCCGGCGCAGAGACGCGGAACGTCCGCACCACGTAGCGGAACGCTCGCGCCACGTAGCGGAACGTTCGCCGAGGCTGGCGGAGACCGGGGCGATGCAAGCCGGAGATCGGCGGCGGTCCGCCGGTCCCCCGCCGAGGTTCCGGGAGAGCCCAGGTCGTTGAGCGGTCCACGGCGGGCCGGGCGGGTTTTCGTCTGTATGTCCCCGGAGGAGGCGCCAGTGACAGGGTAGCCGTTTCTTAGCGGCTAGGCCGTTGACTCACCCAGCGAGCGAAGTATAGAGTGGAAGGTGTCTAACTCTGTACGTGGATCATCCGGTAATGCCATCTCCCACGGCGATTGACCTATTCTGTGGGGCCGGAGGCGCTAGCCAAGGACTGCACGAGGCGGGTCTACGCGTAGTCGCAGCGGCGGATAATGACCGCGCCGCATGCTCAACCTATCGAGCCAACCATCAGGGGGTGGCTCTGAGCGAGGGAGATCTACTCCTGCTCTCACCGGGCAGTGTGCGGCTAGCACTTGGCCTCGCGCGTGAGAATCTCACTCTCTTGAAGACATGTCCGCCGTGCCAACCCTACTCCAAACTGAGCCAGTCCCGAGATACGACACGGGGAGATGCTCTCCTGCTGGCCAATATTCCTTGGATCGAGGAATTCCGACCCGCGGCGGTAATGCTAGAAAACGTCACAGGAATTAAGCGGTCACCTGCCTTTTCATCTTTGCAGGACTGGTTGGCAAAAGAAGGTTACCGAACGACAATATCAGAACTCAATGCCACTCATTTCGGAGTGGCCCAGTCTCGCCGCCGATTATTTCTCATCGCGCTTCGGTCTGACTTGGATCCTCTCCCTGCCTCATTTTGGCGGTCAGTTGAAGATCCGACTCCGCATGCCGCCGACCTTCTCGCGACGTTAGCTCCCCTCAAGGGAGATGAGTTGAACAAGCACCGCATATCTTCAGGAGTCGTGTTGGATAGAATTAAGGCTATTCCCGTGAATGGATCGCGCTTTGATCTCCCTGTTGAACTCCGCCTTGCCTGCCATGACAGACTAACAACTCATGTCGCTACTACCGCATACAGTCGAATGTCCACGACCGGTCCTGCGCCGACGTTAACTACACGTTGCACCACGCCCTCTTGCGGACAGTTTATTCATCCGCGGGCTGACCGCGGCCTGACACTTCGAGAAGCAGCTATTCTTCAAAGCTTCCCTGCCAACTATCGCTTTGTAGGAAAGTATGGCGAGATTGAGCGGCAAATTGGAAATGCCGTCCCCGTTAAGGTAGTGCGTATTCTAGCCGAACGGCTTCTGGTCCATCTCGGAATTAAAGGTGGTGAGCTCCTTTGAGTGAACTCCTGTTACGCTATAGCCACAATATCGTTGAACATTTGGGACTTAAGCTTTATCAGAATAAACCTACGAGGGTTATTGCCGAATTGGTGTCAAATAGCTGGGACGCCGATGCGACTGCAGTGGCGGTTAATATGTCAATGGAGGACGATGATCGCTGGGTATCAGTATCAGATAACGGTCATGGTATGACGCGTAATGAGTTGGCCCACAATTATCTCATCATTGGCTTAGGGCGCCGGGCTAATGCGACCGATGCCTCGCGAGATGGACGGCCGCTGATGGGGCGCAAGGGGATCGGGAAGCTTGCACCCTTCGGAATCGCTCAGACAGTCGATGTGGTTACCTCGGCCATAGCAGACGGTGTGCCTGTAGCTCACTGGCTTCGCTTCGACCTTAAAGCACTACTTGCTCAGGGAGACGGCGAAGTCTCCTACCATCCCACCGTGCTGTTTGACGGAGGCCCGCTCGAGAGCATCCCGGCCGCGAACGACTCAACGGGTCAGGTTGAGGTTTGGCGCCAGCGGATTCAATCGGAAGGCACGGGAACTCTTGTCCTCATGACCGACCTCTCGTTGGGTCGCGCTATTAGCGAGAGCCAGTTAATCGACTCTCTCGGCACACGATTCACCGTCACGCTACGGGGAGGGTTTGCCGTCACGGTAAATGATGTCGTTGCTAGCACCGGAAATGCGCTACCTGAATTCGAGTTCCGTATTCCTGAGACTGGGCACTCCGTCGAGATGGTCGATGAACGTGAGGTGAAGTTCTGGGTTGGATTCGTAAAGAATGCTTCATGGCCCCAAGACCAAGCCGGTGTTGGTGTCTACTCACATGGCAAGATAGCCCAGGATCGACCTTTTACCTTTGGCGTGAAGGGTAAGGAAATCTTCAGTCGGTACATGTTCGGAGTGGTTGAAGCTGACTGGCTTGATGAATTTGGAGCCGACCTAATATCTACGGATAGAACTAGCGTGAACTGGGATGCTCCAGAAACAGAGAATTTGCATGAATGGGGCCAAGCCAAAGTCCGTAGCTGGATCGGGAAGTTTGAACTATGGCGGCAAGGTCAGGAAGCAGCAGAGAACCGGCGGTTAGTGAAGCGCGCGGTGCAATCTGGCTCGGCGGCTGGGGTAACAGAGCCGGAGGAGGAGGAAATAGTTAGGCTTGTGTCTTTGATTACTCCCTCGTTTGGGAAGGACGGGCAAGCTAAGGAAGATCTAATTAATGCGGTATCTGATGCGTGGGTCCAACGCCCAATGCGCCAACTCGTTAGTGACCTGTGGGATTCAGTGGCCCGAGATGGGGGGATGCCGCCTGAGGCATTCACGAAAGTCATTGAGCGCCTCTCTTCCCATTCAGTCCCTGAGGCGCTCAACTTGGCTGTGATTTTCGCTCAGCGCGCATTCGCCCTAAGTCGGCTTTTTGATTATGTCCACCATGGTTCGGAAGTCAACTTGCAGCGGCTCATTGAGCGGTTTCCGTGGATCATAGAACCTGATCTCGCTGTCTTGACTGCCAATCAGGCTCTAAAGACTGCCGTTTTAAAGGCCGAAGGCTTGGGGCAGATTCCTACTGGCAACCGAATCGATGCGGCAGGAGTTCCTGACACAAACAGGCCCGACTTCGTGTTTCTCTCCAGCCCAGAAGACAGGCAGATAGTAGTGGTCGAATTGAAGAATCCCCAGGTCGACCTCACGATCGCTAATCGGAGGCAGCTTGAGGATTATCTCACTTGGTTTGAAACTCACTATCCCGACGCCGACCGTCGGGGTGTTCTGGTTGGGCGGAAGCCAGTGGGTATGAGCACGCCTTATAACAACATGACTATTATTCCTTGGACTGAGGTTCTTGGGAAATCAAGAGCTCGTAACCTAGAACTGCTCGCAGCCATGTTGCTCCGCACCGGATCTGGTGCTGTTGGGGACGCCAGGATTGTTGATGCCCTTCAGCTCGGTGGCCCTGAAGCTAAGGCACTCCTTGAGCGACTCGCACGGGAGCATAGCGAACTGAGCGATCTGATGGCGTCTTTCCATGAGGTGCCGTCTTCCAGCCCTTCGCCGACGAAGTGAAGGCATTTCGTTTTGTGACGTCAAACCTATCCTTGAAAATTCCAAGTCGCCAAATGCGCTGCGGCCGGCAGGGGCAGCATCGACGGTTTTTCACCGGAGAATCTCACGCATGACCGACCTTCCGCCGGGCCTCGACCGCCGCCGTTTCCTTGCCATGATTTCCGCCGCCGCCGCGACGCCGGCCGTGCTGGCCGCCCAGGACAAGAAGGGGATGCTGACCCCGGACATGATCGCCAGGGGCGAGGCTCTCACCGGGCTGGAGTTCACGGAGGCCGAGCGCGAGCTGATGCGCAACGGCCTGGACGGCCAGCTCGAGGACTACCGCACGATCCGGGCGTTCCACATCGACAACAGCGTGCCGCCCGCGGTGCGGTTCGATCCCGTGCTTCCGGGGACGAAGCTCGGCGGCGAGAGCTCCTTCCGGCTGAGCACGCCTCCCGATACCCCCGAGGCCGTGAGCGCGGAGGAAATGCCGTTCCTTACCGTGGTCCAGCTCGGACGCCTGCTGCGCTCTGGCAAGGCCACCTCGGTCGGGCTCACGAAGATGTACCTGGCGCGCCTGCGCAAGCTCGATCCGATCCTCCACGCGGTCATCACGTACACCGAGGAGCGGGCGATGGAGCAGGCGGAGCGCGCGGACCGGGAGCTGGCGGCGGGCACGGACCGCGGGCCGCTGCATGGGATCCCCTGGGGCGCCAAGGATCTGCTCGCCGCCAAGGGCTACCGCACCACGTGGGGATCGGTGCCGTTCAAGGACCAGGTGATCGACGAGGACGCCACGGTGGTCGAGCGGCTGGAGAAGGCCGGGGCCGTGCTCGTCGCGAAGCTGACGCTGGGCGAGCTGGCCTGGGGCGACGTGTGGTTCGGCGGTATGACTCGCAACCCCTGGAACCCCGAGCAGGGATCGAGCGGCTCGTCCGCCGGATCGGCGTCGACCACCGCTGCCGGCGCGGTCGGCTTCGCGATCGGCAGCGAGACGCTCGGCTCGATCGTGTCACCCTGCACCCGCACCGGCAGCACCGGCCTGCGCCCCACGTTCGGCCGGGTGAGCCGGCACGGCGCCATGGCGCTCTCCTGGAGCATGGACAAGCTCGGCCCCATCTGCCGCAGCGTCGAGGACTGCGCCGCCGTGTTCCAGGCCATCCACGGTCCCGACGGCCGCGACGCCACGGTGGTCGACGCACCGTTCCGCTGGGATCCGGACCTCGACGTGAAGCGGCTCCGGGTCGGGTATCTCAAGTCGCTCTTCGAGGCCAAGCCGGAGGAGGGGCGGGAGGAGTGGCACGCCCTGGACCTCGCGGCGCTCGAAGAGCTGCGCAGGCTCGGCGTCGAGCTGCGTCCGATCGAGCTGCCGAAGCTGCCGAATCTGCCGATCGATGCGCTGCGAGTCATCCTCTCAGCCGAGGCCGCCGCGGCGTTCGACGAGCTGACCCGCAGCGGCAAGGACGACCTTCTCGTCCGCCAGATCGAGCAGGCGTGGCCGAACTCGTTCCGCCAGGGGCAGACCATCCCGGCCGTGGCCTACCTCCAGGCGAACCGCATCCGCACGCTCGCCATGCGCGAGATGGCCCGGCTGTTCCAGGACATCGACGTGTACGTGTCGCCCACCTACGGCGGCGACAACCTGCTGCTCACGAACCTGACCGGCCACCCGTGCGTGGTGCTGCCGGACGGCTTCCGCAAGGACGGCACTCCGACGAGCATCACCTTCCTGGGCGACCTGTTCGGGGAAGGGAAGGCGTTGGCGCTCGCCAAGGCCTACCAGGATGCGACCGGCTGGCACCTGAAGCGCCCGAAGCTCGAAGGGCTGGCGCCGACGCCGGAGTTTCCGCCGAAGTAGGGCCTCCCGATTCGGGTACGGATCAGGGGCGGGGTCTTGAGGGCGATCTGCTAATCTTGTGCAGGAGCTGACCCATGGAAAACGCCTCCACATCCCTCGCCCACCTTGCCCTGGAGCTTCGAAAGCCGGAGTCCGAGATCGTGGCGATGGCTCTGGAAGCAGGTCTCCGAGAGCTCTGGCGCGAGCGGACGCTCGGACGGTATCTGCGGGGCGAGCTTGCCAGGGATGAAGCGATCGAGCGCGCGGGTATCGACTGGGTGGAGCTGGCGGAGCAGCAGCATGCCGCCATGCTCGAGGATCTGACGTGGGCTCAGGGCGACTAGCAGCCGTCGCCGATACCGGCCCTCTGATCCATCTCGCCGAAGTCGACGGCCTGGCCGTCCTGGCGATCTTCGACGAGCTCCACATTCCTGGAAGAGTCTGGCTTGAGGCCCAGCGCCCGCCCTCCATCCACCGCGGGCTGGCCCTGGCGAAGCGGCATATCCTTCCGCGCGACGCGCTCTCCAGATTCATCGACGAAGCCAGCTTGGGAACGCTCCAGGCAGGGGAGCATGAGAGTCTCTTTCTCTGCACCCGGCTCGACGTGCCTTTGCTGTTGACGGACGACCTCGCGGTTCGCCGCGCTGCAAAAAGGCTCGGGCTGACTCCCGTCGGTTCGCTGGGAATCATCGCCCGAGCGCACTCGGTGGGGCGCCTCTCCCGGGAAGACGCCGAGCGCCACCTTCGAAACCTCTACGCTGTCAGCAGCCTCTTCGTCACCCAAGCAATCGTGGAACTGGCGATCGAACGGCTGCACGAACTGGCGCCGACGCCGGACTTCCCGCCGAAGTAGGGTCCGATAGCCCCGGTAAGGGCGTCGATATCGGACTGGGGCGTCTCTACGTGCGTCTTTGCATCGCCGTGATGCAGCGCTCCTCTTGACATTTCAGTCAAAGAAATGCATCATCATGCGCATTGTCTTGCGCTGGCCCGACGACGAGAAACCGAGAAACCCGACCCATGCCGACCGACTCCGCACTCCGGGACCAACGCCAGCGGGAGATCCTCGCGATCCTGGAGGATCATCCTGTGGCGGGGCAGACCGAGCTGATCGAGGCGCTCGCGCGGCGGGGGATCCAGGCCACGCAGTCGAGCGTGAGCCGCGACCTGCGCGACCTGGGCATCGCCCGGGTGGGTGGGCGGTACGTGCCTCCGGCCCATCGCGAGGAGCGCAAGGGCGGCCTGGAGGAGATCGCGCACTTCGTCCGCGGTCTGCGTCCGGCGGGACCGAACCTCACGGTGGTCTTCACGGCCACGGGCGCGGCCCAGACCGTGGCCCTGGCGATCGACCGGGCCGGGTGGAGCGAGGTGGTCGGCACCATGGCGGGCGACGACACGATCTTCGTCGCCACCGCGGCCGCCCTCGACCAGAAGCATTTCATCCAGCGTCTCGAGCGTCTCCTCGAGGAAAGGTGAACCCATGACCGAGCCGATCGTGCTCGCCTTCTCGGGCGGGCTGGACACGTCATTCTGCATTCCGTTCCTGGGTGAGACGCTGGGCCGTCCCGTGGTCACGGTGACCGTGGACACGGGCGGCATCGACAGCAAGGCGGCCCAGGATCTGGCCGCTCGCTCGCGGGCGCTCGGCGCGGCGGACCACATCCTGGTCGACGGCCGGGAGGCGTTCTTCGACCAGGTGATCCGCTTCCTGATCCAGGGCAACGTGCGCCGCGGCCAGACCTATCCGCTGTGCGTCGGCGCCGAGCGCGGGATTCAGGCGCGCGAGGTGGCGCGGACGGCGTTGCGGCTGGGCAGCAAGACGGTGGCCCACGGCTCGACCGGCGCCGGCAACGACCAGGTGCGCTTCGACGTGGCGCTGCGCACGCTCGCCCCGGGCCTGGAGATCCTGGCGCCGGTGCGCGACCAGCCGCGGTCGCGGTCCGAGCAGGTAGCGTTCCTCGACGACCGCGGTCTGCCCGTGCCGTCGTTCGGCGCCGCGTACTCGACCAACCGCGGCCTGTGGGGCGTGACCATCGGCGGCAAGGAGACGCTGGACACGGTGGAGCCTCTGCCCGAGGCGGCGTGGGTGCTCACCCGCGGCGCGTTCGACGAGCCACTCGCCCCGGCGCGGTTCACGGTGGGGTTCACGAAGGGCGTGCCGACCTCGTTCCAGGGCGAGACCCTGGTGCCGGTCGAGCTTCTGGGCCGGGTGGAAGCCGCCGCGGCGCCGTATGGCATCGGCCGCGGCATCCATCTCGGCGAGACGATCCTGGGGATCAAGGGCCGCGTCGCCTACGAGGCGCCGGCCGCGGAGGTGCTGCTCACCGCCCACCGCGAGCTCGAAAAGCTTGTTCTGACCGGCCGCCAGCTCCGGGTCAAGGAGATGGTCTCGGCGGCCTATGGCGATCTGGTCCACGAGGGCCAGCACCTGGAGCCCGTGTGCCGGGACATCGAGGCGCTGCTCACCAGCTCGCAGGAGCGGGCGACCGGCGAGGTGTTCCTGCTGTTCCGCCCCGGCCAGGTGGTCGTGGAAGGCGTCGTGTCGCCCTACTCGCTGCTCGCGGCGTCGAAGGGCGCCTACGGCGAGGCGATGGGGGAGTGGACCGCCGCCGATGCCCGCGGTTTCTCCCGGCTGGCCGGCCTGCCGGGCCAGCTCTGGACCCGCGCCGGAGAGCGGGCCAACGCCGCCGGGACCGCCGGGACCGCTGCTTCCGAGTCCGTTGCCAACGCTGCCGTTCTTGAGGAGGTCCGCCCATGAGCTTCGTGACGACCGTCGTTCTCGACAAGGTGGCCTCGGTCACCCGCTCGTGCCAGCTCAAGCGGGAGGTCCGCCTGAGCCCGGACATCCCCTGCGAGGAGGGGGTGGTGATCGCGGTGCGGGTGCTGCATGACAAGAACGTCTACAACCAGCTCGAGCTGCCGAGCGGGCGCATGGCGCACGTGAAGCGGGGAGACGTGGTGGCCGGCGCGCTCGGGCACCGCCAGGCGCTGTTCGGCTACGCCGGGCACCTGCCGACGACGCTCGCGCCGGGCGACCGCATCCACCTGCTCAACATGGGCGGCGTGCTCGGCATCTGTGACTCGGTGAGCCCGGACCTGGGGCCGCCGTTCGAGTGCGAGGTTCTCGGCGCTATCCTTCACTTCCCCTACCTGGGGGAGCGGATCGGCGTGGCCGCGCGCATCGGCGGTGCCAAGCTGGAGGCGGTGCCGCCGCTCGTCACCGGCGGCGTTCCGGTAGTCGCGCTGGTGGGCTCGTGCATGAACTGCGGCAAGACCGCGGCCTCCTGCACGCTGATCCGCGAGCTGAGCCACGGCGGCTTCGTGATTGACGGCCTCAAGGCCACGGGCGTGTCCCTGCGCCGCGACGTGCTCGCCATGGAGGACGCCGGAGCGCGCACGACCGGCCTGTTCACGGACCTGGGCGTGGTGTCGACCACGGCCCTCAACGCGGCGGCGGTGACGCGGACGCTCATCACCCGGCTCGGCTCCCAGAACGGGGCGGGCCGGCCGGACGCCATCGTGGCCGAGCTGGGCGACGGTCTTCTCGGGGCCTACGGCGTGGCGGCGATCCTCGACGATCCGGAGATCCGCTCGGCGTTCACCGCGGTGGTGCTGGCGGCGAACGATCCCGTGGCGGCCTGGGGCGGGGTGCGGATGCTCCGCGAGCGCTTCGGCATCGAGCCCGCCGCGGTGACCGGCCCGGCCACGGACAACCTTGCGGGCACGCGGATCATCGAGGAGCAGGTCGGGGTGCCAGCGATCAACGCCCGCCTCGACGGCGCGCGCCTGGCGGAGCGGGTGCGCGAGCGGCTCGGCCTGCCGGTCCGGACGATGGCTGCCTCCAGTACTGGGGTCACCGAGGAGGTCGGCACGTGAACCAGGAGATCCCGGCGGTCATTCTCGGCGGATCGGGCTACGTGGCGGGCGAGCTGCTGCGGCTGATCGCCGTCCACCCCCGTCTGCGCCCGGCCGCGGTGCTGTCCGAGAGCCAGGCCGGGGAGCCGGTCGAGTCGGCGTTCCCGCATCTCGCCGGCTGCTTTCCGGGCCTCGCCTTCACGGCCCGGGAGGATCTGGCGGGCGTGTTCGCCGGCCTCGCCGGGTCGGGACCGGTGGCGGTCTTCTGCGCGGCGCCTCACGGCAAGGCCGCGGCGCTGCTCGACGGCGTGCTGGGGGAGGCCGAAGCCCAGGGCGTCGCCGCGCGCGCGGTCGATCTCTCGGCGGACTTCCGCTTTGCGGACGCCGGCGCCTACGAGGCCGTCTACGGGCATCCGCACGGAGCGCCCGCGCGGCTGGCGTCGTTCCACTGCTCCGTGCCCGAGCACTCGGTGGAGACTCCGGGCGGGCATGTCGCCCATCCCGGCTGCTTCACCACGGCCACGATGCTCGCCGCCGTCCCGCTGCTCAAGCTCGGGCTCGTCGAGCCGCACGTGAGCGTCGTCGCGGTCACCGGCAGCACGGGCTCGGGGCGGACGCCGACCGCGGCCACGCATCACCCGGCGCGGCGGAGCAACCTGTACGCCTACAACCCGCTCTCGCACCGGCACCAGCCGGAGATGCGGGCGCTCGCGGCGGCGGCCTCCGGGGTGGAGGCGGAGATCTGCTTCATCCCGCAGTCCGGCCCGTTCGCCCGCGGCATCTACGCCACGGTGCAGGCGCGGCTCGTCCAGCCGATGCCCACGGCGGAGGTGCGCGCCGCGCTCGCCTCGTTCTACGCCGGGAGCCCCTTCGTCGACGTGCTCGACGCCCCGCCGCGCCTCCAGGACGTGGTGGGCACGAACCGCTGCCGCCTCGGGGTTGCGGCGGACGGCCGTCACCTCGCTGTATTCTCATCCCTTGACAATCTGGTGAAGGGTGCCGCCGGCGGCGCCGTCCAATGGATGAACCGGATGCTCGGCCTGCCCGAGACGGCCGGTCTGACCCAGCCGGGCCTCGGCTGGTTGTGAAGGGAACGAGAGCATGAGCGAGACAGGTGTGGCGGCGGTCCCGGAGACCCTGGGAGCGACCGGAATGACGGAGGAGGAGCGGCGCTGGATGCTGCCGGTCTATCCCCATTCGGGGATCGAGCCGGTGCGCGGCGTCGGCGCGCTCCTGGAGACCCGCGACGGCCGGACGCTGATCGACTTCTACGGCGGCCACGCCGTGGCGCTGCTCGGCTACGCTCATCCGCGTCTGATCACTGCGCTCGACGAGCAGGCCCGGACGCTGTTCTTCCAGAGCAATGTGGTGCCGCTGGAGGTGCGCGCCCGCGCGGCGAAGCGGCTGGTGCAGTGGGGTCCGGAAGGGCTCACCCGCGCCTTCTTCGTCAACAGCGGCGCCGAGGCCAACGAGAACGCCTTCCGCCTCGCCTTCCGGCACACGGAGCGCCGGGAGGGCCGGAAGCGCCGGAAAATAGTGGCGCTCGAGGGCGCCTTCCACGGCCGCACCGCGGCGGCGGCGGCCGTGACCTGGGGCTCGGAGCGCTGGTACGGCTTCCCGCAGGCGCCGTTCGACGTGACCTTCGTGCCGCGCGGCGACCTCGCCGCGCTCGAAGAGGCGCTCGTCGACGCGGCGGCGCTGATCGTCGAGCCCGTCCAGGGCCAGGCCGGCGCCTACGAGGCCGGCGAGTCCTGGCTCGTGGCGGCGCGCGAGATGACGAAGGCCTCCGGCACCGTGCTGATCTTCGACGAGGTGCAGTGCGGCCTTGGGCGCTCCGGCCAGCCGTTCGCAGCCCAGGCCTACGGCGTCACCCCGGACCTGCTCACCACGGCCAAGGGCCTCGCCGGCGGCTTCCCAGCCGGCGCCGTGCTGGTCAGCGACGAGCTCGCCCGGGGGCTGCGCGAGGGCGACCTCGGCACCACCTTCGGCGGCGGCCCGCTCGCCTGTGCGCTCATCAACACGGTGATCCAGATCATCGAAGACGAGGGCCTGCTGCAGCGGGTCCGCGACCTGTCGGAGCGCATCCGGACCACCTGCGTCACCGGTCCCGTCACCGCGGTCCAGGGCAAGGGCTTCCTGCTCGGGCTGCGGACCACGCGGCCGGCCAAGGAGATCCAGCTGGAGCTGATCGAGCACGGCATCCTGACCGGCACGAGCGGCGATCCCCACATCGTACGGCTGCTGCCGCCGCTCGTCCTGGACGCGGTCCACGTGGACCAGATGGCGGCGGCGCTCAAGGAGATCCGGCCTTGAAGAGCTTCGTCTCCCTGTCGGACTTCACCCGGGAGGAGGTCCAGGACCTGCTGGCGCTCGCCGGCCGCCTGGAGCGCAATCCGTCCACCGAGCTCGCGGGCAAGGTGTTGGGTCTGCTCTTCTTCAACCCCTCGCTGCGCACCCTGGCGTCGTTCCAGTCGGGGATGTCGCGCCTGGGGGGAAGCTCCTTCGTGATCACGCCCGGGCAGGGGAGCTGGCAGCTGGAGACGAAGCTCGGCGCCATCATGGACGGCGCCGCGGCCGAGCATGTGCGCGAGGCCATCCCGGTGCTCGCGGGCTACGCGGACGCGCTGGGCATCCGCTCGTTCGCGGGCGGCACGGACCTCGCGGCCGACCTGGCCGACACCGCGTTCGCGGACATGGCCGCGGTCTGCCCGGTGCCACTCATCAACCTGGAGTCGGCGATCGACCACCCGTGCCAGGCGCTCGCCGACTGGCGGACGCTCGACGAGCTGTCGATCCCCGCGGGCGGCAGGCTCGTCCTCTCGTGGGCGTGGCATCCGAAGGCGCTGCCGCTGGCCGTGCCCTCGGCGGCGGTCCACATGGCGGCGCTGCGCGGCATGGAGGTCGTGGTGCTGCGGCCCGAGGGCTTCGGCCTTCCGGACGCGGTCATGGACAAGGCGCGCAAGGCCGCGGCGGCGTCTGGCGGCTCGGTGCGCGAGACCACCGAGCGCGACGACGCCATGACCGGCGCGCACGCCATCTATGCCAAGTCGTGGACGGCGCCGTCGTGCTACGGCGACGCGGCGGCGGAAGCCGCGCTGCGGGCGCCGCTGCGCGACTGGTGCGTCGACGAATCGTGGTTCGCCCGGTCGCAGGCCGACTGCCGCTTCCTGCACTGCCTGCCGGTGCGCAGGAACGTCGTCGTCCGCGACGAGGTGCTCGACGGGCCGCGCAGCGCGGTGATCCGGGAGGCGCACAACCGGATGTGGGTCCAGATGGCGGTCCTTCACCGCCTCTTGCACGGAGGAACATCATGAAAGACGTCGGCCAGCGCAGCGCCGAGCTGGCGGGTCTCCGCCACGCCGCGCCCTACATCCGCCTGTTCAAGGGCTCCACGTTCGTCATCAAGGTCGGCGGCGAGGCCCTCGAAACCGCGACGGCGACGTTCGACCTCCTCGGCCAGGTGGAGATCCTCCACCACGTGGGCATTCGGGTCGTCCTGGTCCACGGCGGCGGCAGCGAATCGAGCACGCTTGCCCGCGCGCTGGGAGCCGAGCCGCGTTTCGTGGAAGGCCGGCGAGTGACCGACGAAGGCGCGCTCGCCGTGGCCACCATGGTGCTCAACGGCTCGGTCAACACCCGTATCCTCGGCGCCTGCCGGCGCCTCGGGCTGCCGGCGGTGGGCTTGAGCGGCGTCGATGCCAACCTCATCCAGGCCAGGCGGCGTCCGCCCGTGCAGGTAGGGTCTGAGACGGTCGACTACGGGTTCGTCGGCGACGTGGCGTCTGTCTCTCCGGGTGTGCTCAACACGCTGCTCGACGCGGGGATCGTGCCGGTGGTGAGCCCGCTCTCCGCGGACGAGGACGGGACGGTGCTCAACATCAACGCGGACACCGTGGCCGCCGCGCTCGCCGTAGGCTTGCGCGCCGAGAAGCTGATCCTGATGACCGGGGCGCCCGGCATCCTGGAGCGGGTCGAGGATCCGAAGTCGCTGATCTCCTACACCGACCTCGCCGGCCTGCACCGCCTGCGCGAGCAGGGGCGCCTCGAGCGCGGCATGCTGCCCAAGGCCCGGGCGATCGAGTCGGCGCTCCAGGGCGGCGTGCGGCGGGTGCACATCCTGGCCGCCGGCCTGCCCGACAGCCTGCTGGCGGAGGTCTTCACGAACGAAGGCGTCGGCACGCTGGTGGTGCAGGACGTGGGCATCCTCTCCCCCGCGGAGCAGGCGGCAGGCGCGCAGACCGTCCAGCCGGTGGGAGCCCTACCATGATGCTTCCCGACCGGGAGATCCTGGCCCTGCACCGCGCCATCGTCGGCATTCCGTCGGTGTCCGGCTCCGAGGCGGCGCTCGCCGACTTCCTGGACGGCCGGCTTCGGCAGCGCGGTGTCGAGCCGATCCGGGTGGGGGAGAGCCTGCTGGTCCTGCATGGCCCGCGAGGCGAGGCTCCGGTCCTGCTGCTCGACACCCATCTGGACACGGTGCCCCCGGTGCCGGGCTGGACCCGCGATCCGTGGACCGTCGAGGACCCGGAGCTGCACGACGGGCACGAAGGGAAGATCATCGGGCTGGGTGCGAACGATGCGAAAGCCTCGGTCGCGGCCATGACTGCGGCCTTCCTCGCGTTCGCGAAGCTGGAGCTGCCGTTCACGCTGGCGCTCGCTCTGGTGGAAGGCGAGGAGACCCGGGGCACCGGCACCCAGGCCGTGCTCGCCGAGCTGGCCCGCCGCGGTCTGACGATCGAGGCGGCGATCGTGGGCGAGCCCACCGGCCTCGACGTGGCCGCGGCCCAGAAAGGTCTCATGGTCCTGGAGCTGGTCGCCCGCGGTGACGCCTGCCACGCCGCGAACGCCCAGGCGCTCGGAGCCACCAACGCCGCGCGGCTGCTCGCCCGCGATCTTGTGGCCTTGGAAGACATCGACTTCGGAGCACCGCATCCGCACCTGGGGCCGATCACGCTGGAGCCGACCGTGGTGAAGGCCGGCACGGCGCGCAACGTCCTCCCCGGGGAGGCCACTGCCATTCTCGACGTGCGGACCACGCCCGCGCTGCCGGCGGCTGAGATCGTGCAGCGGGTGCGGGACCGGGTGACGGGAGAGGTCCGGGTGCTGTCCGACCGGCTGGCCCCGAAGGAGACGCCGCAGGACTCGCCGATCGTCCAGGCTGCGCTGCGGGTCCGTCCGGAGGCGCGCGTCTTCGGGTCGTCCACGCTGTCCGACATGGTGTTTCTCGGGGCGCCCGCCATCAAGTGCGGTCCGGGCCGCACCGAGCGCTCGCACACGCCGGACGAGTACGTGCTGGAAGAGGAGATCCTCGCCGGAGCGCGCTTCTACACCCGGCTGATCGGAGCCTACGCAGAGCTGCGAGGCGCGGATGTCGCCGCCGTGGCGGATCCTGTCGCGGAGACGGTGGAGGTCCGTTGACCCGCCTCTGGGACAAGGGCGAGCCGCTCGACGAGCGGGTGCTGCGCTACACGGCGGGGGAGGACCACCGGCTCGACGGCCGGCTCGTGCCCTATGACGTGCGTGCCTCGATCGCCCACGCCGAGATGCTCGACGGCGCCGGGCTGCTGCCGGCCGGCGATCTGGCGGCGATCCGCGACGGCTTGACGACTCTGGCCGCCGACCACGCCGCGGGAGAGTGGCGGATCGAGCTGGCGGACGAGGATGTCCACACCGCGCTCGAATCCCGCCTCACCGCGAGGATCGGGGAGGCCGGCGCCCGGCTTCATCTCGGGCGTTCGCGCAATGACCAGGTGCTCGCGGCGCTACGTCTCTATCTGCTGGACGAAACGATGGCGCTCCGCGACGGCGCTCTGGCTGTGGCCGACGCGCTCGACGGGTTGGCGCGGCGGGAATCGGAGACGCCGCTGCCTGGCTACACCCACCAGCAGCCGGCGATGCCCAGCTCGGTCGCTCTCTGGTCCGGAGGCTTCGCCGCCGAGATCCGGGACGACGCCGAAGGGCTTGTCGCCGCCCGCCGCCGGCTGGACCGCAACCCGCTCGGCTCTGCGGCCGGCTACGGCGTGCCGCTGCTGCCGATCGATCGGGAGGCCACGCGCCGTTCCCTGGGGTTCAGCTCGATCCACGAGCCGGTGACCGCCGTCCAGCTCTCGCGCGGCAAGGCCGAGGCCCACCTGCTGTTCGAGATCGCCCTGTTGATGCAGGATCTGGGACGCCTCGCGGCCGACCTTGTCCTCTTCAATATGAAGGAGCTGGGCTTCGTCACGCTGAGCGCGGAGATGACCACCGGCTCGTCGATCATGCCGCAGAAGCGCAATCCCGACGTGTTCGAGTTGATCCGGGGCCGCACTGCGACCGCCCACGGCTGCCTGACGGAAGTGCTGGGGATCACGGCCAAGCTGCCGTCCGGATATCACCGCGACCTGCAGCTCCTGAAGGCGCCGCTGTTCCGGGGGATCGACCTCGCGCGCGACACGCTGGAGATCCTGGTGCCGGCGCTCGACGGCGTGCGGTTCAATGCCGGGAGCATCGAGCTGGCGCCCGAGTTGCGCGCCGCGGAAGAAGCCTATGGGATGGTGCTGGCGGAAGGGGTGTCCTTCCGGGAGGCGTATCGGCGGGTCGGCGAAAAGTTCAAGTCGTAGGTCCAGGGGAGGAGCTGCTGTTCTCCCTCTCCCCCGGCACGGGGGAGAGGGCCGGGGAGAGGGGGAATGGGATCAATCGGAATGGGATCAATCGGAATGGGATCAATGAATCAATCCACCTGCAGCCTCTCCATCTCGTCGATCCGCTCCTTCACCAGATCGAACCCGCCCTGCCAGAACGCCCGGTCGGTCATGTCGATCCCGGCCTCCTTGAGGATCGCCTCGGGCCTCGCCGAGCCGCCGTAGGAGAGCAGCCGCAGATAGCCCGGCTTGAAGTCCTCGCCCTCCTCCTGGTAGCGCCGGTAGAGCGCCAGCACCAGGAGCTGCCCGAAGCTGTAGGCGTAGCAGTAGAACGGCGTCTGGAACAGATGGGGGATCGACAGCCACTCGTATCGGAACTCCGGCGAGATCTCCACGCTGTCTCCGAACTGCTCGCGCAGCAGATCGAGATAGAGGTCGCAGATCTCCTCGACCCCCTTGCCCGCCAGGATGGCCGCATGGGCCTCCTGCTCGAAGAGCACGAAGTAGGCCTGGCGGAGCACCGTGGCGTAGACGTCGTCCACGGCCGCGGCCAACAGCTCGCGGCGCGCGAGCGGGTCTTTCTCTTCGCGCAGCAGGCGGTCCGTCATCAGCATCTCGCCGAACACCGAGGCCGTCTCGGCCAGCGGCAGGGACGCGTGCTGGGTGAGGATCGAGTGGTGCTCGGCCAGCATGCTGTGCACCGCGTGGCCGAGCTCGTGGGCGAGCGTCGCCACGTCCCGCACCCGGCCGGAGTAGTTCACCAGCACCCAGGGCGTGAAGCGAGGGAGGATGGTGGAGCAGAAGGCCCCGCCGCGCTTGCCCTTGCGGATCTCGCCGTCGATGTGGTTCTCGGAGAACACCCGGTTCACCATCTGCGAGAAGCGCGGATGGAACGCGTGGAACGTCTCCAGAACCGACTTGACCGCGTCGCCGTAGTCGATGCTGCGGTCCGACGTGGCCAGAGGCGCATAGAGGTCGTAGCGCCGGAGGCGGTTCAGGCCGAGCCACCCGGCCTTCAGGTGGAAGTAGCGCTGGAAGAGCGGCGCATTCTGTCGCGACACCTCCAGCAGAGCCTGCACGGCTTCATCCGGAATGTCGTTGTCCACGTTGCGCACCGACACCGGCGAGCTGTAGCCACGCAGGCCCACGTGCTCGTCGTACCAGTCGCGCACCCGGTTGACGTAGATCTGGCCCAGGATCGTCGACTCGCGGGCGTAGACCCGGTACAGCTCCTTGTAGGCGGACTCGCGGACTTCCGGCTGGTGCGAGAACGCGTGGCTCATCAGCGCGTCGCGCGTAAGATTCTGCGGCTCGCCGTCGACCTCCAGCGTGTACTCCAGGCGGTTGGTCAGCATGGAGTAGAGCGTCATCACGGCCGCGACGCCGTTCTCGTCCTTGGTGTTGATGATCTGTTCGGACTTCTCGTCCAGCGTGTACGGCTTGAAGCGCCGGAGATCCTGCAGGTAGTGCAGGGAGTCGGCATGCTCGGGCGCCGCGGGCAGCAGCGGCTCGGCTTCCTCGTCCGAGAGGGTCCGCCACCAGAGCGTGAAGAAGAGCGTCCGGTTCGCGGCGGCCGTGATCGCGGTGCGCACCCGGTTGCGGAAGGTGAGCGCGTCCTGGTTGCTGGTGTCGGCGTAGAACCAGAGGGCGGCGTAGCCCGAGATCTGGTTGATCAACTCGACGAAGGCCTCGTACTGCTTCAGGATCTCCAGGAACGTCGCCGGAGACATCTGCGGATCGAGCTCGCCGCGGCGCGCCTCGAAGGCTCCCGCCGCCTGCTCGATGCGCGACAGGCTGTCGCTGAAGGAGGCTTCCGTGCGTTCCGGGAGCAGCTCCGAAAGATCCCAGCCGCTCAGCTCGTACGTGGCGAAGCGGGGTGGCGTCATGAGAGTCGTGGTTGTCATTTCACATCACCAGGGAGGGGCGCCGGACCGGGGCGGTCCGGCGCACGATCGTCTTTATTCTAGCCGAGAAGGAGAAAGGATCACCGGGGCGATCCCGTCCGTCTTCACCAGCTCGTTGAACGCCGGGAGATCCTTTTCCAGGATCTGCGCGAGCTCCGCCAGGCGGGCGTCGACGGTGAGGATCAGCTCCTCCTTCACCTGCACGGCCTGGTCGGTGGGACGGTGGTCGCCCATGGCGGCCGACCCGGCCACCGCGTTCAGCTTGTCGTTGAGCCGGACCGGGAAGTTCAGAGGATCCTGGGCGCTGCGGTTCTTCGTCTGGTAGAGCGCCTCCTCGACCGCGGTCATCGACTTGTCCAGAGCCTTGGCCGCGTCGACGACCTTGGAGTGATTGTTCCCAAGACCTCCGGCAGAGCCTCCGGTATCGTCGATCTCCTCCAAGCGGGCCTTGAGACCGTCGAGCTGGCCGCGCACGTCGCGGATGCGCCGGATCGCCTCGTGCATCTCGTCGAGCTTGCCGCGGATGGACATCAGGAAGTCGTGCTGCGCCTGCATGTCCGCGACCGTGGAGGACGAGCGCGGATCCCGGGTCACCGTGAGCGGTGCGGTGCGGGTCGTGCCGCCGACCGTGAGGCGCACCTGGTAGTCGCCGGGCACCACGAACGGGCGGACGGTCTCGCCGGTCCACAGGATCATGCCCGGGAACGTCCGGCCCGCGCCGTAGCGGAGATCCCAGACGAAGCGGTTGAGACCGGCCTCCATCGGGGCCTTCTGCTCCTCCTCGATCTCCCCTGGCTTCTTGCGGGGCTTGTCCTTCTCCTCGTCCTCCCCCTCTTCCTTGTCTTCCGTCCCCTCGTCGTCCTTGTCGCCTGGCTTGTCGGCGGCCGGCTCCGGTTTGGCGGCAGCCTTGGCCTTGGCTTCGGACGGCTTGCCCGGGAACGACCGGATCACCTTGCCGTCGCGGTCGAGGATCTCCAGCTTCGCCTCTTTCGCGTCCTTCTCGGACGGGGCCTTGTCGAGGTAGTAGAAGATCGGCGCGCCCTCGAGGAGACCGTCCGACATCCGGGGGCTGGGGGCCGGATTGAAGAGGTGGGGAGACTGCAGCGCCGATCCCGCCGATCCCGCCGATCCCGCCGATCCCGCCGATCCCGCCGATCCCGCCGCCGGCAGCTGGCGGAGGTTCCCGAGCCCGCCAAGAATCCAGAAGCCGCGGCCCTGGGTGGAGGCGATCAGCTCGTCGCCCTTGATCGTCATGTCCGTGACCGGCACGATCGGCAGGTTGAGCTGCAACGGCTCCCAGCGCGCGCCGTCGTCGAACGAGACGTAGGCGCCGCGCTCGGTGCCGGCGTAGAGCAGGCCGCGGCGGACCGGATCGGCCCGCACCACGCGCGTGAAGTGGAGCGGATCGATGCCCTTGTCGATCCGCGTCCAGGTGGCGCCCCAGTCGCTCGTCCGGTACAGATACGGCCGGAAGTCGTCGGACTTGTAGAGGGTGGCGGCGACGTACAGCCCGGCCTTGTCGTACGGGCTCGGCTCGATGCTGTTGATCATCGCCCACTTCGGCAGCCCGGACGGCGTCACGTCCTTCCAGGTCCTGCCGCCGTCCCGGGTCAGGTGGAGCAGGCCGTCGTCCGAGCCGGCCCAGAGGACGCCCGGCGCGAGCGGCGACTCCGCCGCGGCGAAGATCGTTCCGTAGTACTCGACCGACGTGTTGTCCTTGGTGATGGGGCCGCCGGACGGTCCTTGCGTTGACTTGTCGTTGCGCGTCAGGTCCGGCGAGATCGCGGTCCAGCTCTGGCCCTCGTTCTGCGACTTGAACAGCACGTTCGCCGCCGCGTAGAGCGTGTCCGGATCGTGCGGCGAGAAGAACAGCGGGAAGTTCCACTGGAAGCGGTACTTGAGCTCCGCCGCGCCCCAGCCCATCGGATCGTTCGGCCAGACGTTGACGTCCCGCGCCTCGTTTGTGTCGTGGTTGAAGCGCTGGAGGAAGCCGCCGTAGGAGCCGCCGTAGATTACGTCCGGGTTCTGGGGATCGGCCAGGATGTAGCCGCTCTCGCCGCCGGCCGTCACCTCGAAGTCGCGGCCGCCGCCCAGGCTGGGCACGCGGAGCGCCGAGTTGTCCTGCTGCGCACCCAGGATGCGGTAGGGGAAGTGGGTGTCGGTCGACACGCGGTAGATCTGGGCCGTGGGCTGGTTGTCCTGCCGGGTCCAGCTCTTGCCGCCGTCGGTGCTGACGTTCACGCCGCCGTCGTTGGCCTCGATCATCCGCGCCGGATCGGCGGGATCGATCCACAGGTCGTGGTTGTCGCCGTGCGGGACGCGGATGTTGGTGAACGTCTTGCCGCCGTCCTTGGAACGCAGGAAGCGGACGTTGAGGACGTAGACCGACTCCTCGTCCTTCGGGTCGGCGTAGATCCGCGAGTAGTACCAGGCGCGCTGGCGCAGCTCCCGCTCGTCGTTGGTCTTCGTCCAGGTGTCGCCGCCGTCGCGGGAGCGGAACACGCCGCCGTCCTCGGCCTCGACGATGGTGTAGATGTTCTCCGGGTTGCTCGGGGAGACCGTGACGCCCACGATGCCCACCGTCCCCTTGGGAAGGCCGGGGTTGCGGGTCAGCTCGGTCCAGGTGTCGCCGCCGTCCGTGCTCTTCCAGAGGCCGGAGCCCGCGCCGCCGCTCTCCAGGCTGTAGGGCGTGCGCCGTACGCGCCAGGTGCCGGCGTAGAGGGTGCGCGGATTGGACGGGTCGATCACCAGGTCGACGGCGCCGGCGTTCTCGTTCACGAACAGGACGCGCTCCCAGCTCTTGCCTCCGTCCTTGCTGCGATAGACGCCGCGCTCCTGGTTGGGGCCGAAGAGGTGGCCGAGCACCGCGGCGTAGACGAGGTCGGGGTTCTTCGGATGGATGCGGACGCGCGGGATGTGCCGCGAGTCGGCGAGACCCACGTGCGTCCAGGTCTTGCCCGCGTCGGTCGACTTCCACATGCCGTCGCCGTGGGAGACGTTGCCGCGCACCGTCTTCTCGCCGGTCCCTGCATAGATGACGTTGGGGTCCCAATCCGAGACCGCGACGGCGCCGATCGAGCCGCCGAAGAAGCCGTCGGAGATGCACTTCCAGGAGTTTCCGCCGTCCCGGCTCTTCCAGACTCCGCCGCCGGTCGAGCCGAAATAATAGGTGCTCCGGTCGCCGGGAACGCCGATCGCCGCGGCAGAGCGGCCGCCGCGGTAGGGGCCGGCCTCGCGCCAGGACAGGGCCTTCCAGAGCTCGGGGTCGAGCGTCCGGACCGTCTTGCCGCCGGAGGCTGCCGGCCTCGCTGCGGGGACTGCGGCGGCGGCGGGGGCGGCGAACGCTGGCGCCGGGAGCAGCAGGGAGAGGCACAGGCCGACGAGACCGGCGAGACCGCCGAGAAAGCGAAGGCGCAGGCGCGGGAACGAGGTTGGCATGGGCTCGACTCCTGGGAAAAGCGTCCTGGGAATGCGCGAGGCGAGACGGAATCGGCCTGCGGGGAGCAGGCCGATTCCGGACGAGGCTTACAACCGAAGCCCTGAGGGCACCGACAGATCTCTACGGGTATCTCTACGAGTATCTCTACGGATAGTCGTCGAGCTTCTCGAGCGGCAACCCGCAGGGGTAGAACAGGTTGAACACCGGCTGCTCGATGACCTCCGCGAAGTGGAGAAGGAGGGGGCCGAACTCCTCGATCTCCGACTTCCCGGCCTCGATCTCCTCATACTGCTCCTTGGAGATCTCCAGGTCCGTGGCCATCTGGTCGACCGTCTTCTGGCGGCGCTCCCTATGCTTGGTGATGAGCTCGCCCGCCTGGCCCGGCTTGGTGTCGGCGGACTTGCCGCTGTCGGCCAGCAGGCGCGACGTGGGCGTCTCCAGCTTGATGGCAACCTTGGCGAGAAGCGGTCCCCAGGTCTCGGCTGGAGAGGTTCCGCCTTCGATCTCGCCGTACTTCTCCTCCGAAATACCGAGACGGGAGGCTGTCTCCGAAAAGGAGAGCTTTTTCCTCTCCCGCTCTTTCTTCAGCACGTCTCCGAGTTTCACCGTCTCCTCCTATGTCTTTTCGAATTGCGAGCCGAAAGTGTCAATAAACCGGTATTTCAGAAAACCGGCTAGAGCCAGCACGCACCCAACGGTCCGTGGATGCTAGCACAAGCTCCAGGATTGCTCTACCATTCGCGGCGCAGGCGCAATTCTGTCTTCCCCCGTGGATGCTGTTGTCACGCTTGGAGCGGTTTGCGATACCTCTTATTGGGGGCGCTCGCCAGCTCCCGGAAGTTTGTAACGGCTCTCGGGCACACATCGGGGGACGACGGAGGACAACCATGAGCACACAGACAGCAGCCCCCCAGCCAGCCCGCCCGGGCGTGCTCGGAGCCGTCGGCAAGACTCCCCTGATCCGGCTCACCCGGGTCTTTCCCGACCTCCCTTTCGCCCTTTACGGCAAGCTGGAAGCGCTGAACCCGGGTGGCAGCATCAAGGACCGTCCGGCGATCGAGATCCTCGACGGCGCCATGCGCTCCGGCGAGGTGCGCGAGGGCTCGGTGATCGTCGAATCCAGCTCGGGCAACATGGGGATCGGCCTCGCCCAGGCCTGCGCCTTCCACGGTCTTCAACTCATCTGCGTGGTGGACGCCAAGGCGTCGAAGCAGAACATGGACATCCTCCGGGCCTACGGTGCCCAGATCGACTACGTGGCGGAGCCCGATCCGGCCACCGGCGAGTTTCTGCAGGCGCGCCTCAACCGGGTCAAGGAGATCGTGGCGGAGATCCCGGGCTCGTTCTGGCCGAACCAGTACGCCAACGCCCTCAACTCCGGCTCCCACTACCGCACGACCATGCACGAGGTGGCGGAGGAGCTGGACGGCAGGGTCGACTTCATCTTCTGCGCCACCAGCACCTGCGGCACGGTCCACGGCTGCGGCGAGTACGCCCGCGACCACGGCATGTCCACCCGGGTGGTGGCGGTGGACGCGCAGGGGAGCCTGATCTTCTCGGACAAGAAGTCCAAGCGCATGTTCCCCGGCATGGGCGCCGGTCTGCGCCCGCCGCTCTGCGACCTGGAGTTCATCGACGAGCACATCCTGATCTCGGACCTCGAATGCGTGGCCGGGTGCCGCCGCCTGGTGCGGCGCGAGGGGATCTTCACGGGCGCCTCGTCGGGCGGCCTGATCGCCGCGGTGAGCCACTTCAGGGATAAGATCCCCGCCGGCTCGAACGCGGTGGTGATCCTTCCCGACCGCGGCGAGCGCTATCTCGACACCGTGTACTCCGACGACTGGGTCCGGGAGCACCTCGGCGAGCCGATCGAGCTGCCCTGACCCTCTTTCCCCCGAACTTTCCCCCGAAACATTGGGGAGGACCCTGATGAGCTCGAACGATGTGCTGATCCTCCGCGGCAGCGACGTGGAGGATCTTCTCGCCGGCCGTGAGGCCGAAATCATGGAAGCCGTGGGGCGGGCCTACGTGGCCCACCGCCGCGGCCACAGCTCCCTGCCGCATTCGACGTTCCTGCGTTTCCCGAACGACGACCTCAACCGCATCATCGCCCTGCCCGCGTTCCTGGGGGACGGCTTCGACGTCGCCGGCATGAAGTGGATCGCGTCGTTCCCGGGCAACGTGCAGAAGGGCTTCGCCCGCGCCTCGGCCGTGCTGATCCTCAACAGCGCCTCGACCGGCCTGCCCGAGGCGATCCTCGAAAGCTCGCTGATCAGCGCCCGCCGCACCGCGGCCAGCGCCGCGCTCGCCGCCCGGCTCCTCCGCAAGGGGAAGGAGACCGGCTCGGCCGGCCTGATCGGCACCGGCGTCATCAACTATGAGACCGCCCGCTTCCTGGCCAGCGCGATCCCGGAGATCAAGCGCTTCGCGCTCTACGATCTCGACCGCGAGCGCGCCGAGGCGTTCGCCGCCCGGCTGCGCGAGCTGCTGGCCGATCTCGGCGGCGCGTCCGTGGACGTGGTAGACGATTCGCGCGAGCTGTTCCGCACCTGCGAGGTCGTGGCCTTCGCCACCACGGCGGTGAAGCCCCACGTCACGGATCTTTCGGATTGCCTGCCCGGCGCGACGATTCTGCACACCTCGCTACGGGACCTGACGGCGGACGTGATCCTGGCCGCCGACAACGTGGTGGACGACGCCGACCATGTCAGCCGCGCTTCGACGTCGATCCACCTGGCCGAGCAGGCGACGGGGAACCGCGACTTCATCCGCTGCACGATCGCCGACCTGGTGACGGGCGAGGCGCCCGCCAAGAAGGACGAGAATCAGGTCACGATCGTGAGCCCGTTCGGCTTGGGCGTCCTGGACCTGGCGGTAGGGGAGCTGGCCCGGAAGAAGGCCCTGGAGACGGGCAAGGGCACGCTCATCGAGAATTTCCTGTAGAAGGTCTATCTAAAGGACGCCTCCGCCGAGGAGGCGTCCCCCTGTCTTCACCGCCGTTTGGCGCGGTCGGCTGACAGCTGCTTCAGCGCGTCGATGGGTCGGCGGTCGGGGCTCATGACCTTCATGGCGCGGCGCAGGTGGTTCTCGGCTTCGTCGTAGTTCCCCGCCTGGCGCTCGATCTCTCCCGCATAGAAGGCCGCGATGCCGCAGCTCGGATCGCGGCGCAGCGTCTCTTGAAGATCCCGGAGGGCCTGGGGCGCGGCGGCGCTGCTGTTGAGGAAGCGGCACCAGGCCAGCTCGGCCGCGTAGACGCCGTTCTGGGGATCGCAGTCCGCGGCGAACTCCAGCAGCATGATCGCCTCGCGGTGCTTGCCCGCCTCCATCGCCGCCTGACCCTTCTTGAACTGGGCCTCGGAATCGAGCAGGTCGGTCTTGATCTGGTGCATGCTCGGCGCCCGGCGGGCCCGCTCCTCGCGCAGGGTCTTGCGCCGGAAGAGCAGCGTGTTGCGGCGCTCGACGTCGGTCAGCTCGCCGTACGCCTGGGCACCGGCCAGGAACAGCTCCTGCGCCTTCTCCTCGACGCCCGCCAGCTCCGGATTGTGAAAGCCCCAGGGGGCGAAGCGCTTCGCGAGCTCCAGGAACCCGGCCTGGATCTGCGATGCGGTCGCCTCCTCCGGCAGACCCAGGAGATCGAAGGCGTCCTGTCGCCGGTAGACCAGGAAGGCCTGCATCACCTGGTTGCGGCGCTTCGCCATCTCCTCGGGGACGACGGCCGGCGCGGCCGCCGCGGTCGCCGCCTGCGCCGCGGGTGCGGCGGGCGCGACGGGAACGGGAATGGCCCCCGTCGCCGCCGGCAGGACCGGGATGCGGACCGGCCGGGTCAGCTCCGGCGAGAAGCCCTTCGGCAGCCGGCTGTCCGGCACGCAGATTCCGAGGATCAGCAGCGCGTAGAGAAGGCGGGTGATCTCGTCCACCGACAGGCCGGTCGCCTCCGCGATCTCGCCCATGCGCCGGCCCGGGCGCAGCGCCTCGACGAGCGCGCCCTGCTTGGGGGAGAAGCGAATGTCCTCCAGCGGCACCGGCGGCGCCGGGTGCAGCCAGAGGCGCTGGCCGACGAGCGGCCCCACCGACATGTCGATCTCTTCCTGGGGCGCCAGCTTGGTGACGCCGGTCAGGATGAGCTGCGGCACCCGCAGCTTGAGCGACGAGTCGACGCCCGAGAGGTCGTCGACCGCCCGGAACTCGCCCTCGCGCCAGGTGAACAGGTCGAGCAGCTTCTTGGCGAGGTTCGCCTGGAGGATCTTGAACAGATCGTCGGGCGAGACGAGGCCGCGCTCCAGCAGCTCCTCGCCCAGCGGCACGCCGCGCGCCGCGGCGCGGCCGAGCGAGGCGGTGAAGTCTTCGTCGCCGACCTTGCCCTCGATCACCATGTAGCGGCCCAGCGTCTCGTGGACCAGGTTCGAGCGGCAGTCGACCGGAATGCCGTTCTCGAAGACGATCTTCTTCCACACCTGGCGGCGGCGGATCTCCAGCACCACCGTGGTGTGGTGGACCGCCTGGGCCAGCAGCAGCGAGGCGACGGGCACTTCCTGGATGGAGCCCTCCCGCATGCGGGAGATCTCGTCGAGCTGCTCTGGGGTTGGGATCACGCTGGCACGCCGGGTAGAAGGACTCGCTCGGTACGTTTCGGGTGAGGCTACCGGCTGCCGCGGAGCCTGTCAATCTCCTAGAATCACCTAGAATCACGGAATGAGCGTCCCCGACTTCCTCTTCGACGCCCCCGACGCCCCTGAGTCCTCCGCGGGCTCCGGGCCGCCGTCCGGCGTCTCCGGCGTCACCCTCATCCTGGCCCACGGCGCCGGGGCCCCCATGGACACGCCCTTCATGAACCGCATGGCGCGGGGAGTGGCCGAGCAGGGGATCCGCGTCGCGCGCTTCGAGTTCCCCTACATGCGCGGCCGGCGGGAAGGGAAGGGGAGCCGGCCGCCGGACCGCGAGCCGGTCCTTCTCCAGACCTGGCGCGACGCGGTTGCGGCGATCGCCGGGGTCGCGGAAAGCAGCGCCAAGGTGTTCATCGGCGGCAAGTCCATGGGCGGCCGCATGGCCAGCCTGGTCGCCGACGAGCTGGGTGTGAATGGTCTCGTCTGCCTCGGCTATCCCTTTCATCCTCCGGGGAAGCCCGAGTCGCTCCGGACCCGGCACCTGGAGGCCCTGCGCACTCCGACCCTGATCGTCCAGGGGACGCGCGACGCCCTGGGCTCCCGCGAGGAGGTCGAGGGCTACGCGCTGTCGCCCGCGATCCGCCTGCTCTGGCTGGAGGACGGCGACCACTCCTTCAAGCCCCGGGCGTCCATGAAGGCCTCGGGGATCACCGAGGCCGGGCATCTCGCGGCGGCGGTCGAGGCCACCGTGGCGTTCATTCGGGAACAGTCGTAGGAGATTTTGTGAGAGTCCAGCGTCATCGCGGGGAATCCTCACCCCCCGACCCCCTCTCCCATCTCCCAGCCCCCCATCCCCCGGGAGAGGGGGCGCCACCACCCAAAACCCCGGAACTGAAACGGGCGGGGGTTCCCCCTCTCCCCCCGGGAGAGGGGGCCAGGGGGTGAGGACTCGAAGCGTCGAAAGCGCCCTCTTCTCCAGAACCGTCCTCCTCGCCCTGGCCCTCGACCTGGCCCTCC
>JANMTS010000018.1:0-63285 GCA_031390755.1 Holophagales bacterium
AAATTTGCCCGGTCGGGCGGCGCCCGTGCCAACGCCCCCCCCCATACCACCCGGGGCGGTCGGGTTGGGGGTGGGGCGGGCAACCGGCGGGCGGGGGGGGCGGCCTGGTGGGCCGCCCGCGGCTCCGAAGACCAGGGGTGCCTCCATGAGGAAGTTGACCTCCCCACTTTTTCTGGTTCGGGTGGCGGCTCAGGTGGGCGTGATTTCAGGTGCCAGGCGATTGTTTAGCAGCGCCACGCCCAGAAGACCAGGAGGACTGGCAAACCCTCTACCTTCGGGTCACCGGCCAGGATCCAACTCTCTGTGAGCGCTGCGGTCGAGGTCATCTTCACTGGGCCGGGGAATTGGCCCCGCAGAACGCAGGACGGTCACCGCCATGAGGTCTCTTGCCTGGCGTCCTTGTCCCGTTGCCGAGCCTCGCCTCTCTTCGAGGGTTCGGGAGAGGTGTACTCCTTCTCGAATCCGCGGTACCATCAAGGCAAACGAAACTGCTGTGGGAGGGTCCGATGGCGAAGGTGAACTGCTGGGGAAGCATCCATGAAGCGGGGAAACCTCGTCCCAAGAGGCTTGAGGAAGAGCGTGCGGTCTGCTCGCGACCTTCTCCTGCGGATTGAATCTGCATAGGGAAGCGGCCCGGACTCCACCGCGGTTTCGTTCAACCTGGGTTTATCCGACATCCTCCCGGTGGCGTCAGGGGTAGCGGGGAGGGTGACGCGGGAGGATGGCGGATAAACCCTTAAACGTTAGCCGGCAAGGAGCTTTACGTTTAAGAGAGGTCCATCGTGAAGCGATTCGCTCTGTTTGTTGACGGGTCAAACCTCTTCGGAGCGCTTAAGGCGCTCAATGTAGAGGTTCAGGACTACGAGAAGCTCTATGGATACATCTTCGAACAAGCGCGAAGCGTGTGGAGGCAAGTTGCTCGTACTGGCGACGGCGCCACGGCAGAGCTTCGCAGAGTGTATTGGTACGTCGTCGGATCGATCGACGAGTGGGACTTGAGCCTGCCTCAGTCGCAAACGGCGCTCAGGAATGCGTTTGCGAAAGACAAGGAGATCCGCGACTACTGGCTATCGGTCGCGGGCAAGGCAACGCCCGGTTTGACCGCGGTGACTCTCGACGACAAAGCTTGGGCCCTGTGTGCCAACGACTTCGGTGACTGGTATCAGAAGAAGAGAACAATACTGGACGGCATGCGTCGGTTCTACCAAGGTGTTCGAATCTCGACCGACCTGATTGACATTATCGAAGGAGGTCACTGGAAGGTCAACTTCTTGCACAAGTGGGTCGAGGAGAAAGGGCTCGACACTACTCTGGCCGTCGATATGGTCGCACTCCAAGAGAACTACGACCTCGCTCTCGTCCTGTCAGGTGACGCGGATAGCATCCCCTCCATTCGGCACGTCAAGAGCCGCAACAAGCACGTCGCAGCGGTGGAGTTCGTCAGCGGATCACCTCCGGAGGCCAAGGGCCGAACATTCTCCTCGCGCCTGCGTGAGCATGCCGACTTCGTTGTTCGTGTTTACGAGACTGAACTCATTAGGCTCTTGCTCGCTACGCGGCCTCAACCTCAAGGAGCTTCGGGTGCGGTCGCCGGCTAACCTGCCGATCAAGCGGACAGCTGAAGCTGCCGCTTTATCGATCATCCCGTTGGCCGCTGACCCAGATCTTGGTGAGATTGTAAGTGGTCTCCGCATCGCACGTTGAGCGTTTTTAGATATGATGCAAATCGCGCTAGATGAACTCAAAGAAGAGCACCTTCTGGCGCTTCTTGGCACGGCCGAGAACTTTCGTATCGAGTTCAAGGGAGAACTTGTGCTCTCCACTCCTGCGCTGCGCTTGGAGGCTGCCAAAGATATTTCGGCTCTCGCCAATTCAGCCGGCGGCCGGATCTTCTATGGAATCTGGGAGTGTAAATCGAAAGATGGCTTGAGGGCGGCCGAAAGGCTAGTACCTTTGGCAGACCGCAGCCTACAGGCGCGCCTCGAAGACGTGGTCGCCGACACGGTGCATCCTCAACCCCACTGGCGGGTTGTCTCGGTCGAAGTTGAAGGTGGGTTTGTTCTCGTCGCGGAGGTCTACGCATCGTTTGGTCGCGACCTTCATATGGTTAGTGGCGACCGATTCTATCGGCGCGGCGAGGCCCGGACGCAGAAGATGACGGAGCCTGAGATTCGAGAGGCTTACACTCGGATTTCAATTAGCACTCTTGCTCTGGAGCAAGCACGTACAACCAAAATAAAAGAACAAGAGGCACTTGTCGGCACTCACTGTCAATCCGTGATGATTGTACCTTGGTATTCAAGGCACGGACTCATGGACCCGCGAGCACTTAAGGATATAGGGAAGGACCTCGTCGAAGGTCCATTCATAAACTATCGCCGTACCTCAGATTACTGGGACGCTCTCAGGAATATTGGCGTGGACGTGAATGGCTTGCATGCACGTGTCGGCACAGCTGGTGCCTTCGATCTTTTTGTGACTCGAAATGGCATAGTGCATCTCGCAGATTGTACGGTCGTGAGAGAACATTGTTTAAACGGTGTCGAGAGCGCTCTCTTCGCCGTCCGCGTGCTTGAGAACATCTTGGTAGCTTTAAGTACTGCTCGTCTAGTTCTGGATCGCTGCCACTACTGGGGGCCAGTCCATGTCATCCAGATCTTGTCGGTTCCGGCCTCCACCCTTATGCTCCTGATACAAAATAGGGTACACCGCGGTGAATTGGCAGAAGGTCGTTATGAACAAGTTGTACCGGAGGTGAATCTAGCGGAGCAGGGTCATGAGATTGAGCCGATTGCCAGAGACCTATGCGATCAACTCTTTCAGGCGGCTGGCGCCATTTCTTGCCCCTTCTTCAACGAAGATGGAAGCATACAGGAGGATGTTAGGAACTGGATGAAGTTGTCTTGACATCCGTACCCCTGCGGCCGTTGTAGACAATAGGCACACGGCGTATCGGTCGGCGGCCAACCCTGGGCCTCCAGCGGACACCTGGGCTTGCGCCCAGTTGCGCGCTGAGGCCCGAGCGTTGGGCGCGCAGGAATGTAGACCCATGTAATACGGAGGGGTGAATGGAGATCAATATTGAGGCTCTGAAGGCTCTCTCGCCAGCGCGCTTTGAGTTGCTAGTGGCAGAACTTCTTGAGCTTCGCGGATTTCATAATGTGGTTACATTTGGCGGGACAGGAGATGAGGGCATAGACATTCGGGCAGAATGGTTGGATAGCCTGCCAACTGGAGATATGCTTCCCACGCTCTGGGCAGTGCAGTGCAAGCGATATTCGCATCCAATCGGTCCGAAACACATCGAGACTATACTCAGCGCTACCCTTGAACCGCCGAAGGATATGCTTCCCTCTCCCCCGGATTATTTCCTGCTGGCAACAACATCAGGTCTTACGGTTAATGCTAGGCGAGTGGTGGAGCGCGCCAATGGTAACAGGCAGAAGTACTCCTGCAGGTTCGTTGTCTGGGATGGCGAGACGATTCTCAAACACATTGAGCAGCACAAGAAGATACTCGCAAAATTTTTCGCTAGCGCCGCCGCACATCCTCCTCTCGAAACAGAGCGGATCTCGCTGTTACGCTTATCAATACTGCTTGATTCAGTCGGTGACAACTTTGTTATTTCGTTTCTCTGCGAATCGGAGTCTTCGGCGCCAATTTGCCAACGCGCGCAGACTAAGATAGCGAGAGATGATTTTGATGAGCTGATTCATCAGTGTCGGTCGCTGGCCTCCCAAGTCATAGAGTCGTTCAATGATTCGCAAGAGAACCTGCTTAAGCACGTCGGTGGCAAGATCTACGACCTAATACCTTCCAGTATACAGATGACGTTACGCCAGCACGGCAACTGCTATTTACGAATCTCCTCGAATATACATATAATTCCCTTTGAACTCGCATGGGATGCCGCCAAT
This sequence comes from Holophagales bacterium, assembly GCA_031390755.1. Classification (GTDB taxonomy): domain Bacteria; phylum Acidobacteriota; class Thermoanaerobaculia; order Multivoradales; family UBA5704; genus DATMER01. The sequence goes on from JANMTS010000018.1 coordinate 3,918, forward strand.
AATGAGTTTCTTGGATCTGCTAGGCGAGTTGGAAGAATACAGGTTGCTGATGTTCCAATTAGGCCCACGCGTATACCAGAGCCCTCCATACTTTTGATTGGTGCTGCAGAGCACTCTAGGTTCGATCTCTTGCCAAGTGCAGCAACGGAGTTGCATGAGATATCTTCGATTCTTTCTTCATGGGGATTTTGGGTAAAGCATTTATACGGGGATTCTGTTACTTTAGCCAATGTTTCCGAAATACTTAGGGGCCAGAGCTTTCAAGTAATTCACTTCGCTGGTCATGGTGTATTCACTACGGACAAATCTGGGCTTGTCTTCTCGGAAGGGATTGTTTCCTTTGAGGATCTCACGCAGGTGGATGTTGACGGCGCGCTTGTTTTTCTGAGTGCTTGTAGCTCCGGTGCCGCCTTGGACGAGGCCAGCAGGAAGTACTTCCAAGCTGGTGCTGTTGGCCTAGTAGGTTTCGTTGGCCCAGTAACTGATGAGGCAGCAAACCTGATTGCGGTCCGCTTTTACAAAGAAATAGGCCTCGGTGCTACGCTTGGGGATGCGTTGCGAAACGCGCGGGAGGCTCAGCGTCGTGAAATGTCGGATGACTATTCTTGGGTATCACTTGTACTTTTTGGTGACCCTAGCCGACGAGTGCGGAACTCGCTTCAAGCTGCAGCGGCGCCCAACCCAGAGCCTCAAGCGGACGGCTCCGCCGCCGCTTAGGCTCAATCCCGTTATGTGCCTTAGCGGAGAGTAGCGATGGACTCTGAGCTTGTCTTAGTCCTGGTATCAACGGTGGCAGCCGTGGTAAGCGCAGTGGGCGGAGTTCTCGCTACCCGTGCGGCATTTAAGTCGGCGGGTCTGGCAAAGGCAGCTATACAGCGGTCTGATGAGCTTGAACACCAGCGGGCATGCAGTGACACCACTGAACTCGCACAAAATGTTTCAGCCGAGCGCGCTCGGTTGGGGACCCTGCTTCTCAAGTTAGAGCGCGAAAGTAAAGGGCTTGCTGGCTTTACTGGCGGAGGTGGTAGCTGGTTGGAGGGAGAATTCCAGCGTATTGCGAAGTTACGTTCTGAGCTGGATCATCCGTTGGGTCAGGCGGCTTCCGAAGCTCTCTGCGACTACAAGAGGCTGCTGGGTCTCTCGGAGGCTGACCTTGCAAGCCTTTCGGCGAGATTGCGTGCGGACTTGACGAGACTCAGGGTGCTCAAAGAAGATGTTCAAGACGATCTTGTCAATATTCGAGAACAGAGTCAGTTTCATCGGGAAAGAACGGTGAGGCGAGTGCCGAGTTGAGGAAGCTGCAAGTGGGAAGAACAGAGGCACATAACCCGGGCGTTGCACTCGGACGGCTGCGCCGCCGGTGAACGACATCAGCGTTAGCTGCTATGACCCCTACATGCTTCTATCTCGATTCCGTAGGCGGGCGGCAGCGCATCCACATAGCCCCGCTCACGACGTCGGAGGCCCTTGAGCTGTTCCCGGGCAGTGCTCCCGCAGCGCTAGAGGAACTGTCCGCGGAACGCTTTCCTGGCAACATCTGGGTCTCTCGGGAGGACTTACCCGCCGCGGACACAGTCGAAGAACTGGCCTCTTTACTTCGCGACGAATCACTGTCGATCATCGACTGCACGGTCACGGTGGGTGACTGCCAAATTTCAACCCACGACGACGGTGAGGCGACGTTTCTCTGTCCGTCAGAGCCGACGGCTCTAGGCATTCTGTCCCAGGTCGCGCCGTCGCACCTTCTGACCCGCATCGTCACGGCATTGCAGGAGAATCGTGGGTCCTACATTTCTACGGAAGCGGACGTCATTGCTGTGTACGCCACGTTCGACGACTACCTGGCCCGCAGCTAACAAGAGGGAAGTGGTGCCAGCGGCTTGCCTGGAACCAGCAAATTAACCCATCGAACATCGATTCTGTCGTCCTGCCGGCATTCCCGGGCGGGAGCGGGCGCGCCTCGCCCGGGGCGCTCTGCGGGCCCAGCGGAGGTGTCCAGATAGGGCGCCGGAGGAACAAAGAAGAGCGTGAGTCGCGGGGCCAGCAAATCAGGGCTTGATCGTGATGGTCACCGGTTCAAGAGGCTGTTTGGCGACGCGACTCCCAGAGCTGAGCCCCCCTTCGCCGTCCGCGCCGCTTTGGCGTCGGTCTCGACGCCCTCGATCAGGTCAGCGGCCCGAGCCCGGTACAGCTGTACGGTTCAGAATCCAGGTGTTCCCGGCAGTGTAGGGGAGTTGGGATGGCACCGATCATGCCGTGCGATGCGTCGCCATCCATTCCTTGAGCGCCTCGGTAGGCCACCATGTCTTCCTCGTTTTTGAGATGCTCGGACGCGTCCCAGAGGCGAGTTTGAGTCTTGGCCATCATGTTCTCCTAGAGCTCTTGCGCCAACTCCAACGCTTTCGCAATGTCCTGGCTCTGCCCGCACGTTGGCGAACCAGGCCGCATAGGTTTCGGTCTGCCGTTCGCGGACACCGCCGGCTCCGGGAGGGGGCCTCTCCAAACTCTGGAAAGTCATCTCCTGCCAGTGGCGCGATATCCTCCCGGAACTGGAGGACGCCCGCCATGAAGACTGCCGCCGTGTTTCTGTTCGCCAATATCGCCAATATCGCCGGGATTGCCGGCCTGGGCCTGATGGCCTCCGCCCCCGCCCCCGCAAACGCCGCGACGTTCCAGGAGGCCTACCTGGAGCGGTACTTCGACATGTACCCGAGCCGCGCCACCGCGGCCGGCCGGCACGACCTCGACACGCGGCTGGAGGATCTCTCCCCGGCCCGGCGCCATGCCTGGCTGCAGTTCAACCTTGCGGCCGCCGCCGGCTTCCGGCGCCTCCTGACCGCTCCGTCCAGCACGTTCGACGACCGGCTCGATGCGGAGCTTCTCCTGCGCCAGGCCGAGCTCGAGGCGTTCGAGTACGGCAAACAGGCCCGTCCCGTCCTCGATCCCCTGTTCTGGACGGGGCTGATGGAAGGCTCCACGGTCTTTCTTCTCGTCCGCGAGGATCTGCCGCGGCCCGAGCGGCTGTCCCGGGCCGCCGCCCGCGTCGCCCTGCTTCCGCGCCTGGCGGCCCAGGCCCGGACCGCCCTCGCCGCCGGGGACCCCGCGCGGATCGCCCCCGAAATCTGTGCCCTCGCCGCCGGCAACGTGCGGGATTCGGCATCGTTCTACCGCCAGGGTTTCCTCCAGGCGGCGGAGGGCGAGAGCCCGGAGATCCGGGAGTCGGTGCGGGCGGCGGGGGAGAAGGCCGCGGCGGCGCTCGACGAATTTGCAGGCTTCCTGGACGGCCTGAAGACGAAAGCGAAGGGCCAGCCGCGCCTGGGAGCCGACTACGCCGCCCGCTTCCGCCTGGTCACGGGCGTGGACCAGCCGGTCGACCGCGTGCTCGCCGGAGCCGTGGCCGCCCTGGCCGCGCGCCGGACCGAGGCCGCGGCGTATGGGAGAAGCGTCTGGAAGGATGTGATGGGAGAGCCCGAGCCGCCGACAGACGACTCCGAGCTGCTGCGCCGCCTCTTCGAGCGCGTCTCGGCCGACCGCGCGGCCAACATGGACGAGCTCATGGCCGACTACCGCAAGCTCGTGGCGGACGCGTTCGATCTCGTCCGGACGAAGGGGTTGATGGCCCTGCCCGAGCCCACGACCCTCCACATCGACCGATCGCCGGCCTTTTTCTCGGGGCAGGCCATCGGCGGCGTCTACCCGGCCGGCCCCTACGCGCCCGAGGAGAAGACGCTCTTCTATCTCCCTGCCGTGCCCGACTCGGCCCCGGCGGAGGAGAAGGCGGCGTTCTTCAGCGACTTCAATCACCATTTCAACGTCATGATCACGCCCCACGAGATGGTGCCGGGCCACTATGTCCAGCTCAAGTGGGCGGCGCGGCACCGGAGCAAGGTGCGGGCGCTTTTTTCCGACGGCGTCTACGTCGAGGGCTGGGGCACGTTCTCCGAGCGGCTGCTGCTGGACCAGGGCTGGGGAGGGCCGCTGGACCGCCTGGCCCACCTCAAGAAGCAGATCGAGAACATCGCCCGCACCGTGGTGGACATCCGGGTCAACACCCGGGGCATGAGCCGCGAGCAGGTCCTGCGCTTCGCGCGGGACGAGGCGTTCCAGAAAGAGCAGTTCGCCGGCAACCTGTGGATGCGGGCCATCACCTCGTCGCCGCAGCTCACCTTCTACTACCTGGGCGACCGGGAGGTGCAGGGGCTCTTCGACGACGTGCGGGCCGCGAAGGCCGCCAAAGGCGAGCCCTTCGAGGTCAAAACCTTCCTGGACGGGATGATGGAGATGGGACCCGTGCCGGTCCGCCACTACCGCGAGAGGATGCTGGGCCCCCAGGCTCCCCGGCTTCCAGAGATTCCGGAGGCTCCAGCGTCGCACGATCACATGAGCCATGGCGGGCACGGCGGGCATGCATCGCCGCCGCCGCCCACCGCACCTGCCACTCCCCCCGCTCCGGAAACGCCGGAGCCGCCGCCTCCGGTCTAGCTCCCGAGGAGACCGACCACCTTGCCGTCCACCACGTCCATGTGAACGGCCTGGGGGACGGCCGGGAGACCGGGCATCCGGAGAATGTCGCCGAGGAGAGGAACGACGAAGCCGGCGCCGGCCGCCATGACGACGTTGCGCACCGTGATGTCGAAGCCCTCGGGACGGCCGACGACGTTGGGGTTGTCGGACAGCGAGCTCTGCGTCTTGGCCACGCAGATGGGGAGGCCGTCGCCGCCGAGCTTCTGGATCAGCTTCAGGTCCTTCTCGGCCGACGGCGCGTAGATCACGTTGCGGGCGCCGTACATCTGGCGGGCGATCTTCTCCATCTTGACCTTGAACGGCTCCGACCACTCGTAGAGCGGGCGGATGGGCGCCGAGTCCGCGTGCGCGACCACGGTCTCCGCCATCTCGATGCCGCCGTCGCCGCCCTTCTCGAAGATGTCCGACACCGCGAACGGCGCGCCGACCGCTGCGCAGGCCTTGCGGACCACGTCGATCTCCTCGGCCGAGTCGGTGCCGAAGCGGTTCAAGGCCACGATCGGTGTCTTGCCGAACGCGCGGATGCTCTCGAGATGCTTCTCCAGGTTGCCCAGCCCGCGCCCGACCGCGTCCGGATCGGGGGCGGCGAGGCTCGCCTTGTCCACACCGCCATGGCGCTTGAGCGCCCGCACCGTGGCCACGACCACCACGGCTGCGACGTCGAGCCCGGCCGTCCGGCACTTGATGTCGAAGAACTTCTCGCCGCCGAGATCCACGGCGAAGCCGGCCTCGGTCACCACCCAGTCGGCGTAGGCGAGCGCCATCTGCGTGGCGAGGATCGAGTTGCAGCCGTGCGCGATGTTCGCGAACGGTCCGCCGTGGACGATCGCGGGCACGCCTTCGACGGTCTGCACCAGGTTCGGCAGGATGGCGTCCTTCAGGAGCACCATCATGGCTCCGACCGCGCCGAGGTCCGCCGCGGTCACCGGCTCCTGCTTCGGCGTGAGCGCGACGAGCAGGCGGCTCAGGCGGGCGCGCAGGTCGTCGAAGCTCGTGGCCAGGCAGAGGACCGCCATGATCTCGGAGGCCGCGGTGATGTCGAAGCTGCTCTCCCGCGGCACCCCTTCGAGCGGACCGCCGAGGCCGACCATCACCTTGCGCAGCGACCGGTCGTTGACGTCCATCACCCGCTTCCAGAGCACCCGCCGGGAGTCGATGTTCAGCGCGTTGCCCTGGTGAAGGTGGTTGTCGAGGATCGCGGCCAGCAGGTTGTGGGCGGCGGTGATCGCGTGGAAGTCGCCGGTGAAGTGGAGGTTGATGTCCTCCGCCGGCACCAGGGTGGAGCGGCCGCCGCCGGTGGCGCCGCCCTTCATCCCGAACGTCGGTCCCAGGGAGGGCTCGCGCAGCGCGAGGCAGGCCTTCCGGCCGATTCTGGCGAGGCCCTGGGCGAGGCCGATCGACGTGGTGGTCTTGCCCTCTCCCGCTCCGGTCGGGGTGAGGGCCGAAACCAGGATCAGCCGGCCCGGGGGGCGGCCCGCGGCCCGGGCATCGAGACGGATCTTGGCCTTGTCATCCCCATAGGGGACGAGGAAACGGCGGTCGAGGCCGAGGCTGTCGGCGACTTCCAGAATGGGGCGCGGCTGCGCGAGCGGGCTCGTCGAGGGATCAATCATGCCTGGTCTGGTCCTCTCTCTTGGGGAAAAGAGCTACTTGTCCGTCTTTGCTGGGGTCTCGGGGGTCACGGGGGTTTTCGCGCGCAGATCGGGCTGGAGCAGGTCCACCTCCGACACCGGGATGGTCTCGAACGGCCCTAGCTTCGCTTCCAGATCCTTGGCGAACGCCTTGGCGTTGCCGGCCAGGACGATGAGCATCTGGTCCGGATGGATGCGCCGCGAGGCGAACGACGCCACCTGCTCGGCCGTCACCGCGTCGAGCCGCGAGCGGTAGGTCTCCAGATACTCCTTGCCGTAGCCGAACTTCAGCGCTTCGAGCACCTTGCCGGCGATGCCGTCCGGCGTTTCGATCTCCAGCGGGAAGGCGCCGGTGATGTAGGTCTTGCGCTGGGCCAGCTCCAGGGCGGGCACCGGTCTGGCGTTCAGATCGCGGAGCACATCCAGCACCACGCCGAGCGCCTCCACGGTCGACTCCGTCTTCGTGTTGGTGCCGGCGAGGAACCAGCCGGGCTGCATCGCCAGGCGGAACTCGCTGTTCGCGCCGTAGGAGAGGCCCCGCTTCTGGCGCACCTCCTCGAAGAGCCGCGAGCTGGGCGTGGCGCCGAGGATCGCGTCGTACACCTCGGACGTGGCATGGTCGGGATCGCGGAAGGCGAGACCGATCTCGCCGACCCGGATCTCGGTCTGCACCGCGTCGGGCTTGTCGATCACCACGATCCGCCGCTTCGGCGTGACCTTGACCTCGGGGATGGGCGCCTCCTCGCCCTTCTTCCAGGCGCCGAACGCGCGCTCGGCCTTGGCGAAGGCTTCGAGCGCCTTCACATCTCCGACCATCGCGAGGATCGACCCGTTGGGGATGTACCGGCGCTGGTGGAACGCCGCCAGGTCGTCGCGGGTCAGCTTCTGGATGGACTCGACGGTGCCGGACGACGGCATGCCGTAGGGATGGTCGCCGAGGACCAGGCGCTGGAACCCGGCCGTGGCCAGGTAGCCGGGATCGGACTGCTGGATCGCCAGACCGCTCAGCGTCTGGCCGCGCCAGCGGTCCAACTCTTCGGCGGGGAAGGTCGGCCGCAGCACCACGTCCGACAGCAGATCGAGCCCGAGGTCGAGCTGATCCGAGGTGACGAGGACCGAAACGAACCCCGACTCCAGGCCGGCGGCGGTGTCGAGGGTGCCGCCCACGGCGTCGATCGCCTCGGCGATCTGCTGCGAGGAGCGGGTCTGGGTGCCCTCGCGCATCAGGGCGGCGGTGGCGTCCGCGAGCCCCGCCTTGGCTGCCGGTGCGTAGACCTTGCCCGCGGGCACCAGGAGCTGAAGGCTGAGCGACGGCGTCTCGTGCTGCTCGATGACCACCAGGCGCAGCCCGTTCGGGAGGGCCTTCTCCTCGAACGCGGGGAAGTGGATCTCCTGGGCCGGCTTGGGCGGCGGAGGCGTCTGTTTCATGGCAGGCTTGGGCTCCTGGGTCGTCTGGGCCAGGGCGGGCGAGATGCCCGCGAGCAAGGCCAGCGCCGTGACGGCGGTCCGGATGGGAGTCATGGCTGCGTCTCCGTCTTGGGCTCGTTTGCCGGGGGCGCCGGGGCCGGTGTGGCGGGTTCGGCCGGTTTGAGGGCCGCGGGCAACATATGGACGACCGTGCGGCTCGCGGGCTTGAAGTAGGTCTGCGCCACCCGCAGCACGTCGTCGGCGGTGACCTTCTGGAACTGCGCCAGCTCCTTGTTGACGCGCGAGACGTCGCCCAGGATCACGCTGGCGTAGCCGATCGCCTCCCCCTTGTCCTGCACCGTCTGGCGCTGGAACACCTCCTGGGAGATGAGCTGGTTCTTGGCCTTCTCGAGCTCGGGAAGGCTGACCGGAGTCGTCTGCAGCCGCTGGACTTCCTCCTGGAGAGCGGTCTCGGCCTCCTCCACCGTGTGGTCGCCCTGGAGGATGGCGAAGAAGAAGAACACCCCGGGGTCTTCGAGGACGATCGTCTGGCCGCCGGCCTGGAGCGCGATCTGCTGGTCATAGACCATCTTCCTGTACAGCCGGGACGACTGGCCGTTCGACAGGATGTTGGCCGCCACCTCGAGAGCGTAGAGGTCCGGGTGCCCGGCCTCGGGCATGTGGTAGGTGAAGATCACCGCGGGCAGCGGCGTGTTCGCGTCGTAGGCGACCGTGCGGCGCTCGGCGGTCTGCACCGGCTCCTTCGGGACATTGCGCGGGATCGGCTTGCCCGTAGGGATGGAGCCGTACCAGGTCTCGATCCAGCGTAGCGTCTCCTCGGGCTCGAAGTCGCCGGCCACCACCAGCGTGGCGTTGTTCGGCACGTAGTAGGTGGTGTGGAACTCCCGCACGTCGGCGATCGTGGCCGCGTCCAGGTCGGCCATGCTGCCGATGGGGAGGATGCGGTACGGGTGGGTGGTGAACGTCTTGTCCAGCACCACCTCGAACAGGCGCCCGAACGGCGGGCTCTCGATCCGCTGCCGGCGCTCCTCCTTGACCACGTCCCGCTCGGAGAGGAAGTTCTCCTCCGACACGTTGAGCGACCGCATCCGGTCCGCCTCCAGCCACAGGACCCTCTCCAGATAGTTGCTGGGGAAGGTCTCGAAGTAGAGCGTGCGGTCGAAGTCGGTGGTCGCGTTGTAGCGCCCGCCGATCGAGCTCAGGAAGGCCTTGTGCTCCTCGGACCCGACGTTGGCCGAGCCCTTGAACATCAGGTGCTCGAACAGATGGGCGAAGCCGCTGCGGCCGGGCCGCTCGTCCTTCGAGCCCACGTGGTACCAGACCTGGACGTTCGCGACCGGCACCGAGTGGTCTTCGTGGAGAATGACCTTGAGCCCGTTCGCGAGCTGGTGCTCGCGCACCTTGATCTCCGGCGGTGCGACCTTGAGCGTCCCCGCGGAGACCGCGCCGTGCGCGGTCAAGAGGAGCCCCACGGCCAGGGCCGGCGGCAGCGTTCGATTGAGCATCCCTTTCCTCCCGGTTGCATGAAAGCGTTGGATCGATTCAGGGCTGCGGCGAGTCGGGCTTCGGCAGGGGCAGCCGGGGGAGCCTCTCGGGTCGCATGGCGGCGTGGTAGAGGAAGGTGGCCAGCACGACCGACGCCTGCATCATGTCTTCCCGCTGGAGATGATCGTAGACGTCGAGCGAGCTGTGATGGGTGTGAGCCGCATAGTCGAGCTCGTCCTGGATGAACTGGAACGCGGGCAGGCCGACCCCGCGGAACGACGCATGGTCCGTGTTGTCCGTCGGCCGCAGGGACACGGTGTCGGCCCCGAGATCGTGGAGCGGCGCGAGCCAGGCGTCGAAGACCGGCTTCACCGCGGCGTTGCCTTCGGCGTAGATGCCGCGGATGCGGCCGCCGCCGTTGTCGAGGTTGAAGTAGGCCGAGAGCTTCGCATGGTCGGGCAGCACGGTCAGCGTCCCCTCTCCCTGCCACGCATAGGCAGGGAAGGTGGCCCGCTGCTCGGGATCGTCGGGTCCGGACCAGCTTCCGAAGTGGCTGCCGACGTAGGCCATCGAGCCCAGCAGCGCCTGCTCCTCGCCGGTCCACAGGGCGACGCGGATGGTCCGCCTGGGCTTCACGTCGAGAGCCTTCAGGATGCGGACGGCTTCCATCACGATGGCGCAGCCCGCGGCGTCGTCCGTCGCGCCCGTGCCCGAGTGCCAGGAATCGAGATGGGCGCCCACCATCACCACCTCGCCGCCGCCGGTGCCCGGAATCTCGGCCACGGTGTTGTAGGCGTTGGGGTCGTCGTCGAAGTAGCGGGTCTCGACCTCGACCTCCATTTCGACCTCCTGGCCGCTCATGACCATGCGGTGTAGCCGGTTGTACTGCTCGGCCGCCATGACCAGGGCTGGCACGCCCGCGCTCTCGTCGGCGCGGTACGAGCCGCCCCGGCCGACCCGAATCTGACCCCAGGCACGGGAGCTGGGCTCGACGACGGCCAGCACCTTCTCCTCCACGAGGAAGCGGTTGAGCGCCAGGCGGAACTTCGCGCGGTAGGCCATGTTGCGCCGGGACTGGGCCGCGTCCCGCTCCTCGGGGATCTTGACCTCCTCCAGGCCGGCCCGGCCCTCGCGGGACCACACCCGCGGCTTCGGCTCGTCCACCTCCGCGAAGTCGAAGGGGTCGTCGGTGAGGACGATCTTGCCGCCCAGCTTGCCGCGCCAGGCCTCCAGGTCGTCCTCCGCCTTCAGGGTGGCGGTAACCACCGGGCCGCGGACAGGGCCGCCCGTCGGCCCGCCGGTCTGGCCGCCAGTACCGGGGGTGTACGCCTTGGGCAGGGCGTAGAGGGGCATCGCCTGCGGCTTCGTCAGGTGGACGGCGGTGCGGCTGAACGTCCAGCCGCGGCCGAACGGGTAGGGCTCCAGGCGGGCGTTGGCCAGGCCCCACTCGTCCAGCTTGCTCCGGGTCCATTCGTTCGCCTGCTTGAGCTGGGGCGAGCCGGTGAGGCGCGGTCCGATGACGTCGCTGATCTGGCGCACGGTCTCCATGACCTGCGAGCGCCGGAGCCCCTCGTCCCGGATGCGCGACACCATGATGAGGTCGACCGGCTCTTCCGCGTGAGCGGGAGCGGCACTGAGAGCGGTGAGAGCGGTGGGAGCGATCGGCAAGGCCAGGGCGAATGCCATCGCGGCGGTCAGGACAGTCTGCATGCGGGCCAAGGCGCCTCCTTTGGAAGTGCTCCGATCGTGCGGGGGGATTCTATCGTTCCCCCGGCGAAGGGGAAGGGGCTAGAATGCCCGCACTTGCCGGAGTGGCGGAATGGCAGACGCAGGAGACTTAAAATCTTCCGTCCGCAAGGACGTACGGGTTCGACCCCCGTCTCCGGCATCCTCGAAGGGAGCGCAGGGCGCGCTCTGCGCTACTCGACGCCCAACAGCTCGACCTTGAAGACCAGCGTTGCGTTGGGCGGGATGGGGCCGGAGCCCTGCTCGCCGTAGCCCAGAGCCGGCGGGACCACCAGCGTCCGCTTCTCGCCGACCTTCATGTCGGCCACGCCTTCGTCCCAGCCCGCGATGACCTCCTGCTGCCCGATCCCGAACGCGTACGGCTCGCCGCCGTCACGCGAGCTGTCGAACTTGGTGCCGTCCGTCAGCCAGCCGGTGTAGTGGACGGTCACCGTCTGACCCGTCTGTGGCTTGGTGCCGGTGCCGGACTGATCGATCGCATACTGCAGCCCGGACGGAGTGGTCTGGAGGCTCGCCGGCATGGCGAACGTGTCCGACCCGGCGGCGGAGCTCGCCTCCTGCGGCGTGGCGGATTGGGCCGCGCTCTCCTCCTTTCCCGAGCAGGCGAGAAAGGAGAGGGCGAGGGCTGCGGCGGCGAGGAGTCTCAGATTCATCTCGATTCCTTTTGGAGGGTCGGTGCGGCGTCCGGCATTGGATTTTACGACGAAACCGGAAGCCGGCGGCGCGTGCGGCCTCTCCCTCCCATCCCGCAGCCGGTCTCAACCTCTCGCGCGGCCGTACGGAGCTTCGGGGAGTCGTTCCTCCCAATCTGTGGGTGGGGTGCGGTGGTCTGGAATTCAGCCGGGGTCGGCGCTCTTGGAGAGGCCCGACAGGGCGGCGGCCTCCGAGGCGGGACGGCCGGCGCGGCGACGGGCGAGGGCCGTGCGCAGGCGGACCTGGAGGGAGACGGCTCCGACGACCAGATCGAGCCCCAGCCAGCGGGCGATCTTTTCCTGGCGCCGGTGCCGCGTCACGGCTTCGGCATAGGGCAGAGTGCTGTGCGAGATCATCGTGTAGAGCGGCACCGAGTGCTGGCCGAAGAGCTTGTTGAGGAAGATCGAAGTGCGCTTGCGCGCCGTGACGATGGGACGCCGCACGGTATCGCGCATCTCATGGAAGTTGTCGATCGAGAGCTGCGCCAGGACGTCGGTGTTCGGCTTGCGCAGCGCCTGGTACTCGGCGAAGAGCGCCTGCCAGTCGCCCGTGCCCCGCCGGTCGATCAGCCGGTTGAGCACCACGCAGTCCTCGAAGCCGGCGTTCATCCCCTGGCCGTAGAAGGGGACCACCGAGTGGGCGGCGTCGCCGATCAGCACGACCTTGCCCTTGTGGTGCCAGCGCGAGGTGCGGATGGTGACCATGTCCGAGATCGGCCGGCTCCGGAACTGCGGGAGCATGTGGGGCATGAACGGCATCAGGTCGGCGAAGTGGGTGTTGAACAGCGCCTCCACGTCGCGGTCGCTCTGGAGCGAATCGAAGCTGTGATGGCCTTCGAACGGCAGGGTGCAGACGCCGCACAGGGAGCCGTCGATGTTGGGCAGCGCGAAGAGCATGTGGTCGCCGCAGGGCCAGATGTGGAGCGCGTGCCGGTCCATGGGCGGCAGGCCCTCGGCGGTGGCTTCGACGGTCAGCTCCTTGTAGCCCCAGGCGAGGAAATCCTGGCGGTAGTCGCTCCGCTCGCGGACCATCATGATTCGGCGCGTGGCGGAGAAGGCGCCGTCCGCGCCGATGAGGATGTCGGCGGCGACCCGGCTCTCCGCGCCGGTCCGGGAGTCCTTGAAGGAGGCGGTGGCGGTCTCCTTGTCGATGTCCACGCAGCGCTGGTTGAAGTGGAGGCGCAGGTTGGGCTCGGCCTCGGCCCGGTCGAGAAGGAAGCTGTTGAGGTCGTTGCGGGAGAAGGAGTAGATGACCTCCCGCTCGTCCTTGCCATAGGGCTGGTAGACCACGGTGCCGGTCCCGCTGTGGACGGCGCGCCCGCGCAGAGGCACGCAGATGTGCTTCTTGACATGGTCGGCCAGGCCGAGCTCGGCGAGGGCGGAGAGGCCGCGCGCGGCGAGCGTCAGCTTGATCGAGCGGCCGGGCTCGACCGGCTCCCGGCGCAGGTCGCCCCGCAGCTCGAAGAGATGGACGTCCCAGCCCCGCCGGGCGAGGAAGATGCCGAGCAGGGAGCCGCAGAGGCCGGCTCCTACGATGGTGATCTTCGGGGTGGGCATGGTCTCGTTCCTCAACAATCAGGAAAGGGCGGCCAGGGCCCGCCCGTGGGCGGGTTCCAGGCGACCCGGATCTGTGTGGTTCTCTTCGGCCTCGGCGAGGCAGGATTGAAGCACCCGGGCGAGCACGGCGACATGCGGCTCCGCGACCATGGTCTCGTGGTAGCCGGGAACCCGGTGGACCTGGACGCCCCCGGCCGCCAGCACACCCCAGCCGAAGGTCGGGTCCTCGAAGCTCATCTGCCACTCGGCCGTGCTGCTGCGGAGGAGCTCGGGGTCGACCTCGCTCGACCGGAACATGGCGAGGCGGCCTGGATACGGCCGGGACTTGTAGCGCTCCACGGCCTCCCGCCGGACCATGTAGCCGTCGATGAAGTGGCGGAACAGGGGCACGTCGATCTCGTCTCCCACCACGCCGGCCCGGCGCAGGACGTCGAGCGCCGTCGTGAGCTGGGCGTCGGTGTCGAGCCCGTGGAGATCCTCGGCCGTCAGGGCCAGCTCCAGGCCGCGCTGCCGGGCCTGCTCCCGCGACAGGCCGGCGATGAACGCCGCCCGGTCGACCTCCAGCGGCCCGTCGTTTCCAGGCGTGACCGAGGTGTCGAGCAGGGCGACGATCGCAACGTCTTCTCCGGCGCGGACGAGCTGCTGGGCCATTTCGAAGGCGATCACGCCGCCGAACGAGAGCCCGCCCAGCAGGTAGGGCCCGTGCGCCTGGAGCTTGCGGACCTCCTCCAGGTAGCCCGCCGCCATCTGCTCGATCGTGGTGTTGGCGGTGGCGCGGGGATCCGTCAGCGAGGGCGCCTGGAGGCCGTAGAACGACCGGGATGCCGCGAGATGCTGGGCCAGAGGGTAGAAGCCGACCACCTCGCCGCCGATCGGGTGGACGCAGAAGAACGGCAGGCTGGTGCCGGGGTGGCTGGACAGGGCCACCAGGGAGCTCCAGCCCGTCGCTTCGCCGCCGTCGAGACGGCGGGCCATGTGCTCCACGGTCGGCTCTTCGAAGAGGACGGCCAGGGGCAGATCGCGGCCGAGACGGAGGCGAAGCTGCGCCATCAGGCGGACGGCCAGCAGCGAGTGGCCGCCGACCTCGAAGAAGCTGTCCCGGATGCCGATCGGCTTCACCTCGAGGAGCTCCTCCCAGATCTCGACCAGCTCGGTCTCCAGCTTCGTCCTCGGCGGGATCCGGTCCCGGCCCTGGCGCTGGCCCTGGAACAAGGTGGCGAGATCGAGCCCCAGGGCCATCCGGGCCAGGGCCCGGCGGTCGACCTTGCCGGTGGGGGAGAGGGGCAGCTCCGGTAGCGGGATCACGAAGGACGGGACCATGGCCTCGGGCAGCGAGGCGCGCAGCCTCTCCTGGATCGCTTCGGGCGTCAGGTGGTCTCTTTCCACCGCCTCCAGCACCTCCAGCGCCTCCAGCGCTTCCGATACCACGAACGCCACGAGCCGGCGGTCGCCCGTGCCGCTCTCGTCAACGATGACGGCGCACTCCCGCACTCCCGGGCACAGGGCGAGCGCCGCCTCGACCTCGCCCAGCTCGATGCGGTGGCCGCGCAGCTTGACCTGGTGGTCGCGGCGGCCCAGGAACTGGAGGGTGCCGTCGGCCCGGCGCCGCGCGAGGTCGCCCGTGCGGTAGAGACGGGAGCCTGGCGCCGAGGCCCAGGGATCGGGCAGGAAGCGCTCCGCGGTGAGGGCCGGCTGGCGGAGATAGCCGCGGGTGACACCGGTACCGCCGATGCAGACCTCTCCCGCCGCTCCCTGCGGCACGGGCTGGAGCGCGGCGCTCAGCAGGTGGATTCGGACGTTCGCGAGCGGCTCGCCCAGCGGCACCTCGGCATGCCGGAGGTGCTCTACCTCGCCGGCCTTGATGCGGAACGCCGTGGTCGTGATGGTGGCCTCGGTCGGGCCGTAGGAGCTCAGGAACCCGGTACCGGGCTCCATCCGGCTCTCCCAGTCCCTCAAGACGACTGCGGGCACGGATTCGCCGCCGGTGAGGTACATGCGGATGGGGGCCGCGATTCTCGCCTCGGTGGCGTCGGTGGCGTCGGTGGCGTCGGAGCCGGCCACCTCGGCCACCCACTGGCGCCAGAGGGCCGCCGGGAGATCCAGCACGGTCACCCGCTCGCGGGCGCAGAGGTCGAGCAGCTCCAGGGGGGCGAGCCGCCGCGGATCGGGGTGGAGCACCAGGGCCGCGCCGCTCGTCAGGGTCGGGAAGATCTGCACGGCCGAAGCGTCGAAGGAGAGCGAGGCGAACTGGAGCATGCGGTCGCCCGGCCCGAGGCCGAGCAGCCCGGCCATGGACCGCGTGAAGCTCATCAGCCCGCCGTGCAGCGCCACGACTCCCTTGGGGGAGCCGGTCGAGCCCGAGGTGTAGATGACGTACGCCGCGCTGCCAGGCAAGGCGCTCCAGCCGGGAGCGACGGGAAGCCCGGGCTCATTCCCGTTGGTGACTTCGCCCTCGTCGAGACAGACGACCCGCAACTCCGCCCGGCCGGCGACGGACCGGAATCGCTCGCGGGTCAGCAGGACGTCGGCCCGGCTGTCCTCCAGCATGTGGAGGAGGCGATCGGCGGGGTAGCCCGGATCGAGCGGCACGTAGGCGCCGCCCGCCTTGAGCACGGCCAGAAGGGCCACGATCATCTCCGGAGAGGGCTCCAGGCAGAGAGCGACCAGGGTCTCCGGGCCGACTCCCAGGGCGTGCAGGCGATCGGCGAGACCGTCCACCCGCCGGTTCAGCTCTCCGTAGCTGACCGTCTCGCCCTCGAAGACCAGGGCGTCGGCGTCCGGAGTCCGGGCGGCCCAATCCGCGAACAGCTCGTGGACGGGGGCTTCCCACTCCGGCTCCCGCGCGGCGTCTTTCCACTCGCGCAGCGCCTGCTCCCGCTCCGCCTCGCTCCACAGGACGAGGTCCGAGAGGCGCCGCTCCGGGTCCGCGGTCATCGCCTCCATGACGGTCGTGAGGTGGTCGGCGAGGCGCCGGGCGGTGGCGCCGTCGAACAGGGCCGTGTTGTACTCCAGCAGGCCGTTCACTCCGCCCTCGTCCTCGGTCAGGGAGAGGCTCAGCTCGAAGCGGGCCGTGTCGCTCTCCGGAGCGAAGGGCTCCAGAGTCAGACCCGGAAGCTCCTGCCGCCCGACGGGCGCGTTCTGGAGCACGAGCAGAACCTGGAAGAGCGGCGAATGGCTCAGGCTCCGCTCCGGCTTCAGCTCCTCGACGATCTTCTCGAACGGGAGATCCTGGTGGGCGTAGGCGCCGAGCGACGCCTCGCGCGCCCGGGCCAGCAGCTCCCGCAGGCTCGGGTCCGCGGAGAGGTCCGCCCGCAGAACCAGGGTGTTGACGAAGAAGCCGATCAGCTCTTCGGTCCGCCGGTGGTTGCGCCCGGCGATCGGAGTGCCGACGGCGAAGTCGTCCTGCCCGGAGTGGCTGGCGAGCAGGATCTCGAACGCGGCCAGCGCGCTCATGAAGAGCGTGCCCCCCTGGCGCCGGGAGTGTGCGTGCAGGTCGCTCGTGAGCTGCGGGGAGATCCGGAACGCCAGGCTTCTGCCGCGGAACGTCGGCGTCGCCGGGCGCGGCCGGTCGGTGGGCATCTCGAGGACGGGGACATCCTGCAGCCGCTCCCTCCACCAGGCGAGCTCGGCCTCCAGCACCCCGCCGGACAGCCACTTGCGCTGCCAGGCGGCGAAGTCGGCGTACTGGATCGGCAGCTCCGGCAGCGGCGAGGGGCGTCCTGCCGCGAAGGCCGTGTACAGGGTCGCGATCTCGCCGACCATCACGCCGATCGACCAGCCGTCGCCGACGGTGTGATGCATCGTGGCGAGCACCAGGCTCTCCTCGTCGGCGAGAGCGAGGCGGACGACGCGCAGCAGCGGTCCCTGCGAAAGGTTGAAGGGCAGCCGCTCTTCCGCCCGCGCCAGGCGCAGGGCTTCCTGCCGGCGGGCTGCCTCGGACAGGCCGCGCAGGTCGACCGACGGCGGCACGATCGCCCGGCTCGGGGCGATCCGCTGGACTCCCTGGCCCGCGGGCGTCATCTCCAGAGTCGTGCGCAGGGATTCGTGGCGGCGCACGGTCTCGCTGAGCGCCCTGGCGAAGGCGGAGAGATCGAGCCGTCCCCGCAGGGTAAACGGGGACGGGATGTTGTACGCCGTGCTGCCGGGCTCCAGCTGGTCGAGGAACCAGAGGCGCTCCTGCGCGAAGGAGAGGGGAAGGTCGCCGTCCCGCGGTACGGGCTGGATGAGCGGCGGGGCCGCCGCCGTCTCCGGAGCAGAACTGGTACTGGCGCGGCTACGTCGGGCCGCGCGCACCTGCTCGGCGAGACCGGCGACGGTCGGACCGGCGAAGAAGGCGTCCCAGCCGATCTCCACCTGGAGCGCCTCCGGGATGCGGGAGAGCACCTGGGTGGCGAGCAGCGAATGCCCGCCCAGCTCGAAGAAGTCGTCGTGCGCTCCGATCGGATGGATGCCGAGCAGCCGATGCCACATCTCCGCGAGCAGCGTCTCCTCCTCGTCGCGCGGCGCGACGAAGGGGGCCGTGAGGTAAGGGCGGCTGTGGCCGGCGAAGGCGGTCGGAGCCGGGCGGACCGGACGCGCCTCGTCGACCGCCTGGACTGCGGCGGTGGCGGTGACTGCGGCCGTAGGGAGCCAGGCTCGGCGCTCGATCCAGAAGCGGCGGCGCTGGAACGGGTAGGTCGGCAGCGGCACGCGCTGGCGCCGCTCGTGGGCGGAGAAGCCCTGCCAGTCGATCTCGACTCCGGCGAGCCACAGGCGGCCGAGCGCTTCGAGCAGACCGGCGCCGCCGGGGGTGGAGGGGATCACCTCCTGCATGATCGGGTTGCCGCCGGGGGCCTTCGCGAGTCGCCGCGCAATGCTTTCGGCGGGCTCGCGCGTCCAACCGGTCGGGGCGGCCGGTCCGGGGTCCGTGGAGCTGACCAGATCCAGCGCCTCCTCAAATCCGAGCGCACCGTTCAAACAGGCCGCCGCAAGCTCGCCGAGCCCATGGCCGACAGCGGTCCAGGGCACGATCCCCCAGGAGAGCCAGAGCTGGGCGAGGGAGTGCTGCACGGCGAAGAGGGCAGGCTGGGCGAAACGCGGGCTCAGCTCAGCGGATGGCGAGAGGAGGAGGTCGCGCAGGTCGCGGCCGAGGCGCGGCGACAGCCGCTCGGCCACGGCGTCCAAAGCCTCGCGGAAAACCGGTTCGGTGTCATAGAAAGCGCGCGCGGTCTCCCCGTCGATTCCCCCATCGATTCCCCGGTCCGGGAAGACGAAGACCAAGGACCGCCGGCCGGACGGGGATCGACCGGACAGCAGGCGCGCCGGATCGTGGGCCTCAAGCGCCGCGACCGCATCCTCTACATGGTTACAGACCAGCACCCGCCGGTGCTCGAGCTGCTGGCGCCCAACCTGGAGGGTGTAGGCGACATCCGCCAGGCACGGTGAGCCGTCACCGGCGGCGTGGGAGGTGCGGGAGAGATGGGCCGCCAATCGGGCGGTCGCCTCGTCGAGCGCTTCGGGCGTCCGGGCCGAAAGCAGCAGGAGCTGGTGCGGCCGGGACGGGCCGGAGGGCTCCGGCTCCGGGGCTTCCTCCAGCACGACGTGGGCGTTCGTGCCGCCGACGCCGAACGCGCTGACCCCGGCGCGGCGCGGGGCGCCGCCCTGGGGAGCCGGCCAGTCCTCCAGCCTCGCCGCGACGTAGAAGGGGCTGGAGGCGAAGTCGATCTTCGGGTTCGGCCGCTCGAAGTGGAGACTCGGCGGAATCTGGCGGTGGCGCAGCGCCAGGACGGTCTTCAGGAGGCCCGCGATGCCGGCGGCGGCGTCGAGATGCCCGACGTTCGTCTTGACCGAGCCCAGCGCGCAGAAGCCGGTCCGGTCGGTGCCGGCGCGGAACGCGCTGGTGAGGGCGGCCACCTCGATGGGATCGCCGAGCACGGTGCCGGTGCCGTGCGCCTCGACGTAGGAGATGCTGTCCGGCGACACCCCCGCCGCGGCCTGGGCGGCGGCAATCACCTGCGCCTGGCCCTCCACGCTGGGCGCGGCGAAGCCCACCTTGACGGCGCCGTCGTTGTTGATCGCGGTGCCGCGGATCACGGCGTGGATGGTGTCGCCGTCGCGCAGGGCGTCGTCCAGCCGCTTGAGCGCCACCAAGCCCACGCCGCTGCCGAAGACCGCGCCCCGCGCTCCGGCGTCGAAGGCGCGGCAGTGGCCGTCGGGCGAATTGAGTCCGCCGTCGATGTAGAGGTACCCCTCGCGCTGCGGGACGTGGACCGTGACGCCTCCGGCCAGGGCGATGTCGCAGTCGCCCGCGGCCAGGGCCTGGCAGGCCAGGTGGACCGCGACGAGCGAGGTCGAGCAGGCGGTCTGCACGGCCACGCTCGGCCCCTTGAGGTTCAGCGCATAGGAGAGGCGGGGCGCGAGGAAGTCCTTCTCGACCCCCGCCTGCACGGCCGAGAGCCCGAGGGTGTCCAGGATCTCGGGGTGGGTGAGGAGGTTGAAGACATAGGAGCTGGTCTGCGCTCCGGCGTAGACCCCGATCGGTCCCCGGAAGCGCAGGGGGTCGTAGCCGGCGTTCTCCAGCACCTGCCAGCCGTGCTCCAGGAAGAGGCGCTGCTGCGGGTCCAGCATCTCCGCCTCGCGCGGATTGAAGCCGAAGAGGTCGGCGTCGAAGAGGTCGACGCCGTCGAGCAGGGGAGCCGCCTTGACGTAGTTGGGCGAGGCGATCCGCGCCTCGTCCACGCCCGCGGCGCGCAGATCCTCGTCCGACAGGACCGAGACGGATTCGACGCCGCGCCGCAGGTTCTCCCAGAGCTGGCCGGGGTCCGCGGCGCCGGGAAAGCGGCCGGCGAGGCCGATCACGGCAAACCCGCTGCGCTCTTCTCCGCCGTGCTCTTCCCGACGACCCCGGCCACCGGCCCGCTCGATGACGGCCCGTAGATCCTCGGCGGCCCGGCTCGGCCCCTCCGGCTCCAGATGCCGGGCCAGCGCACCGATGGTCGGATGCTGGAACAGGACGACGATGGGAATCTCCCGGTCGAGGGCCTGCTGGAGGCGGGCGTGAACCGTGACGAGGCGCAGGGAATGACCGCCCAGGTCGAAGAAGTTGCTGCCCACCCCCACCTGCTCGACGCCGAGCACCTCGCGCCAGATTCCGGCGATCGTTCTTTCCAGATCGCTGGCGGGCTCGGCCCCTCCTTCGTCGCCCCCGTCGCCCCCGTCGCCACGACCGGCATGGTCCGGAATCAGGGCGAGCAGCGCGCGGCGGTCGACCTTGCCGTGAGCGCCGAGGGGGAGCGCGGGGACGCCGACGATCCGGGCCGGGACCATGTACTCGGGGAGCCGCTCCCGGAGGAAGTCGCGGATCTCTCCGGCGGGCGCCGCCTCGCCGGCCGTGACGACGCAGGCGACGAGCGACCGCTCCCCCCGATCCTCGTGGATCACGACGGCGGCCGAGCGGACCGAGGGATGGCGGGCGAGGACCGCCTCGATCTCTTCCAGCTCGATCCGGAAGCCGCGGATCTTCACTTGATGCCCGAGGCGGCCCAGGTACTCGACCCGGCCGTCGGAAAGGTGGCGGACGAGGTCGCCGGTCCTGTACCAGCGCGCTCCCGGCATCTGGCTGAAGGGATGGGGGAGGAACGCCGCGGCGGTCAGGTCCGGGCGGCCCAGGTATCCGCGGGCGAGGCCGATGCCGGCGATGAACAGCTCGCCCGCCACGCCGGGCGGCACGGGCTCGAGCCGCGGATCGACGACGTAGTATTCGACGTTCTCGAACGGGCGCCCGAAGGACATCCGGTCCTCGTCGGCGGTGATGAGTGCGGCGCTGGAGGCGGCCGTCGCCTCGGTGGGACCGTAGCCGTTGAAGACCCTCATCCTCCGGGCCCAGCGCCGCGCCAGCGCGAGCGGCCACGCCTCGCCTCCCACCAGCAGCGTGTGGAAGTCGGGAAACTCGCCTTCGGGGAGGGCGGCGAGCACGGAAGGGGGCAGGGTGGCCAGAGTGATCCGGAGGTCTCGCAGACAGCGGATCAGGCCGGGGCCGGGCAGGAGGTCGTGCACCGGGGCCGTGCAGAGGGTGGCTCCGTGCGCCAGGGTCATGGCGATCTCCCAGACCGACACATCAAAGCTCAACGGGGCGAACTGAAGCACCCTGTCCCCGGGACCGATTCCGAACAGCCGGAGCTGTGCCGCGGTCAGGTTGGCCAGCCCGGCGTGGGTTACCGCCACCCCCTTGGGGGTGCCTGTGGAGCCGGAGGTGAAGATCACGTAGGCCAGGCTCTCCGGGAACGGTCCGCCGCCGAGCGGCTCGGTGCCTTCGGCGGCGATCGCCTCGCGGTCAGCGTCGACGAAGATCGGGTGGACGCCGGGGAACAGATCCGCTTTCGCCCGGTCGGTCAGCAGGAGCGCGGTGCCCCCGCCGGAGAAGGCCTGCTCCAGGATGGAGCGCAGCCGCTCCGCCGGGTGGGCCGGATCGAGAGGGAGGTAGGCGGCCCCGGCCTTCAGGATACTGAGGAAGCCGACCGTGGCCTGGATCGACGAGCGGTCGAGAGCCAGGGCGACGGGGACGCCGGCCCGGGCGCCGAGGCGTCGCAGATGGCGGGCGAGCTGGTTGGACCTCGCCTCGAGCTCACGGTAGGTCATCGACTCGCCGCCGCCCTGAAGCGCCAGAGCGTCCGGCCGGAGCGCGGCCTGGCGGGCGACCTGCTCGTGCAGCAGCGCGGGCAGTTCGGAGAGCCGGCCCTTGCCCCACTCGGTCAGGATCTGCGCCCGCTCCCAGTCGGCCAGCAGCGACAGCTCGCCGATCGGCTTTTCCAGCGCGTCCGGCCCGGACAGGGCCTCCAGCAGGTGTCCGAAGTGCCGGGCCAGCCGCTGGATGGTGGCGCGGTCGAAGAGGTCGCGGCAGTACTCGAAGATCCCGGAGAGGCCACCCGCCGTCTCCGCCAGCTCGAGAGTCAGGTCGACCTTGGAGGTCTGCCGCTCGCCCGCGAGCGGGTCCGCGCCGGGCAGGGCGAGGTCGCCATCCAGGGCGATCTGGATCGCGAAGGCCACCTGGATCAGGGGCGTCCGGCTCGGATCGCGCTGCGGCTGGAGCGCCTCCACGAGCTTCTCGAACGGCATGTCCTGGTGGGCCAGGGCCCCGAGAACCCTGCCGCGGACCCGTCCCAGCAGCTCGCGAACCGAGGGCTGACCGGAGAGATCCGTGCCGAGGACGAGCGTGTTGGCGAAGAAGCCGATCAGCCCGGCCACCTCCTTGCGGTCGCGGCCCGCAATGGGGGAGCCGACGCTGATGTCGTCCTGATTCGTGTAGCGGTGCAGGAGGATCTGGAACGACGCCAGCAGGGTCATGAAGAGGGTCAACCCCTCACGGCGGGCGAGCGACTGGACGGCGCCCTGCAGCTCCCGCGGCAGGACGAACGAGTGGCTGGCGCCGCGGAAGCTCTGGACCGGCGGGCGAGGCCGGTCGACCGGCAGCTCCAGGACGGGTGAGGCGTTCCGCAGGCTGTCCTTCCAGAAGGCGAGCTGCTCGTCCAGGAGCTCGCCCTGCAACCACTGGCGCTGCCAGAGGACGAAGTCAGTGTACTGGAGCGGGAGTGGCGGGAGTGGGGAGGGCCCACCGGCGGCGAGGGCCGGATAGAGCGCGGTCAGCTCGCGCACCAGGAGCCCCAGGGACCAGCCGTCGGCGATGATGTGATGGAGGGCCAGGGCCAGCACCGACTCGCCCTGTTCGGGGTCGCGGCTGAGCTGGAGCAGCACCACGCGCAGCAGCGGGCCGCGGCCGAGATCGAAGGGGAGGTGGGCCACGGTCGTGACCAGCCTGCGCAATTCGCCTTCGCGCGCGGCCGCGGGCAGCGCGCCGAGGTCGACCACCGGCAGGGAGAGGGAGGCGTCGGCGCCGACCACCTGGACCGGCTCGCCGTCGACCAGGGTGAACGTCGTGCGCAGGGTCTGGTGGCGCCGGACGATCTCGCGGAGCCCGGCTTCCAGGAACGACGGCCGGGTCGAGCCGCCGAGCCGGGAGACGGCCCAGATGTTGTAGGCCGGGCTGCCGGGGTCGAGCTGGTCGAGGAACCAGAGCCGTTGCTGGGCGAACGAAAGCGGGAAGCGCTGCGGGCGCGCCGCCTTCTTTTCGAGCAGCCGGGCGAGGAGCTCCCGCTTCTCCTCCGGGGACAGGGAAGCGCGGGGATCCGTCATGACAGCAGCTCCTCATCCCGGGCCATCTCGGCCAGCAGGGCGTCCATTTCAGACTCGGACAAGGCATCCAGGTTCTGGAGCAGCGCGGCGGGGTCCGGCCGGGCCACGGCCACGAGCTCCGGCAGCCTTCGGCCGGAGCCGTCGCCCGGGTCCGTGACCAGGGGGGCGAGCGCCGCCACCGTCGGGCTCTCGAAGAGCGCGTGCAGGGGGATGCGGACCCCGCAGACCTCCTCGATCCGGGCGAGGGCCTGGAGCCCCAGCAGGGAGTGCCCGCCGAGCTGGAAGAAGTCGTCGTGAATGCCGATCTCGGCAATGCCGAGCAGATCCTCCCAGATTCCGGCCAGGCGCCGCTCGGTCTCGTCGCGGGGAGCGACGTAGGCGGTCAGCGCAGGCCGGGCGTGCCGGTTGGCCCCCTCGCGCCGCGCCGACTGCCCTGACCCCCCCGACCCTGCCGACAACCCCGACAGCTCGCGGAGGACATCCTGCAGGGAGTGCTCGCCGGCCAGGGTCTCCGCCAGGGCGCGGGTGGAGACGACGATCTCCGGAGCGCCGCTCGCGAGGGCGCGGTGAAGCGCCTCCATCCCCTCGTCGAACGTCAGGCCGAAGGTGCGCCGTTGGCGGTCGACCTCCGCGCGGAGCACCGAGCCTTCGCCCAGGGTCGCACCGGTCCAGGCATCCCACTGCCACTCGCACCAATCGATCGCCACGGTATGGACGCCTGTACGCTCCGCGAAGTCCTGCGCCCAGGAGCCGAGGAAGCTGTTCGCCGCGCTGTAGTCGACCTGGCCGATGCCGCCGGCAACCGCGGCGGTCGAGGAGAACAGGACGACGAAGTCGAGCGGCAGACCCGCCAGGGCCTCGGCGAGCGCGAGAGTGCCCTCGGTCTTGGGCGCGAGCACCTCCGCGGCTGCGGCATGGGACTTGACCTGAGCGAGCCCGGCGCCCGGCAGGCCCGCCGCATGGAACACGCCGTCGATGCGCCCGAAGCGGTCCAGGGCCTGCCGCACCGCGTCCTTCAAGCGCGGCGCGTCGGTCACGTCGGCGGCGAGGACCAGGGTCTCGGCGCCCGCGGCCTGGAGTGCCTCCACCTCGCGCACCTTGCGGTGCGGGGACCGTCCCAGCAGGACCAGCCTCGCGCCGACGGTCCGCGCCAGGTGATCTGCCAGGGCGAGGCCGATCCCGCCCGTTCCGCCGGTGATCAGGTAGACGCCGCCCTCGCGATAGGGCGACGGAACGGCTCCGAGACGGGTGGGCTCGAAGGTCTGTACCCAGCGGTGGCGCCCCCGCCAGGCCACGACCGGCTCGCCCGCGTCGCTCTCCAGATCTCGGAGCAGCGCGTCGAATGAGGCGGATTCCGGAGCCAGGAGGGCCGTCAGGTCGACGTCGACGGCCCGGCAGCGCAGGCCCGCCTGCTCCTGCGGCAACACTCGCACCGGTCCGAAGAGGGTCGCCTTGCCAGGGTGGAGCGCATCGTGGCTCTCGATCCGGCAGAGACCGTTCGTCACCACGCAGACCTCCGTCCGTCCCTCTCCCGCGGAGGCTCCCGCGGCGGGAAGGCGGCGGCCGAGGGCGCGCGCGAGGTCCAGAAGGGAATAGAAGCCCGTCTCCTGCTCGCGCGCGAAAGCAGCGCCGGGAGATCCCGGGGCAGATCCCCGGGCAGTGAGGCTCCAGAGATGGACGATCCGGGCAGGAAGGCTGGAGAGCCGATCGAGCAGGCCGTCGAAGCCGTCCGGCTGGGCGAGCGCGGCGTTGGCATAGGCGACGACGACCTCCCGTCCGGTCTCGCGCAGCCGCTCGGTGAGGCGTTCGCCCACGCCATGCTCGTCGGCCAGCACCAGCCAGGGCCCCTGATCGCTTCGGCCGGCGGGAGCCAGCGATCTCTTCCATGACGGGAGATAGAACCAGTCGGCCATGTCGGCGGTCTTTCCAGCCGCTGCGGCCGGCCGGCTCACCGAGGAGATCGCCGGGACCGGCTGGGGCTGCCGGTCGAGCCAATAGCGCTGGCGCTCGAACGGGTAGGTCGGCAGTGGCACGCGGCGGCGGCGCGTGCCTGCATAAAGGCCGTCCCAGTCGGGCTCCACGCCGGCCAGCCAGAGTTGACCCAGGCTGCGGAGCGCGATCACCTGATCCTCCTGCCGGTCGTGCTCGTGGCGCAGGGACGGGACCGTGGGAAGCACGACCGGTCCCTCCTCGAAGCCGAGCCCGAGCTGCACCGCCAGGCTCCCCAGCGAGCGGCCGGGGCCGATCTCCAGGAGCGTCCGGCCCGGGAGCCGGAGCAGCTCCTCCACGCCGCGCGCGAAGCGGACCGGCTGGAGGAGGTGAGCGACCCAGTAGTCGGGGTCGACCGCCTCTTCGTCCCGGATCCAGGTGCCGGTGACATTGGAGATGTAGGGGATCGACGGCGGGCGCAGCTCGAACGAGCTGACGAGCTCGCGCAGGGGACCGGCGAGAGGCGCCATCATGGACGAGTGAAAGGCATGGGTCGTGCGCAGAGGACGGCAGATCGTTCCGGCCTCCGCCAGACGCTTTTCGAGCGCGGCCACCGCGTCAACGGGGCCCGAGACGACCGACAGCAGGGGGCCGTTGACCGCGGCGAGCGAGAGCGCCGGATCGAGCCAGGGGGCGATCTCCTCCTCGGACAGCGGGACCGCGAGCATGGCGCCGGGCGGCAGGCTCTGGATCAGGCGCGCGCGGCGGGCGACCAGCGTGAGGGCGTCGTCCAGCGACAGCACCCCGGCCAGACAGGCCGCGCTGTACTCGCCGAGGCTGTAGCCGACCAGGGCCCGGGGCCGCACACCCCAGGACTCCCAGAGACACGCCAGGGCATACTCGACCGCGAACAGCACGGGCTGCGCCAGCTCTGTGCGGTTCAGCGGCTCGTCTGCGGAGCCGGTCCGCCCCCTCAGAAGAGCCCGGAAGTCCAGGCCACCGCCCACCGCCGCAGCATCCCCAGGGGCCGCGGAAGCAGCTTCGTCGACCTCGGGATAGAGCGCCTGCCGCAGGTCGACCCCCAGCTCGGGAGAGAGCCGATCCGCGCAGCGGTCGATCGCGTCGCGGAACACCGGCTCGGACCGGTAGAGACCGCGGCCCATGCCGGCGTAGTGGTCGCCGAGGCCGGAGAAGACGAAGACGACCTGGGGCGGATCCGTCTGCGCCGTGGCGGTGAGCACCTGTCCGGGGCTCCGGCCGGCGAGCGCCTCCGCGGCCTCGGCCCGGTTCCTGACGACCAGGGCCCGGCGGTGAGGGAACGCCCTGCGGCCTGCCTGGGTGGTGAAGGCGATGTCGGCAAGATCTGCGCCGCCAGAGCCGGGGTTGGCCTCCGCCGGCAGGCTGCGCAGGTGCTCGGCCAGACGGTCCGTGGCCGATTCAAGGGCGGCCTCCGTGCGCGCGGACAGAAGCAGCAGCTGCCAGGGGCGGGCCGGAGGGTCGGAAGCGGGGAGCGGCGGCGGCTCTTCCAGCACGACGTGCGCGTTCGTCCCGCCCAGGCCGAAGGAGCTGACGCCCGCGCGGCGGGGGAGGCCCGAGTCCCGCGGCCACGCGGTGAGCTGCGGGCTGACATAGAACGGGCTCCTCTCCAGCCCCATCTGGGGATTCGGCCGCTCGAAGTGGAGCGTGCCGGGGAGGAGCCGGTTCTCCAGGGCGAGCGCCGTCTTGAGGAGGCCCGCGATGCCCGCCGCCGCATCGAGATGACCGATGTTGGTCTTCACCGAGCCGAGGGCGCAGAAGCCTTCGCGGTCGGTCCCCTGGCGGAAGGCCTGCACCAGGGCCGCCACCTCGATGGGGTCGCCCAGCTCCGTGCCGGTCCCGTGGGCCTCGATGAAGGAGACCGTCTCCGGCTCGACCTCGGCCGTCAGGTGCGCGGCGCGGATGACCTTGGCCTGACCGTCGATGCGCGGCGCGGTGAAGCCCGCCTTGGCCGACCCGTCGTTGTTGGTGGCCGAGCCCTTGATCACGGCGCGGACCGTGTCGCCGTCCTCGCGCGCCGTCTCCAACCGTTTCAACACGACGAGGCCCACGCCCTGGCCGCTGACCGACCCTTGAGCCCGCGCGTCGAAGGCGCGGCAGTGGCCGTCCGGAGAGAGGATCCCGTTCTCCTGGTAGAGGTAGCCCGAGACCTGGGGGAAGCCGACCGACACGCCTCCGGCGAGAGCCATGTCGCAATCTCCGGCGAGCAGCGCCTGGCAGGCCGCGTGAACGGCCACGAGCGAGCTCGAGCAGGCGGTCTGAACGGTGACCGCCGGCCCTTCCAGGCCAAGCTTGTAGGCCACGCGGGTGCAGAGGAAGTCCTTGTCGTTGCCCAGGGAGATCTGCTGCGGGCCGAGCGCCGCGAGCAGCTCGGGGTGGGCCAGCAGGTTCAGGAAATAGCTGTTCATCGCCACCCCGCCCCAGACGCCGATCAGGCCGGGGAAGGAGGCGGGGTCGTAGCCAGCATTCTCCAGCGCTTCCCAGGCGCACTCCAGGAAGACGCGGTGCTGAGGGTCCATCACCTCGGCCTCGCGCGGGCTGTAGCCGAAGAAATCCGCGTCGAACCGGTCGGCGTCGGCGAGCACGCCGCGGGCGGCCACGAATCTCGGGTCGGCCATCAGGGAGCGGTCGACCCCGGCGGCGGCCAGCTCCTCCTCGGAAAAGAAGGAGACCGCTTCGACCCCGTTCTTGAGCAGGCTCCAGAAGGCGCGGAGATCGGGCGCCCCGGGAAACCTCCCCGCCATGCCGATGACGGCGATTTCCAGGCCCGTCTCGGTGGACTGTTCGTCATTCATACCGTCTTGATCTCCTCTTCAGGAACGCCTCTGTCCGAGGCGTTGCCGGAGCCGTTCCTTGCCGCTCGCGATCTCTTCCCGGCGCTCCAGGCTCCGGGCCGGAACGGCGCGGGCCGCGCCGTCGCCTCCCAGGTGCTCCGCCAGGCTCTTGATGGTCGTGTGGCGCAGCAGGTCGAGCATGGAGACCTCCCGCCCGAGCTGGTCGCGCAGGCGCCCCTGCAGCTCGACCAGCAGCAGGGAGTGGCCGCCGAGATCGAAGAAGTTGTCGGTCCTGCCCACCCGCTCGACTCCCCGCTCGAATCCCCGCTCGAATCCCAGTACCGCGCTCCAGAGGGCGGCGAGCTCCCGTTCGAGCGACGTGCCCGGCGGCTCTCCGCCCCCCGGCGCCGAGGGGCGCTCCGGGTCCGGCAGCGCCTTGCGCTGCACCTTGCCATTGGGAGAAAGAGGCAGGGCCGGCAGGACGACGAAGGCCGAGGGCACCATGAACTCGGGAAGTCGGCTGCGCAGTTGGGTGCGCAGAGACGCCGCCTCGATCTCCCGGCCGGCGGCCGGCGTCACCCAGGCCACCAGGCGCAGCGCCGTGCCCTGTCCGCGCGCTCCCACGACCGCCTCCTTGACCTCCGGGCAGGCGGCGAGAGCCGCCTCGACCTCTCCCAGCTCGATCCGGAAGCCGCGCAGCTTGATCTGATGGTCCAGGCGGCCGCAGTACTCGATCGCTCCATCCGGGAGCCTGCGGGCGAGATCCCCGGTCCGGTAGAGTCGCTCGCCGGGCGCACCGCCGCAGCCGTCGGGCACGAAGCGCTCCGCGGTCAGCTCCGGACGCCGCCAGTAGCCGCGCGCGAGCTGGACACCGCCGATGCACAGCTCGCCGGAGACGCCGACCGGCACCTCCCGGCCCTGGAGATCGCAAAGCACGATGCGCGTGTTGGCCACGGGCAGGCCGATCGGCACCGGCCGCGCGCCGCTCTCGGCCTCGGCCGGCCACCAGGTGACGTCGACCGCGGCCTCGGTGGGGCCATACAGGTTGTAGAGCTTCGCGCCGGACTCCCCGAATACCTCACTGGAGCGGCGCGCGAGCCCCCCGGAGAGCGCCTCTCCGCTCGCGATCACCCTGCGCAGCGACGTGCAGGAAGCCGCGGCCGGCGTTTCGAGGAAGGCCTGGAGCATGGACGGGACGAAATGCACCGTGGTGATGCCGGTGGAGCGGATCCGCTCTGCCAGGTACGCCGGATCCTGGTGGCCGCCTGGACGGGCGAGCACCAGGCGGGCGCCGGTCATGAGCGGCCAGAACAGCTCCCACACCGAGACGTCGAAGCTGACCGGCGTCTTCTGGAGCACGCGGTCGTCCGGCGTGAGACCGAACGTCTCCTGCATCCACAGCAAGCGGTTGACGATCCCGCGGTGGGTGTTGACCGCCCCCTTGGGTTGGCCGGTGGAGCCGGAGGTATAGATCATGTAGGCCGCCGCTTCGGGATCGGCGGCGCGGTCGGCGGACGACAGATCGGGGCCGTGGTGCCAGGCGGCGCCGGGGTCCAGCTCGACCACGGTGGCGTCTCCGGCCGGCAGCGCGTCGCGAAGGTGCTTCTGAGTGAGCAGGACGCGCACCCCGGAATCCCTCAGCATGAAGTCCAGGCGCTCGGCCGGATAGTCGGGATCGAGAGGAACGTAGGCGGCGCCGGAGCGCAGCACGCCGAGCAGCCCCACCAGCAGCTCGGGAGACCGCTCCGCGGCCACGCCCACCAGAGCATCGCGGCCGACCCCCAGGTCGAGCAGGTGGCGCGCCAGCCGGCCGGAGCGGTCCAGCAGCTCCCGATAGGTGAGGCTCTCCTGCTCTCCCTCGACCGCCGTGGCTTCGGGAGACCTCGCCGCAGCGTCTTCGATCCAGGCGTGGAGCGGCCGCTCCAGGTCGTAGGGGACGGCGGTGGCGTTCCAGGCCGCCAGCTCGGCACGCTCGACCGCGGAGAGAAGAGGGAGCTCCGAAACAGGAAGCTCCGGCAGGGCGATCAGTCCGGAGAGCAGGCTCTGGAAGTGTCCGGCGAGACGGTCGATGGTCGACGGATCGAAGAGGTCGGTGTTGTGCTCCCACACGCCGGAGAGACCTGCGGTTCCGGGCGTCAGCTCCAGCGTGAGCTCGTGCTTGGACGCCTCTCCCTCCACCGTGAGGGAGTCCAGCGTGAGCCCCGGCAGCTCCACGCGCCGGGCCGGCATGTTCTGCACGTTCAGCATCACCTGGAAGATCGGGGAATGGGCCAGGCTGCGCTCCGGCCGCAGCTCTTCGACCAGCTTCTCGAACGGGAGATCCTGGTGCGCGTGGGCGCCGAGCACGCCCTCGCGCGACCGGGCCAACAGCTCGCCGCCGCTCGGATCGTCCGCGAGATCCAGGCTCAGGGCGAGGGTGTTGGCGAAGGCTCCGATGAGGCCTTCGGTCTCGATCCGGTTGCGGTTCGCGTGCGGGACACCCACGACGACCGTAGACTGCCCACTGGAGCGCGAGAGCACCGCCGAATACCCGGCGAGGAGAACCATGAAGAGGGTGGCGCCGCGCTGCCGGCCGAAGCGATCCAGGTCCGCGGACAGTGCTGGCGAGAGCTGCCAGGCCCTGCGCGCTCCCCGGAAGGTCTGGACCGCGGGGCGCGGGCGGTCCGAGGGGAGGTCGAGACGGGCCGGCGCGTCCGCCAGGCGCTCCCGCCACCAGGCGACCTGCCGGTCGAGCACGGGTCCGGCCAGCCAGCTCCGCTGCCAGGCGGCGAAGTCGGCGTACTGGACCGGCAGCGGAGCGAGCGGCGAGGGGAGCCGGCGGAGGAACGCTCCGTAGAGAGCGGCCAGCTCCTGCACCACGATCCCCATGGACCAGGCATCGGAGATGGAGTGGTGAAGCGTCAGCAACACCACGTGCTCGTCTTCGCCCAGCTTGAGCAGACGGGTGCGGACGAGCGGTCCGCGGGCCAGCTGGAACGGCTGGGCTCCTTCCAGGCGCATCTGCCGCGCTGTCTCTTCCTGACGGCATGCGTCCGGCAGGGAGGTGAGATCGACGAGTGAAGGAGCCAGGGAGAGGGACGGCGCGACGACCTGCGCCGGGCGGCTGCCGCGGAGCGCGAAGGAGGTTCGCAGCACCTCGTGGCGGCGGGCGATCTCGTCGAGGGCGGCGTCGAACGCCGGGCGATCCAGATCGCCGCGCAGGCGGACGGCCGCCGCCACGTTGTAGGAGGCGTCCCGCGGCTGGATCTGATGGAGGAACCAGAGCCGTTCCTGGGCGAACGACAGGGGGAGCACGGATTCGGGGGAGCGCGGCACTGGAACCAGGGGAGGAGCCGTGTCCTCTCCTGAATCCGCAAGCGCGAGGCTCGCGGCGAGGCCCGCCACGGTCGGCTGCTCGAACAGGCGGCGGAGCGGCAGCTCGACTCCCAGCGACTGCTGAATCCGCGACGCCAGCTGGGTGGCGAGCAGCGAGTGTCCGCCGAGATCGAAGAAGCTCTGGTCCACGCCGACCGCCGGCAGCCCCAGGATCTCCGCCCAGAGACCGGCGAGCAGCTCCTCGAGCGGCGTCCTCGGCAGCCGGAGCTCACCGGCATCGGCCTCGAAGTCCGGCGCCGGCAGAGCCTTGCGGTCGAGCTTGCCGTTGGCGGTGACCGGCAGGGCGTCGAGGAAGACGAACGCGCTCGGAACCATCGGCTCCGGGAGCTGCCGCCCCAGGTGATCCCGAAGCTCGGCGGGAGAGGGCGGGGCCGAGGAACGGGCGACCACATAAGCCACGAGCAGCCGGTGACCGTCCGCGCCCCACGGGGCGAGCACGGCGGCCTCGCGCACCGCGGGGTGGCGCCCGAGGGCCGCCTCGATCTCCCCCAGCTCGATGCGGAAGCCGCGGATCTTGACCTGGTGGTCGAGGCGGCCGAGGAACTCGAGGGTGCCGTCCGGCCAGTGACGGGCGCGGTCGCCGGTGCGGTACAGACGGTCTCCCGGGCGGCTGCTGAAGAGGTCGGGGATGAACTTCTCCGCGGTCAGCTCCGGTTCTCCCCAATAGCCCGCCGAGAGGCAGTCGCCGCCGATGTAGAGGTCGCCGGCCACCCGCACCGGGCACGGAGCCAGTCCGCCGTCCAGCACGTGGTAGCGCGCGTTCTGCATCGGTCGGCCGTAGGGGATGCTCGGCCAGTCCGGATCGACCGCCCGCACGGGGTGGGAGTTGGACCACACCGTCGCCTCGGTGGCGCCGCCCAGCGCGATGGGGCGGACCTGAGGAAACGCCCGCCGCAGCCGGTCCGGCAGGGTGACGGGGATCCAGTCCCCGGAGAGGAAGGCGAGGCGCAGGTGGCCGCTGCCCGGCCCGGGTTGATCGGGCAGGAACGGCACGAGTTGCTGGAGCGCGGCCGGCGCCGAGTCCCAGAAGGTCACCGGCTCGCTGAGCAGGAGGCTCACCAGGGCCTGGGGATCGCGGATCTCGGCGTCCGCGGCGACGCGGATCGAGCCGCCCGCCGCCAGGAGGCCGAAGACGTCGTAGACCGAGAGGTCGAAGCACAGGGAGGTCAGAAACAGAACCCGATCCTCCGGCCCGACCGCGAAGCTCCGGTTCACCCACTCGATCAGATTGACCACCGGCCGGTGCCGAACCATCACGCCCTTGGGCGTGCCCGTGGTGCCGGAGGTGAAGATGATGTAGGCGAGGTCGTCCGCGCCGGCCCCGGGCCCGTCCAGACCGTCCGTTCCATCCAGCGGACCCCAGACGCGGACGGGCTCCGGCAGGTCGACCGGAGGGCCGGATGGGTCCAGCCGGACGATCTCGGTGACCTTGGTTTCGCCGAGCGCGGATGCGAGAACCGCCAGGCGCGGCCCTTCGGTGACGAGGTGCCGGATGCCGAGGCGGGCGAGGATCCAGGCCGCGCGGGAGGCGGGCCAGCCGGCATCCAGGGGGACGTAGGCGGCTCCCACCCGCAGGATTCCGAGCAGCGCGGCCGGCATGGCCGCGGAGCGGTCCAGACAGACGGCGACCAGCGACCCCGGACCGGCGCCGAGAGCGGCAAGCCGCCGGGCGATCCTCTCCGCCCTTCCGCGCAGCTCGCCGTAGGTCAGCTCGTCCCGGCCGTCGAGCACCGCCGGAGCGTCCGGCGTCCGCGCCGCCTGCCGCTCGAACAGCTCGTAAAGGGAGACGGACTCGTCGTAGGCCGCGGCCGTGTCGTTCCACTCCGCGACGATCTGAGTTCGCTCGGCGACGGTGATCAACGGCAGCTCGTGGATCGGCCGGTCCGGCTCTGCGGCGGCGGCTTCCAGCAAGGTGGCGAGGTGGCCGGCCAGCCGGTCGACGGTCGGGTCGTCGAAGAGATCGAGGGCGTGTTCCAGCTTTCCTTCCAGGCCCGCCGACGTTTCCGCAAGCAGGAGGGTCAGATCGAACTTGGCCGTGTCGCCGCCCAGGGAGAGAGGCTCCAACGCCAGCCGGGGAAGGGCCAGACTGTGCGGGATTGTGAGGCTGCGCGGTGCGGCCGCGTTCTGGAACGCGAACATCACCTGGAAGAGGGGCGTATGCGCCAGGCTCCGCTCCGGAGCCAGCTCCTCGACGAGCTTCTCGAACGGGATGTCCTGGTGCGCGTACGCGTCGAGCGTCCTCCGGCGCGCCCGGCCCAGCATCGCGCGGAACGAAGGATGGCCGTGGAGGTCGCCGCGCAGCACGAGGGTGTTGGCGAAGAAGCCGATCAACCCTTCGAGCTCCACCTGGCTGCGGCCGGCGATCGCCGTGCCCACGGCGAGGCTCTCCTGGCCGGACAGACGGGCGAGAACCGTCTGCAGGCCGGCGAGCAGGGCCATGAACAGGGTCGCCCCCTCGCGCCGGGAGAGATCGCGCAGCGCCGTGGCCAGCGCACCGGTCAGGACGACGGGCCGCGAGGCGCCGGCGAAGCTCTGGACCGGGGGGCGCGGCCGGTCCGTCGGCAGGTCGAGCAGCGGCGGCATTCCGGCCAGCTCAAGGCGCCAGTGCTCCATCTCGGCCGACAGCGCCTCGCCCGTGAGCCAGCCGCGCTGCCAGCGGGCGAAGTCCGTGTACTGGACGGGCGGCTCCGGCAGATCGGCCGCGCGCCCGGAGTAGAGGAGAGCCAGCTCGCGCTCCAGAACCTCCATCGACCAGCCGTCTCCGACGGTGTGATGCAGGGTGATGGCGAGCAGATGCTCGTCCGGCCGGCAGCGGACCAGCAGCGACCGGAACAGAGGGCCGCGGGAGAGGTCGAACGGCCGGCGGGCCTCCGCTCCGGCCAGCCGTCGCATCTCGATCTCCGGACCGCCCTCGCACAGCCCCGAAAGATCGACGAGCGGCAGGACGAAGCCGCCCGCGGGCCGCACCTCCTGCACCGGCTCCGCGCCGAGCCGCGAGAACACGGTGCGCAGCGCACCGTGCCGGCGGACGATCTCCGCCAGGCTCGCTTCCAGGGCCGCCGCGTCGAGCGCGCCGAGCAGGCGGACCGCGGAGGCGAGGTTGTAGGCGGCCGAGCCCGGGTCGAGCTGATCGAGGAACCACAGTCTCTGCTGCGCGAACGAGAGAGGCGCGATGCTGGAGGGCTCGGCGCGCAGCGGCGGGATCTCCGGCCGGTGCGTACCCCTCAGCGCGGTGCGGACCCGCGCCGCCAGCCCGGCCAGGGTCGGAGCCTCGAAGAATGTCCGCAGAGGCAACTCGGCGCCGAGAAGGTGGCGGACGCGAGAGCGGACCTGGGTGGCGAGGAGCGAGTGCCCGCCCAGCGCGAAGAAGTCGTCGTGGGCGTCGACGTACGCCACGCCGAGAACATCGCTCCACACCGCGGCAAGCGTCTCCTCCAGAGGATCGAGAGGCCCGCCCCCGCGATGGGAGTGCGCCGTCTGCGGCCCGGGCTCGGGCAGCGCCTTGCGGTCGACCTTGCCGCTGGAGGTGAGCGGCAGCTCGGCGAGGAAGACCCACTGCTCCGGCACCATGTAGGCCGGGAGGCGGCCGCGCAGCGCCTGCCGGAGCCGCTCCGCGGAGGGCTCCTCGCCCGACGGGACCACGTAGGCCACCAACCGGCGCTCGGCTCCCGCGCCGCGCGCGGCCACCACCGCCTCGCGGACATCCGGGTGCTCCCGCAGGGCGGCCTCGATCTCTCCCGGCTCGACCCGGAAGCCCCGGATCTTCACCTGATGGTCGATGCGGCCGAGGAACTCGATCACGCCGTCCGGACGGTGGCGCGCCAGGTCGCCGGTGCGGTACAGCCTCCCTCCGCCCGGCCGGGGGACGAAGCGTTCGGCGGTCAGGTCCGGCCGGCCGAGGTAGCCGCGGGCCAGGCCGATGCCGCCGATCTGGAGCTCGCCGGGAGTCCCCGTGGGGACCGGAGAGCCATGGCGGTCAAAGATCAGGATCTCCAGATTGGCGATGGGGCGGCCGATCGGCACCACACCCGAGGCGTCCTCCGGCGAGCAGGGGTGGAAGGTGACGTCCACCGCCGCCTCCGTCGGGCCGTAGAGATTGTGCAGGGCCACCCCGGGCAGGCGTTCGGCGAAGGCCGCCGCGAGCGGTCCCGGCAGCGCCTCGCCGCTGGCGAAGACCCGGACCAGCGAGGCCGCGCGCTCCAGCCCCGGCTCGTCGAGGAAGGCCTGGAGCATCGAGGGTACGAAGTGCAGCGTGGTGACGCCGTGCTCCGCGATCGTGGAGAGGAGATAGTCCGGGTCGCGATGGCCCTCCGGGCGGGCCACGACCAGGGTCGCCCCCGTGATCAGCGGCCAGAAGAATTCCCACACCGAGACGTCGAAGGTGAACGGGGTCTTCTGCAGCACGCGGTCGGAGGGGGCGAGCCCGTAGGCCTCCTGCATCCAGAGCAGCCGGTTGGCGATTGCGGCGTGGGTGTTCATCACCCCCTTGGGCGTGCCGGTCGAACCGGAGGTGAAGATCACATAGGCCAGGGAGTCGCCGTCGATCCCGGTGTGCTTCCACGCGGACGGATCGGCCTCCGGGCGAGCCTCGTCCAAGAGGACCGCTCCGGCAAAGTCTGCAAATCGCGGCCGGTGCTCCGCCGTGGAGAGGACGACCCGAGGGGCCGTATCGGCCAGGAGCCTCGCCAGCCGTTCGTCCGGGGAGTCCGGATCGAGCGGCACATAGGCGCCCCCTGCGTCGAGCACCGCGAGCAGGCCGATCACCAGCTCCAGGCTGCGCTCCTGGACGACGCCCACCGGCTGCTCCGGCCCGACTCCAAGCTCCTTCAGCCGCTGCGCCAGGCCATGAACCCGGCGCGCGAGCCGGCCATAGCTCAGGCTCTCCCCTTCGAACACGAGCGCTACGGCCTCGGGTTGCTCGGCGGCCCGGCGCCGGAAAAGCTCCGGGATCGTCGCCGCCGGGTAGGCGCGGCCGGTCGCTCCCCACTCGGTGAGGATCTGGTGGCGTTCGGCCTCCGGCAGGCGGGGGAGGGCGGACAGCGGCCGATCCGGGGCCGCGGCCATGGCGTCGAGGAGGGCCTGGAAGCGCTCCAGAACGCGTCCGCCGGTGGCGAGATCGAATCGCTCGGTGTCCAGCTCCAGGAGGCCGGTGAGCCTTCCTTCAACTTCGACCACGGACAGATGGAGGTCGAACTTGGCCTGTCCCGCCTGGAAGTCGAGGGGAGTAAGGCGCAGCCCCGGCACGGCGAAGGCCCGCTGGTCGAGGGTGGGGGCGTTGTGGAGCACGAACATCACCTGGAACAGCGGCGTGCGCGCCAGGCTCCGCTCGGGCTCCAGCTCCTCGACCAGCTTGTCGAAGGGCACCTCCTGATGGGCGTAGGCGTCGAGCGTCGCCGCGCGCACCCGGCCGATCAGATCGGCGGACGTGGGGTCGCCCGCGACATCGGCGCGCAGCACGAGAGTGTTGGCGAAGAAGCCGATCAGACTCTCGGTCTCCGGCCGGGTCCGGCCCGCGACCGGCGTACCGACGCCGAAATCCTCCTGACCGGAGAAGTGGGCGAGCAGAGCCTCGAAACCGGCGAGAAGAACCATGAAGAGAGTCGCTCCACCGTCCGCCGCCAGCGAGCGCAGGGCTTCGGCCGTCGGCTCGCTCAGGGCGAACGGCAGGCTGCCGTTCCTGGATGTCGACGCTGCCGACGCCGCCGGGCGCGGCCGGTCCGCCGGCAGCTCGAGCTGCGGGGGCATGCCGCGCAGCCGCTCGCGCCAATGCGCCAGCTCGGTCTCCAGCGCCTCGCCGCTCAGGCTCTGCCGTTGCCACACAGCCCAATCGCCGTACTGGATCGGGAGCTCGGGCAGCGGCGAGGGACGCCCGGAGCGGAACGCCGCGTAGAGCGCCCCCACCTCGGCCAGCAGGAGCCCCTGGGACCAGCCGTCGCCGACCGTGTGATGAAGCCCTGCGGCGAGCAGATGATCGCGGAGCCCCAGCCGCAGGAGGATGGTCCGGAAGAGAGGGCCGGCGGCCAGATCGAAGGCCCGGCGGGACGCTTCCCCCACGAGCCGATGGGCTTCGGCCCCGGCGCGCTCTCCGTCGAGGCCCGAGAGATCGGCCAGAGGCAGCGGCCGTCGCGTCAGAGGAGGGGAGACGACCTGCACCGGCTCGCCACTGGTGCCGGAGCTGAACGTCGTCCGCAGCGTCTCGTGCCGGCGGACGACCTCTCCGAAGGCCGCGGCCAGCGCCGCCACGTCCAGATCGCCGGCCAGCCGGACCGCCACCGGGAGGTTGTAGGCCGACGAGCCCGGTTCGAGCTGGTCGAGGAACCAGAGCCGCTGCTGCGCGAACGAGAGCGGTGCCGGCTCGGAGCCTCCGCGCCGGGGCACGGCGCCAGGGGCATCGCCGGCAGCCTGGGCACGCCGGCTGCGCAGGCGCGCCTCCAGCACCGCCCGCTGCTTGGGCGAGAGCCCGGCCAGACCCGCGGCGAGACTAGCGGACATCGGCCTCCGCCTCGGCGTTGAGGATCTCGTCCGCAGCTTCGTCCGAGAGCCCCTGGATCTCGCGCATCAGGACCGCCATCTCGGCCTCGTCCTCCTGGTCGAGCTGGAGCTGGGTGACGATGGGCGCGAGCCCCTCCACGGTCGGGTTGCGGAAGATCTGACGCAGCGCCACCTCCACGCCGAAGCGCGTGCGGATGCGCGACAGCAGGAGGGTCGCGAGCAGGGAGTGGCCGCCCATCTCGAAGAAGCTGTCGTGGATGCCGATGCGCGGCAGGCCGAGCAGCTCCGCGAAGATCGCGCAGAGCCCATCCTCGACCGGCGTGCGCGGGGCCGTGTAGGTGCGGCCGGTTCCTCCCCCCTCCTGGCCGGGGTCGGGCAGGGCCTTGCGGTCGATCTTGCCGCTCAGCGTGCGGGGAAGGGCTTCCAGGATGACCCAGGCGGACGGGATCATCGACTCCGGCAGCGCCGCGCGCAGATGCTCGGCGAGGCGGGCCGTGGCGATCTCGGAGCGCAGGGCGACATAGGCGCAGAGGAACTTGTTCCCCTGGGTGTCGTTGCGGTCGACCACCGCGGCCTCGGCCACCGCTTCATGCTCCCGGAGCCGCTCTTCGATCGGCCCGAGCTCGACCCGGATGCCGCGGATCTTCACTTGATGGTCGCGCCGGCCGATCACCTCGAAGCCCCCGTCCTCGCGCAGCCTTCCCAGGTCGCCGGTCTTGTAGACGATGTCGTCCGCCTTGTCGCTCCACGGGTTGCGGATGAACACCTCGGCGGTCCGGTCCGGCTGGTTGAGATAGCCGAGGCTGCGGTACGGGGTGCGGATGTAGATCTCGCCGATCCGGCCCGGCGGACAGGGTTGAATCTTGTCGTCGACCACCAGGGCGCGGCACCCGGGCATGGGCTGTCCCACCGGGATCGTCTTCGCCTCCGCGTCCTCCGGCCGCACGCGATGAAACAGCTTGATCATCGTGGTCTCGCTCGGACCGTAGAAATTGACCAGCTCGATCCGGTCGCCGAAGACCGCCCGCCAGCGCTTCACGTCCGCCGGCAGCAGCGGCTCGCCCGCCATGAGGATCCGTTGCAGCGAAGGGAAGCGATCGGGACCGGGACCGCTGCCGAGGAGCGAGCGGAAGACCGACGGCGTGCAATGCACCAGGCTCAGACCGCTGCGGTCGATCCAGTCGGCGAGCCGGGCTCCGTCGAGCACCGTCTCCCGGCTCGGAGGGACGCAGACCGTGCCGCCCGCCGCGAGCGGAACGAAGGCGTCGCGCAGGAAGGCGTCGAAGGCCGGCGAGGTGAGCTGGCTCACCCGGGCCCCCTCGCCGACGCCGAAGGTCTCGATCTCCCAGCGAACGAAGTGATCGATCGCCTTGAGGCGGCCGGCGATCCCCTTGGGCCGGCCGGTCGAGCCGGAAGTGAAGTAGACGTAGCAGAGCGAGTCCGGGGACATCTCGACCGAGGATCCCGGCTCGCCGACGGCGGGGCCGTCGATCGGGATCAGCTCAGCGTCCAGGCCATGCTCGGCGCGCAGCCTTCCTGCGGTCTCGATCCACTGCGGCCCGGTCAGCCACCAGCGCGGCCGGACCTCGCCGAGCACCGCCGGGAAGGTGACCGCGGGGAACTCGGGGTCGAGAGGGACGAAGGCGCAGCCGGCCTCCAGGACGGCCAGCATGGAGACGATCACGTCCGCCGGGCGGTCCGCGAGGACCGCGACCAGGTCGCCGGGCTCGGCTCCCGCCTTGCGTAGCGCCGAGCACAGTCCGTCCGCCCGATTCAGAAGCTCGCGGTAGGTGAGAGATCCGTCCTCCTGCTCGATCGCCGTGTGGCCGGGGAAGCGCTCCGCGGCGCGGCGGACCATGCGGTGAATCGGCTCGTGCTGCTCGGTCATTCCAGGCGACTCCACGCGTTCAGCCCAGATCGGGGAGCTGAAACGCATCCAGAAGGATGTTGAACGTA
This sequence comes from Holophagales bacterium, assembly GCA_031390755.1. Lineage (GTDB taxonomy): Bacteria > Acidobacteriota > Thermoanaerobaculia > Multivoradales > UBA5704 > DATMER01. The sequence goes on from JANMTS010000018.1 coordinate 43,710, forward strand.
AGGACGATCATCAGAAGGTCGGTCTCCAGGTGCGGATTGAGCTGGAACCCCTCGCGCGAATACTCCCTCTTGAGCCGCTCGACCAGACCCGGATTGAAATAGCCCTGGCGGCGGATGCGCTCCTCCGAGAGGAGATCGAGCGCCCACTCCACCCGCCGCTGGAGGAGCAGCGGGCTGCCCGGAGCGCGGAAACCGAACTTGGGCCGCTCCAGGATCTGCCGCGGCACGCGCCCCTCCGCCATCCGCCGCACCACGTACTTCTCGGTGAGATCCTTGACCTTGAGAGCCGGCGGGATGCGCCGCGCGAAGTCGACCAGCTCGATGTCGAGGAAGGGATACCGGCCTTCCACCGAGCGCGCCATCACCATGCGGTCGCCGTGCTCGGACAGCAGGTGGTCGGCCAGGCGCAGCTTGAAGTCGAGATAGGACCGCTTGTGCAGCGGATGGCGGCCGTGCAGCCGCGCCGTGTTCACCAGCGGGTGCTCCAGGCAGTCGACCTCGGCGAAGCGCTCCAGGATCCGCTCGGAGTAGAGCGCGGTCTTCACCTCGCGGAACGCGATCTGGTCCTTCTCATAGAAGAGGTCCGGATCGCCCCAGAGGCGCTCGCGCAGCTCCCGTTCGAGCGCCGCCTCGAGGTCCAGCGGATCGTCCTCGCGCGCGCCCAGGGCGTCGAAGCGGTAGCCGGGGTAGCCGCCGAACAGCTCATCCGCGCCTTCGCCCCCGAGAACGACCGGGACACCGGCGTCCCGGGCCGCCTCCGCGAGGGCGAGCGAGCAGGCGTTGAAGCTCTCCTTGACCGGGCTCTCGCAGTGCCAGACCATTTCGCGCAGCCGGTCGGCGATCTCCTCGGAGCCGACGCGGATCTCGTGGTGTTTACAGCCGAGCGCCTTCGCCATCAGCCGTTGATAACGGGTCTCGTCGATCTCGGCGCTGTCGAACGCGATCGAGAACGAGTGGCGCGGCGCGCCGTTGGACAGCCGCACGGCGACCGCCGAGACCAGGGACGAATCGAGCCCGCCGGAGAGGAAGAGCCCGACCGGGACGTCGGCCTGCAGCCGCCGTTCGACGCTGCGCTCGAAGATCTCCCAGAGGCCCTCGATGTAGTGCTCCTCAGGGTGGTTGGCCTGGTGGTCGGCTTGTCCATCGAGCGGATAGTCGAGATCCCAGTACTCGCGAACCTCGACGCCCGATCCTCCGGGGGAGGCGAGGAGGCAGCATCCGCTCTTCAGGCTTTCGATCCCCTGGAAGATGGTCCGCGGGCTCACCAGGCCGGGGAGCGACAGGATCTGGTCGAGCCCCACCAGGTCGACCCGCCGCGGCGCCGCCGGGTGCTGGAGGATCGCCTTGATCTCCGAGGCGAACAGGAGGAGCCCGTCGACGACCGTGAAGTAGAGAGGATTGACGCCGAAGTGGTCGCGGGCGAGGAACAGCCGCTGCTCGCGGGAATCCCAGATGGCGAAGGCGAACTGGCCGTTGAGGCGCTCCACGCAGGCCGGCCCCGACTCCTCCCAGAGGTGGACCAGGACCTCGACGTCGGTGCGGGTCCGGAAGCGGTGGCCGCGGACTTCGAGCTCGGCGCGCAGCTCCCGATAGTTGAAGATCTCGCCGTTGCAGACCAGGACCACCGAGCCGTCCTCGTTGAGGATCGGCTGATCGCCCGTCTCCAGATCGATGATCTTGAGACGCCGGATGCCGAGCGCGACGTTTCCATCCGGAGAGAGGTGAAGGCCGGACGAATCCGGTCCGCGATGCACCAGGATCTCGGTCATCGCCGCGGCGACGGAGCGCTCGACGCGCCCCTCTCCGCGCAGATCCAGATACCCGGCGATCCCGCACATGGGCTAGAGATCCTCCAGAAAGCCCGCCGCGACGGCTTGGGAGACCGCTGCGACCGCCGGAGCGGAGAAGGCGTCGCGGACCTTGTCGAGGTGCCCGAGGCCGTCGAGCACCTCGTCGGCGTCGTCGAGGAAGTCGATCAGGCAGGCGATCTCGTCGGTCCCGGCTTCCTCCGCCTGCCAGAGCAGCTCGCGGCAGCTCTCGGGGGTTCCCAGCAGGGAGGCGGTCTGGAAGTAGCGCTCGAAGGTGAGGTCGAGCAGCTCCTCCAGGGCCGCAGGCGGGATCTCGTGCGCGGCGATGCGGTGGCCGCCGCTGATCGAGCCGCCGCCGGCCGCGGCGAGCTGCTCCAGGCTGAGGGCCGAGCGCAGGTACTCGCGCATGGGCGCGCGGACCCGCGCACGGACCGCGTCCAGGTCTGACCCGACGTGGGTGTGCAGCATGAGCGCCACCCTGCCGGCCTGCGGATCGTGGCCGTTCTCCTCACGGGCCTGCCGGAAGCTCCGGATCTTTCCGGCCGTCTGGTCCAGCGTCTGGCCGATCAGGTGGGTGAGAAGATTGGCTCCGATCGCGCCGGCGCTCTCGAAGGTCCGTTGGTTGCCCGAGGAGGTCACCCACACCGGCAGCTCGGGCTGCACGGGGCGAGGATGGATCCCCACCCGCACCTCGCGGCCGTTGCTGTCGCGGCGCGCGATCCGCTCGCCGCGCCAGAGCGCCCGGACCTCCTCGATCTGGCGGTACATGTGCGCCTGCCGGTCGGCGTAGACCTCGGGCCGCAGCACGAAGTCCTCAATGTTCCAGCCCGCCCCGAACGAGATCGCGGTGCGCCCGCCGGACAGGTTGTCGACCACCGACCAGTCCTCGGCGATGCGCAGCGAATCGTGGAGCGGAGAGATCAGGCTGCCGGCGCGGATCTCGATCCGGCGGGTCATCGCCGCCAAGGCCGCGCCCAGCACCGACGGATTCGGGAACAGGCCGCCGAACGGATGGAAGTGGCGCTCGGGCGTCCAGACGCAGCGGAAGCCGCGCTCGTCGGCGAACCGGGCCGCTTCCGTCACCAGGCGATAGGCGCCGCCCGAAGAGGTGCCCGCCGGGGACGCCGAGCCGGCGAAGAACATCAGCCCGAAGTCCATCAGAAGTCCTCGCTGAAGACGCTGGTGAGCTGCCGGACGTCGGCGTCGCCGGTGCACAGGAGAGAGGAGAGCGGGAGATCCGGATCGCCCGCGGCGCTGCGCAGGATCGTCAGGAAGTGCTCCTCCAGACGGGCGATGGACGGCTCGTCGAACAGATCCGTGTCGTACAGCAGCGCGCCCTTCAGCTCTCCGGCCTCGTCGCTCAGCATCAGGGTGAGATCGAAGTTGGCCGTCCGGGTCTCCAGCTCCAGCGGTGCGATCTCCAGACCGCCGGCCTGCCGAGCGGGAGCGGGGAAGTTCTGCAGCACGAACATCACCTGGAAGAGCGGCGCGAAGACCGCCTGCCGCCGCGGCTGGACCGCCTCCAGCACCTTCTCGAAGGGAACCTCCTGGTGCGCGAAGGCGCCCAGGGCGGTGTCGCGCACCCGCCGCAGCAGCTCGCGGAAGCTCGGATCGCCGGAGACGTTGGTGCGCAGGGCCAGGTTGTTGACGAAGAAGCCGATCAGACCCTCGACCTCGCCGCGGTCGCGGTTGGCCACGTTGGTTCCGACGATCAGATCCTCCTGCCCGCTGGCGAGGTGGAGGAGGGACTTGAAACCCGCGAGCAGAGCCATGAACAGCGTCGCGCCCTCGCCGTGGGCGATCGCCTCGAGGGGCTGCCGGAGGTCGGCGGGAACGGCCACGCCGCGGGCCGCGCCCTGGAAGCGCGGGGTCTCGGGCCGGGCGCGCTGCTGCGGCAGCTCCAGGAGCGGCAGCGGGCCGGCGAGGTGCAGCCGCCACCAGTCGAGCTGGGTTTCGAGACGCTCGCCGCTCAGCCAGCTCCGCTGCCAGGCGGCGAAATCGGCGTACTGGATCGGCAGCTCGGGGAACGCGGGGGCACAGCCGGCGGTGCCCTCGGCGTTCGCGGTGGCATACGCGGAATAGAGCGCTCCCACCTCGCGGATCAGGAGGCCGAGCGACCAGCCGTCTCCGGCGATGTGGTGGAGGGTGAAGAGGGCGGCGTGCGCATCCATTCCCAGCCGCACCAGGTGCACGCGCAGCGGCCAGTCATGGGAGAGCTGGAACGGCCGCGCCATCTCCCGGTCCGCCAGCCGGCGAAGCTCGCGCTCCCGGACCGCCACCGTCAACCCGCCGAGATCGACGAGCGGCAGGGAGGGCGCCACCGCGGGATCGACCGCGGGATCGACCGTCTGGACCGGCCCGTCCTCGGTGTCCAGGTATGGCAGATAGCGCGTGCGCAGCACCTCGTGCCGCCGGACCGTCTCGCCGATCGCCGCGGCGAAGGCGGCGGGGGAGAGCTCGCCGCTCAGGCGAACGGCGCCGCCGAGGTGGAAGGCCGGGCTCTCGGGCTCCAGCAGGTAGAGGAACCAGAGACGCTCCTGGGCGTGGGAGAGCGGCGCCGGACCGGAGCCCCCGCGCCGCGGGATCGCCGGCGCGCCCGCGCTCTGCTCGGTCCGATCCGCGATCGCGCGCGCCACCTGCTCGATCGTCGCGGCCTCGAAGAACTCGCGCAGGGGGAGGTCGACGCCGAGGCGCTGGCGGATCTGCGTGAGCACGCGGACCGCCGAGAGCGAATGCCCGCCGATCTCGAAGAACTCGTGGCGGACGCCGATCCCCTCCAGGCCGAGCACCCCGCTCCAGATCTCGACCAGCGCGGCTTCGAGGCCGCTCGATGGCGCCGCGTAGGCCGAGCCGGTAACCAGGTTCGCGGCGTCCGGGTCCGGCAGGGCGCGGCGGTCGAGCTTGCCGTTGGCGGTGAGCGGGAGCGCCGGAAGGGCGACGAAGGCGGCCGGGATCATGTACTCCGGCAGCGCGCCCGCGAGCCAGGCCCTCAGGTCCGCGGCCGGGATCTCGGGGGCGGCCACGTAGGCGCACAGATACTTCTCGCCGGAGCGGTCGGTGCGGTCGACCACTGCGGCCTCGCGCACGGCCGGGTGCTGCCCGAGCCGGCTCTCGATCTCACCCAGCTCGACGCGGAAGCCGCGGATCTTCACCTGGTGGTCGGCGCGGCCGAGGAACTCCATCTGCCCGTCCGGCAGCATGCGGCCGAGGTCGCCGGTGCGGTACATCCTCCTAAAAGCGCTCCCAGGAACGCTCCCGGGGACGAACGGATCGGGGAGGAACGAGGCCGCGGTCCTTTCCGGGTCTCCGGCATAGCCGCGCGCCACCCCGACGCCGCCGATGAACAGGTCGCCCACGACGCCGGGGGGGACCGGGTCGAGCCGGCGGTCGAGGATGTAGAACGAAGTGTTGTCGATCGGCCGCCCGTACGGGATGCTCGCCCACTCGGGGTCGATGCGGTCGATCGCGAAGACGTTCGACCAGACCGTGGCCTCGGTGGCGCCGCCCAGGCTGACCACCCGCGCGGCGGGGAAGATGCGGCGGATGCGGTCCGGCAGCGAGAGGGGAATCCAGTCGCCGGAGAGGAGCACGGTGCGCAGGTGGGGCCGGAGCGCTCCGGGCTCGGTCTCCTCCAGGTGCTTCACCAGGTGCGCCAGGGTCGACGGCGTCGAGCTCCAGAAGGTGATCCGCTCGTCGTGCATCAGGCGGTCGAGGCGGGCCGGATCGCGCAGGTCGTCCCGGCCGGCGATCACCACGGCCGCCCCGGCCGCGAGCCCGCCGAACAGGTCGTAGACGGAGAGGTCGAAGCAGGCGGACGAGACCATCAGCAGGCGGTCGTCCCGCCCCACGGCAAATTCGCGGTTCACCCAGGCGACGAGGTTCGCCGCCATGGCGTGCTCGATCATGACCCCCTTGGGCCGTCCGGTGGAGCCCGAGGTGTAGATCGTGTACGCGAGATCCTCCGGCAGCGGTATTTGGGAGGGTCGGGACGGTCGGGACGACCGCGCTTCCCCGTCCCGCCCCGAGAGCCCCGAAAGCTCGGAGAGCAGCAGCGTCTCGACCGCCCACCCAGACAGCTCCAGCTCCTGGGGACGGTCGGCGAGCAGCCGGACCGCGGCCGACTGGCGGAGGATGAACCCCTTGCGCGCCGCCGGGTAGTCGGGCTCCAGGGGCACGTAGGCGGCACCGGCCTTGAGGATCGCCAGGAGACCGGCGGCCAGATCGAGCGACCGCTCGCAACACAGGCCCACGTTGTCGCCCGGCGCCACCCCCCTGGCGATCAGGTGCCGTGCCCACCGACCGGCCCGCTCGTCGAGGTCGCCGTAGGTGAGCGACTCTCCGCCGCTGACCACCGCCGTGGCCTCCGGCGCCCGGGTGGCCTGCTCCTCGAAGAAGCCGTGGAGCGGCGTCTCCCGCGGGAAGGGGAGCGCCGTGTCGTTGAAGCGGACGACGATCTGCTCGCGCTCGGCGGCCGAAAGCAGCGGGGCGGAGGTGAGCGGCGCCTCGGGGTTGGCGGCGATCTGCTCCAGGATGCGCGTGTAGAGGCCGGCCGCGCGGTCGACGTCCACCGCGTCGAAGTGCTTGGGCGAGGACTTGATCCGCAGCCGAAGCTCGCCGCGCGTCGTCGACACCTCCAGGTCGAACAGGGTGTTCGTCATCTCCTGGCTGGTGAGCGGATAGGTGAGCCGCGCGTCCTCGGCCGGGAAGATCGAGCCCGCCCCCACCGCCTCCGCCACGTGGAAGTTCATGTAGTTGAGCAGCGTGTCGAAGACCGGGTTGTCCGAGGAGTCGCGCAGCCCGGCGAGGATCGCGATGTCGGAGAGCGGGATCTCGTGCTCCTTCTCGGCCGCGAGGTACGCGCTCACCGCGCGCAGCAGCGCCCCGGCGTCCGGCTGGCGCGACAGGTCGAGCCGCACCGGGAACGTGCTCAGGAAGCAGCCGAGCATGCGGTCCCCGTCGGCCAGACCGGGCCGGTCGTGGGAGACGACGCCGGTCACCACGTCGTCCTCGCCGGAGGTGACGTGCAGAAGCCAGAGGTGGGCCGCCAGAAAGACCGCCTGCAAGGCGACGTGATGCTCCAGGGCTCGCGCCCGCAACCCGTCGAGCAGCTCTCCGGGCAGGCTGCGTTCTTCGATCGGCATGCCGCGCAGGTGGGGCCGGCGGGCGGCGGTGCGATTGAACGGCAGCTTGTTGCGGCCGGCTCCGTCCAGGGCCCGGCGCCAGAAGGCCGCGGTCTCGGCGGAGCCGGTGCGGCCCAGGGTCACGGCGACGTAGTCCCTGTACGAGCTCGCGAGCGGCGGCAGCTCCTCCACGGAGAGCAGGTCCGGCCGGCCGCAGAGCTCGGCCAGCTCCACCCAGAAGGAGATGTTGCTCCAGCCGTCGAGGAGCGCGTGATGCCAGGTCCACACCGAAGCGTGGAGATCCCCCTCCAGGCGGAAGAGCTGAAGCCGCCAGAGCGGCGCGCCGTCGAAGGTGAAGCGATGGGCCAGGTCGTCGGCGCGATACCGGTCGATGCGCCGTCGGCGCTCCTCGACGGAGAGCGCCGAGAGATTCTCGACGGGGGCGATGCAGCCTTCCAGGCTCAGCTCCCGGCGCACGACCTTCATCGGCTCGGCGAAGTCGTAGAGGTGGAAGCCGCAGCGGAACACCGGATGGCGACGCGCCAGCAGAGCGAACGCATGGAGGAACGCGGGGACGTCGCGCAGCTCGACGAGGTGGGCCGTCTGGTCGTGGTAGATCGGCTCCTCCGGCAGGAGCAGGGAGTAGTAGACCATCCCTTTCTCGATGCCGCTCAGCGGGTAGACGTCCTCCCAGTCCTCCGGCAGCCTGCGCCGCTGGTCCGGATCGGCGAGAAGGGCGTCGCGCAGGCTCTCGATGCGCTCCAGGCCGGCGGCCCGTTCGTCCTCGATCGAGCGCCGCCCGCGGGTGGCCGCGACCTGAGCGGCCAGGGCCGCGACGCTCTGGTGGCGGAACACGTCCTGCACGCGCAGGCTGGCGCCGAGCCGCTGGTTGAGCCGGCTCACCAGCCGCACGGCCTGGATCGAGTCGCCGCCGAGATCAAAGAAGTTGTCCTCGACGCCGATCTCCGCGGCGCGCAGCAGCTCGCTCCAGACCTCGGCGACCTCGGCCTCCTCCGGCGTGCGCGGCGGCGTGCGGACCGGGCGGACCGGAGCGTCGGGCGCCGGCAGGGCTCGGCGGTCCACCTTGCCGTTGGGCGTCAGGGGGAAGGCGGGGAGGGCGACGTACGCCGACGGGATCATCGGCTCGGGCAGGGAGGCCCGCAGCGCCTCTCGGAGCGCGGATGCCTCCGGCTCCGGTCCGCCGGCCGTCGGCGTCACGTAGGCCACGAGACGTCCCTCCCGCACCAGGACCAGGGCCTCGCGCACCGCCGGCAGGGCGGCCAGGGCGGCCTCGATCTCGCCCAGCTCGATGCGGAAGCCGCGGATCTTGACCTGATGGTCGATCCGCCCGAGGAACTCGATCGTCCCGTCCGGCCAGCGGCGGGCGAGGTCGCCGGTGCGGTAGAGGCGCGATCCGGGCGCGCCGAACGGATCGGGCACGATCTTCTCGGCGGTGAGGGCCGGACGGTCGAGATAGCCGCGCCCCACCTGCACGCCGCCGATGCACAGCTCGCCCGCCACGCCGATCGGCGTCGGCTCGCCGCCGCGGTCGAGGAGGTGGATGGTGGTGTTCGCCACCGGCCGGCCGATCGGCGTGGAGCGGCGCGCTCCGGCGCGGTCCGCGCCGCACCCCTCGAACGTCACGTCGACCGACGCCTCGGTGGGACCGTAGAGATTCTGCAGGTCCACCCCCGGCAGGCGCTCGTGGAAGCGGCGCACCAGCTCCGGCGGCAGCGCCTCGCCGCTCGCCACGACCAGGCGCAGCGAATCGCAGCCGGCGCAGCTCGGCTCCTCCAGGAAGGCCTGGAGCATGGACGGCACGAAGTGCAGCACCGTGACCCGCTCGCGGCGGATCCGGTCGACCAGCGCGGCGGCGTCGCGGTGCTCGCCGGGGAGGGCAAAGGCGAGGCGGGCGCCGGCGAGGAGCGGCCAGAAGAATTCCCAGACCGAAACGTCGAAGCTGAACGGGGTCTTCTGAAGGACCGTGTCCGCCGGGGTCAGCCGGTAGGCCCCCTGCATCCACAGCAGCCGGTTGCGGATGCCGCCGTGGTGCACCATCGCCCCCTTGGGGCGGCCGGTCGAGCCGGAGGTATAGATGACGTAGGCGAGCTGGAGATCGTGGAGGGGGGATTGTGACACTGCCGGCGTACAGCCCTCAGCATCGCCAGCATCGCCGATATCGCCATCCAGCGCGAGGACCGGACAGGAGACGGCGGGGAGCGACGCGGCGAGGCGGCTCTGGGTGATGAGCACCGCCGGATGCGCGTCCTCCAGCATGAAGGCCAGACGCTCGGCCGGGTACTCCGGATCGAGCGGCACGTACGCGCCGCCGGCCTTGAGCGCGCCGAACAGGGCCACGACCATCTCCAGCGAGCGCTCCATGGCGACGCCGACGCGCGACTCGGGACCGCATCCGAGCCGGCGCAGCGTCGCCGCCAGCCGGCCGGCGCGGGCGCTCAGCTCGGCGTAGGTCAGCGACTCCCCTTCGAATGTGGCCGCGGGTGCCTCGGGCGTCCGCAGCACCTGGCTTTCGAACAGCTCGTGCAGGCCGGGCCGGCCGTCACCGTAGCTCGTCGCCGTGTCGTTCCACTCCCGGACGAGCTGGTGCCGCTCCGCCCTGGAGAGGAGCGGCAGCTCGTCGATCCGCCGGTCGGGGTCGGCGGTCATCCCTTCGAGCAGGCGGACGAGCTGCGCCAGGAGGCGCGCGCCGGACGGCGGATCGAACAGATCGCGGTTGATCTCGAGCGAGCCGTGGAGCGCGCCGTCCCCCGACTCGACCAGCGCGAGCAGCAGGTCGAGCTTGGCCACGCCGTCCGGCAGCGGCAGCGCTTCGGTCGCGAGGCCCGGCAGGTCGAGCCCGCCCTCCGGCGTGTTCTGGAGCAGGAACATGACCTGGAAGAGCGGGCCGTGGCTCAGGCTGCGTTCCGGCTGGAGTCGTTCCACCAGCAGCTCGAACGGCAGATCCTGATGGGCGTAGGCGCCGAGCGCCGCGGTGCGCGTGCGGGCGAGCAGCTCGCGGCCCGTCGGGCGCCCGGAGAGGTCGCCGCGCAGCACGAGGCTGTTGATGAAGCAGCCGATCAGCCCTTCGAGCTCGCGCCGGCCGCGGTTGGCGATCGGCGAGCCGACCGCCAGGTCGTCCTGTCCGGTCACGCGGTGGAGCAGCGCCTGGAACCCGGCGAGGATCGCCATGAACAGGGTCGCCTCGCTCCGGCGGGCGAGCTCGCGTAGAGCCTGGCCGAGAGGGGCGGCGAGCGTCACCGGCAGGCTCGCGCCGCGGAAGCTCTGGCTCGCAGGCCGCGGCCGGTCGCCGGGCAGCTCGAGCAGCGGAGGCAGACCCGCGAGATGCCCGCGCCACCAGTCGAGGAGGCCGTCCAGCCGCTCGCCCGCCAGCCACCGGCGCTGCCAGACCGCGAAGTCGGCGTACTGAAGCGGCAGGACCCGGGGGAGCAGGGGCGACGGCCGGCCCGCGCGCAGCGCCTCGTACAGGGCCGACAGCTCGCGCATCATGATGCCGATCGCCCAGACGTCGGCCGTGATGTGATGCACGGTGATGAGCAGGTGGTGCTCCTCGGGCGGCTCCTCGGATGCCAAGGCCAGCAGCGCCACCCGCAAGAGGGGACCGCGGGCGAGGTCGAACGGCCGCCGCCGCTCGTCCGCCGCCAGCCGTGCCCCCTCGACGCGGGCGGCGGAGGCGGGCAGCGCGGCCAGGTCGATCACCGGCAGCCCGGCGAAGCCCGCCTCCGAGGGCGGAGCCACGATCTGGACCGGCTCTCCGTCCACCATGTCGAACCGGGTGCGGAGCGCCTCGTGCCGGTCGACGATCTCGCGCAGGCCCGCGGCGAGCGCCGGGATGTGCAGCGGGCCGCGCAGGCGGGAGCCGAACGGCTCGTTGTAGAACGGCGTCACCGGCGCGAGCTGGTGCATGAACCACATGCGCGCCTGGGTGAAGGAGAGCGGGAAGGAGCCGCCGCCTCCGGGCCGCTCCTGGCGCGGGATCTCCGGCTGGGCCGGCGGCGGCTCCTTCTTGCGCAGGCGGCGCGCCAGAAGCTCGAGCTTCTCGGGAGAGAGCCCCGCCAGCTTGCTGCGCATGTCCGCCTGCGGCGGCACGCCGGACGGCTCGGAAGAAGCCGGCCGCTCTCCCATGCCGATCAGAAACCGCTCGAAGGGAGCGGTCCCGAGACCGGCGACGAAATCGTGCGCCGCCCGCCGCGAATCGCGCGACAGCCGAGCATAGAGATCGCGGTCGCCGAGCACCGCGGACAGCGCCTCCGCCCAGGGACCGAGATCCTGCTCCGGCACCACCGGCACCGGGATCTTCCGCTCGTCGAAGCGCTCCTCGTAGCGCTCGATCGGCCGCACCGGCAGCGCGTAGTCCACGCCCAGCTTGGCCTCCGGCAGGCCGCCGGCGTCGCTCGCCAGCACCGGCACGCCGCGCAGCATGGCCTCGACCGCCACCTGGCCGAACGCCTCTCCCCACAGCGAGGGAGCCAGGAGCACGCGCGTCTGCCGGTAGATCTCGTCCACGTTCGCGGCCGGTGCCAGAAGGCGGACGTTGGGCAGGGCCGCGAGCGCCGCGAGATCCTCCGCGGTCGTCCCCCAGGTCGGCACGGCGGCAAACTCCACCCCGGGGAAGCGCCGCGCCAGCTCCAGGAAGATCGAGAGCCCCTTGACCGCGCACGGGTTGATCAGCGTGACGAAGCCGCGGTCGAAGTCGCCGAGGTCGGGGAACGGCCCGGCGCCGTAGACCGGAAAGCGCAGCAGGGTCGAGCCGAGGCCGGCCCAGCGCCGGAGATACCCGCGGACGTACTCGCTCACCGCCACGATGCCTGCGGCGCGGCCGAGCAGGGCCGTGCGTCCGGGGCTGTGCAGGAAGCCGTCCGGACCGAACGGCAGGTGGAGCGTGGTGTGGGCGATGTAGACGGTCGGCGCCACCGCGACCGCCTCTTCGAGCAGCATCTGCGCCGGATCCTCGGACGACACCAGGACCCGGTCCGGCGCGAGCTCGCGCAAGCGCTCCGCGGCGTGGGCGCGGAGGCGGGCGCCGTCGAGCACCGCCTCCACCTCGACCCCGGCATGGCGGAACCCCACCACGCCGGGACGGGCGAGCCCGGCACCCTGGACCCCGGCCGCCACGAGCTCCGCCAGGCAGCCCTCGGCGGCGGTCGCCCGCTCTCCGCCGGCCGTGCCCACGACGTGACACGCGTGCCCCTGGCCGGCGAGCTGCTCCAGCAGCAGCCGGTTGGCCTTGTTGGCACCCCCCAACGAAGGGATGTAGGCCGAGCTCTGAAGAAGCAGAATCTTCATCGGAGCTCAGGCCTCTGCCCATGGGATGAAACGCGTCCTGGAGCCATGTCAAACCTTATAGGTGCGGCTGCGGCGAAAAAGGAGCCGTGCCGTTTTCCCGGCCCGGAGACGCCGCGCGGTTCAGGACTTCCTCGATGAGCCGCACGGCGGCGCCGGCTTCCTCGGCGGCCAGGAAGCACCGCTGCATGGCGGCCAGGCTTCGCCTCACCTCCGGCCGGTCGGCCTCTTCCACCAGGGAGAGGATGTCCGTGGCCGAGACCTCGCGCAGGTCGCCCGCCGTGCCGAGCCGGTGGTGGACGATCCGCAGAGCGTTGTCGGGCTGGTCGTACATGGACGGGAACACGACCATGGGCACGCCGCGGACGATGCACTCCTTGACGGTGCCGAGGCCGCCATGGGTGATCATCACCGCGGCGCGGTCGAGGATCGCGACCTGCGGCACCCAGGCCGAGGCGATCCCGCCCGGCGGCAGGGCGATCTGCGCGGGGTCGACCAGGCCGCCGGTGGAGAGCACGAGCTGCCAGTCGGGCCGGCTGTAGAACGCCGCGACCACGGCGCCGAAGAACCGCAGGGCACGCTCCTTCCCGGTCTGATAGCTCTGGCTCCCCAGCGAGACGTAGAGCAGCTTGCGGCCCGGGTCGAGCCGGTCCCAGGGGAACGCCCCGTTGTCCCGGCGTTCGAGGTCCACGGTGGGCTCGACGTAGAACACCTCCGGCTCGCCCGCGTGGCTCCGGCCGGGCAGCTCGAGCTCGGCCGGGCAGAGGATCAGCTCCCGCATTCTCAACACCTGCGCGAGGATGCGCGTCGCCAGGTCCGCCGGCTTGAGCGCCGGGTTGCGGCGCTGCATGTGGCGCAGGAAGTCCCGGGTGGCCTCGCCGGCCTCCTTCAACATGGCGCGGATCTTGGTGGCGTACTCCGCCTTGCCGAAGTTGCGCAGCAGCGGAGTGAGCAGGACGACCGGCACGTCGTAGCGGTTGCGCAGGACGAGCGCGTGCGGCACATAGAAAGAGGTCAGGATGAAGAGGTCGGGCCGGACGGCGTCGATCGCCCGGTCGAGGCTCTCGCCGGTGGAGACCAGCCCCTTCCAGATCTGGGAGTAGACCGAGCCGGGGCCGGACCGCAGGGAGGCCGCCATGAAGCCGGCCGATCCGGCTGATCCCACCGATCCGACCGTTCCCACCGTTCCGACCGCTCCAGATACAGTCTGGGCGGCCTCGCGCAGGGTCTGCAGCGTGCCGCGGGGGAAGAGATCCTCCAGGATCGGCACCATCTCGAACCCCTGCGCGCGCACCGCGTCGCCGCCGTCGGCGAGCCCCAGGTACACCACCTCGTGCCCCCGGGCCGCCAGCCGACGGGCGAGCCGGAACGTCGGGTTCAGGTGCCCCTCCTCGTGCTCGATCAGGAACGCGATTCTGGACATCGCTGCGCTCCGGGCAAGCCCGGTTTCAGGTCCATCGCAAGGGACCGCTCAAGGAGTTGAAAGGGGGTCATTGCACCTAAGGGTGCGTCTGGGCGGCCTGTGCGAGCCGCCGGAGCCGCACTTGGTTTGTCACGGAAACTGCGGAGCAGGCACTTACGGTAACGGGAGAGCGCTCCGCGCCGGCTCACGCCTGGGGGACAACGCGGGCCAAGAGGAATCCATGCAGGACTTTACGACGGTCGTTCAGCGACTTCGTCAACGGGCTGAGACGACCGGAGACCGGCTGGCCTACACTTTCCAGGTGGAGGGCCAGGTGGAGGGCCAGGTGGAAGGCGACGAGCAGCGCCTCACCTGGGGCGAGCTGGATGTCCGCGCCCGGGCCGTCGGCGCCCGGCTCCAGGATGCCGGCGCGGGCGGCGAGCGCGTCGTGCTCCTGCTGCCGCCCGGCCTCGACTTCGTGGTCGCCTTCCTCGGCTGTCTGTATGCCGGAGCCGTCGCCGTCCCCGCCCTGCCGCCGCGGCGCCGCGGCGCCGACGCCCGGCTGAGCGCCATCCTCGGCGACTCCCGCCCCCGCGCGGTGCTCACGAGCGCGGCCCTGGCGCCGGTGGTGGAGGCCCTGGCGGAGGGGATTCCGGAGCTGGGAGCGGCGCACCGGCTGGTTCTGCCGGGCGGGGCCGACGGCGCCGACGGCTGGCGCGAGCCGGCCCTCGCCGCCGCGGACCTCGCGTTTCTCCAATACACCTCGGGCTCGACCGCGGCGCCCAAGGGCGTCCAGGTCACGCACGGCAATCTGATCGCCAACGAGGAGCTGATCCGGCGGGCCTTCGGCCAGTCGGAGGACGACGTGGTCGTGGGCTGGCTGCCCCTCCACCACGACATGGGGCTGATCGGGAACGTGCTCCAGCCGCTCTACGTCGGAGCCCGGTGCCATCTGATGTCGCCGCTGGCATTCCTGCAACGGCCGGCGCGCTGGCTGGAGGCGGTGAGCCGGCGGCGGGCCACCACCAGCGGCGGCCCCAACTTCGCCTACGAGCTGTGCCTGCGCAAGGTGACGGCGGCGGAGAAGGAGGGGCTCGATCTCTCCTCCTGGCGCGTCGCCTTCAACGGCGCCGAGCCGGTGCGCGCCGACACCCTGCGCCGCTTCGCCGCCGAATTCGCGGCCTGCGGATTCCGGCCCGAGGCGTTCCACCCTTGCTACGGCCTTGCCGAAGCCACGCTGCTGGTCTCCTGCGGCCCGGGCGGCGGCGCCCGCGTGCGCGTTCTGTCGGCGGCGGCCCTGGAAGAGGGCAGGGCCGTGGAGGCCCTTGGGGAAACCGAAGAGGCCCTGCCGGACATCCGGCAGCGCGAGCTGGTGGGTTGCGGCGAGCCTCTCCAGACCGTGCTCGTGGTCGATCCGGAGACGCGCTCGGCCTGCCCTCCGGGACGGGTGGGCGAGGTCTGGGTGGCCGGACCGAGTGTTCCCTCCGGCTACTGGCAGCGGCCGGAGGATACCGCGGAGACGTTCGGCGCGGTTCTGGACGACGGCTCCGGGCCGTTCCTGCGCACGGGCGACCTCGGGTTCCTCGCTCCGGGCGGATCGGACGAATCGGACGGATCGGACGCGGGGCTGTTCATCACCGGCCGGATCAAGGATCTGATCATCCTGCGCGGCCGCAACCACTACCCGCAGGATCTGGAGCTGGCGGCCGAGCGCAGCCACCCCGACCTGCGGCCGGGGGGCGGCGCCGCCTTCGCCGTGGAGACGGGCGAGGAGGAGCGCCTGATCCTGGCCCAGGAGCTGGTGCGGCACCCCCGCGCCGCGGTGGAGGAGATCGCCGCCGCCGTGCGGCGGGCGGTGGCGGAGGAGCACGGGGTGACCGTGGCCGAGGTGGTCTTCCTGCGCCCCGAGACGCTGCCCCGCACCACCAGCGGGAAGGTGCGGCGCCGGGCGTGCCGCGACGCCTGGATGGCCGGGACGCTGACCGTGGTGGGGCGTAGCGCGCTGGAGGTATCAGATGGTTTTGGGGCCGGTTCTGGGGCCGACTCCGAAACCGGCGGCTGGACCGAGGAGCTCGACCGCGCCGCGCTCGCCGGGCTCGGTCCGGACAGCCGCCGGCAGGTCATCGAATCCGTCGTGCGCGAGCGGGCCGCTGGCGTGCTCGGCCTGCCGCTCGCCGAGGTGACGATGGACCGGCCGCTGACCGGCCTCGGGCTCGATTCGCTCTCCGCCGCGGAGCTCAAGGCGAGCCTGGAGGCCGCCCTCGGGGTGGAGGTCTCCTTCTCCGATCTGCTCGGCGGAGTGGCTCCGGCGAATCTGGCGGCAAACCTGGCCGCAGGCATGGACGGCTCTCCGGTCGAGATCGACATGCCCGAGCCGCCCGCCCTGGTGGGTACCGTCGGGGAGGAGGGCCCGACCCGGCTGGCCGCCGGCCAAAAGGCGCTCTGGTTCCTTCACCGCCTGGCCCCGGCGAGCGCGGCC
This sequence comes from Holophagales bacterium, assembly GCA_031390755.1. Taxonomy (GTDB): domain Bacteria; phylum Acidobacteriota; class Thermoanaerobaculia; order Multivoradales; family UBA5704; genus DATMER01. The sequence goes on from JANMTS010000018.1 coordinate 59,820, forward strand.
TACAACCTGGCCGGCGCGGCGCGCGTGCCGGCGGACACCGATCCGGCGGCGCTGCGCCGCGCGCTCCAGGCGCTGGTCGACCGCCACGACGCCCTGCGCGCCACGTTCTCACCCGGGAGCGGCGGTCCGACCCAGCAGGTGCGGGCCGAGGCCGACGCCGCTTTCCTCTGCGAGAGCGCCGCGGCCTGGAGCGACGAAGCGCTGCGGAGCCGGATGCACGAGGAGGCCTTCCGCCCTTTTGACCTGGGGGAGGGTCCGCTGCTGCGCGCCGCCCTGTTCACCCGGCCGGACGGCGGCGTTTTCGTGCTCGCCGTGCATCACATCGCGGCCGACTTCGCGTCGCTCGCCGTGCTGGCGCGCGAGCTCGGAACGCTCTACGGCCACGAGTCGTCCGCGGCGTCCGAGTCGTTCGCCGGCCGGCCGGCCGATCCCGTCCTGCCCCCTCTGGAGCTGCGCTTCACGGACTGGGTTCGCTGGCAGGAGCAGGCGCTCGCGGGTGCCTGGGGAGACCGGCTCTGGGAAGGCTGGCGGGAGCGGCTGGCGGGCGTGCCGCCGCTCGACCTGCCGACCGACCGGCCCCGCCCGCCGGCCCAGACGTTCCGCGGCGCCGTGCGCACGGTCCGGCTGGGTCCGGATCTCGCCCGCGGCGTCCAGGCTCTGGCGCGCCGGGAGGGGAGCACGCCGTTCGTCGTCCTCCTCGCCGGCTATGCGGCCCTGCTGGGACGCTGGAGCCTCCAGGAGGATTTCGTCGTCGGCACGCCCACGGCGGGCCGGATGCAGGACCGCCACGGCAGCCGCCTCGCGGGGCTGGTGGGCTACTTCGTCAATCCGCTCCCGCTGCGCGCCGACCTGGGCGGCGATCCGGGAGCGGGCGAGCTGCTGCGGCGGCTGCGCGCCACCGTCCTCGACGCCTTCGAACGCCAGGACTTCCCCTTCCCGCTGCTCGCCGAGCGCCTGCACCCGCAGCGCGACGCCGGCCGCCCGCCCCTGATCCAGGCGATGCTCACGCTGCAGAAGGCCGCGGAGCCGGACCTCCAGGCGCTCGCCGCCTTCGCCCTGGGCGAGCCGGGCGTCCGTCTCGACCTGGGCGGGCTCCGGCTGGAGTCGCTCGCGCTCGACATCCCGGCCGTGCCGCTCGACGTGACGCTGATGGCCGCGGAGCTGGACGGCGATCTCCTGGCCTCCCTGCAGTTCAACACCGACCTCTTCGATACCGCCACCGCCGAGCGGCTGCTCGGCCACCTCGGCAACCTGCTGCGCGGGATCGCCGGTATCGCCGACATTGCCGCCGACCCGACACGGCGGCTGTCGGAGCTGCCTCTCCTTTCCGCGGCCGAGCGTGCGCAGCTGGAGGCCTGGAACGCCACCGTCGTTCCCTACGACCTGGAGCGGCCGCTCCACGCCTGGATCGAGGAGGCCGCGGCGCGCTCCCCGGAGGCCGTCGCGGTCGAGGGAGAGGGCGAGAGCCTGACCTATCGCGAGCTGCTCGACCGCTCCGGCCGGCTGGCCCGCCACCTCCGGAGGCTTGGTGTCGGCTGCGACGCCCTGGTGGGCGTAGCCGCCGAGCGCTCTCCGGAGCTGCTCGTCGGGCTGCTCGCCGTGCTCCGGGCCGGCGCCGCATACGTGCCGCTCGATCCCGACTACCCGGCGGAGCGGCTGGCGTTCATGCTGGAGGACTCCGGCGTGCGCGTGCTGCTCACCCAGGGGCGCCTGCGCGCGGCGCTCCCCCTGAGCCCTCTGAACGGTGCCCTCCTGGTCGATCTCGACCCTGGCGCGGACTGGGATTCCGTCCCGGCTCCGGCGCACCTGGACGGCGGCGTCGATCCGGCGTCCGCGGCCTACATGATCTACACCTCCGGCTCCACCGGCCGGCCCAAGGGGGCGGTCAACACCCACCGCGGGATCGTCAACCGCCTGCTGTGGATGCAGGAGACCTTCCCCCTGACGCCGGACGACCGCGTGCTCCAGAAGACGCCGGTCAGCTTCGACGTCTCGGTGTGGGAGCTGTTCTGGCCGCTGATGACCGGAGCGCGGCTGGTGCTCGCCCGCCCCGGCGGCCACCAGGACCCGGTCTACCTCGCGCAGCGGATCCGCGCCACCGGCGTCACGACGATCCACTTCGTCCCCTCCATGCTCCAGGCGTTCCTCGAGGAGCCGGGAGCCGGCTCCTGCGTCTCGCTCAAGCGGGTGATCGCCAGCGGCGAGGCGCTCCCGGGCGGGCTGGCGCGCCGCTTCCGCGAAGTCTTCCCGGCTTCCGGCGGCGAGTCCGGAGCAGAGCTGCACAACCTGTACGGCCCCACCGAGGCCGCGGTCGACGTCACCTGGTGGCCGGCCGGAGGCGAGAACGGGTCGCGGCCGGTGCCGATCGGCCGGCCGGTCGCCAACACCCGCATCGTCCTGCGCGACCCGCACGGGCGGGAGGTGCCGGTCGGCGTCGCCGGAGAGCTCTGCATCGGCGGCGTGCAGCTCGCCCGCGGCTACTGGCGGCGGCCGGACCTGACCGCGGAGCGCTTCGTGCCCGACGGCTCGGGCGGTTCGGGCGATTCGGGTGGTTCAGGCAACGGGCCCGGCGAGCGCCTCTACCGCACCGGCGACCTCGCCCGCCGGCTGCCGGACGGCGCGGTCGAGTTCTCCGGCCGGCTCGACCATCAGATCAAGCTGCGCGGCCTGCGCATCGAGCTGGGGGAGATCGAGGCGGCGCTCACCGCCTGCCCGGAGGTGCGCGAGGCCGTGGTCGGCGCGCTCGGCCAGGGGGCGTCCCTGCGCCTGGTGGCCTGGGTGGCGCCCGCGGCGGGCCGGGAGATCGCGGTGCCGGCGTTGCGCGCTGCGCTGCGCCGCAGCCTGCCCGAGTTCATGGTGCCGTCGGCCTTCGCCGTGCTGCCGGCCCTGCCCCTCTCGCCGAACGGCAAGGTGGACCGCAAGGCGCTGCCGGACCCGGATCAGCTCGGCGGTCGCGGTGCCGGTGGCGGCGGCCGGGGTGATCGCAGCGGTGTGGAAGCTGCCTACGTGGCGCCGCGCACGGCGACCGAGGAGACCCTCGCCGCCCTCTGGGGCGAGCTGCTCAAGGTCGAGCGCGTCGGCGTCGACGACCACTTCTTCGACCTCGGCGGACACTCCCTCCTGGCCACCCAGCTCATCTCGCGGGTGCGCGAGGTCTTCGGGGTCGACGTCCCCCTCGCCGCCCTCTTCGAGGAGTCGCCCACGGTCGCCAACCTGGCGCGCGCCATCGCCCGCTACCAGGTGAAGATGGCCGACGAGGACGACATCGTCTCCGCCCTGCTGGAGCTGGAGGGCCTGTCGGACGACCAGGTGCGCGCTCTGCTGGAGAGCGAAGAGGCGTAGCAGGCTGTCAACCTGGGAATGAACAAATGTGATGTAGGGGCGGCCCTTGTGGCCGCCCGGGTTGGGTTCACCGGGAACGCCCGCCGGGACCAACTGGAGTGAGCGAGGGCGGCCACAAGGGCCG
>JANMTS010000023.1:0-12249 GCA_031390755.1 Holophagales bacterium
GAGCTTCTCCGCCGAGATGCCGTAGTGCTGCTTGACGGCGAAGCGCAGCACGGTCCCCAGACGCTGCCCCTCCGTCACCACGATCCTGAGCTCCTGGGTCTTCTCCTGCTTGCTGGCCGTCAAGGCTGCCTGCTCCTGGGAAAGCACCTGGACCTGAGACACCAGGCCCTCGAGAGAGGAACGGCTCCCCTCCAGGTGCTGGAGATCTCCGGCGTTGGCGTTGAACGCCGCAAGCAGACGCTGCAGATCTCCCACGATCTCCGAATACGATTTGCCGTTCGGCATTTCATCCTCCTTGGCGGGGGGCGCATGGCACCGGAATTGGCACCGAGGCGCTCCTCGCATTTCGGAGAGCAGATTGCCCGCAGGAAGGCAAGCCTGCGAATCGGGGAGAGGGAGATTTCGGCGTAAGTTTCACAATACAAACAAGATCAAGGGTTCAGGGGCAGGGAGAATCGTAAAGATGAACGTTACGATTTCGCGGCTGGAACCGTTCGCGCCCGACTCTTCTTGTCAGGCTCACACCCCGGCGGCCTCGGCACCTGCAAGCACGTCGAAGCGGTCCTGGGCCAGGTGCCGACAACGTTTGCCTCCGGCGGCGCTCCGGCCTGAGGCTTCGGGCTCAGCGGGTAGCGCCGCGGCGCGGGTGCTTCCCGATCCCTCCGAATGGACCGTTCCTTCCGATCTCTGGACGACCGCCACGCAACTCTGGATGACCGCCACGCAGCTGGCGGTCGTCCAGAGATCGGGGGGAACGACTCCCACCAGGCTCCGCGCAGCCTGCAAACAGATTGGGAACGGCGCCGGGAGGGGAGGGACAGGCCGCGCGAGCAAATGGAGCGGCGGTCAGTTCGACGATGTCCGGCGATGGTCCTACGGGGATGTCGAAAGAGTGACGAGGCTCCAGAGCCGAAGCCCGGCTAAACCGCGGCGCCGATCAGTCTGCCGTGAGAGTCTCCGCCCCGCCCCACCGGGCGAACAGCACGGGCACCAGCACGAGATTGAGGAACGTTGACGAGAGCAACCCGCCGAGAATGACTTGCGCCATGGGGCTCTGGATCTCATTGCCCGGCTCCCCGCCTGCGAGCACCAGCGGAATCAGAGCGAGGCCGGCGGTCAAGGCGGTCATCAGCACCGGCGCCAGCCGCTCGCGCGAGCCCTGGACGACCGCTTCGGCGAGGGGTAGCCCCTCCTCTTTCATCAGGTGTTGGTAGTGGGAGACGAGCAGGACACCGTTGCGGGTCGCGATGCCGAACAGGGTGATGAAGCCGACCAGGGAGGCCACGGAGAGCACGCCTCCGCCAAGGGCGACCGCAAACACACCGCCGACCAGCGCCAGGGGGAGGTTGACCAACACGATCAGGGCGTGCCGATGACTGCGGAAGGCGAAGAAGAGCAGCCCGTACATGCCGACCAGCACCAGACTGGAGAGACCGGCGAGGCTGCGCAGGCTGGCCGCCGCCTGCTCGAACTGCCCGCCGTAGACGATGCGGTACCCGGGCGGCAAGTCGATACCCTCCCCGAGGGCCTTCTGGACCCGTTCGACCGTCCCCGAGAGGTCGGCACCGGTGACGTTGGCGGTGACCATGGCCACCCGTTCTACATTCTCTCTCCGCACCAGGCCGGGGCCGAGATCGAACCGCGGCCGAGCCACATCGCCCAGCCGCACGGTGCGACCGGACGAGGTCGGAACCGGCAGAGCTTCCAGGTCGTCGCGCGATTCACGGAGTCGCTCGGGCAGTCGCACGACGACCCGGGAGACCACACCCCCTTCGACGATCTCGCCGGCCTCGGTGCCCTGAAACAGGGCTTCGACCGCACGGGAAAGGCTGGCAGGCGTGATGCCATGGAGAGCGAGGGCACGGCGGTCGAAGTCGATGACGAGTTGCGGCACGCTGGCCTGCTCGGTGTTGGAGACATCCACGAGCCCGGGCACGGCAGAGAGGAGCGTCTGCGCCCGCCCCGCCAGCCCTCGCAGAATGGCCAGATCCGGACCGAAGATCTTGACGGCGAGATTGGTCTTGCTGCCGGAGATCATGTGGTCGATGCGATGGCTGATCGGCTGCCCGAAGGAGACCTCGGCGCCGGGGATCGTGGCCACGGCCTTGCGCATTTCGGCGAGAAGCTCCTCTTTGGGGCGGCCTTCCCGCAAGACGACCTCCATCTCGGAGGCGTTGACGCCCTGGACATGCTCGTCCCGCTCGGCCCGGCCCGTGCGGCGGCTGGTGGAGACCACCTCGGGAAAATCGAGCAGGGCCTGCTCGACCTGCCGCCCCACCGCGTCGCCCTCCTCCAGGGTGATCCCCGGAGGGCTGACCACCGACACGGTCAGGGAGCCCTCGTTGAAGGGGGGAAGGAAGCTGCGGCCCAGGAAGAAGACCAGGGTGATGGCCGCCGCCGTGATCGCCAGCGTCGTCCCGATGACCATCCAGGGGTGTCGGAGCGACGCCTTGAGGGACGGCTCGTAGGCGCGGTGAAAAGACCGGAGCAGCCAGGGCTCGGGCCGGTCGAGCGCCTTCGAATTCGGCAGCAGGAGATAGCAGAGGACCGGGGTTACGGTGAGGGAGACCAGGAGCGAGGCGACCAGGGCCGTGACATAGGAGAGTCCGAGCGGGCGCAACAGCCGGCCCTCCATGCCCGGCAGAACGAACAGCGGCAGAAAGACCATGACGATGATCAGGGTCGCGAAGAGGATCGCCCCCCGGACCTCGGAAGAGGCCCGGAAGACCACGTCGAAGGCCGAGCGGCGCTCCCCTTCGGGCCTGGCCCGCTCCTGCCGCAATCGGCGGAAGACGTTCTCCACGTCGATGATGGCGTCGTCCACGAGGGCACCGATCGCGATGGTCAACCCGCCGAGAGTCATGGTGTTGAGGGTCTGGCCGAAGAAGGAGATCACCAGGACGCCCGCAACCAGCGACAGGGGAATGGCCAGTGCCGAGATGAGCGTCGTGCGCAGGTTTCCCAGGAAGAGGAAGAGCACGATGACCACCAGCAGCGCACCGTCGCGCAGCGCGATGGCCACGTTGCGGATTGCCACCTGGATGAAGTCGGCCTGGCGGAAGTTTTCCGTCTCGATCTTCACTCCCTCGGGCAGCGACTTCGAGAGGCCGACGAGCAGGCGGTCGATCTCGCGGGTGAGCTCGAGAGTGTTGGCGTCCGGCTGCTTCTGAAGAGAGAGGATCACGGCCGGCTGGGTCTTGTACGAGGAGGTGCCGCGCTGGGGCTCCGCGCCCTCGCGGACGGTGGCGACATCGCCGACGGTCACGGGCACGCCGTTTTCGGTGCGCACCACCGTCGAAGCGAGATCGGAGGCGTTCAGGGCTCGGCCGATCCCCCGCACGAGGTATTCCTGCCCGCGGTCGACGTGAAAGCCGGCCGCGGAGCTGCGGCTCGCCTGTGACAGGGCCTGAGTAAGCTCGTCGATGGTGATCCCCCGCTGGGCGAGCGCGAGCGGATCGGCTTCCACCTGGTACTCCCGCACGTCGCCGCCGATGGGAACGACCTGGGAGATGCCCGGCACGGAGAGCAGGGTGCGGCGCACCACGGTCTCCGAGAGGCGCCGCAGCTCCATGGGAGACACGGTTTTCGAGGTGAGCGCGATGAAGGTGATTTCGCCCATCACCGAGCTGATCGGACCGAGTTGCGGCGGATCGACGCTCGCCGGGAGCTGCGAGCCCTGCAGGCGTTCGGAGACGACCTGGCGGGCGCGGTAGATATCCTCGCCCCAGCCGAATTCCACCCAGACGACGGAGATGCCGGCCGCCGAGACCGAGCGCACCCGCCTGACGCCGGGCGCGCCGTTGAGCACGGATTCCACGGGGAATGTCACCAGCAGCTCCACCTCTTCCGGAGCCATGCCGGCGGCCTCGGTGACGACGGTGACCGTGGGGGCGCTGACATCGGGAAACACGTCGAGCGGCAGACCCGACACGTAGATGGAGCCGAGGAGCAGCAGGAGGCCTGCGGCGAGCAGGACCATGCCGCGATGGCGAAGTGAAAATTGAATGATGGCGTTCAACATGGCGGCTCCTAGTGGACGTGCCCTTCGACAGCACCGGAGCCCAACAGCGAGCTGCGGCGGATGGCGTTGCCGCCTTTGGTGACGATGCGCTCGCCGGCCACGATGCCGCGTACCAGCGCGAGCGGCCCCTGGCGGGTCTCGATCCGGACCTCCCGGCGGTCGAAGCTCTCGCCTCCGAGTTGGACGTAGACCACTTCGACGCCGCTGTCGTCGACGAGGGAGGATGCAGGGATGACGATCCCGGAGAGGCTCTCGGGCAGGAGCACCTCAGCCTCGACGCGGCTTCCCAGGCGCAGCAGGTCCACGCCGCGGCGAACTTCCAGGATCACGGGCACGGTGCCGGCTCCTTCCTGGATCTCGGGGGAGCGGGCGATGAGACGGATGTCCGCGCCCGGAATGAGGAAGGGCTCTTCACCGGCCCAACGCCGCACCGAAAGGCCCGCCGGAGTCTGGCCGAGGGACGCGGCCTGTTCCGGCTTCAGAGCCAGCTCAATCCAGACTGGCGAGGTTCGGACGACACGGCCGAGAGGGGTTCCCGCGGCGACGAACTGCCCCGGGCTCACCGCCACCTGTGCCAACCGGCCGGCGAGTGGTGAGGTGATCCGGAAGCTTTCGGGGCTGGTGCCCCCGCCTCCGCGGACCGCCGAGGCGGCGGCGCGCTCCTGGCGGGCTGCGTCGAGGCGGGCCGAGAGCCCCTTGACCCGGGCGTCCGCTTCCTCGACATCGCGCCGGCTCGCAGCCTCGACCTTCAACAGCTCCTGCAAGCGGCCGAGCCGCGCCTTGGCCGTCCCGAGCTCCGCCTCCAGCTCGGCCACGTCGGCCCGCAGGGTCGCAACGCTCTGGTCCGCCGAAACCCGCGGGGTCAGCACGAACAGCGGAGCGCCGCGGAGCACGTCCTGACCGGGGTGGGGCCAGCTCGCCGCGGTGACCACGCCGTCGACCGGAGCGGTCAGAACCGCTTCGGACCCGCCCGCGGGGAGCACTTTGCCCGAAGCGCCGATCGCCCTCTGGACCGTCCCTTCGTGCGCCCATTCCGTCGCCATTTCCATCCGCCATTGCTGTTCCTTGAGGAAGCCGACCGGAGCGCCGGTCGCGGTCTCTTCGTCCGGGGCACCGGGCGGTAGCTCGACGAGCGTTTGGACGAGATTGCCGGGAGCGGCCTCGGACCCGACACGCACCCGGCCGGCGGGGATGTCCTCGCTCGCCTTTCCGTTCTTGACCCGGAAGACGAGGTCGAACGTCCCCTCGCGTGCGGGCTTGAAGACAACGTTGAAGATCCCGGCGCGCAACGGCTTGGGTGTGAGGAAGGTCTCCTCGCTTCCGTCCGGCGCGCGCAGAATTCCTGTGACCGAGCCCTCGTTCAAGGCCGAGAAGTCCGGGAGATAGGTGAAGTGAGCGTGCGAGGGAGCCTCGCGGCCGGCGATCAGAGGGTCGGTCTCCGCGAACAGCTCGTAGTGCTCGCTCCAGGCGGTCACGGCCCAGGACTCGGCCTCCTCAGCGTTCGCGGCGTTCGTGGCGTTCTCCGGCGCCGAAGCAGGCTCGCCACAGGCGGAAAGAGTGATCAGGAGGAGCGACGAAAACAAGAAGAGCAGGCAGCGGCTCATGGCAGTTCTCCGGTCAGGGGCCGCCCCGTGGCAGCCTCCAGGTCACGTTGCGCGTCCAGGGTGGCTTCCCGGACCTCCAGGGCGGTGATCCGGGCCGCGAGCGCGGCGCGGAGAGTGTCGATAAGGTCGGTCAACCCGGACTCGCCGAGCTGATAGGCAGCTGCGGCTCCGGCGAGTAGATCGCCGGTCTCGGCTGCAGCCCGGTCGGCCTCGGCCGCAGTGGCCCGGAGCTGGTCGAACGCGGCGAGCGCACCCGCCCTTTCCGCCTGCGCCCTGTCCCGGGCCAGCTCGAGGTCGGCACGGGCGATGGAAAGGCGGGCTTCCGCCTCCCGCCGGTCGGCTTGGCGCCGGTCGAAGATCGGCACCGTCCAGCCTGCGGAAATGACTGGACCCGAGGCCGAGGAAGACCGATCCTCAATGCGCTTCCAGCCGAGCCCCAGCGCAGGCGCTTCGAAGATTCGGGCGCTCAGCCGGCGCAACGCCTCGGCACGCTCGATCTCCCGCTCGCGAGCCGCGAGGTCGGCCCGAAAAGCAAGGTCCGCAACCGCCTTTGCGGCCGGGGGCAGAGGCAGCGCGGCCGGCCGGGCATCGGGAGCCATCCCTGCCAGCCCTACCATCGCCGGATACCACGCCGCCACGGCGGCCCGCGCGGCTGCCAGGTTGGCTTGGGCTCGGCCGAGATCGGCCCGCGCCTGGGCTTCCTCCAGGGTGAATCGGCGTGCGGCAAGGCCCGGGATCTCCCCGGCCTGCGCCCGGGCGCGGGCCTTCTCCGCCAACTCGCCGACGCGAGCAAGGTGGGCGGCGAGCAGCTCGCGACGCTCCCAGGCGAAGGCCCACCTCGCATAGAGGGCCCGCAGGTCGAGGCGGAGACGGAAACGGGCCGCTTCAAGACGGCTCTCGGCCGCGGCCAACCCTCTCTCCGCAGCCTCGCGGCGCAGGGCGCGGCGGCCATCGAGCGGCGGGGTCCAGGTCAACCCGGCGCTCGTCTCCCTCGCTGCGCCGTTCGGCTCTTCGAGACTGGCCTCAACCGTGGGATTGGGCAGCAGAGCGGCACGAACCGCCTCGGCGGCGGCGAGCTCGCGCTCACCGGCGAGCGCCACCGCGGCCGGATGGGATTCGGTGACAGCAGCCAACAGCTCCTGCTCGGTCAGCGCCGGGGCCTCTTGCCCCATCAACGCCAACGGCGAGAGGAGAAAACACAGAACGATGCGTGCGCGTAGCATGGCGCCTCCATTTCGCAAGCTCGGAACAGCAGGGATGCACGACGCCAAAGGCATCGCGACGATCCAGGACGCGAAAAGCCGAGTGCTGCTAGGAGGCGGAGATCAAATCAGGAGGGTACAGAGGAGCTGGAGGCGCGGCGGGCCGGAGCCGGGGAACCCGGTACTGTCCGCTCCTTGCCAGGAGGGCCGCAAGCCGGGGGGCACAAGGCTTTCGACGCTGAGGGATGCCAAGAAGACGGCCGTAAGCGCTTGGAGATCCCGTGGCGGTATCGACTGCATGGAGGGCGCTGAAAGGAGCCGGTGCTCATGCTCCGGAACGCCTTCCCCGTGCTCATGGCCATGGATTAGAGCCTGGGCCAGACCAGCCACGTGGTCGGCTGCGCTTTCCTCGCTGTGTTCGAGAACGTGCGCTCCAAGCCCGAGCCACTGAGGCATCGCAGCCGTGACGACGGTGACGACCAGGAGGAGAGCAGCGGCAAGAAGTCTGCGCAAAGGCACGGCTGGATTGTTGCGTACCCGGCCCGCGAGGTCAACTGCGGCGGCCAGCGGGTGATCCCCGGGCCAGGCAACCCACCCTGCGGGGCTCAGGGCTGTGACTCCGTGGCGGCGGTTGCGGTCACGACCCGTTCGGCGCGCATCACCAGGGCGCCGGTGCCGTTGACGGTCGCGCCGCGGGCGGTCTTCGGGGCGAGCCCAAGGAGCGCCTTGATCGCCGAGCCCGTCTGGTCTTCGCGCGCTGGGCCTAACCCACCACCCGCAACCCACCGGGAACGACCTCGGCGGCTACAGGTTCGCCTGGGAGCATGGGCTGGACCGGCTCGCCTCCTCCGTAGAGCATCATCGGCCGGTCGATCGTGAATTCCACCTTCCGGGTGCGGACGAACACCACGGCCGGGTGGCCCACGTGTTTGCCGATGTAGACCTTGGGGAAGACGGAGAGCAGGGTGCGGCGGGAGATCTCCTTCACGATCACCAGATCCAGGACGCCGTCGTCGATCTGCGCCTGGGGCGCGATCTTCATCCCCCCTCCGAAGCGGGGGAGGTTGGAGAGGTTGACGAACATGACCCGGCCCTCGAAGACGCCTTCGTCGTGGACGACCCGCATGCCGGGCGGCTGGAAGGTGGCGAGGGTGTGGATGACCGAGTAGGGATAGACCAGCGGGCCCCGCAGGATCTTCAGCTCGTTCGCGAAGCGGGTGACCTCGGAGTCGAACCCCACGCCGAGATAGCTGACGCTGTAGGTCTCCCCCACCCGGATCAGGTCGATCGGCCGGATCGGGTTTTCGAGGTTCCGGCGGACGGCGGCGGCGAGGTCGGGCGGGACTCTCAGCGTTCCGGCGAGATCGTTGCCGGTGCCGACCGGGATCACCCCCAAAGCGCAGTCCGTGCCCGCGAGCCCCTGGAGCGCGTGATGCTGGGTGCCGTCGCCTCCCGCCACGAGCAGGCGCTCGATGCCGTCGGCTGCGGCGCGCCGGGCCTGCTCGGCCAGATCCTCCACCTTGCGGCTCACCACGAAGCCGGCTCCGGCCCTGGAGGCGAGCGTCCGCAGCTCCGTGAAGCTCGCCGAGCCCAGCCCGCGGCCGGCCTTGGGGTTGACGAGGAAGCGAACCCCGGGCATCAGGCCTCCATGACCGCCTCGACGTCCTCGTCGAGAGTCTCTTCCCGGGTCCACCAGGTCACCAGCAGGAGCACCGCGAAGGAGGCGGCCAGGGAGACGGCCGTGGGGAGGACTCCCGGCGGAAGCGGCGGCTTGGGCAGGGACGGGAAATAGGTCTGCCGGCCGAGGAACTCCAGGACCAGGTTGACCGCCGTGCCGGTCACGATGGAGGCGGTCGCGGCCTTGGCGGTGACGCGCTTCCAGTTGAGCCCGACGGCGAGGGCCGGCGCGAGGGCGGCCCCGAACGTTCCGAACGAGAACGTCCCGAGGAGCGCGATCAGGTCGTCGTACAGATAGGCGGTCACGGCTGCGGCCATGGTAACGCCGACCGTGGCGATGCGTCCCCAGAGCAGCTCCTTCTCCACCGTCCGGCCCAGCGCCTTCGGAAGATCGCGGACCAGGGCCGCGGCTCCCAGGTTGGTGAAGGAGTCGGCCGTGGACATGATGGCCGAGAGGATCGCCGCCACCGCAAGGCCTGCCAGCAGCTCGGGGGTGAAGTTGAGCAGGAATAGCGGCGCCGCGTCGTCCGGGTTCTGGAGCGGCGGCATCTTCCCCTGGGCCACGAGCGCGGGCACGGCCAGGCCGAGCCCGAGCCAGATGAGCAGGCAGACGATCTGCGAGCCTCCCAGCACGAGCGGCAGCCACTTGAGCCGGCGCGGGTCCTTCAGCATGAAGAACTTGTGCAGCATGTGCGGCTGGCCGAGCACGCCGATCCCGAAGACGAAGAAGAAACACAGCGGCGTGAGCACGGGCGTCGAGCCGAACGGCTCCAGGAACTGCCGGCCGAAGGACTCGGACTGGGAGATGCTGCGGGTGATCTCTGAAAGACCGCCGCCGGCCTTCATCGCATAGAGAAAGACCCCGACCGCTCCCAGCAGCATGAGCGCGCCCTGGAACACGTCGGTCCAGATGCCGGCCACCATGCCGCCCGCGGTGCTGTAGAAGAGAAGGACGGCCGTGCCCAGGAGAACCGCGAGACCCCAGTTTTCCAGGCCCAGCGCCGCGGCGAGAACCGTCCCGAGCGCCAGGAGCTGCGCGCCGAGATAGCCGACCGAGCCGATCAGCACGGCCACGGCGGCGGCGCCCGAGGCCGTCCGGCTGCGGTAGCGGCAGAGGATGGCGTCCGGCACGGTGTAGACGTCCCTCACCTCGGCGAGCAGCCGGAGCCGCTTGGCCAGCGCCCAGCCGAGGAGCGCGGCGGTGAAGCCGATCGAGACGTTGATGAAGAGCGAGGAGAGGCCGATCCGGTAGGTCAGCCCCGGGCCGCCCACGAAGACGAAGCCGCTGAAGGCCGCGGCCATGGTGGCGATGCCGGTGACCACGACGCCGAGCCCCTGGCCGGCGATCCAGAAGTCCCGGGAGCTCTTCGTCCGCCGCAGCGACCAGACGCCGATCGCCATCGAGATCGCCAGGTAGGCGAGCACGGCCGCCACGACGAGCGGCCGGTCGAGCAGCGGCACGTCAGTCTCCCCTCTCGCGCCAGCGGCGCTGGCGGCGCTGGCGGCGCTGGCGGCGCTGGCGGCGGATACCGTCCAGATCCTCGTCCCGCAGGAACCAGCTGTCGAAGGTCGCGGCGTAGGCCCAGCTCAGCACCAGGAACGGCACCGGGATCAGCACGAAGAGCAGGAGCAGCGTGCCCAGGGGGAGCGGCCCCGTATCAGGACCGCCTTCCGGGAGGGCGAGCAGGGCCGCGAAGACGCCGAGCAGGACGAGCCCGGTCAGGACGATCGGCAGCCGGAGCGGGCCGAGCTTGCCGCCGCGCGCCGCGCCGAGGGCCATGAGCGCGACCGGAAAAATCACGCCGCCCAGAGCCGCAAACCAGGGCGAGCCCAGGCAGGAGCCGAGCAGGGACGCCAGCGCAGCGAGCACCAGCAGGGCGAGGGCAGGACGGTGGACCATGGGCCGGCGGCCATTCTATCCGCGAATCGATCCGCTAAAATCCGGGACATGCCCAAGCCACAGGTCCAGATCCTCATCTGCACGAACGAGCGCCCCCCCGAAAGCCCCAAGCCGAGCTGCGGTCTCCGCGGCTCGATGGAGGTCTACAACCAATTCAAGGACCGCGTGAAGGAGCTCGGCCTCCGCGAGCAGGTCATGGTGACCCGCACCGGCTGCCTCAAGCATTGCAGCCAGGGGATCGCGGTCTCGGTCTGGCCGTGGAACCACGGGTACGCCAAGGTGACGGTCGAGGACGTGGAGGAGATCCTCCAGACCACGGTCGTCGGGGAGGGGAAGGAAGTCGAGCGGCTGCGGATGCCGGATATCAAGTGGGAGTGACGGGGGACGGATCGCTTCGAGTCCTCACCCCCTGGCCCCCTTCCATGAGAAGGCCACGTTGATTCATGTCCCCGGCGGGCCGGGGCGCGGCCCTCTCCTGGTTCATTGCGGGAGGGGGCATGAGACGAGCTGAAGACTGCCGCGCTTCCATTCGCACTCAGAGCCTGTTCGGCTCGGTGCTTGCTTGGTGTCCGGAGGGTCTGGTGCTGCAATCTCTCAACCGCGGCCTTGCTGCCATACGGGCAGTGGACCCAGGGGGCCAGCGCAGTCACCAGGACCCGGCGAACAGCTCGTCTCAAGCCACCTCCCACTTGTTCCATGGATCAGGCCGCTGCCGACAGCTGGTTTACGGGCTCGCCTTGCAGGGGCAGGTACGCATGCTGAGTCACCAGGAGCCGGTGCAGGACGACACTGAGCTTTCTGGCGACCGCGACGATGGCTCGTTTCTTGGCGTTCTTGCTGCTGCCTGCAAGGCGCTGGCCGAAGCGGCGCAGATCCGAATCCTCCCCGAACGGTCCGAGGATGTACTGAGCACATTGCACGAGCAGACGACGCACGAAAGGATTGCCTTGCTTGCTGATTCCCAGTTGTGGGGAGGACTGTCCGGAGTCGCGTTGCGCAGGCACGAGGCCAAAGTAAGCCCCCACCTGCCGGCTTTTGCCGAAGCGCGCAGGATCGTCGCCAAGGCACAGCACGAAGGCCAGAGCGGTGATCGGCCCGACTCCGCGGATCTGCTGCAGCACAGCGGCTTGCGGGTAGCGCGTACGCAGCAGCTCCTTGACCTGTTTGTCATAGGCACGAATCGTCGTGCTCATCGCGGCAAGCTGCTCGAGAAGAGGCATCACCGCCGGAGCCAAGCTGTCAGGCAGCGAGGTCTGGGCTTTGCTCGCAAAGGCCTCAGCCGAACAACTGTCAATCCGTTCGCCTGTAGCCTTGACCAGTCCACGCACAGTAGTGATAAGGCTGGCGCGAACCCGCACCAAGGCGTCGCGGGTTCGAAGCACGGCTCGATCCTGCTGAGCCTGAGCCGAGATGTGTTGAATCGGATACAGCAAGCGCGGACGAACGCTGGCCAGATCGGCCAGGCTCTGCGCGTCGACACGGTCGTTCTTGCGTCGGCTGTTGCCGATGAGCCTGACCTTGCGGGGATTGGCCACGATGACCTCGTGGCCCCACTGGCTCAACAGGCGAGACACCCAAGGAGAATGGGTTCCGGTCTCAAGGACGACAAGCATGGCAGCACATCTTTGGAACCGACGGCTCAGCGCGGGCGTGGTCGTGGCCACCTTGGCTCGTTCAACGACCTCGCCGTCTGCCAAGCAGACACACAGGTGGCTGTGCTTGTCTCCCAAATCCAGACCACAGACCAACTTCGTCGCGACACTGCTAAGATTTTCCATGGCCAGTCTCCTCTCTGGGCCTCGAGCCCGTTAATCCCTTGCAGCCATCATAGGACTGCGCAGGGGG